>PBLF01000027.1 GCA_002722295.1 Stappia sp. | reverse complement strand
GTCTCCGTGTGATCCGTGGTTGAAGTCGCCAAACTCCACCTCGATCATACACCTCGGTGACCACCCGGGATTACACCTTCGACGGCGCTGAAATTACACCACGTGCGTGGACGCTACCAAATCTTGCCGTGCTGTCAGCGACTTGTCGTCGCGCGTGTTCTTGCGCTTGCAGGCGACGGGCTTGCGTGGAAGAAAGCGCGGGGATCGGCCGCCCGGGTGTGAGGCGGCCCTTGCGGGGGCAGAGCGACACATGGGAACGGGAGCGACCTTGGAAACGGCACCGGCCGGGCAGGGCGCAGCCGCGGAGGCTACGGGTGCGCTTACAGTCGTGACCGGTGCCGATGCGCGCTTCGCACGCACGCTGCACCGTTTTCTGGCCAGTCTTGAACGTCACCGGGGCGATGCGGTCGCCCGTGTTCTCGTCGTCGATCTCGGGCTTGCGCCTGGTGACCGCGAGCGCATCGCGCGCCGTTTTCCCTTCGCCGCGATCGTGCCCTTTCCCTTTCACGCCCATCCTCCGCATGTGGCCGTTTCAAGCGGCACCTTCGCCTGGAAACCGCTCGCCATCCTGGAGGCCGCGCGCCGTTTCGGCGGCAAGGTGTTCTGGTTCGACAGCGCGACGCTGCTGCACGCCGGCCTCGACGAACCGCTTTCCACTCTCGGGCGAACCGGCCTCTATACCCTGAAGGGCCAGTCGAACCTCGCCCAGAGGTGCGAGCCGCGCGTGCTCGGGCATCTGGGTGTCGAGCCCGCGTTCCTCGACCGGCAGATCCGTCTCGGCGGGCTCGTGGGCTTCGACTGGGACCATCCGGGCGCGCGGGAGGTTCTCGAGGACTGGGCCCGTCTCGCCCTGGACGGGGAGGCATTTCGCCCGGCCTCGGCCACCCACAATGCGGACCAGAGCGTGCTCACCGTCCTGCTGCTGCGGGCGGAGGCCGCCGGAAAGGTGGAACTCGGCGACGAGGACGTGGACATTTCCTCTCCCCGGCCCATCCGCTGGGCCTCGACGCGCAACAAGATCGACGCGCGCCGTCCGGCCTGGACGGATCCGCTGCAGGGGCTCTGGTACAGGGCGTACAAGGCGGGCGACCGGATCAACCTTCGCTGGCAGGATTTCTACCGCCGCAGGCTGCTTGGGCTGCACCGGTTTCCCAAGGAGCATTTCGAGGTCTTCCTGATGCGGGCGGGCACGAGCGAACCCGTTGCGGTTCCGGCGCCGACCTTCAGCTACTACGCCGACCCGTTCCTGCGACGCGTCGAGGGGCGTCTGTGGCTGTTCGTCGAGGAGTTCGAGTACCTGGAGCAGCGCGGCCGACTGGTGGCGATCGAGCTTGGCGAGGACCTGAGGCCGTGCGGTCCGGCCGTGCCGGTGCTGCCGATCCGCGAGCACGCGTCGTTTCCCTATGTCTTTGCGGCGGACGGCGCGCTCCTGATGCTGCCCGAGACCTGCGCGATGGGCGCGCTCGACCTCTACGCCTGCGAGCGGTTTCCCGACCGCTGGCGCCGGGTGCGGCGCCTGGAGCACGACGTGGACGCGGTCGACGCGCTGGCCTGGCCGGATGGGCAGGGCTGGCGACTGGTGTCCTGCGAGCGTGCCGGCGGATCCGAGGGGGCGAGAACGCTGGCCGTGTATCACATGGCAGGGCTTCCGGACGGGGATCTGAAGCCGGATCCGGTGAACGGGACGGGGGTTTTCGCCGACGGACGGCACGGCTACGGGCGTGGTGCGGGCGATCCGCTGGCCGAGGCCGACGGAACCGTCCTGCGTCCCATGCAGGCGAACCGGACATACTATGGCGAGGCCGTCGAGATCCGCCGCACGGGCGAGGACTCCAGCGGCGCCCATGTCGAGGAGGCGGTTGGCGACGACCACCCGCTGGCGCGTTTCGCGCGGCTGACCTCGCCGCATCACATCTCGCTGTCGGGCGATGTCGTCGCCTTCGACTTGCGCACGCGGCTCGGCTTCGTTTCAGGCGCTCCGTGGCTTGGCCGCCAGCTGAATGCACTCAATCCGGCCGCGAAGCGCTTCCTTGCGCGTGATCCGCGGGTGCTGGCCGAGCTTGAGCGGATCCTGCCGGAGGTGACGCGTCGGCTGCGCCCGCTTCACGGCTGCTGACGGCTGTCTTTCCGAGCGCGTGGCCGCCCACCGTCCAGCGGTCCGCCATGTGACGGATGACGATGGTGTTGTTGCGGGTCTCCGGCGTCCCGCCGCCACGGTTGACGAGGCCCAGGCTGGAGGCCCGGTAGAGCCCCTTGCGGGTCCATTGCTGGAAGCCGGCGCGTTTCGAGGGAACCACGAACTTGCGCGCCGCGCAGAAGCCCGAGATCCACACGTCGTCGACATAGAACGCCTCGGGAGGCGCGTCGCGATGGGCAAGCATCGCGTCCATGTCGGGGAAGAAGCGCGGACGAACGAGATACCCGGAGAACCCTTGCAGGATATCGATCTCGAAGGGCTCGCGCAGGCGGCGGGCCCGCACGGGCGCCGGAGGCTGCATGTGGAGATTGCTTCCGATCGTCGTCGGGCGGTCAGTGAAATCCGCCGGAACCACCCAGCCCGACAGGCCGAAGGCCGCATCCGGGTCGCCGTCGCCCGCCGCGCTCAGCGTCTCCACGAAGCCCGGCGGATAGATGCGGTCGTCATCGACCACGATGATCGCCTGATCGTCGCTGGCGCCGCTCAGCGTGGGGAAGAGCTTTGTCGCCGGGCCGACGTCCTCGCAGCGCACGATCCTGACCATCTCCAGCGCCTCGAGCCAGTCCGGCACGTCGTAGGCACAGTTCTCCCGTCGCGAATGGCGGGGGATGTTGAGGTGGATGCGCGCGGGCGGGAGCGTCTGGTCGAGCAGGCTCTTCAGCGTCATGCCGATAAGCCCGATGCGGCTTGGAATGGTCGTCAGCGTCACGATGGCGGCGGAACGCCGGCGCACCATGGCCTTGCGGTCGAGGTCGGCGAGATCCGCGCGCGCGAGGCGCGCCGTCCGGATCAGGTCCGCGACCAGCGTCTCGCCCTCGAAGAAGTCGTGGGCGGCGATCGCGGTGGCGAGACCGCCTCCGACGGCTGCGAGCGAGAGCGGTAGAACGAGGGACATGTGCGGGCCGGAGCGGTTGAAGACGGGCGGACAGTCGCTTCGGCGTCCGGGCCTGTCAAGACGGCGGGATCAAAGGCCCGCGGCAGCCTGCCATTCGCGGATCGTATCGAGCGGCCAGACCAGCATCACCACGTTGAGGGTGAGATTGTCGCGGATGACGAGCGCGGCGACGATCTCCATCGCGAGCGCCAGAACCACCGTCAGCCACACCGGCAGGCGCAGGGCGAGCCAGAAGCCGAGCAACATCCAGAGAATGTCGAAGACGGAGTTCAGAACGCTGTCGCCGGTGTAGCCGGCGGCGATCGTCGCTTCGCGGTAGCGGTCGATGATCCAGGGGCTGTTCTCGACGATTTCCCACGCGGCCTCGACCACAAGGGCCGCGACGGCGCGCCAGCCGAGCGAAAGGCGCGGGGCGGCAAGATGCAGCACCCAGTAGAAGATCATGCCGTGGATGATGTGCGAGAAGGTGTACCAGTCCGCGATGTGCTGGGAGTTGTCCGAGGAGGTGACGTCCCAGGTCCAGAGCTTCACCTCTCCGCAAGTGCAGATGGGAACCCGCCCCATGGCAAGCAGCACGATCGCCGTCACGACAAGAAGAACGAGGCCGGTGGCGACCGGCAGGAAACGGCGGGAGATGAGTGGCATGCGGGATCCGTGCACAAGGAGGGGGACGACGACAAAGCCATAGCCGTCGCGCCGCGCCACGGCAATGCGCGGCGGCGTTCGTCCTGTCCGGCGCCGTATCCGGCACTGGCGTTTTTTGCCGGACTCCACTAGAGGTCTCGGCAAGATGGCGGCGGCGTGACCGCGCCGCGCCTGAAGATCCGAAGACCACGCTTGGCCGGCGAACCGGCCTGGGAGACGGCATGAGCCTCACCGATACGCAGACCGCGACGGGCGCCGCGCAGGCGCCCTACATGACGCGGCGCACCTTCGCCATCATCTCGCATCCGGATGCGGGCAAGACCACGCTGACGGAGAAGCTGCTTTTCTCCGGCGGCGCCATCCGGGCGGCCGGTCAGGTGCGCGCGCGCGGCGAGCGGCGCCGGGCACGTTCCGACTGGATGAAGATCGAGCAGGAGCGCGGCATCTCGGTGTCCTCGTCGGTCATGACCTTCGAGCGTGACGGCATCACCTTCAACCTGCTCGACACGCCGGGCCACGAGGACTTTTCGGAGGATACCTACCGCACGCTGACGGCGGTGGACGCCGCGATCATGGTGATCGACGCCGCAAAGGGCATCGAGACCCAGACGCGCAAGCTCTTCGAGGTCTGCCGGCTGCGCGACATCCCCATCATCACCTTCGTCAACAAGATCGACCGCGAGGGACGTCACCCGCTCGAGGCTCTCGACGAGATCCAGGAAGCGCTGGCGCTTGATGTCACCCCGATGACCTGGCCGGTGGGCATGGGCTCGGATTTCTTCGGCGTCTACGACTGGCGCAAGAAGCGCTACCTGACGTCCAGCGAGGGGCGCGGCCAGCGCTTCGACATCATGCACGAGGTGTCGGGTCTCGAGGATCCGCTGCTGACCGACACCGTCTTCGCCAATGTGATGGGCGAACTCGAGGAGAACGTCGAACTGGGCGCGGAAGCCTACCCCGCGTTTGATCGCGAGGCGTTCCTGGAGGGGCATCTCACGCCGGTCTTCTTCGGATCGGCGCTGCGCGACTATGGCGTCGAGGAGATCATCGAGTTCATCGCCGAGTTCGGTCCGCCGCCCCATGCACAGCCGGCGACGTCGCGCGTCATCCGTCCCGAAGAGCCGAAGGTCACCGGGTTCGTGTTCAAGGTCCAGGCCAACATGGACCCGAAGCATCGTGACCGTATCGCCTTCGTGCGCCTGTGTTCCGGTGTCTTCAAGCGCGGCATGAAGCTGAAGCACGTGCGCGCGGGCAAGACGATTGCCGTGTCCGCGCCGATCTTCTTCTTCGCCGAGGAACGCGAGCTTGCCGAGACGGCCTACCCGGGCGATGTCATCGGCGTGCCCAACCACGGCCAGCTCCGCGTCGGCGACACGCTGAGCGAGGGGGAGGAGATCCACGTCACGGGTCTGCCGGCCTTCGCCCCGGAAGTCCTGCGCCGCGTGCGCCTCAGCGACACGATGCGCGTGAAGCAGATGCGCCAGGGGCTTCAGGACCTCGCCGAGGAGGGGCTCGTGCAGATCTTCAAGCCCTCCATCGGTTCCAACTGGATCGTCGGCGTTGTCGGCATCCTGCAGCTCGACGTGGTGATCGACCGTCTCGCGACGGAGTACGGCACGGAGATCGGCTTCGACCCGGTTCCCTACAACACCGCGCGCTGGGTGGAATGCGACGACGAGCTGGCGCTCAAGAAGTTCCTCGATACGAATCGCTCCCACCTGGCGCATGATCGCGACGACCGGCCCGTGTATCTGTTCAAGAATGCGTGGGAGGTCTCCTACATCGGCGAGAAGCACCCGGACCTCCGTTTCCGCGAGACGCGGGAAATCGTCCATTCGCCAGATGCTTGACCTGAAGATCTGACCTTGGGTCAGGTTCTGGCGTGCGGCCGGGCCGGCACTGCTGAAAAGCGAAATGAGTGCGCTTTTTTCTTGCGAAAGCGTGCGAAGCAGCCTATCTACTCATGGTGTGCTGGCATATGTGCCGGCAAAAGTGATTCTGTCTTTCTTTTCGAAAGCCTAGCTCTGAAAGGCCTCCAGAAATGGCCCTGGCCGACGTGACCCTTCCCAAGCTGCCGACCCGTTTCGACCGGGTGCTGGAGAAGGTGCGTCTGCTGCTCGGCGGCAAGCCCGAGGCCGTTCAGGTGGCGGCTCTCCCCTGGCGGAGAAACGCGGAAGGGCGCGTCGAGATCCTCATGGCGACGAGCCGCGACACCGGGCGCTGGGTCCTGCCCAAGGGCTGGCCGCACAAGAAGCTCTCGCTGGCGGGATCCGCCGCGCAGGAGGCCTGGGAAGAAACCGGGTTCACCGGCGTCGTGGGCGAACGCGCTCTCGGAAGTTTCCGCTATCTCAAGGGGCTCGACAGTGGCTTCCAGCGCCGGGTGCGGGTGCATGTCTTTCCGCTTCGCGTCGAGGCGCAGGAGGACAACTGGCCGGAGCAGGGGCAGCGTTCGCTGCGCTGGTTCGAGCCGGACGAGGCCGCCCGTCTCGTCCATGAGCCGGAACTTTCCGCTCTTCTTCGTAACAAGACTGTCTTCGACCGTCTGGCATGATGGATTCTCGTGACCGGGTACGGGATCCGGTCGAGCGATCCGGAAAACGCCAGCCGGAGCCGAAGATGACGGGTTCCACGTCGGGGCGTAGTGCGCTCGACAAGGATCTGGACAAGATCACCTATGCGGAGGAGGCGACCGTCTTCTTCGCAAGGTCGCGCATCGCGATTGCCTGCGGTGCGGCTTTCCTGCTTGCCGTCTTCCTGATTTCGGCCGTCGTCCTGCAGAGCCATCCTCAATGGCTGTTGCTGACCGCCGCGCTGGCGCTCGGCGGCTACATGGCGCTGAACATCGGCGCGAATGACGTGGCCAACAACATGGGGCCGGCGGTGGGGGCCCGCGCGCTCACCATGGGCGCGGCCCTGCTGATCGCGGCAGTCTTCGAGGGCGCGGGAGCGCTGCTCGTCGGCGACCGGGTCGTGGACACGATCTCCACCGGGCTCCTCAACTCCGATGCATTCCAGAACGCCGGCGATTTCACGCTCGCCATGCTGGCCGCCCTTGTCGCGGCAGCGGTTTGGGTCAACATCGCCACGCTGATCGGCGCGCCCGTCTCCACCACTCATGCGGTGGGGGGGGGTGTCCTGGGCGCGGGGATAGGGGCCGTCGGCCTTGGCGCGCTCTCCGGGCCGACGCTGTTGCTCGTCGCCATGTCGTGGCTTGTCACGCCGCTAGCGGGAGCGCTCGTCGCGGCGGCGATGCTGGCGGTCATTCACAGGGGCATCGTGCAGCGCGAGGACAGGGTCGCGGCGGCACGGACCTGGGTGCCTGTGATCTTTGCCGCGATGGCTGGAACGTTCACCCTTTACATGCTTGTCGTCGTTCCGCCGCGCAGCGGCGGTGTCTCCGCCGCCGTCATGGGGGCGGCCGTCGCGATCGCGGGTCTGGGCGCCTATCTGCTGGCGCGTTCGGTGCTGGACCGCCTGACGGTGGCGAAGGGGGATGAACTGCCGACGCTTCGCCAGCTCTTCCGCGTGCCGCTTGCCGCCGCCGCCGCGCTGCTTTCCTTTGCCCATGGCGCGAACGACGTCGCCAATGCGGTCGGTCCGGTCGCGGCGATCTTCGCCGTGGTGGAGTCCACGCCGGGAGCCGAGCATCTCGAGTTCGGCATGTCCGTGCTTGCGATCGCCGCGCTGGGCATCTGCCTCGGCGTGCTGCTGTTCGGTCCGCGTCTGGTGCGCATGGTCGGCGAGCGCATTACCCGGCTCAACGCGGTGCGCGGCTTCTGCGTCGTGCTCGCTACCGCCGCGGTGGTGCTGATGGCCAGCGCCTTCGGGCTTCCCGTCTCCTCGACGCATATCGCTGTTGGCGCGGTGTTCGGCGTCGGGTTCTATCGCGAATGGGTTTCCAACAAGGGGCGCGGTTCCCGCGCCAGGCCCTCCGACCAGCAAATGGACGCAGACGGCATGGATCGTGCGCCCGACCTGCATCGGCGTCACCTCGTGCGCCGCGCGCATCTGCTGACGATCGTCATGGCCTGGGTCGTCACCGTTCCCGCCAGCGCGGTCATTGCCATGGTTGCGCGCTATTGTCTTCAGGTGATAGTCGGCTGAACCGTCGCAATTTTGACGCGATGGCATCCGATCAGTCCCTCTGGTCGGAATGGTCCGGGGAGCACGCGTCATTTCCAGGTATCGAACTCGCCTTCTTGCAGATCTCGAACGTTGGCAGGCCCGCGGCTGGGTGAATGCCGAGGGGGCCGGGCATATCCGCAAGGATGTGGCCGAGGCATCCGGAGGCGCAAGCCGGATTCCGGGCCTTCTCGCGTCCATCGGCGTCATCTGTCTCGCACTCGCGGTTGCCGCCTTCGTCGCGGCGAACTGGGAGGCGATACCCCGCGTGGCGAAGCTTTCCGGCATTCTGGCCCTGCTCGCCGGTACCCATGTGCTTGCCGGTGTCGCGGCGAGCCGGGGGCGGCGCCTCGTCGCCGATCTTCTCACCATGTTCGCCACGCTGGTCTTCATGTCGGGCCTGGCGCTGGTCGGGCAGATGTATCACCTGCCCCAGGACTGGCCCGCCGGCGCGATACTGGTGACGGTCGGCAGTCTTGCCGCCGCCTGGCTCTGCGGATCCCGCGCGAGCCTCGTTGTCGCCGCGCTGGCGTCGATGTCCTGGGTCGTGGCGCACGGTGAAGGTGCGGACCCGACGCCGGTCACGGCGACGATCGTGGTGGCGCTGCTGCTGGCGACGGCCCTGCACGCGGTTCGCTATCCGTCTGCGGCGGGCCGATGGGCCGTGCTTCTTCAAGCCTGCGTCTCCTACGGCTGGCTTCTGATTGGCGACGCATCGGACCCTGTCCTCGCGGAGGAGACGCTGGCCGCCGTGGTCTTCTATTTCGGCGGCGCGGTTTTCGCCGCGTCGCTTGTTCTGTGGGGCTGGGCCGGAGCGCGGATGCCCCGGGCCTCCCGGGTTTCGTCAGCCGGTGACCGGCATCTGCTGTATTCCGCCGATCTCGCCGGGGCCGCGGCATCGCTTGGCGTCTTCATGATTGCCATTCTCGCGCTGACCGCCGTCACCCTCGGGGTTCCGCAGGACATGCCTCCGCTGGCGGTACTGGCGTCCTTCCTGTCGCCGCTGGTCTGGGTGCTGCTTCTCGCGGCGCTTGTGCCGACCGGTCTTCTGCTCAGGTCCCGCGGAAACGCGGACGCGCCGCTGGCGGTGATCTGCGTCGCGTTTTCCGGATTGGTCCTGGCCGTCGTCGTTTTGGCCCTGCCGCACCGGGAGATCCTGCAGACGGTCCTGGCGCTCGCATTAATGCTCGGCATCAGCATCGCGGGCACCGCGATGTCGTCACGCATGTGGATCGCCACCGGCAATCTGTCGCTCGCGGCCGGGCTGCTCTATGTCTTCTGGCGCGCCGTCGGTTCGCTGCTCGGGCAGTCGATCTTCTTCATGATCGCCGGTGTCGTGCTTGTCGTCACCGCTCTTCTGGTGTCGCGGCGCATGAGCCGGAGAAAGGCCGTGTCTGAAGATACGGCCGGGGAGGGAGGCGAATGATGGCCCGTGCACGCCGCATCGCGGCCCGGCCGCTCGTCCTCTGGGGGCTTGCCGCATTCATCCAGATCGGGCTGATCCTGACGACGCTCGGCGAACGGCTGATCGTGCATGCAACCGGTAGCGAGGTGACGCTCGCGCTGCGTCCGGTCGACCCGCGTGACCTGCTGCGTGGCGACTATGTGATCCTCAACCCGCAGATCGGGCGTGTGGCCCTCGACCTTGCAAGGGACACCGGCGAGTTTCGTGCCGGCGACGAGGTGTGGACGGTGGTCGAGGCCGACGAGGATGGTGTCTCACGCGCCGTCGAGGTCCTGCGAAGCCCGCCGCAGGACGGCCGCCGGGTCTTTGCCGGGCATGTCAGGTCGGTGTGGCAGGACGTCGTCAACATCGACTACGGCCTGACCGCCTTCTATGTGCCGGAGGGACGGGGACGCGAGATCGAGCGCCTGCCGGGCGACACGCTGCGCCTCGTGGTTGCCCTTGCCGCGGACGGGAAGTCGGCGCCGCTCCGGCTGGTCGCCGACGGCAAGACCCTTCTGAGCGAGAGCGCGTTCTGACGGCAGTTCGTGATCCATTGGGTCACCCGTAAAACATGCATCCGTAATACCTCTTTGTTGCGATCGCGATATAAAAGAGGTATCTCATATGCATGATTAAGCGGGAGATGCCCGGATGCGCCTGACCCTTCACACCGACTATGCCCTGCGCATGATGATGCAGCTGGCCCTTGCCGGCGAAGGGCTGGTGACGATCGCCGATGTGGCCGCGCGCTACGACATCTCGCGAAACCATCTGATGAAGGTTGCCGGAACGCTGGCCCAGGCCGGTTTCGTGGAGAGCCAGCGTGGCCGCCTCGGCGGATTGCGTCTGGCCCGCCCGGCGGGCCGTATCAGCGTCGGTGCCATCGTGCGTGAGCTTGAACAGCGCACGGCGCTCGTCGAGTGCTTTCCTGGCGGCAACGGCATGTGCAGGATCGCGCCCGCCTGCAGGTTGAAGCGGGCATTGGCAAAGGCACGGGAAGCCTTCTTCTCGGTTCTCGACGACTACACACTCGAGGATCTCGTCGGCGGAAACGCCGGCCTTCGGGATCTTCTGACGGGAGAGGCGGCATGAGCGACATTCGCGTGCGCAGCGCAAACGACAGGCGGCGGGACATGCGACTGGCCGCCGGGCGTCTCGGGGTCGACGAAGCCTATATCTCGACGCTCGTCGAGACCTTCTACGACCGCGTGCGGTCGGATCCCGAACTCGGGCCGATCTTCGCGCGTGCCATCCCCGGCGACTGGGGGCCGCATCTTGCGAAGATGAAGGACTTCTGGGCTTCGGTCGCGCTCGGCGACACCCGCTATGACGGCCGCCCGGTGCCCGCGCACCAGAAGCTGTCCGATCTCAAGCCGCCGCATTTCGCAATCTGGCTGGCGCTGTTTCACCACACGTTGCGTGACACCGCGCCCTCGCTGGAAGCCGTGGACTTTTTCATGGAGAAGGCTCGGCGCATCGCCCAGAGCCTGGAATTCGCCATCTCGGGCGTGCCGCCCATACTGAAGGAGAGACGGACATGACCTTCGCAGCATTCGCCGTGCTTGTCGCGGAAGCCGGGGCGTTTCTGTTCTTCACCGCCTACCTGGGTGTCCTGACGCTTGGAAGCCGCGACGATGACGAGGCGCCGCGCGCACCCGCTCTCGACGCGACCGGCCGTTCGCTCTTCACCGCCGCGCGAAGCGCTTTCGCGACCGGCATCCTGGCCGTTGTGGCCCTCACCGTCTGGACAGTCGCAGGGAGCCTGGCATGACCCGCACATCCCCGACATGGAACACGCTCTGGCCCTGGCTCCTGTTGTGGGGCGCCGCGCCGATGCCGCTCTACATCTGGCTTGCCGTGGGGCTTCTTGTCTAGATTGGCCCCCCGGAGGCGCCGACGTCAGCCGGCCGCATCCTCTTCCGCCAGCATTTCCAGCTCCAGCCAGGTGTCCTCGGCGTCCGAGAGCTTCGACTGGAGGTCGGTGAGCTTCGCCATCAAGGTGTCGAACCGTTTGGGCTCGCGGGCGTAGAGGTCCGGATCTTCCAGCTCGCCCTGAAGCTTCGCGATCTCGCGATTGAGCTTCTCGATCTCGCCGGGAAGCGTCTTGAGCTGGTGCTGCTGGGAGAAGGTAAGCTTCGACTTCTTCTTCGGGCGTTCGGATGATGTCTCGCCCTTTGCAGGCGCAGATTTCGGCGCAGGCGCGGCCTGTGCCTTCCGCGCCGTGACGCCGGCGCCGCGCTGGGCAAGCATGTCCGAGTATCCGCCGGCATATTCGCGCCACAGGCCGTCACCTTCCGCGAAGATCACCGATGTCGCGACACGGTCAAGAAAGTCGCGGTCGTGGCTGACGAGCAGCACGGTGCCCGGATAGTCGGCCAGCATTTCCTGCAAGAGGTCCAGCGTCTCGAGGTCGAGATCGTTGGTCGGCTCGTCGAGCACCAGAAGGTTCGAGGAGCGCGCCAGCGCGCGGGCGAGCATGAGACGTCCGCGCTCACCGCCCGACAGCGCGGAGACCGGGGTGCGGGCCTGTTCTGGCGAGAACAGGAAATCCTTCATGTAGGAGATCACGTGTCGAGGCCCGTCGGGCAGCATCACGGTGTCGCCGCCGGAACCGGTCAGGACCTCCGAGACCGTGTCATCGTCCTTCAGTGAGGCGCGGCCCTGGTCCATCGTCACCATGGTCAGCGACGTCCCGATGGTCACCGACCCGGTGTCCGGCTCGAGCTCTCCCGTCAGCATCTTCAGCAGCGTGGTCTTGCCGGCGCCGTTGGCGCCGACGAGTCCCACCCGGTCACCGCGCAGGATTCTGGTCGAGAAGTCGCGCACGATGGGACCGTTGCCGAAATCCTTGGAGATCCCGAAGGCCTCGATGACACGCTTGCCCGAGACCTCCGTCTCGCCGACGGAGAGCTTCACGGTGCCCTGCGGCCCGCGATGGTTCTTCTTCTGGGCGCGCAGGTCGGCGAGTTCGCGCACGCGGCGCATGTTGCGCTTGCGCCGTGCCGTCACGCCGTAGGTCATCCAGTGTTCCTCGCGCTTGATCTTCTGCGCGAGCTTCTGCTGGTCGCGTTCCTCCTGCTCGAAGACCTCGTCCCGCCAGGCCTCGAAATGGGCGAAGCCCCTGTCGAGGCGGCGCGCGATGCCGCGATCGATCCACACGGTCGCGCGGGTCAGGTCGGAGAGAAAACGGCGGTCGTGGCTGATGAGCACCAGCGCCGACTTCATCGAGGCAAGCTCTCCCTCAAGCCACTCGATGGCGGGAAGGTCGAGGTGGTTCGTCGGCTCGTCGAGCAGCAGGATGTCCGGCTCGGGAGCGAGCGTCCGGGCAAGGGCGGCGCGACGCTTCTCGCCACCCGAGAGGGCGGCCGGGCTCTCGTTTCCGGTAAGACCCAGCACCTCGAGCAGATACTGGACGCGATAGGGCTCATCGCCGGGCGCGAGGCCGGCGCTTGCATAGTCCAGCACGGTCTCGTGGGCGGAGAGGTCCGGTTCCTGCGGCAGGTAGCGGATGGTCCGGCCGGGCTGCACGAAACGCTCGCCGCTGTCGGCCTCGATCATCCCGGCGGCGATCTTGAGCAGGGTCGACTTGCCGCAGCCGTTGCGTCCCACAAGGCCGATCCGGTCGCCTTCCCCCACCTGCAGCTCGGCGGAGGTCAGCAGCGGCGTGCCTCCGAAGGTGAGTGCGATGTCGCGAAGGTGAAGCAGGGGAGGGGCCATGTAGTCTCGCGTTGCAGGCTGTGGAACGGGTGATGTCGCGCTGGCGGACGAACGTCCGCGCCGCGGCATTGGTAAGAGAGGACGAGGCGGGGCACAAGATGGTGAGGTGAGAGCCGGTGGTCGGCGCGCCGGCGGCTTCAGCCCGTGCGAAGGGCCCCTGCACGTACCAGCATCGCGCGGGTCAGGCCGATGAGCTCCGCCATGGCCGCGCGAGCGCCCTCCGCGTCGCGGCGTTCGATGGCCTCCAGAACGTGTGCGTGCTGGGCGATGGCGATCGGATCGGTCACGCGGGGGTCGGAGGTGATGACGATCGAGGCGCGCAATGCGTTCTCGATGCAGGCGCCGAGACCGGAGATGAGCGCATTGCCGCTGCTGGCGAGGATCAGGCGATGAAAGCGCACGTCCGCGTCCAGGGTTTCGGGCGTCCGGGCGCCATCGGCGATACCCATGGCGTGAAGTGCCTCACGCATCTCGGAAACGGTCTGCGCGTCGGCGTGGCGCGCGGCAAGCGCCGCTGCTTCCGGCTCGACCAGTTCCCGAACCCTGACGAGTTCGCCCAGGATGATGTGCTGCGGCACCACCTTGCGCCGCCAGGTGAGCATGTCGCTGTCGAGGAAGTTCCAGTCGACCGACGGGCGAACCCGCGTGCCGTGCTTGGGACGGGACGAGATCAGGCCCTTTCCGACGAGAATCTGCAGCGCCTCGCGCAGGCAGGTCCGGCTGACCCCGAGTTCGCCGAGCAGGTCGGCCTCGGTGGGAAGCGTGTGGTCGGCAGGGTAGGTGCCGTCGAGGATACGCAGCGCGATCGTTTCGGCCACCGCCGCCTTCAGCGTTGTCCGGCGGCCGTCCATGTCGTCTTCGAGTACGGTCATTTCACCCAGGATGGGTCCCCGCTGGTCGGATGGCGTGATCCAGGGGGCCTAAGGAGCGCGCCGATGCGAAATGTAGGCTTCCTGGACGGTTTGTCACGGCCAAACAATCCCGGCAAGCGTTGCGCGCCTGCACTCGCTTCGTCCCGCATGATGGGATAGAAGAACCGCATGTGTCGAGGCGACACCTTCTGGAGCGAGAATTCATGGCGTCGAACGAGGACGATCTTGCAGGAACCGGCATGCTGAGCCGGCGGGCCTTTGTGGTCGGATTGCCGCTCGTCGTGGCCGCCTGCCAGTCGACGGGCGTCTCCACGAACACGGCCGCGAGCCTGACCGGGGCGAGCCATCCGCCGCTTCCCGGCGACGATTTCGACTATGCGGCGGCCTATGCGGCGCGCACGGACTACGATTTCAAGGTCCCGGCCATTCCCTACAAGAACTTCGACCGCAAGTACTGGCGCCAGGTCGTCGATTACGACGGCGGGCAGCCTTCGGGAACCGTTGTCGTCGATCCCTATTCCAAGTTCCTGTATCTGGTCCTTCCGGGCGGCAAGGCGCTGCGCTACGGCATCGGCGTCGGCAAGGCCGGTTTCGCCTGGTCGGGCGATGCCAAGATCCGGGTCAAGCGCGTTTGGCCGCTCTGGCGCCCTCCACGGGAGATGATCGCGCGCAACCCGCACCTGGAGAAATACTGGAAGGACGGCTATCCGCGCGGGCCCAAGAACCCGCTCGGCGCGCGAGCGCTGGACCTCTGGCAGGGCAGTGTCGACACGCTGTATCGCATCCACGGCACCAAGCAGCCCTCGAGCATCGGGCGCAGCGTGTCGTCCGGCTGCATCCGCATGTGGAACCAGGACGTGATGGACCTGTTCGAGCGCGTGCCGACCCACACAAAGGTCGTGGTGCTGTCGAAGGCGCAGAAGACGTCCTGATCTGGAGGCCGGTTTGCGGTAGGCCGGTTTGCGGTCGCGTTTCTGAAGCCGGACAGGGCGACCTGTCCGGCTTTTTCGCGTCCGCGATCAGGTGGCGGGGCGGCTCTTTCCCGCGGCGGCGAGCGAGGCCACGAAATCGTTGAACCGCTCGCCCTGGATAAGCACATGCGCGCGCAACGCGGCGTCGGTCGCCGCCGTGTCGCCGGCAATAATTGCGTCGACGATGGCCTGGTGCTCCGAAAACGAGTTGCGCACCCGGTTTCCGACACGAAGCTGAAGCCGCCGGTAGGGCTTGAGCCGGTTCTGCAGCGCGCGCGCCTGCTCGGCCAGAAACGCGTTGCCGCTCATCCGGTAGATCGTGTGGTGGAACGTCTCGTTCGCCATGAAGTATTCGTTCTGGTCGCCGGAACGGGCGGCGTCCTCGCAGGCGCCATGCACCGCCTGCAGCTCCCTGTGGTCGTCACCCGTCATGCGGCGCGCGGCCAGACGGCCGCACATGGCCTCGAGCTCGGCCATCACCTCGAACATCTCGATCAGAGCCGGAATGCCGATCTCGCGCACGAAGGCGCCACGACGCGGACGGATCTCGACAAGGCCGGAGGCGGCGAGTTCGATCAGTGCCTCGCGAATGGGCGTGCGCGAAACGCCGAAGCGGCGCGCCAGGGAAACCTCGTCCAGACGCGTTCCCGGAGGATATGCGCCAAAGGCGATATCGTCCTCAAGCGCCTCGCGCAGGGCACGGGCTGCCCGCAGTGCCGGTCGGGAAGGGGCGGTGACGTCGTCCATGGCCACGAACATATGCAATAAGATTGCTCTTGTATACAAAATGCGTTGACTTGGATGCGCGCCGCGTGATTGCCTTGACGCACGGCGGAGGGGAAACCTGCATACGAAGCAGGCCTGCGTTCGAACCAGAGGGGATCGGCCTGGAGGAGGCCGTTCCGTTTCGCGCCGGCGGAGGAGCCGGCCAGGCCGGAGGCGCGATGCCGCCGGTTGTCGAAAGGGAGGACGACATGCTCAAGACTGTGACGCGGCTGGCGCTCGGGGTAACCACGGCGCTGGCGCTTTCAATTCCGGCTGCCGGTGCGGCCGACGTGAAACTCAAGGCCTCGCACCAGTGGCCTGGCGGCAAGGGCGACGTGCGCGACGAGATGGTGCAGATCCTGGCGCGCGAGGTGGCCAAGGCCGACGTCGGCGTCGAGATCGTGATCTATCCGGGCCAGTCCCTGTTCAAGGCGCGTGAGCAGTGGGGCGCCATGACCAAGGGCCAGCTCGACATCTCCGCCTTTCCGCTGGACTACGCCTCCGGGCGTCATCCGCAGTTTTCGGCGACACTGATGCCTGGGCTCGTGCGCAACCACGACCGCGCCGCCCGCCTGAACACCTCGCCGTTCATGGACGACATCAAGAAGATCGTGAATGACGCGGGTGTGGTGGTGATCGCGGATGCGTGGCTCGCCGGCGGGTTCGCGTCCAAGAAGCAGTGCATCACGTCGCCCGAGTCGATGCAGGGCCAGGTGACGCGCGCGGCTGGTCCGGCGTTCGAGCAGATGCTCGTGGGGGCTGGTGCGTCGATTTCCTCGATGCCGTCCTCGGAGATCTACACCGCTCTGCAGACCGGCGTGCTCGACGCGGCCAACACCTCGTCCGGCTCGTTCGTCTCCTATCGAATCTACGAACAGACCACCTGCCTGACGGCTCCGGGCGCCAATGCCCTGTGGTTCATGTATGAGCCGATCCTGATGTCCAAGCGCAGCTGGGACAAGCTGTCCAAGGAGCAGCAGGACGCGCTGATGGCCGCGGGCAAGGTGGCCGAGGACTATTTCGCGGCCGAGGCGAAGGGTCTCGACGCGAAGATGACCAAGGCCTTCGAGGACGCGGGCGTGGAAGTCGTCGAGATGTCGGCCGACAACTATGACGCCTGGCTCGCGATCGCCAAGGAGACGTCCTACAAGAACTTCGCCGACAACGTTCCCGGCGGCGAGGAACTGATCGCCAAGGCGCTCGCGGTCGACTGATCGCGGCGGGTTCGCCTTGTGCCCGTCGGCTGGCGCCGACGGGTCTTTCCCTCCGGGGCCGGTCTGACCGGTCCCGGCCTTTCTCTCGGCACGTACGCCGGCCTCGTGCCGATGCGCGCGGGCCCGACCGTAGCCGAAGGCCGTCCCGATGACCTTCTATGTCACTGCAATCACGGCGCTGTCGCGCGCGCTTGGCGCCGCCGCGATGCTGCTCACCGCCTCCGCCGCGCTCGTGGTCACCCACATGGTGATCGTGCGCTATTTCCTGAACGGCTCCACCATCTGGCAGACCGAATACGTGATCTACGCCCTGGTCGCCGCCACCTTCCTCGGTTCGCCCTACGTGCTGCTGCACAAGGGGCACGTGAATGTCGACGTGGTGCAGACTAGCCTTCCGCTTCCCGCACGCAAGGCCATGCAAATCCTGTCCGGCCTCTTCGGCATCGCCTTTTGCGCCCTGCTTGCCTGGTCCGGCTGGATCTACCTGCACGAGGCCTGGGCCTACGGCTGGCGGACAGACACGGTCTGGGCGATCCCGCTGTGGATCCCGCTGTTTCCCCTGCCGCTCGGCATCGGTGTTCTGGTGCTGCAGTACATCGCTGAAATCATGAAGATCTGCGGAGTGGCCGAATGACACCGATGCTTTGGGCCGGGGCCGTTCTCGCCGTCCTGCTCTGTCTTCTCGCGCTCGGCGTGCCGATCGCCTTCGCGCTGGGCTTCGTCTCCATCGCGGCCCTCATTCTCGCCGATGGCTGGGGCAGTCTCAGCATTCTCGGGGAGACCTTCTTCGGCGGCCTGGCCTCCTTCGGCCTCGTCTCCATCCCCATGTTCATCCTCATGGGCGCGGCCGTGGCCTCCTCGCCCGCCGGCAAGGATCTCTACGAGGCCCTGGACCGCTGGCTGAACCGGGTGCCCGGCGGCCTCGTGCTGTCCAACCTAGGTGCCTGCTCGATCTTCGCCGCCCTGTCCGGGTCCTCGCCCGCCACCTGTGCCGCGATCGGCAAGATGGGCATCCCGGAGATGACCAAGCGCGGCTATCCCAACGAGATCGCGGCGGGCTCCATCGCCGCCGGCGGCACGCTCGGCATTCTCATTCCGCCGTCGATCACGCTGATCGTCTACGGCATCGCCACCGAAACCTCGATCGGGCGTCTGTTCCTCGCCGGTCTCGTGCCGGGCTTCATGCTCACCGCGCTGTTCATGATCTGGACGATCTACGACTGTCGCCGGCGCGGCGTCGGGCTGGACATGGTGACGCGGCGCTTTTCCTTCGCGGAGCGTTTCGAGGTCCTGCCGCGTGTGCTGCCGTTCCTGGCGATCATCGTCGCGATCCTCTTTGTGCTTTATGGCGGTGTGGCGACGCCTTCTGAAGCGGCGGGCGTGGGCGCGCTGCTCTGCCTCGTGCTGGTGGCGGTGATCTACAAGCTGTTCAAGCCCTCGCTCTACACCGGGCTTTTCCGCGACACGCTGAAGGAAAGCGTCATGATCATGATGATCATCGGCGCTTCGGAGCTGTTCTCCTTCGCCCTGTCGTCGCTGTTCATCACCCAGACCATCGCCGCCTGGATCGCCGATCTTGACGTGAACCGCTGGGTGCTGATGGCGATCATCAACGTGTTCCTGCTGTTCGCGGGGTTCTTCCTGCCGCCGGTGGCGGTGATCCTGATGACGGCGCCGATCCTGCTGCCGATCATCATCCAGGCGGGCTTCGATCCCTACTGGTTCGCGATCGTGCTGACCATCAACATGGAAATCGGGCTCATCACGCCACCCGTGGGCCTCAATCTCTATGTTATCAACGGTATTGCACCAAATATCTCTCTGGGCGAGGTTCTGCGCGGCTCCATCCCCTATGTGGGCTGCATGGTGCTGGGCATCGTTCTGTTGTGCTTCATTCCGCAGATCGCCCTTCTGCTTCCCGACCTCGTGATGGGACCCGGTCAATGAACTCCACGAGCTTCTTCAACGACCTGCTCTCCTCGATCGCCGAGCAGGGCCGCCAGCTTCTCGATCTGCGCCGTGAGCGCAGTCCGAGCGGCCGGGGCCTCGGCGATCTGTGCGAAGCGCTTCTGTCCGGACGCGGCGAGGCGTCCGGCGTGGCGCTCGCGCGCGACATCCTGACAAGCTATGCCGCGCTCGACGCGACGGAGCGCAAGAGCTTCTTTCTCGAACTGCACGCCCGCTTCGGGGCCGACGGGGAGCGCATGTCGGCTGCGGCCCGCGAGGTGCTTGAGGCGCCCGGGGACCCCGCGCGCCTGCGGGTGCTGCACGCGGCCTCCGAACCGCGCCGACAGGAACTCATCCGGCGGCTGAACCTTGCTCCCGGAGGGACCACGGCGCTGGTGAAGATGCGCAAGGACCTGCTGGGCCTCCTGCGCGAGGCGCCTGAGCTGAAGGACATCGACGTCGATTTCGAGCACCTGTTCTCGTCCTGGTTCAACAGGGGCTTCCTGGTGATGCAGCGCATCGACTGGTCGACCCCGGCGGCGGTGCTGGAGCGCATCATCCGCTATGAGGCGGTGCACGAGATCCACGGCTGGGAGGACCTGCGGCGGCGGATCGCGCTGCCCGACCGCAGGCTCTATGCCTTTTTCCATCCGGCACTTGTCGACGATCCTCTGATTTTCGTCGAGGTGGCGCTGCTGCGCGCGATCCCCGACGCGATCCCCCCCATCCTTGCCGAGGACCGGGACGAGGTGCCCGCCGGCGAGGCGACGACCGCCGTCTTCTATTCCATCTCCAATTGCCAGGAAGGGCTGCGTGGCATCTCCTTCGGCAACTTCCTGATCAAGCAGGTGGTGGAGGAACTGCGGCGCGATCTGCCCGGCCTCAAGACCTTCGTGACGCTGTCGCCGGTGCCGGGCTTCCGCGCATGGCTGACACGTTCGGCCGAGGCCGGCGAGGGAAGCGTCGTGAAGAGCCTTCCGGCGGAGTTCCGCGCAAGCCTCGCCGCAAGCGACACGACCGATGCGGTCAACGCGGTCCTTGATGACGCGGAACAGGCGGAGGCCCTGCGCGAGCCGCTTCGCGCGCTGTGCGCCCATTATCTCGTTCGCGAGAAAAGCCGGGGCACCCGGCCGCTCGATCCCGTCGCTCGGTTCCATCTGGGCAATGGCGCGCGGCTGGAGCGCGTGCACTGGAACGCCGATCCGTCCGCCAACGGACGCCGTCAGTCCTTCGGGCTGATGGTCAACTATCTTTACGATCTCGGCGAGATCGAAAAGAACCACGAAGCCTTTGCCGCAACGGGTCTCGTCGCGGCGTCGAGCAGTGTCTCCCGACTGCTCAAGGCCGTGCCAGAACAGAAGAAACAGACACCGGACCCTGTCGAATGACGCAAGTGAACCATCTTTTCTCCGAGATCCGCGCAGCCATCAGCGACGGAAGCGCCCCTTTCATCGAGACGCCGGACGGCGCCACGCTGACCTATGACGGACTGGTCGAGCGGTCGGCCGCCTATGCCAACGCTCTGGTGGCCCTCGGCGTCACGCCGGGTGACCGCGTGGCGGTGCAGGTCGAGAAGAGCGCGGACGCGCTCATGCTCTATCTCGGTACGGTTCGCGCGGGCGGCGTCTTCCTGCCGCTGAATACCGCCTATACGCCCGCCGAGGTGGAGTATTTCGTCGGCGACGCCAAGCCCGCCGTCGTCGTCTGCGACCCCGCGCGCCGCGATGCCATCGCTCCGATCGCAGAAAAGACCGGTGCCCGGCTCGAGACGCTGGATGGTGCCGGCAAGGGATCGCTCAGCGCGGCTGCCGACGCGTCCGCGACCTCCTTCGAGGACGTGGCGCGCGGGGCCGATGATCTGGCTGCGATCCTCTACACTTCCGGCACCACCGGCCGGTCCAAGGGCGCCATGCTCAGTCATGAGAACCTGGCCTCCAACGCCCGGGTGCTGATGCGCGAGTGGCGCTTTACCTCGGACGACGTGCTTCTGCACGCGCTGCCGATCTTCCACACCCACGGTCTGTTCGTCGCGACCAACGTGACGCTTCTGGCCGGCGGCTCGCTGCTGTTCCTGCCGAAGTTCGACCTCGACGAGATCCTGCGGCTGATGCCCAGGGCGACCACCATGATGGGGGTCCCGACCTTCTATGCCCGCCTGCTTGGAAGCGACGCGTTCACGCGTGAGCTCGCCTCGCACATGCGTCTTTTCGTGTCGGGCTCCGCGCCGCTTTCGGCGGAAGTGCACAAGGCGTTCAGCGCCCGCACCGGCCATGCCATCCTCGAGCGCTACGGCATGACCGAGACCAACATGAACACGTCCAACCCCTATGACGGCGACCGCCGTCCCAGCACCGTCGGCTTCCCGCTGCCGGGCGTGGATCTGCGCATCGCCGACCCCGAGACCGGCAAGGCCCTGCCCCAGGGCGAGGTCGGCGTGATCGAGGTCAAGGGCGCGAACGTGTTCAAGGGATACTGGCAGATGCCGGAGAAGACGGCGTCCGAGTTCCGTGCAGACGGTTTCTTCATCACCGGCGACATGGGCCGGATCGACGAGCGCGGCTATGTGTCCATCGTCGGCCGGTCGAAGGACCTCATCATTTCCGGTGGCTTCAACGTCTATCCGGCCGAGGTGGAAGCCGTCATCGACGAGATCGAGGGCGTCGCCGAAAGCGCGGTCATCGGCGTTCCCCATGCGGATTTCGGCGAGGGGGTCGTGGCTGTCGTCGCGCCGCACAAGGGAGCGAAGATCGACGCGGATGCGGTGATCACTCCGCTTGCCGACAAGCTCGCAAAGTTCAAGCAGCCCAAGAAGGTCTATGTGCTGGACGAACTGCCGCGCAACACCATGGGCAAGATCCAGAAGAACGTCCTGCGCGATCAGTTCAAGGACACCTTCGCCTGATCCCGCGTTGAAAGACGCGATCCGGAACCAGGGACGGGCGGAACGGCATTGCCGCTCCGCCCGTCTTTGATTCATCCGTCTCGTTTATGGGGACAGTTCCTAGAACATGCCTTCGGCCGTCGTCAGGCCAAGCACCATCCAGTCCTGCATGCCGCCGCGATAGTAGTGGATCTTCTCGGCCGGATAGCCCTCGCGCACCATGGCCTTGATCGCGGTGGGGCTTTGCGGACAGGCGGGGCCGTTGCAGAAGGCGAAGACCTCCAGTGCAGAAGCGCAATCCCACTTTCCCTGTTCGCCGGTGCAGCCCAGTTCGTCGAGGCGCATGGAGACCTCGGTGTAGGGAATGTGGATCGAGCCCGGGATCGTTGCCTTCACGCGCCACTCCGTCGTGCGCATGTCCACGACCCGCGCATTCGGATCCTGCAGGGCCGCCAGAACTTCAAGCTCGCCGGCGGGCTGGACACCCGGGACCGGCACCAGTGGCTGCAGAACGCCGCCGATGAGCTGTGTCTCGTTGCGCGACCGGGTGATTTCGACCGGCCCGTCCTCGGTTTCGACGGTCATCGACGTTACGCCGGGACTGATCTGGAGGCCGTCCTCGGCAAGGGCGGGGGCTGCCTGCAGGGCGCAACCGAGCACCGCCGCCAGGCACAGGCGGCCGGAAACGTGCGAAGGGAACCGTGTCATCATGTCATCCTCCCGAACGG
Source organism: Stappia sp. (assembly GCA_002722295.1). Classification (GTDB taxonomy): domain Bacteria; phylum Pseudomonadota; class Alphaproteobacteria; order Rhizobiales; family Stappiaceae; genus Stappia. The sequence goes on along the minus strand of PBLF01000027.1, from coordinate 13,305 downwards.
GCCGCCTGGAGTTTGCGGCCTCTTTCTGACGAATGCATGATTTCGAATGTGAAGACGAAGCGCAAGCGGGAAGACGCTCGCGCCGGTTGCGCCCCTCGCGGCCTTTCGTTCAGGCGGACGCCTTGCGCGCGAGGACCGGGGGAGGTGTTTCCCTTGCAAGCTCCGCCTCGAAAACGGCCGACAGTTCGTCGAGCGCCTGGATCACCGTCCGGCTTGCGCGATCAAGCTCGTGCAAGTGCCGTGATGTCGCCTCGTTGTCGCCCCTGGCATGGGCTTCGAGCGCCGCCTTGGCGGCTGCGTGAACCAGCTTGTGTGGGGCATTGATCGCGGTGTAGGCGGGGTGCCGTCGCACGGCCTCGTTGTCGATGCTCTCGTACCAGCGCCCGAAGCGGCACATGTGATGGTCGGGAATCTCGCCGGTTGACCAGTTGTCGTGCCCGATGATGGTGTCCACCACGCGCTTCTTGAACAGGACGTGGTCGATCTTGGCCATCTCGCACATGGAGCGGCTGGAGGACGCGTCGAACCAGTTGCCCGCGGACGCGGCGAAACGGTCGTTGCTCGCCTGCAGCGTCTCGCTCATGGACACCAGTTCGCGATCGTTTTCCGCCGCCAGATCCGCCACGCCGTTGATGCTCTCGGCGATCTCCTGGCTGGAATCCTTCTGCTGCTGAAGGATCTGCGAGATTTCCTTCATCCGCTCGGAAACGTCGCCGATCTGTGTCGTGATCTCGTTCATGCGCTCGTGGGCGTCCGAGATCGTCTTCTGCCCGCGCTCGATGGCGTCGTTCGAACTGGCGATGGCCTGCTGCGTCGTGGTCATGCCGCTGCGCAGGGTCGCGATGCGGTGAGTTATGTCCTCCGTGGCCTTCGCCGCCTGGGTGGCCAGGCTCTTGACCTCCTGCGCGACAACCGCGAAGCCCTTGCCGGCATCACCCGCGCGCGCCGCCTCGATGGTGGCATTGAGCGCGAGCAGGTTGGTCTGGCTGGCGATGTTCTCGATCACGGACAGGAAGTCTTCGATCTGCTCGGAGGCACGCTGGAGTTCGGCGAGATTGGCCGCGCTTTCCCGGGAGGTGGCCGAGATGTCGCTCATGCATCCGGAGACCTCCTGCATCGCGCTCAGGCCTTCAAGAACGGCCGAGTTCGTCGCATCCGCCTTCGCGGCCGCGCCATCGCTGTTGGACGCGATCTGCTCGACCGAGGTGACCAGTTCGGTCGCTGCCGCGGAGATCGCCTGGCCGCTTTCACGGGCGCGTTTCGTGTTGCGAGAGAAGGACGCCATGCCGATGGCCAGGTCGTTCACGTCGGTGATCGTTCCGGCGAGATTGCGCAGGGAGACCAGTTCGGTGTCGGCGCGATGCTCCTCCGCTCGCTGTGCAAGAACGCCTTTCTCATAGGCGTCATACGACAGGATCATGTCGATGAAGATCCGGCCGACCAGCATCTGGACGGCCTGGGCAAGGCGCCCCGGCTGAAGCGGATAGGCACGTGCGAGAGCCGGAATTCCGTCCACGAGAAGGCGCCCATAGGCGGCGAGATACCACTTGGGCTCAAGGCCCGTGCGCACATGGGCCGCGCCAATACGCTCCGAGCGCTCGACGATGGAGGGGCCGAGCGGGTGCGTGAAGATATGGCCCCAGTGCGAGGACTGCGCCTTCTTCAGGTTGGCGACGCCCTTCTCGGACGAGCCGAGCATTCCGGCAAGCTCCGGCGTCTTCGCGATTGCTTCGTAGAAGGAATCGAGAATGCCGGGCATTGCGGGCTCGAGTTTTTCCCACGAGGCCCGGACGTCGCCCGTCTCGTGCGCATCGATGCCCAGGAAACCCGCTATTGCCTTGGCAAGGTCGAGGCCGGTCTGTCGATCTGTGGGCTGAGAGGGAGCGGTCATGAATAACACCTTGTGGATGTCGGGTTTATCGTGACTTACAGGGCCTGCGGTAAACACGTAGCTAATGCCGTGGGGGCAGCTTGCAGGAGTTTTCGTTCGCCGGCGAATCGACGATACTTGGCGCCTTGTCACAAGTCCTGTCCGGCCAGGGGGCCGGCGAACCGTGCGCGACATGTCGCGGGCGCCTGCGGTTTATTCCGAGGTGGGGGTGTGGCACTCATGGGCACATGGCGGCCCGGCGCCGTTGCAGGCGCGCGACCGGATTGGCCCTCCGGGCGGCGGCAAGGCGCATCAAGCGGATGACAGTTCACGGATGACAGTCAGTATCGACATGGGCGAAGTGATGGGGGGCGGCGCGTCCGGGCCCTGCGGCTTCGATCTGGAAGAACTTCTGGCGACCCGTCTGCTGGTGCAAGGGAACTCGGGGTCCGGCAAGTCGCATCTTCTGCGCCGTCTGCTCGAACAAAGCGCGGCCTGGGTGCAGCAGGTCATCGTCGATCCGGAAGGGGATTTCGTCACGCTGTCGGACCGGTTCGGCCATGTGGTGGTCGATGCGGCGGCGAGCGAACGGGATCTCGCGGTCATTGCCGCGCGTGTACGCGCGCATCGTGTCTCCGTTGTACTCAACCTGGAGGGGCTGGAGCCTGACCGGCAGATGAAGGCGGCGGCGGTCTTTCTCAATGCGCTCTTCGAGGCCGACCGTGACCACTGGTATCCGGTTCTGGTGGTGGTGGACGAGGCGCAGCTCTTCGCGCCGGCCGCCTCGGGAGACACGGGTGAGGATGCGCGCCGGGTCTCCCTCGGGGCCATGACCAATCTGATGTGCCGTGGCCGCAAGCGCGGGCTTGCGGGCGTCATCGCGACCCAGCGCCTGGCCAAGCTGGCCAAGAACGTGGCGGCCGAGGCGTCCAATTTCCTGATGGGGCGCACGTTTCTCGACATCGACATGGCCCGGGCCGCCGATCTGCTCGGCATGGAGAAGCGTCAGGCGGAGTCCTTTCGCAACCTCGATCGCGGACACTTCGTGGCCCTCGGCCCGGCCGTCTCACGCCGGCCGCTGCAGGTGCGTATCGGGTCTGTCGAAACGGTCGGACGAGGTGGTGGGCCGAAGCTCACGCCACTACCGCAATCGCGCCCGGAGGATCTTCAGGATCTGCTGTTCCAGCCGGCTTCGCAGGGCGAACGGACCGAGGCGGAGCGTCCGCCCGTGCAGGAGAGCGTTCCGGCGTCGGAGGTGCTTGAACGGCTGACCCGTCAGGCTTCGGCACGCGACGCACTCGAGTTTGCGCCTATCGAGAACGACGAGGCCCGCGAGAAGGCGATCGATGCCATCATCGGCGAGTTGCTCGAGGATCCGGAAGCCGCCTTCCAGCCGGTCGCCGCGCTTTATCAGGATTTTCAGGTGCGCTGCCGCATCGCAAGGCTGTCGGGCCGGCCGCTGGATCTTGCAAGCTTTCGCCAGCGCGTCGCACTGGCGCGGGCCGGCGTTTCCGACACGGATGTCGATCCCGAGATCTGGGCGACCGCCGAAGCCGTGGCCGCGAGCCTGCCGGAGGAGATGCGCGGCGTCTATCTGCTGATCGCCCGTGCGGCCTTGCAGGGAGAGCCGTGTCCTTCGGATCAGGAGATCGCCACGGCCTATGGTACCCGCTCGCCCGGCCGGGCGCGCTGGCTTCTGACCCACATGGAAGAGCAGGGGTTCCTGGTCTGTGCCAATGACCTGCGGGGAAACAGGATCGTCACGCTGACCGACCTGGATCGCCAGACAGCGGCGCCGGCGGCGCGGGCCCTGCTTTAGGCTCCCGACCTTACTGGACGGACCGTGGCGGTCGGCGCGGAATGGCCCTGGTCGGGATCGAGGCAACGATCTCGAGGGATGCTGTCATGCCGTTTTCCTGCATGTAGTCGCCGATCAGGCTCAAGGCCTCGTCCACGTTGCCCTCGAAGATGCATCGGTTGATTTCGGTCGAGATCAGCACAAACGAATTTGCGCGCGTCTTGGTGTTCACAACATCTCCTCCTGCAGCCGCGGCTCCGCTTTTTCCAGGACGTCCGGTGCGGGGATGCGTTGTGCCGTGCCGGGGGCGCCGTCCGTCCTGTGACGCCACTGGCGCAAAACCATTGCCGTGGACAGCGCCTGCACTTCCGGATGCCGGGCGAGGCGGTCGCGCAGCTCCTCCAGCGTTCCGTCCGAGGCGCAACTCACAAGCAGCGTCATGTCCGTCTCTCCCGCGATGGACCATGCTCCAAGCACCTCCGGCCACGCCTCGATCGTCTCATAGACGGTCTTGCAGAACGGGCGTTTCAGCTTGAGGTGGAAGAAGGCGGTCGCCGCGGGCTGGGTCGGGCCGCTGGGGCCCGTATCGGCGAGCTTGATCGTGAAGGTCTCGATCACGCCGCGATCCACCAGCCGGTCGACACGGTTCTTCACGGTCATGCGCGAGACGCCAAGGATTGCAGCCAGTTCGGTGTAGGAACGGCGGGAGTCTTCCTCCAGCAGGCGGATCAGCTTGCGGTCCATCGGCGACAAGGCGATATCCATCGGTCCACCTTTCCCGTGCATGTGCGAGAGTTGATATATATTTGCAACTGGTGCGAGAAATTTCTCGCATTTCGCAAATCTTTTGTCAAATCGCAAGGTACTCTCTCGCGCTTTGCCCGGCTATCCAAGGCGGTATCGGTGCCATGCCGGCCGGGGCCTCCGCAGGAGCAAAGGCAGCGGCATGCGGCAGACGTCCGGGACGGCGGGAGAGGTCTATGTCGGGCTTGCGAAAGCCTTTGACGATTGCGCGCGGGATTGCGCTCATGCTCAACATCGTGATCGGGGCCGGCATACTCGCGCTCCCCGGCCTCGCGGTGAAGCAGGTGGGGGATCACGCCTTTCTCGCGTGGATCCTTTGCGCGCTGGCCTCGCTTCCGCTCCTGGGTGTCTTCATCGTGATGGGGCGGCGCTATCCGGACGCCGGCGGTATCGCCCATTACGCGATGATCGGCTTTGGCCGGCGCGGATACACCGTTGCCTCGTTTCTGCTTCTGGGGGCGGTTCTGTTCGGCCTGCCGTCCATTGCGCTCACTGGTGGTCACTATCTTTCCGGGGTTACCGGCCTGCCTCCCTTTGCAAGCGGTCTTCTCCTGCTCGCGCTTGCCACGGCAATGCACATGGCGCCGAGCGCACTGGTGTCGCGCGTCAACGCCCTCATGGCGGTGGTCATCACGGTGGCGATCGTCCTGCTGGCGCTGGCCGGCGCACTTCTGGCCAATTCGGGCGAAGGGGCCGCGCACGTGCCCTCGCTGCTGCCCGAGACACTGGAACCGGCACGGGTGGCCTTGCCCTTCATGATGCTGTTCTTCGCCTTCACGGGCTGGGAAATGGCGGCGAACACGGCGGAGGAGTTCAGCAACCCGCGCCGGGACTTTCCGATTGCGATGCTGGCCTCGTTCGCGCTCACCGTCTCGATCTATCTCGTGATTGCCTTCGCGACCCAGCGTCTCGGCCTCGATGCGGGCTTCGAGACCGCGTTCGTCGACATTGCGCGCGTGAGCCTGGGCGCCTCGGGCGGCATGGCGGTTGCCTGGCTGGCGGGTGCCATCATCCTGGCGAACCTTGCCGGCGCGATCTGGGCCGTGTCGCGAATGCTCTATTCCCTGAGCCGCGAGGGCATTCTGCCGGCGTTTGTCCGCACGACGCGCGGGGGGAGTCCCTGGCTTGCCGTTGGAATGACGTCGCTCGCCCTCGCAAGTGTCCTGTGTGCCAGCGGAGCGGGTCTGTTCCGCCTCGACTGGATGCTCGCCCTGGCGGGACAGAACTTCCTCATCCTCTACGGGATCGCGGCGCTGTCCTTCCTTCGCATTGCCCGCAATGCGGCCGAGGTCCTGCTGGCGGTGCTCGCGGGAGCGCTCGCTGCCTATCTCGTCGTCGCTCACGGACTGGCACCGGCCTACCCACTGGCGCTCGTGGTCGTCGCCCTGCTGGTTGCCGGCGCATGTCGTCCGGCCCCGGCCCGGCCGACGCCGCCGGAGGAGGTGCGCGGATCCGCCTGAGCGGTGGCACTGCGACGATGAAGCAAGGAAATGCAAGGTCTTTACGGTTTCGACATGTCGTCCGGTTACCGATTGCCCAAGTTCAATTGACGGGGTGGGGCAAATGACGAAGGACGACAAGGCTGTGCCGGACGACGGGAGCGGGCAGGGCGGTTCCCATGCCGCCCCCTGGCGGCAGATCCTTCCCATTCTGGCCGCGGGGGTCCTCGTAGGCCTTGAAGTGTCCCATGTGCTCGATGACGGCTCGCTGCTCTTCTCCTTCCTTGCAGCACCCGTGCTGGTCTTCACCGTCTTTTCCGCCGTTCACTTCGCCGAGGTGGTTTCGTTGCGGATCGGCCAGCCGTTCGGCTCGATCCTGCTGGCGGCGGCCGTTACGGTGATCGAGGTGGCGCTGGTGGTGTCCATGCTGCTTAACCCCTCCCATGGCGACACGACAATTGCTCGCGATACGGTCTTCGCGACGCTGATGGTGGTTCTCAACGGTGTCGTCGGCCTGAGCCTTTTGATCGGCGGCATACGGCACCGCGAGCAGCTCTTTCACAGCCAGGGCGCGGTTGCCGCGTTCAGTGTGCTGGGCGCGCTTGCCATCCTGACGCTTATTCTGCCGAACTTCACCGTCGCCGTCGAAGGTCCGTTCTACTCGCCCGCGCAGCTCGTTTTCGTTTCCATCGTTTCGCTGGCGCTCTATGCGGTCTTCATCTTCGCGCAGACCGTGCGCCACAAGAGCGACTACGTGGATGTCGCGGCGCTTGGTGAGGATCATCCGATCCCGACCGGCCGCGAAACCGCCTTTTCACTGCTGTTTCTGGCCTTGTCGCTCATCGCTGTGATCTTGCTTGCCGAGGCACTCGCCCCCACGGTGGAGCGCGGTGTGGCGGCGGCCGGGCTGGCGGATGCCTTCGTCGGTGTCATCATTGCCGCGGTCGTGCTCCTGCCCGAGGGGCTGACGGCACTGAAGGCGGCGGCGCAAAACCGCCTTCAGACGAGCCTGAACGTCTCGACGGGCTCGGCGCTCGCCAGCATCGGTCTCTCCATTCCCACCATCGCGGCGGTGTCCATGGCGATGGGCAAGGACCTGACCCTTGGTCTTCACACGGAACACTCGGTGCTTCTTGCCCTGACGCTCTTCGTGGGAACCCTGACGCTGGCGACGGGCCGCACCACGATCGTCCAGGGAGCGGTGCACCTGGTCATCTTCGGCTGCTTCCTGATGATTGCCGCCGTTCCCTGAACAGGACATCAAAAAGGGCTTGGCAAACACCGATGGACAGGTCTCCATGTATCTGGAAAGGTAGATACATGGACAAGGCTTCCGCTCTCTCCGCCCTTGCGGCGCTCGGCCAGGAAACGCGACTGGATATCTTTCGTCTGCTGGTGCAGGCCGGCCAGGCCGGGGTGCCGGCGGGGGAGATCGCCCAGAAGGTCGGGGCGGTGCAGAACACGGCGTCGGCCCACCTCAAGGCCTTGTCCCAGGCGGGGTTGGTCTTGACCGAGCGGGAAGGGCGTATCGTGCGCTACCGCGCGGACATTGACGGGTTTCGGGATCTTCTCGCGTTTCTGATGGAGGACTGCTGTGCGGGAAACCCGGACATCTGCCGTCCATTGATCGACGCGGTGACCTGTTCCGGGTGAGACGGTGGGCGCCTCTTCCTGGGTGGCGGGTCCGATCCTGGAGCGCTTGTGGAAGCGGAACCACTGAGCTGTTCGCCGTCATAGGCCTGGCCCTTGCTCAGGCTCAATCCGATCGGCAGACCGCAGGCGTCCACCACCGTGTGGATCTTGCTGGTCAGGCCGCCCCGGGAACGTCCCATGCAACCGGATCTCCTTTTTATCCCCGTTGGCACCATGACGGTGAAAGCGGATTGAGGAGCTATCGATCATCTGGATATCGCCATCATAAGCCTTTGACACTGCGTCCAGAAGCCGGTCCCAAACGCCTGATGCGCGCCATCGGCAGAACCGGTTGTAAGAGCGTCGTGCGTGGACCGTAGCGCTCCGGCACATCACGCCAGGACGAACCGGTGCGGAACCGCCAAAGGATCCCATTGATAACGCGTCGATCATCGACACGCTTCACACCCCGGCTCTTGCGCGGCAGCAGCGGCTCGATGATCGACCATTCCCCGTCGCTCAACTCGTGACGGCGCATGGCAACCTCCTTATCAGGAGGTTGAATCAAATCTCACACATCAACGAAACCCGTTTATGGGGACAGGATCCTAGTGATCCGCCAAGTGAGATTCCGGCGTAATTGTTCGCAGGTCCAAGTGAAAAATCCGATAAATCCTCGGATCCACTCTAGACGCGTACGCAAACAGGCTTGATCATAGTTTCTAATCCTTTTTAATAAAGTAATTGTCAATTTATTTAGTAACACAAATCTTTGATTTATCGCTTTGCTCTCGAATCAATGTATTTTTACATTTCCAAAGTGCTTTCAAGATAATGAAATCCACAAATCTAGATATATTTACTAATGATTTATCTTGCAAATTCAGCCAATCTGCGTAGGGTGTATTTATTTGGTATGATCGCAAAAAAAGCTCGGTATATGCAGTTGCTATAAGTCATTTCATCGAGGTTTGCGTCTGCGAATATATATACTGTTATTTTTCTATTTTCACGATCTATCAATTCCTGAGAATTGCAGGTTGCGTTTTTGCTTTTAGCATCAAGGTAGATTTTTCTCTCCATCAGAGCGGTTTCGTAGGCGTTTATTTGATCGAAGATCGATATCTTGCGATTAGCTACATCGCCCTCGGGAAGGGGGAGGTATCTAATCATCGATCCGAATTCATTTAGAACGCGAATGTAATTATTCGATCGAATATCCAAATAGAATTCGAATCCAAGTATTTTGTATATGTAAAAATCATAAATTTCGTCAATTATTTCATTAGAATATGATTTTATTTCTGATTTATTTAATATTCCATTCGTATTGGAATCTGCAATGCTTGGGGATGCCAAAATTAAAATTATAAAAAAGTAAAGCCACCTATAAGGCATATTTTCCTCCAATTTTGCTGAAACCGCACCTTCAAAAGAAGCGATCGGTTTTTGTTGGCTCGATTCCGCCAGTTGTATGCACCAAAATTTGCTTGCACTTGCGGATTTCTACCCATTGACGTACCGCGCCAACCAGTTGCAACGCAATGCACCCGCCAAGTGGCGTGTGAACCAAATTCGATGAAACATTTAAAGTGGGTACGCTAGCCACAAGATCGCCTTCGCTAAGAAAATACTCGCCAGCTTGTACGTAGGCGAAACCGGCTAGAGCAGTACCTTCTAACGATCGGGGGGGCGCCCTCTGGGGGTGGCTCCGCATAAATCAACCCGGCCTTATCTGGCCGCGCAAAGACCCGCTGGAAAAGCGCTCTTGCTTTTGCCTCACTGAAGGCAAGATCCCGAAACAAGGTTTGCGCGTGAAGGTTCCTGGCAAGAGCAAGGCCCTTCTGAAAGTTCGCTTCCGTGTCGCGCGCTAGGCGTAATCTCACCCGCCCCTTGGAAGAAGGAACGTGTTCAGTGTTTGCCGCGTGAACTCCTTGTGCGAGCTCGACCGACCCTACCATAAGCGCCCCCACGCCATTTCTCAGCCCGGCTACAGGCTATGGTCATTGCCATATTGCGCTGCGTTGTCAGCCATCTTGGAGAATCCCAAGCTCGCTGCGACTTTACCAGCACGTCGTTTCCGACAGTCGGATACTTTGGAGGGAGCATTTTCGACTTTTTTTGCGAATGCAATCCCTACGTGAAAAAATTTCAGGCGATCATACTCGCTTTCATTGCTTATAGAGTTTGTCGGTGAGTGAGCAGCGAAAAGACATATTGCGGGGAGGGGGCTCTCATCTTTCCGTCTTTTGGCGCTCAAGGATCTCGAGCAGTCGTTGGCGCGCTGCCGGCGGGAGATCGTCAGGAAGGTCGGCTTCGGCTACCGACGTGTCGCCGACCTGGATCAGCATGACCATCCCCATCGTGTAGTGCGGTGAGCACTTGATGCCCCAAACGCCTTCCTGGGGCAGTGTTACCGTGATCTCTTCATTGATCTTTCCAACGAACGCCGTCGCCCCTTCGGGGATCATGCCGTCGATGGTTGCCGCATTGTGGCCCGGAGATGCCGCAATGAACCTGACGGTATCTCCGGGCCGGACGACCAGATAGTCGGGCTCGAACGGCATGGCGCCTGTCTGGTTGCGGTTCAGCATTTTCACTTCGTGGGTTTCGGCGAACGCCGGCGTGGCCAGAAGGACGAGAAGCAATGTCAGTCGCGTCAGCATGGGATACTCCTTCAGGAGAGGCGTTGAAACGAGAAGACCGGGAGGCCACCCGAGGGGTGCGGAATGAGCTCGGCGTGAATGCGGAAAACGTCTCGGACAAGGGCGGGCGTCAGCACCTCCGCCGGTGGCCCCAGGGCAATGCAACGGCCACTTTCCATGACCAGAAGCCGATCGCAGCGCAGTGCATGCTGCAGATCATGAAGCGCGATCACGGTCGTCACCGCCAGGCTCGACACAAGATCCAGAATTGCGAGCTGATGATGCACGTCGAGATGGTTTGTCGGTTCGTCCAGCAGCAGGATCTCGGGCCTCTGCGCATGGGCCCTGGCAATGTGTGCGCGCTGCCGCTCTCCGCCGGAAAGCGTAGACCAGTCGCGCTCGGCCAGGTGGTCCATCGACACCGCGCCCAGGGCATTCGTCACGGCCAGATCATCCTCGCAACTCCACCGGCGCAGTGAGCCCACCCAGGGGGTGCGTCCGAGCTCCACTGCATCCCGTACCGTGATCCGCTCGCCCGTGTCGGAAGCCTGTTCGACGAACGCGAGGCGTTGGGCGATTTCGCGCCGCCGCATCCGGGCCATTGACCGGCCCTGCAGGCGCACCTCACCTTCCGTGGGCGTGCGAAGGCCGGCCATCAGGCTGAGCAGCGTGGATTTTCCGGCCCCATTGGGGCCGATCAGACCAAGCGTTTCCCGCCGCTTCAGTCGAAGGTCGATAGGGGAGACAATCGATTGGCCCCGCGTAGCCCATCCGACACCGGAGAGCTCGAGTTCGGGACTGTCGTTCATCGCTGCCGCCCCCGGACCATGATCAGGCCGAAGGCCGGTGCGCCGACCAGTGCCGTGATAACCCCGATCGGCAGAACCTGACCGGGGATCACGATCCGCGAGACAACGTCGGACAGGACCAGGAACACCGCTCCGGCCAGCGCTGTCGCGGGGACAAGCCGGGTATGACGCGGGCCGACCAGGAAGCGCATCGCATGTGGAATGACCAGTCCCACGAAGCCGATCGCGCCGGCAATCGAGACAACGATTGCCGTCATGAAGGCGGCGGTCGCGATGAGGATGGCCTGTGCGCGACGTACGTCGATGCCGAGCGAGGCAGCACTGTTAGAGCCGAAGGTAAAGGCATCGAGTGTTCGTGCGTGCCAAAGGGATATCGCGATCCCGAGAAAGGCCATCGACAGGGCCAGCCGCACATCGGGCCAGCGTACGCCGGAGAGGTTACCGAGCAGCCAGAACATAATGCCGCGGGCCTGTTCCGCGCTGGCGGACTGCGCGATGATCAACGCCGTGAGGGCATTGAACATCTGCGATCCCGCAATGCCGGCGAGAATGATGATGCCGGCGCCCCGAACGCCGACCCCTCCGCCGGCCGCTTTCGCCAGTACCGCAACAAGTGCGAAGGCGGCCAGCGCCCCGGCAAATGCACCTGCCGACATGCTGATGACGCCAGCTCCCACCCCCGCCACGGTGACGGTGACAGCTCCGGTGGACGCGCCGGCCGAGATACCGAGAAGGTATGGCTCGGCCAGCGGATTGCGCAGTAGCGCCTGCAGAATCATCCCGGACAGCGCAAGCCCGGCTCCGCCGCTGGCCGCGACAACGGCCCTGGACAGGCGATAGTGCCAGATGACGCTGGCCTGAATGGGGTCGAGCGTTTGATCGGAAAATCCGAGCTTTGCCGAAAGCACCTGGAGAACGGTCGAGAGCGGGATACGGGTTTCGCCAACAACCGTGGCAAGGAGAAGCGCAGCGGCCAGCAATGGGGGGGCCAGCCACAGCCATCTCACGGAGCGGACCGCTGCGCTGCCCGTCATTGGGCGAGACCGTATCCGGACAGGGCTTGTGCCAACGCCTCAAGCGCGAATATGGAGCGCACCGACGGATCCATCGCGTTGGCGTCCATGACGATGATACGCCCTTCCTTCACGGCGTCCATTTCCCGCGTCAGAGGGTCGCTCGCGAGAAACTCCCGCTTGACCGCGATGTCATCGGCCGGAAAGCGGCGGCGATCCATATCTGCCGCGACGATGAAGGTGGGGTCGGCGGTTGCAATCGTTTCCCAGCCAACCGTCGGCCATTCCTCGTGGGAGGTTACGACGTTCGAGACACCCAGGGTGGAGAGCATCCAGCCGGGAACCGCGTTGACGCCGGCGACATAGGGATCGATCGCGAGATCCGCGGACGAGTACCAGAACACACCGGACACATTGTCGGGAAGATCGAGATCGCGCGCCATCTTGACGGCGGCGGTTTCGCGGGCCTTCAGCTCGGAGACGAGCTCCTCGCCGCGATCGGAAACGTCGAAGATCAGGGCGAGCTCCTTGATGCCCTGGTAGAGCAGGGCGGGGTCGTACATGACCGAGCGTTCGCCATCCATCGTCTGCGTGTTGTCCTTGCCGACGCATTCGGTCGGCATGATCCAGCTCGGGATCTTCGCATCGTCGAACATCTCGCGCGTGCCGACGACACCCTGCGGCCCGATCATCCACTCATAGGCTGTCACGACAAGCTCGGGCCGCTTGGCCAGGACGCTCTCGAAACTCGGGGCGTTGTCCGAAAGGCGCTCGACCCTGGAATTGACCTCCGCGAACTCGGGCAGAACCGGGTTTATCCAGAGCGCGGTCCCGGACACCTTGTCCGCGAGGCCGAGCATGTAGAGGATTTCCGTGGTGCTTTGTCCAACACTGACGACGCTCTCTGGCGCCCGCTCGAAGGTAATCTCATGCCCGCAGCTCGACAGGGTCAAAGGATACCGGGTGCTTTCAGCCTGTCCGTACGAAACGGAGGCGAACAGGGCTGCGACCGTTAAAAGGGGAAAACGCATCGTGTCTCCTCGTGATGCAGTTCGAATGGCTCGAACAACGAGGGAGTTGACGCAGACGAGGGCATGGCGACGACGGACTGATGGTCATTGCCGTTCAGAACTCGCCGGAGACGAGCTCAACCTCGCCGACACACCTCGTCCGGCTCGTTGGTCGTTGTCCCGGCAGGTCGTGTCCGTCAAGGTGGTGTAAATTCCCGGATGGCCTGAGGTCATGATCAGGCGGCTTTCGTGGTAATGCTGAGAATGGGGTCGATCTCCTCCTTG
>PBLF01000026.1 GCA_002722295.1 Stappia sp. | reverse complement strand
GCGCGCTTGCCCAGAAGGACCGGCCAGAATACCAATCTCAAACCCACAGACTCTCATTATGAACGAGGGACGATCGGGGGGCAGGTCAATAGTAGTGACCCGCTTGGAGATTTCTAAGTCGTTTGAATTGTGGCTTGTTTAGATGTCTCATGAGTTCGGCAACAAAGCGCCACTCCCACCCAATCGGTTTGTCGAGAACGATGCGTTGGATGATAGGAGGGTATGAAGAAAGAAAGTTGAGCGATTCTCTTTCGATTTCGTGGCGGATGTGATCCCCGCGAGAACCTAGTTCACGAGCGACACGATCTTCGTGATCTTTGCGCCAAGCGAATAGTAGATCTGCTGGATATCTTATCGCGTCTCGATCAATTTGACGATGGCAATTTCGACATAACCAAATACCATTCGTTATTGCTGCACGAGTTGTGTCTGACATATCTGCGTCGTAACGAGCGCCCCCCGGTTGTGCGGCCATTATATGCGCCGCCTCTCCAATTATGGTTGCCTTTGCAGGATCGTTGTTAGGTCCGACCGTCTGTGTAGCGCAGTCAGGATTCGAGCACTGGAAGCATGCTCGCTTGGCGAGTATATCAATCGTCGACTTTGAAAAATCTGGCGCTACCATAACTTCAGAGTATATGTACGTCTACTTGTATGGAAGATTGAATAGAATTATTAAGATAGACGGCATCTATTTTTTATCAAATATATATTTTGATACACATTTTTCCGAATGAAAGTGAGAGGCTAATCGTCCTATCCGCACCATTTTCTCATGATTGATTGGGGGGGCAAAGGCGCCTACGCAGACGGGGGGGCGTGCCACCCCGGTTCAGCCTGCCGGGAGTGCGCACCGCACAAACTATCGCTGCCCAAAGTGCCTGTGGTGTGATATTCGGCGGCCCCCACAAAGATGGTGACCATGACGTCGAAAACAGACACCGACCCCGCATCCCCGGCCGCCGCCATACATCCGGCGCTCGCCTCCGCCCTCGCGGCGAAAGGCTACGATCAGCTGACGCCGGTTCAGTTGGCGATGACGAACGAGGAGTATCGCGAAGCCGATCTTCTCGTCTCGGCGCAGACTGGCTCTGGAAAAACGATTGCCTTCGGCATCGCGATCGCGCCGACGCTGCTTGGAAGCGCGACAAGTTTCGGTGCCGCCGGCGCGCCGCTGGGACTGATCATCGCTCCCACGCGCGAACTGGCCATTCAGGTCAAGCGTGAGCTCGACTGGGTCTACGCGGAGACCGGGATCAGGATCGCGACCTGCGTGGGCGGCATGGACATCCGCACCGAGCGCCGTGCGCTCGAACGCGGCGCGCATCTTGTCGTCGGCACGCCTGGGCGCCTGCGCGACCACATCACGCGCGGAGCGCTGGACCTGGGCGCCATCCGCGCGGTCGTGCTCGACGAAGCCGACGAGATGCTGGACCTTGGCTTTCGCGATGACCTGGAGTTCATCCTCGGCGCTGCACCGAGGGAGCGCCGGACGCTGCTGTTTTCGGCGACCGTGCGGCGCGGCATCGCCGAACTGGCCAAGACTGTGCAGACCGACGCGGTTCGCGTCGCGACGACGGCTCCGACCGAACAGCACGCCGACATCGACTATCAGTTGATGCTGGTGCGGCGCGACGAGCGGGAGCACGCCATCATCAATGCGCTGCTGGAATCCGACAGCAAGAGCGCCCTGGTGTTCTGTCACACGCGTGAAGCGGTGCGCCATCTCACGGCGCGCCTCGTCAATCGTGGCTTCTCGGCGGTGTCGCTTTCGGGCGACATGGCGCAGTCGGAGCGCTCGAATGCGCTGCAGTCCATGCGCGACGGACGTACGCGTGTGTGCGTGGCGACCGATGTCGCGGCGCGCGGCATCGACCTCCCGAGCCTCGATCTCGTCGTTCATGCGGATCTGCCCAGCAACCCGGAAACGCTGCTGCATCGGTCCGGGCGGACCGGCCGCGCGGGCCGCAAGGGCGTCTGCGTGCTCATCGTTCCCGAGCACAGGCGTGGTGCGGCCCATCGCGTGCTGGCCTATGCGAAGCTGACCGCCACCGTGCGCGCGGCGCCGGGGATCGCGGAGATCGAGGCGCGCTATCGCCGTGAGATCCTCGATGCCGCCGTGTCGGCCGAGTTGCCCGAGGGGCCGGAGGCGGACTTCGTGGCCGAACTGCTGGAGCGGGCCGGACCGCAGCGCCTCGCGGCGGCGTTCCTGCGCCAGCAACTGGCGATGCACCCGGTTCCCGAGGTCCTGCTGCCGCTTCCGGCCGAAGCCTTGCAGGGCAGGGGCGCCAGCCGTGCCCGCCGGCCCGGTGAGGACCGTGCTCCGGCTCGCGAGCCACGCGGCCCGGTCATGGAGGACGGTGTCTGGTTCACCATATCGCTCGGGCGCAGGCAGCGTGCGGATCCGAAATTCCTGCTGCCGATGATCTGCAACGCCGGTGGCGTCAAGAAGCGTGATGTGGGTGCCATCCGGATCGATGAAACCGAAACCCGTTTCGAGATTTCCGGCGACAAGGCGGAAGACTACGCGAACCGCATCAGGCAGCCCGGCGCCCTTGAGAAGGGCATCAGGATCGAGCCCGCGAGCGAGATGAGTGCAAGGCCGAAGCAGGCGAAGCCGAAGTTCAAGCCGGACGGCAAGCCACCCCGCAAACCCCGGGGGGCGGAGGCCGACCGCGGCAAGACACCGAAGCACAAGAGCCGCAAGCCGAAGCGCCCGGGCTGACCGCCAACGGGATTGATTGGCGCGGGGAGTGCCCCCCGCGCCCATTGGCTCAGAACCGGTACATAAGGCTGAGCTGGCCAGTGTGGTTCTGCGCGGTCGCGCCGGCCTCTCCCTGATAGGTCAGTCCGAGGGCGAGCGTATCGCCCTTTTGCAGCGAAAGCCCGGCCTCGAACAGCGCCGTATCCCGGTCGATGGGAGTGCCGGCGATGGAGAAGGCGTCGCTGCCGGAGGCAAAGCGCATGGTTGCGGCCGGATCGATGTCGCCGAAGGCGTGCCGCCAAGCGAGCGAACCGTTCAACGCGGCCGTGATGCCGTCGAACTGTCCGATGATCGTCTCGCCCCTGAGGCCGAGGGTGCTCACGCCCATCAGGCTGTCGCTGGACCTTGCCGTCAGTGCGGCGGCTCCTCCCGTTTCGGTGAAGCCGTCGGTGTGCTGGTTGATGCCGGCGATCCCCGCGAAGGGCTCAAGGGCAACCGCATCCATGTGCACCGCATATCCCGCTTCCGCGAAAACCTGCGCGGTGGAGGCGGAGTAGTCGGCGGTCAGGGTGTCGGAGAATCCGGCGATACCGACCGTGCGGCTGGTGTCGAGGGCGTGGAACGTGTAGCCGGCACCCATGCGCAGACCGAAGTTTCCAACCTGCGTGCCGGCATAGACGCCACTGTGAAAACTGTCGGCCGTGCCACTGGAGTTGTTGGCTCGCGACTGGAACCGGCTGCGCGAATAGCCGGCCATGATACCGGTGCGCCAGCCTTGGAAGATCTCCGCGTCGAAGCCGAGAAGCATCCCGCCGCCGTAGCTGGTGACCCGCGCCGTTTCGGACGTGGCGTCGGTTTCGCCCCAACCGCCGAAGGTTTTGCCCCACATCTGGGCGTTGACCTGCGTGAGGGCCGGAACCTCGCCCGCGCCATGGAAGCCCATCGAGACCTGACCGCCTTGACCGGCGTCGCCACCGACCGCGTCCATGGCGTTCACGAGGCGCTGGTTGATCGCGCCGCGATCCATTCCGGCGCCGGCCATGAAGCGGCCTTGCAGGCTCGCGTGCATTTCGCCGGAAAGCTGATCGAAGGCGTCGCGTGCCGTTGCATCGTCCGGCATCGTCTCGATGACACTGCGCAAGCCGTTGCCGGTCGGCAGGCTTTGCAGGCCGGAGGCGGTGCCGCGCTGGTTGCGCGTCCGCGCAGCGGCCGTGAAGGCCCGGGTCTGGGCGACGTCCAGATAGACATTGTTGGCGTCATACTCGTCGCGAAGACCGTAGAACGCCGAGATTGCCGTGTCGTCGAGCGTATACTCGCCCGTCACGCCGCCTGTCGCCGTCAGCACCGTGTAGCGGGCATTGGGGACGAAACTGCCTGTGCCGTAGGAGGTGGCCTTGAGGGTCGCTCCATTCCGGATCGTGGCGGTTCCGTTCACGACGATCTTGTTGGACGTCGTCGTTCCGGGCTCCAGCTCCACCGCATAGGTCGAGCCGGACTGGGCCTCGTAGGTTCCATTGACCGTCAGGGTGCCGGGCGTGTCGCCGGGTGCGACCGTGGAGCCTGCCTGCGCCACGATGCCGCCAACCGTGCCGGACCCCGACAATGTCGAGCCGGAGCGCGCCGTCACCACGGAACCGGCCAGTGAGCCGGTCACCTTCAGGCCGCCGTTTGCGATCGTCGTTGCCCCCGTGAACGACGAGGAATCCCCGGTCAGGGTCAGCGTTCCCGTGCCTGACTTGGTCAGGGAGCCCGTGCCGGAGACCTTGTTGGCGAAGGTAAAGTCGTTCGTATCGGCAAAGGTCAGTTCGCCGTCGTTCGCGATCGAGCCGCCGAAATCCGTGCTTGCGCCGATCGTGAGGCCCGCCCCGGAAGAAATGTCGGCCGACCCGGTGAACTGGGAGGCGTCTCCGGTCAGGGACGTGGTGCCGGCGACCACGTCGATCGTGCCATCGCCCGAAAGCGCGGCGCCAAACACATAGCCCGTTTCCGTGTGGTTGAAGACTAGGCTGCCGTCGCCCTCGCCGAAGACGACCTTGCCCGCCTTCAGCGTGCCCGCCGAGGTCGCGGACTCGCCGGCTCCGGCTCCGATGTTCAGCGCACCGGTCGATCCGGCACTGTAGGCGATGCTGAGCGTGCCGTCATACACGCCGCCCGTCTCGGTGCCGACCGTCACCAGGCCGCCCTCGGCGATGTTCAGCGTGCCGTTGCCTTCATAGCCGACAAGAAGAAGGGAGCCGCTGTCGGTCAGGGTGGAGCCCGTGCCGGTGACGGTCACCGTGCCGGTGCTGTTGGCACTCAGGCCGATCCGGCCGTTCGAATTGGTGACCGTTCCGCCATTCTCGATGGTGAGCTTGCCCGTGGAGGTCCCGAAACCGAGGATGAGTTGGCTGGTGTTCGTCCAGGTGGAACCGGCACCGCTTACCGTGACCGTGCCGGAGCCGTTGGCGCGGGCCCCGATGAACCCGTTGGAATTGCTGACCGAGCCGCCATTGGTGATCGTCAGTTCACCGGTGCCGCTCCAGCCGATGGAGAGTTCACGGCCTGGGCCGTTGATCCAGGATGAGCCTGGACCGTCCACCGTGACCTTGCCGTTGCTGCCGGTCTGAAATCCGATGGTGCCTTCATTGGCATTTGTGAGGGTCGCGCCGTCCTTGATGTTCAGCGTGCCGTTACCGCTTGAGCCGACAATCAGCTCACGACCATAGGAGGTCGAACTGGTAATGTCGCGGACTTCGCCGCCATCGATGATCTCGTCGCCCGGGGCCGCCATCGCCGCGTGGGAAATTGTGGCCATCAGCACCGTCGAGGCCAGGAGCCGCGCGGAAAGACGGGAACCGGAGGCTGAGGGAAGCGGCGTTGCACCGCCCATGGTCATGCGCATGTCAGCGTGCCGCGCGATTGGCATATCCGATGAAAAGAACCGCTTCCAGGTGATCACTCTTTGCCCCGTTCGAACATGGCGCGTGAACGAATCCAACGCGCAGCCTCAGAATTATCTTTCTGAAGTCATGTCACATTTCCGGACCTGACAATTTTGTCGGCGTCTCAAAAATCTTGCGCGGGCGTCTCAAGTCGCCCGCATCGGCCGCCCCGGGCGCACACGCTCGGGTGAAGGGCAGGGGTGTCGCCGTGAAGGGAGTGGGCCAGGAGCAGAAACACCGGGCCGTCATATTCGAAGGCTCGGCCTACTTGCCGAGCGTCAGCATCCATTTGCGCATTTCATCCGCTTCACCGCCGGGTGCGTGCCCGTCGTACTGGCCGGTGACGCCTGCCGACGCGCGCAGGGCGCCCTGCCGGACCTCACGCGGGCTCATGCCGAAACGGCGCCGGAACTGGGTGCTCAGATGGCTTGCGTTGGTGAGGCCGAGCTCTTCCGCGATATGGTAGATCGGCCGGGACGCCAGCCGCGGATCCGCGAGCGCGTGGAAACAGGCGCTCAGCCGCTCCTGCTGGATATAGGCCGAGACACCGCCCACCTCGCGGAAAAGACGAAACAGGGTCGCACGGGAGAGCCGGAACCTGCGCGCCAGGTGATCGCTGTTCAGCCCCGTGCGCCCCAGATGATCCTTGATGTAGGTCTTGATCTCTTCGAACAGGACCGGCTGCACGGCTTCCGCCTCCGTGTCGCCGGGCCGGTTCGTGAGCGCCTGGACCAGACCGACAAGCCCCGCGGTCAGCATCGGCACGTCGGCGCCGGTCGCCGTTTCCATTTCGCGGCGCATGGTCAGGAGATGACCCTTCAGCAGACGGTTCGCCATGCTGCCGGAGGAAAAGAGATTGCCGCACCGGCTGCTCAGATGCGGAAGGTGCTCCCGGACCAGGTCTCTCGGAAGGACGAGCGACAGGAAGTGGGCAGCGGTTGCAAAGCCTTCCGAGCGGTATGCCAGATTGACCAGCGATACCGTGCCGTCCTCGATGTATTCCGTTTCACCGCAAGTCGTGAAATTCCGGCCGCTGAAATAGACGTCCAGGACAAGATGGTCGACGTCGTCATTCTGGCGCAGCCATTTCGTGTCACGCAGGAAATGCTGCGGCGGCGTTCGGGCCTCCACCAGCAAGAACTCCTGCGCATGGATCTGGCAGCAGCTGTACGCTTGGTCGTCCGGCCCGTCGATGCTCCTGGTCGGCGTGGTGCGAAACAGCGGCGAGACGCCGTGGCGCCAAAGCTCGAAGAAGCCCTGCGGACCTGTATCCCTGGACGAGAACTGAAGCCTGCCAAGGGGCGCGCTTCCGGGTGTCTTGGACATACCAGTTTGAAGTTCAAGGCGATTCATCTCGCGACAACCCTAGGGGGTGTTGGCAGGCCCGATCAAGATGAATGCCTCGGCGATCAATGCCGCCTCGTCTCCAGGACGGCTCCTTCGCATCCCGGGTGGTCGAGGGAGGAACAATGCCGTCAATGGGAATGGGGCTGGTTCCATGCAGGACATGAGGTGTCATGGATATCAACATGTGCTGCTAAGAAAATCCGCGATCCCCGTGTCAGTCGGCGAGGCCATCGATGGCTCTCGTCAATCCATCTTCCTGTGACGGCGCAAGACGTCAGAGAGCTTTTCGAATACTGCCGCGCGTGCAGAGCCGGGACGCCAGGCGAGGACGACCTGACGCGGACAGGCATCCGGCAAAGGCGTCAGCCGGACGGCGTTGTCGCCAGCCACCCCGGCCCTGACGGCCAGATCGGGCAGCAAGGTAACGCCCAACCCTTCGGAGACCATGGCAATCAACGTGTTCAAGCTTGTGGCTGCGAAGTCATTCAGCCCCTTCGCTAGCTGACCGGGATAGGCGGCAAGGGCGTGACGTTGAAGGCAGTGCCCCTTTTCCAGAAGCATCAACTGACCTTTGAATTGCTCCAGGACATGGGCGCCCGTTCCAGCAAGGGCGGGCCAGTCCGGCGGATATGCAAGGTGATACCCGTCCTCGAACAGGGGCTGGATATGAAGATTGCCGGTATCGAAGGGCAATGCGATCAGGATGACGTCAAGACGTCCGGTCATCAGCCCTTCAATCAGGGGCTCGGTCATCTCCTCCCGGAGGAACAGCTTGATCCCGGGCAAAGCGCTACGGATCGCCGGCAAAGCGTGCGGTATGAGATAGGGCCCTATGGTGGGGATCGCGCCAAGCCGCAGATCCCCCTGGAACGGATTGCGATGGGCGGCAGCCAGAGCGGTGATTTCTTCGGCATCCAGCAACAGGCGGCGCGCGCGGTCGGCAATCTCCGCGCCATTGGGTGTCAGCATGACGCTGCGCTTCGTCCTTTCAAAAAGCTGCAAGCCGAGGATCGCCTCAAGTTCCTTGATGCCCGATGACAGCGTGGGTTGCGTGACGAAACAGGCCTCTGCGGCCTGGGAAAAGCTGAGATGGTCCGCGAGCGCCACGAGGAAGCGCATCTGCCTGAGCGTGAACATATAGAGAGCCTCTATTAGTTCTCACTTTATATTCAATTTTTCAAATATGATGCAACACCCCAGATTAGGGTCATCACCGGCACGGGACCACGAAGGAGACTCGAGAGATGACCGACCAGTTCCCCATCGTCCAGACCAGAACTCACCCTGCAGGCCCGCGCCTGAACGAACCGGCCCCCAATTTCGATGCCCTCACGACCCACGGCCAGAAGAGGCTGGAGGATTATCGCGGCCAGTGGTTGGTGCTGTTCTCGCACCCGGCGGATTTCACTCCGGTCTGCACCACGGAATTCATCGGGTTTGCCAAGCGCCACGACGATTTCGCCGCCGCCAACACTGCGCTGCTCGGCCTGTCCATCGACAGCCACTACAGCCACATCGCCTGGGTTTTGAACATCAAGGAGAAGTTCGGCACCGAGATCCGCTTTCCGATCATCGCGGACCTGAACATGGCCGTGGCGCAGGCCTACGGCATGATCCAGCCCGGCGCATCCGACACCGCCGCCGTGCGGGCGACCTTCGTCATCGACCCCGAAGGCGTGCTGCGCGCCATGGTCTACTACCCGATGAACGCGGGCCGTTCCGTCGACGAGATCTACCGCCTGCTGATCGCGCTTCAGATTGCCGACGAGAACACCTGCGCCATGCCGGAGAACTGGAAGCCCGGCGACGCCGTGATCGTGCCGACGCCGAAGACCTCCGAAGAAGCCGCCGCCCGCGCCGGGGAAGGCTACGACACGGTGGATTGGTACTTCTCCACCCGCCAGCTCTGAGAACGTCCGGTCCCGCCCTCGGGCGGGACCACCTTCACCGACCACACGACAAAGGACCACGACCATGACCGCTCAATCCGTTGTTGTCGCTCTCACCGATGTTCTCGGCCACACCTTCCGTCTTTACGTCCAGACCCATGGCTATCACTGGAACGTCGAAGGCCCGCAATTCCGGCAGCTTCATGCGATGTTCGAAGAGCAGTACCAGAACCTGTGGGCCGCGCTGGACGAAATCGCGGAGCGTATCCGCGTCCATGGCGCCTATGCCCCCGCATCCGTGGCCGACCTGATGGCCCATGCCGCGCCCGAAGCCGACCGGGCGCAATCCGCCGAGGACATGGTCGCCAAGGCCATCACCGAACACGAGGCCATCGCCGCCATCCTGCGCACCGCCATCGCCACCTGTGCCGACGCTGGTGACGAGGTCAGCGCCGGGATGCTCACCGACCGTCTCGAATGGCACGAAAAGGAAATGTGGATGATGCGGGCGAGCACGCGCTGAGCCCCATCCCCATCCCCGGACACAGGAGGCAGGGCCATGTCCCACCCAATCGTCAAACCCTTCTGGGATGACCCGACCGGAAGCTGGCAATATGTCTTCCACGATCCCGAAACCATGAAGGGGGCCATCGTCGACCCGGTCCTGGACTTCGACCCGCTCTCCGGCGCAACCGGGACGGAGAATGCCCGGAAGTTGCTGGCCTATATCCGCGAGGCCGGGATCGGGCTTGAGTGGATCCTCGACACCCATCCGCACGCCGACCACTTCTCTGCCGCGCAGTGGCTCAAGGAACGGACCGGCGCGCCGACCGCCATCGGCGAGAAGGTGACCGCCGTGCAGTCTCTGTGGAGCGAGATCTACAACCTGCCCGGTGTTCTGCCCACCGATGGCCGCCAGTGGGACAGGCTCCTTGCCGATGGCGAGACCTTCATGGTGGGCAATATCCCTGTCACGGTGATGTTCTCGCCCGGTCATACGCTGGCCTCGGTCACGTATGTCGCGGGCGACGCCGCCTTTGTCCACGACACGCTGATGATGCCCGACAGCGGGACCAGCCGCGCGGACTTTCCCGGCGGCTCGTCAAAAGCGCTCTATGACAGCATCCAGCGCATCCTTGCCCTGCCGGATAGCACGCGTGTCTTCGTGGGGCATGACTACGCACCGGGTGGGCGCGCGGCGCAATGTGAGGCCACGGTGGCTGAGCACAAGTCGCGGAATATCCACCTCAAGGATGCGCCGAGCGAGGCGGACTACCGCGCCGTGCGGGATTCCCGCGACGCGACCCTGCCGCTGCCACGCCTCATGCTGGCGGCGCTTCAGGTCAATATCCGGGGCGGCCGCCTGCCGGAGCCGGAAGCCAACGGGCGGTCCTACCTCAAGCTGCCGCTTGACTATTTCGAGGCGCGATAGGCGTCACGGGAGGCATGTATCGGGCAACTCGGGCCTGAGCGCCAACAGCGCGCTCAGGCCACAATTCCCCTGAACCAGATCGCGCAGTGTCACCATGTCGAGCTCATGGTAGAACGCATCCAGCGCGCGCTCGATATAGCGTTTCAGGCGGCAGGTGTTGCGCAAGGGGCAGGTATTGGTTGCCTCGTCGAAACACTCGGCAAAGGGAATTTCCGCCTCAAACAGGCGAAAGACAGCGCCCATGGAGACCTTGTCGGCCGGGCGGGCGAGGGCAAATCCCCCGGAGCGGCCACGCATGGTGGACACATAGCCATCGGCTTGAAGGCGCTGAACCACATGGGCCGCGTGATTGGTGGAACAGTTGCAGACGGCCGCGACCTCGGCGGTCTTGAGCAGACGGTCCGGGTTGTCGGCACAGACCATCAAAATGCGCGCGGCAAGGTTGGTTCTGATGGTCAGTCGCATGGGGATCCCTCGATCATGATGTGGTCATGATGCTGCAGAAATGCTGGTTTGGCCTTGCGCCAGATCAAGTCGGACCGGCCAGGTTCCGCTTAAATACACATCCATGATACGAAATAAGCTCCGCGCGATGTCGGCACCCAAGCATCGGACCAACAACATCGAGGCGCTCGGCTGCCTGCTGTCTGTCCTCGCCAGCCTCGTCTGGTTGGGGGCCGCTGCGGTGATCGCGAACGCCTTTGGCGATCTCATGGACGGGCATCCGGTTTCGGTCGTGCGAACCGGTATCTGGCTCATGCTGCTTTGGGGCTTGCGCGCGGCCCTCGACCTGGCGGCGCAAGGGGTGCTGGCCCAGGCGGCGGATGCGCGAATTGACGCCCTGCGGCACGAGATCGTGATGGGGGAGGCGCGGGCGGCCACGCCCTCCGCCCTGGGCGGTGCTGGCGCCATCGCGGCACTGACCGCCGAAAAGCTGGAAGCCCTGCGCCCGGCCTTGCTGCGCTACCGGCCGGCCCGGATGCGGGTGCTGGCGTTGCCGCTGGTGATCCTGTGTATTGCGGCCTGGCACAGTTGGGCGGTGGCGCTCGTCCTGGCTTTGGCGGGACCGCTGATCCCCGTGTTCATGGCGCTGGTCGGATGGGCCGCCAGGGAGGCCAGCGCTCGCCAGTTGCAGGAGGTCGGTCAATTGAGCGATCTGCTGGTCGACCGGCTGGCAGCACTGTCCGACCTGCGGCTCATCGGGGCCGGTCCCGCGACGGTGGACGGCTTTGCCCAGGCCAGCGAGGACCTGCGCGGGCGCACCATGGCGGTGTTGCGCATCGCATTCCTGTCATCGACCGTGCTTGAGCTGTTCTCGGCCCTCGGCGTGGCGATGGTTGCGATCTGGGTGGGGTTCTCCCTGCTGGGCGAACTCGGCTGGGGCGGATGGGGCGTGCCCCTGACACCGACTGCCGGGCTTTATCTCCTGCTGATTGCGCCTGAGTTTTTCCAACCGCTGCGCGACCTCGCGGCGGCATGGCATGACCGAGCCGGCGCCGATGCCGTGATGGAAGAGGTCAGGCAGTGGCGCGAGGATAGGCGGCCGCAGCGCCTGGGGCGCGGGGAGGCGACCTCGCCCGCACCCATGACAACACTCGAGACCAGGGGCTTGCGGCATCGGGGCATCGCCTATCCAGATCTTCTGCTGGAGCCCGGCGACAACCTTGCCATCGAGGGCCCGAGCGGTGCGGGCAAGTCGACCCTGTTGCGCCTGCTCGCGGGGGTGGAGCAGCCGGAGGAGGGCCAGATCCTTGTTGACGGCGTGCCCCTTTCTGACAGGACGGCCGATGCCTGGCGCGCCGGGATCGGGTGGATGCCGCAGGCTCCGCATTTCGTGAATGGGTCGCTGCGCTACAACATCGGCTTCGGCGAGACCGTTGCGCCGGACACCCTGCGCGCCGCCGAGCTGACAGGCGTGATCGACCTGCTCCCGCGTGGCGATCTGACCCGGTTGGGCGAACGTGGCGCGGGCCTCTCGGGGGGCGAGGCGCGGCGCGTGACCCTTGCGCGGGCCCTGCACGGCGGGCCGGGGCTCTTGCTGGCGGACGAGCCGACGGCGGATCTGGATGCGGACACCGCGCGGATGATCAGCGATAGCCTGCTGAGCTTTGCCGCAGCCGGAGGAACACTCATCGTGGCCACGCATGACGCGGCGCTGGCCGAGCGGATGGCGCAGCGTGTCGCGATCCACGGAAAGACGGCGATATGAGGGACCTTCTGCGGATCATCATCGCCATTTCGCGCGTCGAGCGTGTGGCATTGACGCGTGGTCTGACCCTGTCGGTCATCGTTCTGGCCATGGGCGTCGCCCTGCTGGCCCTGTCGGGTTGGTTCATCATGGCTACGGCGGCCGCCGGCATTGCGGGAATCGGCATCCTGTTCAATGTCTTCGCGCCCTCGGCAATGGTGCGCTTTCTCGCGCTGGGGCGAACCGCCGCCCGCTACGGCGAGCGTGTGCTAACGCACGACGCGACGCTGCGCGCTGTTTCGGGCCTGCGGGTCGGCCTGCTGCGAGGCTTGCTGACGCGTCCGCACCGGGCGCTGGAACAGCTGCGCGTGGCGTCGGAACTGAACCGGATCACCGCCGACACAGAGGCGCTGGACGGGGCACTGTTGCGCCTTGTCCTTCCCGCCCTGGCCGGAGGCATCACGATCGTTGGTGCATCGCTGTTTGTGTCATGGCTGGTGAGCCCTGTCGTCGGGCTGATCCTGGGTATCGGGTATCTTGGTCTGCCGACCACGGTATTTCTCGTTGGCCAACGGATTGCAAAACGTCCCGCCCGGCTTGCCGAGGCCGCATTGCAAGTCGGGCGAAGCCGGGTGGTCGACCTGGTCTCGGGGCGTGACGATCTCGTCGTCTTCGGACAGCTTCCCGCCACGGTGCATCGCACGCGGGACGCGTTTTACAGGGCGGCAGGAGCGCGCGCCAGATTGGACAGGATCGACCGGGTCACGGGGATGCTGTTGGATCTGGTGAGCGCCTTCGTGACCGTGGGCTGCCTTATGGCGGGAATTGCACTGGTGCAGGAAGGCGCGATTTCGGTGGCAACGGCCGCCATCGGCGTCTTTGCCGCGCTGGCCCTCGCCGAAGCGGTGGCACCCGTGCGGCGCGCCCTGGCGGAGATCGGGCGGATGACCCAAGCTGCGCGACGCATCGCCCCTGCGATGCGTCGCGATGAACACCAATCCACGACTCATCCAGACCTGGCAGCGGACAGAGGCTTGGTGATGCGCGACGTGACCTTCGAAGTCTCCGGTCGGCCGCTCTTCGAGCCCGTGTCACTGTCGGTCCGGCCCGGCGAAACCGTCGTGCTGCAAGGGGCGAGCGGCAGCGGCAAGAGCACGCTGTTGCTGATGGCGATCGGGGGGCTGGCGGCGACGCGGGGGGAGGTGCGCCTTTTCGGCGCCAATCCTCTCCAAATCCCGGTGGACCTGGTGACAGAACAAGCGGTTCTGGTGACGCAGCGCGCGGCGCTGATCTCGGGCACGGTGGCCGCGAACCTGCGCCTTGCGGCGCCGGCGGCCAGTGATGACGCGCTATGGGCCGCGTTGGAGGCGGTTTGCCTGGCCGATACCCTGCGGGCGCGCGGCGGTCTCGGCCTTCTGCTGGGGCCCCGTGGTGCGGGCCTGTCGGGGGGCGAGGCGCGCAGGCTGGTTCTGGCCCGCGCCGTCCTGCGCAGACCGGCTTTGCTCCTTCTGGACGAACCGACGGAGGGGGTGGACGAGGCGACAGCCCACCGCGTCATGTCAGGGCTGAGACAGGCTTGTCCCGACGCGGCCTTTCTCGTCGCGGCGCATCGCGCCGCCGAGCGGGACCAGGCGGATCGCGTCATCATGGTCGGTCCCGCATAGCACCAGGTGCTCAATAAATTCCATATTTCGAAAGTAGGTTTGATCCAGATCATATTCGCATCGGGGATGCGGAATATAACGGTTGTAAGTCCGCTCCCCTGCTGCGGATTGTCAACCGGAAGGATCAACCTAATGGAGATCGGGCTGGTCGAGCTGTCGCGCCTGCAGTTTGCGATGACGGCCATGTATCACTTTCTCTTCGTGCCGCTGACATTGGGTCTGTCGATCCTCGTCGCGATCATGGAGACCGTCTATGTCATGACGAACCGCCCCATCTGGCGACAGATGACGAAATTCTGGGGAATGCTGTTCGGCATCAACTTTGTCCTTGGGGTCGCCACCGGCATCACCATGGAATTCCAGTTCGGCATGAACTGGTCCTACTACTCCCACTATGTCGGCGACATCTTCGGCGCGCCTCTCGCGATCGAAGGGCTTATGGCCTTCTTCCTCGAGGCGACCTTCGTGGGGCTGTTCTTCTTCGGCTGGGACAAACTGTCGAAGGTGCAGCACCTTGTTGTCGCGTGGCTGGTGGCCATCGGCTCGAACTTCTCGGCGCTGTGGATCCTGATCGCCAACGGGTGGATGCAGAACCCGGTGGGCGCGGAATTCAACCCCGACACAATGCGGATGGAGATGACGTCGTTCTTCGACGTGGTTTTCAACGAGGTGGCGCAAGCCAAGTTCGTGCATACCGTGTCGGCCGGCTATGTAACAGCGGCGGTCTTCGTCCTGGGCGTGTCGGCGCTGTACCTGATCCAGAACCGGCATAAGGATCTGGCGCGGCGCTCCATCGCGGTGGCCTCGTCGTTCGGCCTTGCGGCGGCGCTGTCGGTGGTCGTGCTGGGCGACGAGTCCGGCTATTCCGCCAGCCACACGCAGAAGATGAAGCTCGCCGCGATCGAGGCAATGTGGGAAACCGAGCCCGCGCCGGCACCTTTCACCCTCGTCGGCATCCCCGACCAGGAGGCGCGCGAGACCCATTACGCGGTGCATATCCCTTGGGCCATGGGTCTGATTGGTACGCGCTCCCTGACCGAGAAAATCCCCGGCATAAACGATCTGGTGATCGAGGCCGAAGAGCGCATCCGCCATGGCATCACCGCCTATGACGCGCTGATGACGATCCGCGAGAACCGCGACGACGTTCCGGAGGAGGCACGTGCTGTCTTTGAGCAAAACTCCGACAACCTGGGTTTTGCCTTCCTGTTGAAGCGCTACGTCGAAGATCCGCGCGATGCGACCGAGGCACAGATCACCCAGGCAGCCGAAGACACCGTCCCCGGCGTCTTCCCGCTATTCTGGGCCTTCCGCTTCATGGTGGCGCTTGGCTTCAGCTTCATCGCGGTGATGGCGTATTTCTTCTACCGCGCGTCCTTCAAGAACATGCGGTTCCCGCGCTGGTCGCTCTATGCCGCCGTGGCGATTATCCCGACGCCGTGGATCGCAGCCGAACTGGGGTGGTTCGTCGCCGAATTCGGTCGCCAGCCCTGGACGGTGGACGGCGTGCTGCCGACGGCGATGTCGGTCTCGCACCTGTCGGTTGCGGACCTCTTGATCACGCTGGCGGGCTTCGTCCTCTTCTACACGGTGCTCTTCGTGATCGAGGTGAGCCTCATGGTGAAGTACATCCGCAAGGGCCCGCTGCAGGACGTCGACGAGACCAACGCCTGGCAGGCCCGGCACGCGGCGCGGCTGCGCCAGGTCCCCGGTGAGTCCACGGCCTCTGCAACACCTCTTTCGACCCCGGCGGAGTAGCGGACATGATCCTCTATGAAATGATCGACTACGACACGCTGCGCGTGATCTGGTGGGCGCTTCTGGGCGTGCTGTTGATTGGGTTCGCCCTGACTGACGGGTTCGACATGGGCGTGGGCGCGCTGCTGCCCTTTGTCGCCAAGACCGACGTGGAGCGCCGTGTCGTCATCAACACCGTCGGCCCGGTCTGGGAAGGCAACCAGGTCTGGTTCATCCTTGGCGGCGGTGCGATCTTTGCCGCATGGCCGCCGCTCTATGCCGTGTCCTTCAGCGGTTTCTACCTTGCGATGTTCGTGGTCCTTGCGGCCCTTATCGTGCGCCCGGTGGCGTTCAAGTACCGCTCCAAGCGAGATGGCGCCAAATGGCGCGCGCGCTGGGACTGGGCTTTGTTCGCGGGGGGCGCCGTGCCTGCGCTGCTCTTCGGCGTGGCAGTGGGCAACGTCCTGCTCGGCGTGCCGTTCCACCTGACCGAAGACCTGATGCCGATGTATGACGGCAGCTTCTACGGCAAGTTCCTTGGCCTGCTGCGGCCGTTCGCGATCCTTGCCGGCGTTGTGTCGTTCTCGATGTTGCTGATGCATGGCGCGGCCTGGCTGGTGCTGAAGACCGAAGGCGTGATCGCCGAGCGCGCTCGCCGCATCGGCACGGTGGCCGGCCTGGTCGCCGCCGGCGGTTACGCGCTGGCGGGGCTGTGGCTTGCGGTGGGGATCGACGGCTTTGCGCTGGTGAACGAGGTGGTGCCCGGCGCCCCGTCCAACCCGCTGTATTCGGAGGTGAGCCGCGAAGGCTCGTGGCTTGCGGCCTACGCTATGCGGCCATGGATCATCGTCGCACCCGTCATGGGCTTCCTTGGCATCGCGCTGGCGGTGGTGGGCCTGCGGGCAGGGCGCGAGGTTTCCACCCTGCTGTGGTCGAAAATGGCGATCACCGGCATCATCGCATCGGTCGGGCTGACGATGTTCCCGTTCATCTTGCCATCGACCGTGAACCCGGACAGCTCGTTGACGGTCTGGGACGCCTCCAGTTCGCACCAGACCCTGTTCATCATGCTGGTCTGCACGCTGATCTTCATGCCGCTGATCCTTGCCTACACCTCGTGGGTCTACAAGGTTCTATGGGGCAAGGTCACAGAGGCAGACGTCACCGAAAACGCTGACACACATTACTGAAGGGACTGAAATCATGTGGTATTTTACCTGGCTTCTCGGTCTCCCGCTTGCTGCCGCCTTTGCCGTCCTGAACGCCATGTGGCTGGAGCTGCGCACCGATGCCTGCCTTGCCGAAGAGGGCGACTGCCCCGTGGGAGAGCACACCCGCTGAAGGTCCGACTATCGAAATTCGGGCGGGCGGGCCTTCCGCCCGGCCAGGGGCTTCGACACCGTGGATCGAAGCCGTTTTCACGTCCCTTCGGGATTTGCACGGCCAGGGCCGGGCAACAGCGTTGCCAGCCTTTGAAACCCGGACCCGTCTCGTTTATGGAGCCACACCCCAACCCATGAAGAAACTTGCACTGACAGCCGCCGCTGTCCTGAGCCTTGCCTTGCCGGCCGCCGCGCAGGACAAGCCTGAAACGCTGGTTACCATCCTGACAGCTCCCGAGCCGCAAACCCAGCTGATGGCCATGGTTCTCGCTGCCAATGCCGCCCGCCAGGGCGTGGCCCAGCATATCCTGCTCTGCGGTCCCGCCGCAGACATCGCGCTGAAGGACGCCCCCGAGACCGCGACCGCGCCGCAGCCGCCGCGCGGCATGAGCCCGCAGGGCCTGATGCGCAAGATCATGGAGGGCCCGAACAACACCGTCGAGGTCTGTGCGATCTACCTGCCGGGCAAAGGAGCGGACCAATCGGCGCTGATCGACGGCGTGGGCGTCGCCGATCCGCAGGCAATGGCTGGGGCCATGCTGGCTGCAAATGCGCGGATCACGTCCTACTGATCCTCACTCGGGGCCCTCGCGCGGCCCAACCGCGCGAGGGGTCTTCGAAGCCTGATACATATTCCAGTATTTGCATGTGTATGTTGTTGAATACGTTTGTTGTGAAGGAGGCACCCCATGAGCAGATTTCAGTCCACACGGCGGCAGTTCTTTGGCCTCGCCGCGGGCGGTGCCGCCGCGACGGCGCTGACCATCCCGCACGAGTCGCAAGCCCGAACCCAGACCAGGGCGCGCATCGTCATCATAGGCGCCGGCGCAGGCGGTACGGCACTGGCCAATCGGCTGGTCCGTCGCCTGGAGGAAGCGCGGATTACCCTGATCGATCCGCGCGCGCAGCATCTGTACCAACCGGGCCTCAGCCTGGTCGCCACGGGTTTGAAACCCGCCGACTACGTCACCAGCAGGACCACCGACTGGCTGCCCGATGAGGCTACGCTTGTCGCTGAGAAGGCTGTTGCCATCGATCCGGTGGCAAAGACGGTCGCGACCGACAGCGGCCAGGTGCTGGACTATGATTTCCTCGTCGTCGCGCCGGGGCTGATCCTCGATCACGACGCAATCGAAGGGTTCTCGCTCGACATGGTCGGCCAGAACGGCATCGGCGCGCTTTACGCCGGGCCTGACTACGCGGCCAGGACATGGCAGGCGGCCTCGAAGTTTACCGAGGAGGGGGGTGTTGGCCTGTTCACCCGCCCCGAGACCGAGATGAAATGCGCCGGTGCGCCGCTCAAGCACACCTTCCTGATCGATGACATCGCCAAGCGCTCGGGCAATGGCGGCAAAATCGACATGCACTACGTCGCGCCGCAGACGTCCCTGTTCGGGGTGCCGATCGTTTCGGAAAAGGTGCGGATGCTGTTCGAGGATCGCGGCATCGACAGTCACTACCAGCATACCTTGAGGGCCATCGACGCCGAGGCGCGGCGCGCCACGTTCGATACCCCGGATGGCCCCACGGAGATCGACTACGACTATATCCACGTGATCCCGCCCCAGCGCGCTCCCGAGGTGATCCGGCAATCCGGTCTGAGCTGGGCCGACAAGTGGACGGATCAGGGTTGGGTGGAATGCGACATGGCCAGCCTGCGCCACCTGCGCTACCCCGAGATCTGGGCTCTGGGCGATGTGGCCGGGGTGCCGAAAGGCAAGACGGCGGCCTCGGTGAAATGGCAGGTGCCCGTGGTGGAGGATGGGCTTGTTTCCGCCATCGAAGGGACTGACCCCACCGCCACCTACAATGGCTACACCTCGTGCCCGATGATCACCCGGGTCGGTCGCGCGATGCTGGTTGAGTTCGACTACAACAACGACCTTGTGCCGTCCTTCCCCGGGATCATCGCCCCACTGGAAGAGCTTTGGATCAGCTGGCTGATGAAGGCAGTTGCCCTGAAAGCCACCTACAACGCCATGCTGC
>PBLF01000025.1 GCA_002722295.1 Stappia sp. | reverse complement strand
GATCCGTGGTTGAAGTCGCCAAACTCCACCTCGATCATACACCTCGGTGACCACCCGGGATTACACCTTCGACGGCGCTGAAATTACACCACGTGCGTGGACGCTACCGCCGAACTCGAAAAACTGGACTTACCCAAAGATGAACTTTGGCGTGTAGTGCGCTTTGAGGTGAGCAAGGCGGGTTGGACAAGCTGGCTGCATGAACGTGAATGGCGCTCCCCGGGCGATTTCAAGTTACCCAAAACAATTCAAGCTGCTTTTGTCCGCAACACTGCAGAAGCATCAGAATTGATGGAGCGAATTCATGATAACCCGAGAAAATTCAAATGTAGGCCAAGGTCAATTATTCCGATGACCGTTCTTTGCCAAGGACTGCTGACCTGATTTGACGGCCCTGAGCGGACCTTGCTGCCTAGCGCAGCGGAAAACCGATGTTAACCCTGATTGAACGGTCGCACTAGGATTGGCGGCCGCGCACGCGCAGCCCTGGCTAGGTCAAGCGGTCTGCGCAGGCAGCGAATGAGTGGCAGTGTGTATGTGTAGCGCTCATTAGCGGAAGCCGGGTTTCTAGCACATTGGATGTCACGAACTATACTAGACGCACATAAACCTCTCTCTCATCGCTTGGGGCTAGCGTGTCCATTTAGGTAAGCAACGCACCGAAGGATGCCGCTCGCAGCATGCCACAAAGTGCAACTTTGCAAAGCCCGCTTCCTCCGCATCGCAGTCTTTCGTCCAGAACGCCGTGAAGGTCAGCTTCCCGCCCTCAATAGACTTTCAGCCCTCCAGCCAAAGCCTCCGCTTTCGAAAAACACGTACGACCGACTCGGAAACGCAAAGCGAACGCATGGTCGGCGTCAGACTGCTCTGCCCTCGCCCTCACGCCTTCCCTGCCTCTTCCAGCAGGCGGACAAGCCAGTCGCGCGGGATATGTCTTCGTCCCAGCAAACGGCCCTGTGCCACGACCCGTTTCGCGTCCGGCCCGGAATGAGGGAGGCCGCACGCGACGTGGACGTCCGCCCGGGAAAGGACCGATTGCACGGCCGGGTCGGCCTCTCCGTCACGCGGCTGTAGCAAAACAACGCTAGAGGCCCCTGCTCGATGTGACAAGGAGATGGGCTTTGACAACCTGGTTTTCGGAAAAGGTCGAAAAACGCGGAAGTGAGATCGAGGGACGGGGCCTGTTCTGCGTCGCCCCCATAAAGGCGGGCGAAACCGTCGTCGTGAAAGGCGGTCATGTCTTTGACCGGAAGACGAGAGACGAACTCGCCAGGACGCTTGGTCCTGCCGAAATCCAGATCGACGATCACTTGTTCATCGGGCCTGTAACGCAGGAGGAGCGGGAAGCGTCGATGATGTGTCTCAATCACTCATGCGACCCCAACGTGCGGATCGTCGGTCAAATCACGTTTCGTGCCATGCGCGATATTGATCCCGGCGAAGAGCTCACCTTTGACTATGCGACTGGTGATGACGACGACTGGAAACTGGAATGCGCCTGCGGCACAGCTCGCTGCCGGGGGCGGGTGACCGGAAGGGACTGGAAGATCCCTGAACTCCAGCAGCGATACGCCGGGAAATTCTCCGACTATCTGCAGCGAAGGCTGACGAAGCAAAGCGCCTGAAAGCAGAACGTCGGGACAATGAAAGGTCAGGCGCCTCCCCCTGCCCCTCACGTCCTGCGCGCCTCGAGGCCGAGGTAGTCGAACGCCTGGAAGAACGGCGCCGTGACGCGGAAGCCCGCATCTTCCAGCAGGCGGACAAGCCGGTCGCGCGGGATGCGGTGCCATGTCTCGCGCATCCGCCCGACCACCGCCTCCGCTGCCGCCGGCGCATGACCCCGGCCCTGGAGCCAGTCGCGCAAGGGGGCGTCGTCCTCCTGCGGCGCAAGCGCATCGACGAGCAGCAGTTGGCCGCCCGTTCGGAGCCTGGCGGCGATGGCGCGCAGCAGGTCGCGCTTGGCGCCATCGTCGGGAAGAAAATGCAGCACCAGCGAAAGCATGGCCGCGTCGTGGGGCGCTTCGGGCGTGTTTTCGAGCATGTCGCGGTGGAAGTCGATGCGGCCTTCCACTCCCTCCGCCCGTGCCTTGCGCCGGGCGGTTTCCAGCATCCCGGCGGAGGGCTCGACCGCCGTGAAGCGCGTGTCCGCAAGCAGGGCCGCTCCGGCCAGGATTTCCGCCCCCGTGCCGCATCCAGCCACCAGCACCCGCGCGGGACGCGGCCGCCGCGCGGCCAGGACATGCGCCATCAGCCCGATCGCAAGCCCGTATCCGGGCACCAGGCGCGCGATCCGTTCGTCATAGTCCTCGGCTGCGTGATCTGGAAAGACGGTCATGGCGCCACTCCCCTGGATGTGTATGTGTTCCCCCGTCCGGCGCAGGGCCGGGCGGGACCGCGATGCCGGAGGTAAAGCAGATGAACGGCGCACTATCCAAACGGGAAGCCGACGCGCCCGACGCGGCGCGCCACGCTTCCGACTGCGCGCTGGAGGCGTGGCTGTCGTTTCTCGGCCATCGCTGGAACGCGCTGATCCTGTGGCGGCTTTCGCTCGGGCCGAGAAGCTTCTCGATGATGTCGGCGGAGCTTTCGCGCATCACGCCGAAGGTGCTGGCCGAGCGGCTGGCCGCACTCGCCGACAGGGGTCTCGTCACGCGCTCGCAAGAGGCGGGCTTTCCGCGCGCGAGCGCCTATGAACTCACGCCGTCCGGGCGGGAGCTGGCCGCAAGGCTTGCGCATTTCCACCAGTGGGCGGCCGACAACCCGCTCCCGCCAGGCAACGACAGGCGCGCCTGACGCGACCATGCGAATGCGCCGGGCGGCTTCCGGCATCCAGGCGGAGGGCCGGGAACCGGGCGTCAGGCGAGGTTCGACAGGAGACGCCTGACGATCCGCTTGTGAAACGGCGTGATGAGGAAAAGGTAGAGATAGCCGAACCAGTGCCGACGCCTGACCAGCGTGGAGACGGACACGGCGGTGCCCGCAGGGACCCGGCGCGTCCGGGTGACGACCCTGAAGTCGAGATGCCAGTCGTCAAACCCCATCACGACCGTGTCGGGCGACCGGAAGACGACCGGAAACGCCCCGGCCTGTCCTTCATCGACCGAGATCTGCCCCTTCTTCAGGCCCAGTCCGCCGACGATCAGGTTTCGCGTGTCGTTCAGCAGGCGCACCCACAAAGGCGGCCTCGGACCGAACATCGCATCCACGGCGTCCGACGCGCTGAGCGTGGGGGCGGGGACGATCCTCTCAAAGGAATCCACCCAGTTCGCGCTTTCCAGATGCGGACTGGGAAGGGCGAAGTCGATCTGCCGTATTGCGCTGCGTTCCACATCGGGCCCCCGGGTTGCCAGGAAACAGGGCGGCGAGACGGCACCCTCGCCCTCACCTGCCGACACATCACCCCGGAACCTCCCGGACGCACATGTGGTTTTCCGACGCACCGCGCGGAGAATCGGAAGGCAGCGCAGGATGGCACCCCGTGTCCGCACCGCCCTGCCCGGGGCTGTCTGCAACCGCTCATCGCATTGCCGCTTGAAGGCGCACGGCAACGCTGTACCATCATGGCATTCGACTGAACCATTGCGCTGGTGGGGGGCCTGCCGATGCTCGAGCCGATTTCCGCAGCCGTTGCCGGCCTGGTCACGACCAAGGTGCTCGAGAACCTCGCCGGCGACTGCCTCTACGACGTTCTGAAATTCGGCACGACGGAGTCGGGCGCGGCGGTGGGCCGGCTCATCGCCGAGCGGCAGCGCTCCGGCGAACTCCCCACCAACCACACCATGGAACGCGGACTGCGGCGCGCGGCGGTGAACGCGACATTGAGCGTCATGAGCCGTGTGTCCGGCGACGACCTGGCACGGATGTTTCTGGCGGAAGGGGGAAGCCGTGAGCCCCTCGAGGCGGTTGCGGAGCAGATCAGGCGGGGCCTCAAGGCGGCGAGAGGCGAGCTGGAAGTGCTGCAGCGGCTCTACCGGCATGACGGCTGGGACACTCCCCGCAGACAGGCGCGGCTGAAGGCCCATCTCGATGCATCCGCAACGCGGATGGACGCACTACACGCGGAAAAGGACGACATCGAGCATGTGATCGCCCGTATCGCCGGGACCAGGACGGCCGCGACGCCGGCCATGCAGGCACTGGCCGGGATCATGCTGAGGGTCACGGTCGATGCCTGCCGGCTGCGTCATGACCTTGGCGAACATGTGCAGGCCTGTCTGGCGCCCCGGTTTACCGGCGAGGGAGCCGACTGGAGCGTTCTGTTTCCGCTTTTCTTCGCGCAGGAGATGAAGGACGACCCGGCGCTTCACGTGATCCTGGTCCAGAACCGGCTTTCCTGGAACGCGGAGAAGGTCGCGGCCCTCCAGGGCGATCTGGAGGCCTTCCGCAAGGAGGCGCGCGCCGAGGCCAACGAGCTGATGCTCCGGCAGCGCACCGACTCGCAACGGCTGCAGATGCTCATTCGCAATGACGCGCACAGAAGCCGTCAGCTCTCGGAGATCCTGTCCGTCGCATGGCTCCTGGACGCAAAGGGCCGGGCGACGTTCCAGGACATGTTCCGCACCCCGGAGAACACCGTGTCACGTCCGGCGAACGGCGAGGAAAGCGCCGTCCAGTTCCACTATTCGGAGCGCGGCGACGAGTTCCTGGGGCGCGAGGAAAAGCTGCGCCGCATCGAGGCGGAATTCCTGGATTTTCCCGAGACCCTGCGCCAGCCGGAAGACGCCTTTCGCTGGATGGCGATTTGCGGCGAGGCGGGAACGGGCAAGAGCCGCCTTGCGCAGGAGATCATCCATCGAAACCTCGCCCGCTTCCGGCTGGCGGGTTTTGCCTCGGACAGCCTGCTCTCGAACCCCAGGTTCGCGCGCGAGAACCAGGATCGCATCACCGAACCCGTGCTGATCGTCATCGACTACACGGTCGGTCACCAGGACAGGATCCCCGAGTTCATGAAGGGCTGGGTGGACCATGCGCGCGAGGCGGCGCGCCGGGGCGGGCCGCCCGTGCGCATCATCCTGCTGCTGCGGCGCCCCGACGACAGGATCCTGGACGACATCCGCTCCCTTGGCGGCAACAGCGCCGACCGGCTTCTGGCGGACGGGGAAATGTTCGGCAAGGACGACCCGATGCTCCTGCAGCATCTCACCCAGGAGGAAACGCTCGCGCTCATGCGCGCGCGCATCCGCCGAACCGCTGAAGCCCACGACGAGGACGAGGTCGAGACCTCGGACGATGGAGCACTTCTCGAAACGCTGAAGCGGTTCGACGAGGAAATGAGACCCCTGTTCGCGATCATGGTTGCCTATGCGATGCAACGCGGCACACTGGAGGGGACGGAGAGTGGCGAAGACCAGGAAAGCGCGCGCTTCCAGCTCTTCTCCAGCTACCTGAAAGGGCAGTGGCGCAACTACTGGCGCATCCGGGCAGGCTCTGGCAGCACATCGCTGGAGACCGTGGACGAGATCGTGACCGTCCACGCAAACCTCATGCGGATCTGCACGGCCTGTGGCGAACGGGAGCGGACCGACATCGAACGCTTCCTGAAAACGCTGGCGAAGGAGGACGAGGACATCGCCGACCTTCTGCCCAGCGCAAGGCGGCGAAGCGAACACGCGATCCGCGACCGGCTGGTCGTTTCCATGGCCGGCGGACGCGGGGAAATGAAGGGCGGGGTGGTGGACCCCTTTCCCACCCTGGAACCGGACCTGATCGGCGAGTGCTTCCTGCTCATGTCCTGGGAGGATCTCGGCATCGACCGGGCGCTGTGGTGCGGAACCGGCGACATCATCGGAATGGCCTGGGGGATCGACCCGGATCGCACCGGCAACTTCCTGCGGCTGATGGCGCTGGACTATCCCCGTCGGATGCAGGCGGCGAACTGGTTCCCGGTTCCGCTCCACGACCTTCGCGCCGCGCGGGCAAGGGCGCGCCTGCTGCGCAACATCTCGCGCGACACGTCCTACCATGCACGGTCGGAGTGGATCGGGGTCGATGCGCTGTCGCGCATGTTCGACCTTGCCGACCGCTTCGGGGAGGAACTCGGCGCGCATATTGACGAGGATGCCGAGATCCGGGGCCATTATGGCCAGGTCCTCAAACGCCTCAGCGAGGTGGCGGCGAATGTCGTCAACCCGAACCTTCTCGTCGAGGACCTCTCCACGGACACCGAGGCGGAGGCCGAAGACGAGGAACCCGCGATCAGCCGGCGGTTCTCGGGCCTGGCCGGAAACAGCGAGGACACGCCGCCGGGCGCCTTCACTCCGCCGCCGGATGACGTGATCGCGCTGGTCGTCAAGCGATTGCCCGGCCTGATGGAGCGCGCGAAACCTCACGTCTTTTGCAAGACCCCGCTTGTCGAGCGGTCCCCCTTCGTCGAGGTCCTGCGCAACGTTCTCGTCTCCGCGTACTGGGCAAAGCGGGACGACAAGAACGCCGGCGGCTACTGGCCGGCGCCGCGCACCGAGGACGAGGCCGCGGCCCTGGCCGCGTTCCGGGCCGAACTCCTCGACCGTCTCCGACCGGAAACGGAGAGCGACGACCTGACCATGATTTCAGGCCTTCTTGTCGCCGTCACCTATGCGGAGTGGGACACGAAGCTCGAGGACTATCTCGACATCTCGCGCCAGATGGCGGACGTGATCGAGCATTTCGACGAACTCACGCCCGTGCGCGCCGGGCATTTTCTCGCCTATTACGGGAACTTCCTCGTCTCGCTCCTCAAGGCCCTGCAGGCCGACGAGAACGTGGACATCACCGATGACCTGATCCTCGTGGACCGGGTGTTCGGCCGGCTCGTGTCGCGCGTGGTTTTCGACGGAGACACGAGCGAGAAGGACCTGCGAAGCTACCTGGGATCGGCACTCGACATGGTCAACAGGCGCGCCTTCGAGGCCCTTGACGAGATCCTGCCGCTGCCGGACGAAATCCTGGACACGGTGCTTCGCCAGACGGCGGACAATCTTCCGACCCTTTCCCTTTCGGTCAAGGTGCTCTCCGGGCTCACCCAGCCTCTCGTCCTGCTGCCGGAGGAAGAAAGCTGGACGGAGGCACAACGGGTCCGGCACCGCGAAATCCTGCGCATCTTTTCCGAAGTCCTGGACAGCGGTCGCCTGGAA
Source organism: Stappia sp. (assembly GCA_002722295.1). GTDB lineage: Bacteria > Pseudomonadota > Alphaproteobacteria > Rhizobiales > Stappiaceae > Stappia. Next base: position 23,072 of record PBLF01000025.1, on the reverse strand, counting down.
GGCGACACCTTCAGGATCCCCTCCTTCTCCAATCTCGGATACCTGCTTTGGGTCTGGGTGTTCGGCAAGGTCTCCCCCCATGTGCGGATCGACGAGGAACAGGTCGACAGGCTGATCGACCTTCTGGAGCGGAACGTCGGCGAGCGGGCACGCTCCAGCCTTCTCGCGCATCAGGCGAACGTGGGCACGCCGCTCTGGCCCGTGCGGATGCCGGGACCCATGGCACGCTACATGAAGATGCTCGCAGCCCGCGACGGGCTTTCCGATGATCTCATGAACGCGACCGTTACGGTCTGGGCCGAACTTCTGCTGGCGGAGCGGGCGGAGGAGGTTCTCGCCGAAATCGACGCACTCCTGCCAACCAGGGAACCGGCCGACGCGGAGAGCCTGCGCAAGGCGGCCCTCGCCTATCGCGGCATGGCGCTTGCGGGCGGGCTCGTCTCCAGCCCGGTCATGCTCGACCGTTTCAGGGACCGGCTCGTGCGCACACGGCCCCTCGGGCCGGCCGGCGTCGCCCGGCTTTACCGGAACGGGACGGAGCGCAAGGACGCGCATGCCCTGATCGACGCATATGACGGCGCCCTGACGGCGGCGCGCGCGGCAGTTGCCCGCCTCGATATCCTCTCAGGCGGCGATCCGGCAGACTGGCTTGAAGCGGAGGACCCTCGCCCATGAGCGATACGCACGACAAGGCCCTGAACGACGCGGTCGGCCGGGCTCTGCTCGACCGGCTCAGGACCGCGCGGGACACGGATGACATGTTCGCCGACCTCGACCGGCTGCGCCATTTCGCGGCACGCGGCGCGCGCGCGCCGCTGGCCGAGGCCCTGACATACCTGCTCAAGATCCTGCCGGAGGATCACCCCGAGCACCAGAAGCTGACGGCGGAACTCGGGAGCCTGCCGAGCGCGCCCGCCCCCGCACGGGTTCAGGCAACCCCGCGCCCGATGAAGTCGGAGAAGGTCGTGCCGATCCCCGACACGCTGCCGGACCTGCCCGACCTCGCCAATCCGCCGGACGACGATGCCGAATGGCCGGTGCCGCCGCTTTTCGCAGCCCTTTGGCAGGACGAGCGCACCGGACTGCGAGGGGCCGTGCGGCTTGCCCATGCCTGTTTTCCCGAAACCCTGCCGGCCGGGCTCGCGGTGCGCGCGGTCGCCGCGCGCAGCACCGAGCTTCTTCACTACCCGGGATTCCGCGCCGTGGAGATCCTCTTGCGGGAGGCCGACGGGGCCGAAGTCTCGCATCTGGCGGTCTATGGCACCACGCACGCGCTGCAGATCAACGGAACGTCGCCGGGCATCCACGAGTTCAACGCCGGAGCCTGGAACGCGCCGGCGGCAGGCGGGGCCGCCCGCTCCCCGCTGCGGCTGACCGACCGGGAGGAAGCGACCTCCTACCTGCACTTCTTCTGCGGTTGCGTGCATGGCGAGGACGGCCCCTTTTCCGTCGTGGAAACGCAGGAACAACTGCAAGAGCGCTGGCGCGGCGACCGGATGCCCGACGGGCTTGCCGACAAGATCGCCCCGCTGCGCTTCGAGGAGGAAGACGCGGCGGGGGACATCGATCCTGGCAAGGCAAACGGCAAGGCGGGCGAACCTCTTGCCAACGGCGCGGCGCGGGAGACGCTGGAAAACCGGCAGTGGAGCATCCATGCAACGCTGCTCTACTCGCATGCGCTCTTCGCAGCGGACTTCTCGGTCAAGCCGACCGGGATGATCGAGATGGTCCAGGACAAGCCGGTGGCGGCGGAACTTCCTCTCCTGCGCGACGGGTTCATCGACGGGCTGCGGATCGGCCGGCTCGCGGGTGGCACCTGACGGGCGGCATCTGACCCGGCACACGGATGTGCCGGGTTCCCTTGCGCCCCACGGGAGGCATCACGCCGCGAGTGTCGCCGCGCCATCGCTGCTCCAGGTGCCACCCGGCCGGTAGCGGGCATGAAGACGCCCTTCCCGGGTCGCGAAGAGGTGCATCCAGCCGTTGTCGAACAGCGCCTTCACCGCGGCGTGACGGTCCAGCACGTCGCCGATGGCCTCTTCGGGCGCCTCGATCAGCACCGAAAGCCGCAGCGGCTCATGGGCAAGCCGTTCACCGTCATGCACCGCCTGCCAGGGCAGGCCTGGCCGCAGCCGACCGCCGTTGCCTTCCACGACGCCGATCCCGCCGACAACGTTGTGGATCAGCTTGTTGCCGCCGCCGAAGACCTCCGGCGCCACGGCCGAGCCGTAGTACTGGAGGCTGATCCAGCTTGCCACGACCACGGGCGCGGTCAGCAGAAGCTCCAGCGTTGAAAACCCTTCGTCCGCCCGCCAGTCGTAGCTGTGCAGGAAGGCGCGACCGCCAAGGTTCGCGCCCGCGCTTGCCACGCGCGGGCCGGCGATGAAGGTCGCGCAACCGGCAAGCCCCCACTCGGGCCGCAGTTCGGCCCAGTTCGCCGCCCTTGCCGCAAGCGTTCGCGGCGTCGCACCATGAAGGCGGACCGCACGTTCGGCCCGCGCCATGCTCCCCGCCCCGGCGAGCCAGTGCCTGGCGGCCTCGAGCGCGGATGCCTGAGGCTCGCCGGGCCGGGGCGCGTCGTGCAGGGTCACCTCGTCCGTGGTCGTGTCATGCAGGGCGGCGACGAAACGCGTGTCTCCGGGCACCTCGATGCCACGGACGACAAGCCCCTTGCGCGTTTCCGCATCGTTGAGAAGTGCCGCGAGCACCCGCGCGGAGACCTCTCCGGTATGACCGCCGCAGGCCCCGCAGTGATAGGCGCTCTCGTGCGGATTGTTCGTCACGTTCGCCCCGTGACCGACCAGAAGCACCAGCGGGGCAAAGCCCCCGCGCAGGCTCATGGCGCCCAGGACCCTGGCGGCGAGATCCGCCTTCGCCTCGCCGTCCAGATTGTCGAGCAGGCGCGGCGCCGGCTCACCGCATGCGTCCCCGTTGCCCGCGAGGCCGAGCGCGTCCCGCACCAGCTTCACACCGTAGAGCGGGCCGGCCGCCTCGACGAAGGCGAAGGAGGACACCGCCGCCTGCCGGAACCGGCCGAAGGCGCGCGCCGCCCGCGCGCCGATGCGCTTGCGCGCCTCCCCCGGCGTGTCGGTCTGGCTGGTGGAGGCAAGAGCCGGCTTCAGCAGCACGGGAAGATGTGCCTCCACCTCGTCGGAACCATGTGCCGTGTGCTCCAGCGGCAGGCCGAAGAAACCGGCGAACCCCAGCGTCTCGATGCCCGGCGCCTGTGCCTCCAGCGCCCTGCGAAACACCTCGGAGCGCACATCGATGCAAAAGGCCGCCTGAAGCACGGGCCGCACGTTCTGGCGCGGCGCAGGCGCAAGGGCCGCCGCAAGCCGCCGCTGGTGGGCGCGTTCGCCCGCTTCCTGCAGGATCGCATCCACGACCGCGTCCCGATCCGGGGTCACCGGACTTTCATGAGCGGCAAGCGTTTCACGCCACCGCGCGGCAACCTCCGGCACATGGGCGAGCAGCGCCTCCTCCCACACCAGACGGATGGCCAGCAGGTCGCCCGGCGTCGGATCGCTGCCGCCGTCGAGTTCCGCCTGCCAGAGCAGCCAGCGTGCATGCTGCGCCCAGCCGCCAAGATCGATCAGCAGCCGGTGAAACACCGTCGACGCCGCCGCCTCGCTCACGCCAAGTGCCTCGCAGGCGCTCAGGACCGCGCGCTCGGGCGTGTCGGGGGCGGCGGCGACATGGGCGCAAAAGCCCGACAGTCCTGCGATCTCGGGTGTGAGATCGCGCGTGGCGAACGATTGCCAGGCGGCATAGGCCCCCTGCCCGCTGCCGGGCGACCACAACGCCTGCCCCCTGTCGAAGTGCCCGCCGGCCCAGAGACCGACGGTGCGCTCGATCACGGCGGGCCAGTCGATGCCGCTCGCCTCGGCGGCAAGATCGGCGACGCTCGGCAGGGCACGGGGAACCGGCCGGGGTGTTGCGGCCGCCTCCTTCAGAGCGGTGACGTCATGCGGCCTGAGCGGCGAGGATGACGCGGCCAGGGCATCGCGCAGGTCGCCGTTGGTGATCTTTCCAGCCTCGATGTCGCCAAGGACGTCGCTTCTTGCGCGTGTCAGCGAGACACCGGCGACCCGCGCAAGCCGTGCGGAGGCGGTCGCGAGATCCTCCCCGCTCTGGCCAAGAAACGGGTTCACCGCGACGGTGGCCTCAAGGGGAAAGGCAGGGGGAACGGCCCGAACGGCGCTTTCGGCGGCGGCAAGCAGCCCGGAGGCCCGCGACGGCGCGATCTGGCTGATGGTCCTGAACATGATGGTCTTCCTTTCAGTCAGTGCGGTTTCGCCAGTCCGAAGCCGCCGATCAGGCGGTCCAGGAGCGCATTGAGATAGAGGCCGTTGGCCAGATGAACGCGCAGCCCCGCCGCAGCCGGGTGATGCGCCCACAGGGGGAACAAAGCCTGGGCGAAGGCCACCAGCGCGAAGGAGAGCACCGCAAGCACGATGAGCGCCCACTCGAGCGCCCCCGCCTGCGGAACGGGCGGCAGATGCGCGCCCCAGAAGGCGTCGGCGACGAGATGGAAGGTGAAATAAGCGGCGGCGGCGGCGAGCGAGGCCAGCGCGGTGCGCCGCGTGAGCGCGGCGGGTGCCGCGTCGGAAAGCCCCTGCGCCACCAGATAGGCGACGCCGAAGACCAGCATGGTGCCCAGCGCGAGAGCCTGGGCGCTCTTGGGACCGGCCAGCAGCACGAACACGCCCGCAACGCCGAGATAGAGCACGACGGCGAGCGCGAACGACTTGAGAACCGCGACAAGGCTCGGCACCGCCACGGGCCCCGGACGACGCTGGGCCGCCACGGCCCGCACGGCGCCGCCGGAGGAGAGGAAGGCGTGGGCCTTGTAGAGCGAGTGGGCGATGATGTGCAGCAGCGCGAGCGGCCAGAGGCCCAGACCGCACTGGAGCAGCATGAAGCCCATCTGCGCCACGGTCGACCAGGCCAGCGCGGTCTTGACCGCGCTCTGGGTGAGCATCACCACCGCACCGAAAAGCGCCGTCAGCCCACCGAGCATGACAAGCGCGGCCATGGTGCCCGGGCTTGCCTGAACGAGATCGGCGGTGCGCACCAGAAGATAGCCGCCCGCGTTGATGATGCCGGCGTGAAGCAGCGCCGACACGGGCGTGGGCGCCTCCATGACCTCGGTGAGCCAGCCATGCAGCGGAAAGGAGGCCGTCTTGAGTGCCGCGGTAAGCGCCAGAAGCGCGACCGCGACATGACCCGTGAGCGGAAGCGGCCCGCTGCTTGCCGCTTCCGAAAGGGCGTCCAGATCGCCGGAGCCGAAGGTGGCGACCAGCAAAACGGCTGCAAGAAGCAGGATGGCGTCGGCTGCGTGCCAGACGAGGGTGAACTTGGTCGCGGCGCGCCGGGCGGCGGCGCGTTCGGGGTAAAACAGCAGGAGGCGACGCAGCCCGGTGCCAATCGCCGCGAAGGCAAGGACGAACACGGCAAGATTGCCGGCCTGCATGAGCAGCAGCACGCCCGCCAGCACGGCAAGCATCAGCGCATGAAACCGCCCCTCGCGGGCTTCCCCGTCGAGGTAGCTGCGCGCGTAGCGCATCACCACCCAGCCGATGAAGGCAACAAGCAGCGTCATTGCCGCGCTCACTCCGTCGAGCGTGAAGGCAAGCGCCAGCGGCTCCGGGCCGAACGATACCTGCAGCGGACCGAGAAGAAGCTCCTGGCACAGGCCGGCGAGAGCCAGCCCCAGTGCCGCAAGCGCGGCCCCCTGCGGCACCCAGCCGATGCCCGTCGGCCGGCGGCCGGGACGCGCGGCAAGGACAAGCGCCGCGGCAAGCAGCACCGACGGTGCGAGCAGGGAGAGCGGAAGCGAAACGAACATGGCGGGGCGTCCTCGGAAGTGAGCGGTGCCCATGCCAATAGCGCCCCGAACAATTTCAAAAAATTACATATTATCTTCGATATCGTTCTATATATAAGAACAATGTCCGTTCTGAACCTGCATCACCTGCGCCTGTTCCGCGCCGTTGCCCGCAAGGGCACGCTGACCGGGGCGGCGCGCGAACTGAACCTGTCGCAATCCGCCCTGTCGACCCAGATCAAGGCGCTGGAGGCGTCGCTCGGCCATGACCTGTTCGAGCGGCGCGGGCGCGGCCTCGTGCTCAGCGAGGCCGGACGGATCGCCCTCGACCACGCGGAAGCGATCTTCCGCACGGCGGACGACCTGACGGCCACGCTGCGCAACACGGGCAACGTGCGGCGCGCGCTGCGGGTCGGCGCGCTCGCGACGCTGTCGCGCAATTTCCAGCTCCGCTTCCTGATGCCGCTTGCCGGGCGGTCCGACGTGGAAGTGATCCTGCGCTCGGGCTCACAGGCGGACCTGCTGCGCGCCCTCGAGGCCTTGTCGCTCGACGTGGTGCTGACGAACCTAGTGCCCGGACGCGATGCAGCGAGCCCCTATCTGGTGCACGCCCTTTCGGAACAGCCCGTGAGTCTTGTCGGACCGCCCGAGTTCGCGGGCCGCGCGCTTGCCGACCTGCTGGCGAGCGAACCGCTGATCCTGCCGACACCGGAGGCGGCCCTGCGCGCGTCCTTCGACGTGCTGACCGGTAGGCTCGGGGTCATGCCGAGGATCGCGGCCGAGGCCGACGACATGGCCATGCTGCGCCTTCTCGCGCGCGAGAAGGTGGGCCTTGCCGTGCTCGCCCCGATCGTGGTGCGGGACGAACTGGCGGCCGGAACACTGGCCGAGCTGCATCGGCTGGAGGGAATCAGCGAGCGGTTCTTTGCCGTGACGCTGCATCGCCGGTTTCCGAATCCGCTTGTGGGCGAGGTGCTCGCCGCCTTCGCCCTGGAAGGGAAATAGACGCGGGACACAGGGTTTCCGCACCGGCCCTCAAGGTCAATATAAACACATAAACATTTCTTTATATCATCTTGACAGAGGCGAACGACGGGCGCAGTCTGGTGGCGTCGTGGTTCCGTCGCGCCGCCTGCCGGTGTCGTGATGGCCAAGAGGGAATCCGGTGCGCCATGGCGACATGGCAAGGCCGGAGCTGCCCCCGCAACTGTAAGCGGCGAGCCCGCATCCGTTCACGCCACTGGGACCGGCCACGGCCACTCCCGGGAAGGCAGGATGCGCGCGACGACCCGCGAGCCAGGAGACCTGCCACGTCATCATGATCGTCCCTGGGCGGGGTGTCCCGGTGGTGCGTATGCGGCCGTGCGGGAGGCTCCTTCCGCTCGCGTGCCCGCACACGTCCGCTCGGCCTTTGCCCCCAACATTTGGGGTTCAAGCCGATGGCTTCCGTTTCGCTTCCCATACATTCCCTGGCAACAGCCACGCTCGGCGTCCCGCGGATCGGTCCGCGCCGCGAGCTGAAATCCGCACTCGAGGCCCATTGGGCAGGCCGTCTCGAGGAGACGGCGCTCGAGGAGACCGCCGCCGCCCTGCGCGCGGCCGGTTGGGCACGACAGCACGCGCTCGGCATCACCCAGATCCCGAGCGGCGACTTCTCGCTCTACGACCACGTGCTCGACACGGCGGTCATGGTCGGCGCGATTCCCGAGCGCTTCGGCTGGTCGGGCGGGCCCGTGCCGCTCGCAACCCGTTTCGCCATGGCACGCGGCACCTCAAGCGCCGGCAGAAGCCCGGACGCCGATGGCTGCGGCCATGCCGGGCACGGCGGCACACCCCGGGAAGGCGGTGTCGCGGCGCTGGAAATGACCAAGTGGTTCGACACCAACTACCACTATCTCGTGCCGGAACTCACCGGCGACCAGCGCTTCACGCTTGCCGACACCAAGCCGCTCGACCATTTCCTGGAGGCCAAGGCGCTCGGCTATCACACACGACCGGTGCTGCTTGGCCCCGTCACCTTCCTCAAGCTGGCCAAGGCGGCGACGCCCGACGTCAATCCGCTCGCCCTGCTCGACCGGCTTGTCCCGGTCTATGCGGACCTTCTCGCACGGCTTGCCGAGGTCGGCGCCGACTGGGTGCAGATCGACGAACCCTGCCTGGCGGGCGACATCGACGCACCGACGCGCACCGCCCTGCACCGGGCCTATTCGGCCTTCGCACGCGCGGTGCCGGACATCCGCGTCCTGCTGGCGACCTACTTCGGCCCGCTTGGCGACGCGCTCGACCTTGCCGTCTCGCTGCCGGTCGCCGGCCTGCACGCCGACCTGGTCCGCGCACCCGGACAGCTCGTCCCACTCGTCGAAAGGGCGCCGCGCGAGATGTTGCTGTCTCTCGGGGTGGTGAACGGGCGCAACGTCTGGCGGACAGACCTTTCTGCCCTGCTCGACCGGCTGGAGCCGGTGCTGGCGACCCGCAGGTCCGACCGGATCGAGATCGCGCCGTCGTGCTCGCTGCTGCACGTGCCGGTCGATCTGGCGCAGGAAGACGACCTCGATCCCGAGATCGCGAGCTGGCTCGCCTTCGGCGTGCAGAAGATGGAAGAGCTGCAGGTGATCGCGACGGCACTGCAAAGCGGACGGGACGCGGTCGGCGAGGCCCTTGCCGCTTCCCATGCCGCCGTGGCGTCGCGTGCGGCCTCGCCGCACGTGCATGACGCGGCCGTTGCCGCGCGACTTGCCGCCGTCACCCCACGGATGAGCCGGCGCGAGAGCCCTTTCGCGGACCGCGCCGAACGACAGAGGCGGCTCCTCGACCTGCCCGCATTTCCCACGACCACGATCGGGTCCTTCCCGCAGACGGCGGAGGTGCGCAAGGCACGCGCGGCCCATGCCAGGGGCAGGCTCTCGGACGGCGACTACGAGCATTTCCTCGCGGAGGAGACCGCGCGGGCCATCCGTTTCCAGGAGGAAATCGGCCTCGACGTTCTGGTCCATGGCGAGTTCGAGCGAAACGACATGGTCCAGTACTTCGGCGAACGGCTGTCGGGCTTCGCCTTCACCCGCAACGCCTGGGTGCAGAGCTACGGGTCGCGCTGCGTGCGCCCGCCGATCGTCTATGGCGACGTGGCCCGTCCGAAGCCGATGACCGTGGCAAGGTGGCAGCAGGCGCAGGCGCTGACACGCAAGCCACTCAAGGGAATGCTCACCGGTCCCGTAACGATCCTGAACTGGTCGTTCGTGCGCGACGACCTGCCGCGCGAGACCGTGTGCCGCCAGATCGCGCTGGCGATCCGCGACGAGGTGCGCGAACTGGAGGCCGCCGGCGCGCGGATCATCCAGATCGACGAGGCCGCGCTGCGCGAGGGGCTGCCGCTGCGAAAGGACGACTGGCCGGCGTATCTCGACTGGGCGACGGAGGCCTTCCGCCTCTCCGCCTGCGTGGTCTCGGACGAGACCCAGATCCACACCCACATGTGCTACTCGGAGTTCAACGACATTCTGGACGCCATCGCCGGGATGGACGCGGACGTGATTTCCATCGAGACCTCGCGCTCGCACATGGAGCTTCTCGGCGCATTCCGCGCAGGGGCCTATCCCAACGAGATCGGCCCGGGCGTCTACGACATCCACTCGCCGCGCGTGCCTCCGGTCGAGGAAATGGCGGAGCTGCTGCGCCTCGCCCGCGAACGGCTTGCCGACGACCAGCTCTGGGTCAATCCGGACTGCGGCCTGAAGACGCGCGGCTGGCCGGAGGTGCGGGCCGCCCTTGCCAACATGGTTGCGGCGGCGCGCGAGATCCGCGCCGAACTCAGCGAGGCGGCGGAATGAGCGCGCCCGCCACAACGCGGCTGGTGGACATCGTCTTTCCCGGCGACACCAACCACCACGGCACCCTGTTCGGCGGCGTCGGCCTGTCGCAGATGGACAAGGTGGCCTTCATCACCGCCGCGCGCCACGCTCCCGTCGACTTCGTCACCGCCTCCTGCGAGCGCATCGACTTCGAGACGCCCGCGACGCTTGGCGACATCATCGAACTGACGGGCCGTGTCGCCCGCGTCGGGCGGACCTCGCTGTCGGTGGAGGTGGACCTCGTCGCCGAGGCGCTGCTGTCCGGCGAGCGACGGCGCGTTGGACGCGGAACGTTCCACATGGTCGGCGTCGGCGAGCGCCTTGCGGGGCTCGGCGGCCGCTTGCCGCCGATGCGCGAGGTTCGGCCGGATGCGGAAGACGCCTCGGCGATGGTCGAGATGGTGTTTCCCGATCTCACCAGCCACTACGGCTCCCTGCATGGCGGAGAGGCGCTCGCCGCCATGGGCAAGGCCGCCTTCGTCACCGCGACCCGGCATTGCCGCAAGCCGGTGGTGCTTCGGGCTGGCGAGCGGGTGGACTTCACCAGCGAGGTGCGTGCCGGAGAGGTGCTGGAACTCAGGCCGCGCATCACCGCCACCGGGCGCAGTTCCATGACGGTGGACGTCGAGCTGCAGGCGGAAACGCTGCTGAGCGGGAAACGGCGCGCCTGCGGCACGGGCCGCTTCGTGATGGTCGCCGTCGACGAAAGCCACAGGCCGGTGCCGGCGGGGCGCCGCGCGGCCTGAGAACGCGACCGGGACGGGCGGCGGCCGGCGGGCTGCCGCCCCGCCCTCTCCTCAGATCCCGTCCCAGGTCTTGATGGAGCGCAGCACCAGGTTGGTCTGGGCGCTGGCGACCGCCGGCAGGCGGAACAGGAATTCCTCGAGGAAGCGGTTGTAGGCGGCGAGATCCCGGCACTGGACCACGAGATGGTAGTCGGCCTGGCCGGTGGTTGCGTAGCACTCGCGCACCTCCTGCTTGGTCTGCACCGCGCGGATGAAACCGGCAAGCTGCTCGGGATCATGACGCGTCAGATGCACATGCACGATGGCCTTGAAAGTGAGTCCGAGCTTTTCCTCGTCGAGAACGACGGAAAACCGGCGGATGACGCCCGCCTCCTCGAGCACCTTCACCCGCCGCCAGCAGGACGACGGGGAAAGGCCCGCCTCGCGCGCGAGGTCGGCATTGGAGATGCGGCTGTCGCGCGCCAGAAGCTCGATGAGCTTCAGATCGGCGCGGCCGAGGCCGCCTTCGGTCACATCTTCCATAAACATACCAAAATCTGAAATGCCATACCGGAACACTACAGGACTATCCGGTTATTTGGTCAGATTTTTCAGGTCAACCGGCAGACCCTAGGACGATCCAGACACTTCGGGAGGATGTTGCCATGGGAGTCGACCCCCGCAATCTCGACGCGTACCGGCTTTCCGACCGCTACACCCGCCGCACGGGCCGTGTCTTCCTGACCGGCACGCAGGCGCTGGTGCGCATCCTGTTCGACCAGGCGCGACGCGACCGCGCGGCCGGGCTGAAGACCGCCGGTTTCGTGTCCGGCTATCGCGGATCGCCGCTCGGCGGTGTCGACCTGGAGATGTGGCGCTGCCGCGACCTGCTCAAGGGCGAGAAGATCGAGTTCATGCCCGCCGTCAACGAGGACCTCGGCGCGACGGCGGTTCTCGGCGCGCAACAGGCGAGCCTCGACCCGCTCTGCGAGGTCGAGGGCGTGTTCTCCATGTGGTACGGCAAGGGACCGGGCGTCGACCGCTCCGGCGACGCGCTGAAACACGGCAACGCCTACGGCTCCGCGCCGAAGGGCGGTGTGCTGGTAGTCGCCGGCGACGACCACGGCTGCGTCTCCTCCTCCATGCCTCACCAGTCGGACGTGGCCTTCATGTCCTGGTTCATGCCGACGCTGAACCCGGCCACGGTCGCGGAATATCTCTCCTTCGGCGAATACGGACTGGCGCTGTCGCGCTTCTCCGGCACCTGGGTCGGCTTCAAGGCGATCTCGGAGACGGTGGAATCGGGCCAGTCGGTGGAACTGCCCGGCGACCGGGCCTTCACCCTGCCTGAGTTCACGCCACCGCCGGGCGGACTGCACGTGCGCATGTCCGACCTGCCGAGCGCGGAGATCGAGACGCGCATCGAGGCGAAGCTCGCCGCCGTCGAGGCCTTCGTCGAGGCGAACCCGATCGACCGGCGCATCTATGACATCGAGGACGCGGGCTTCGGCATCGTCACGACCGGCAAGGGGCATCTCGACCTGATGGAGGCGCTGCGCCTGCTCGGTCTCGACGAGGCGGCATGCCGGCGGCTCGGCATCGACATCTACAAGGTCGGCATGGTGTGGCCGCTGGCGCGACGCGACGCCCTTGCCTTTGTGCGCGGCAAGCGCGAGGTCCTCGTGGTCGAGGAAAAGCGCGGCATCATCGAGAGCCAGTTCAAGGAATATTTCTACGACTGGCCGGGCAGCAAGCCGGAGAAGATGGTCGGCAAGCACCGCGCGGCCGGCGATCCGCTGATCCCCTGGACCGGCGAATTGAGCCCGCTGTCGCTCGCCCCGATCGTCGCGGACCGGCTGGACAGGTTCTTTCCCGGGGAAAACCTGCCCGAGCGGGCCAGGGCCCTGACCAGCCGTCCGGTGCCCCACCTGACGCTGCCCGGCGCGACCCGCACCCCCTATTTCTGCTCGGGTTGCCCGCACAACACCTCCACCAAGGTGCCGGACGGCAGCACCGCCAACTCCGGCATCGGCTGCCACGTCATGGCGAGCTGGATGAACCGCAACACCGCCGGCTATGCCCAGATGGGCGGCGAGGGCGTGCCCTGGGTCGCGGCCTCCCGCTTCTCCGGCAACAGGCACGTGTTCCAGAACCTCGGCGAGGGCACCTGGTATCATTCGGGCAGTCTCGCCATCCGCCAGGCGGTCGCGGCCAGGACCAACATCACCTACAAGATCCTCTACAACGATGCGGTCGCCATGACCGGCGGCCAGCCGGTGGACGGGCCGGTCAGCGTCTCCGGCATCGCCCAGACCTGCCGCGCGGAAGGGGTGGAGCGGATCGCGCTCGTTTCCGACGACCTGACGAAATTCGCCGCCAGCGAGTTTCCCTTCGGAACGACCTTCCACGACCGCTCCGAGATGGACGCCGTGCAGCGCGAGCTGCGCGAGGTGACGGGCGTGAGCGTGCTCATCTACGAACAGACCTGCGCCACGGAGAAACGCCGCCGGCGCAAGCGCGGCACGGCGGAGGACCCGGACCGTTTCGCCGTCATCAACGACCTCGTGTGCGAGGGCTGCGGCGACTGCTCGGTGGAAAGCAACTGCCTGAGCGTGGAGCCGCTTCAGACCGAATTCGGCCGCAAGCGGCAGATCAACCTGTCCACCTGCAACAAGGACTTTTCCTGCCTCAACGGCTTCTGTCCGAGCTTCGTCACGGTGGAAGGCGCGAAACGGCGCAGGAAGAGCGGGCTCGACCTCGACATCGCCGGCCTCGCGAGCACCCTGCCCGCCCCCGAGATGCCGTCCCTCGACGAGCCGTTCGACCTGCTGGTCGCAGGTGTCGGCGGCACCGGAGTCGTCACCCTGGGCGCGCTCGTCACCATGGCCGCGCATCTGGAGGGCAAGGGCGCGAGCGTGCTCGATTTCACCGGCTTCGCCCAGAAATGGGGAACCGTGCTCGGCTACGTGCGTCTCGCCAAAACGCCGGACGCGATCAACCAGGTGCGGATCGAAAACGGCTCGGCGGACGCGGCAATCGCCTGCGACGCGGTGGTCGCCTCCTCGCCCAAGGCCTCGCAGCTTCTGCGGGACGGTTGCCGGACCGTCCTGAACCGGGCCGAGATCCCCACCGGCGACATCGTGCTCGACCGCGACGCGAGCCTGCGCATCGACGAACGCGAGGTGCTGGTGGCACGGACGGTGGGCGCTGCCAACCTGTGGGCGGAAGACGTCAACCGGCTGTCGGAAGAGGTCATGGGCGACGCGATCTTCGCCAACATGATCCTGCTGGGCGCCGCCTGGCAGCGCGGCATGGTGCCGGTCGGACATGCGGCCATGCAAAGGGCCATCGAGCTCAACGGCACCGCCGTTCCCGCCAACCTCAGGGCCTTCGAGCTCGGGCGCCTCCTTGCCGCGCGGCCCGAGGCGGTGACGCGCGCGCTGCGTCCGAAGACCCGGTTCGCGGAGACGGCGGAGGAGATCATCGCCCGGCGGGCGGAGTTCCTTGAGGGCTATCAGAACCGCGCCTATGCGCGCCGCTATCTGGCACGCCTGGACGCCTTCCGAGTGAGCCTCGGCGCGAACGCACCGGACAGCCTCATGGCGGCGGCCGCGCGGAGCCTCTTCAAGATGATGGCGATCAAGGACGAATACGAGGTCGCGCGCCTGCACACGCAGACCGGGTTCCAGGACAGGCTGAAGGACACCTTCGAGGGTGACTTCAAGGTGGCCTACCACTTCGCGCCGCCGCTCCTGCCTGGTGGGGTGGACGCTCGCGGGCGTCCGCGCAAGCGCCGCTTCGGGTCCTGGATGACGCCGGCGCTGAAGGTGCTCGCGCGCCTGAAGGGACTGCGCGGCACGCCGTTCGATCCCTTCGCGCGCACGGCCGACCGCAAGCTCGACCGGGAGCTTCTCGCGTGGTTCGAGGCCCTTCTGGAAAGGCTGGCGCGAGACCACGACCGCCTCGGGCCGGCCCGAACGGAGGAGATCCTGACGCTCGTCATGGAGATCCGCGGCTATGGGCCGGTGCGCGAGGAAGCCGCGGAAAAGGTGCGCGGACGGGTGCACGCGCTGCTCGACGCGCCGGACGGGGCCGCACTCGACAAGGCCGCGTGAGCCGTCGCCGTCGCGCCGCCCGAGGCGGCACGACGCGGCAAGGCTGTCAGGTTGTCTCCGGCTCCGCCCAGCGGGCGGCCAGATGCACCAGGATGATGGCCATCGAGAGCGGCACGGCCACGGCGATCCACACCATGGGGATGCCGAGCGTATCGGCCGTCAGCGTCGCCTGGCGGGCGAGATAGCCCTTGGCGAAGCCACCGCGCAGGCCGATGAAGCTGTACCACAGCACCGGCCCGGCGAACGTGATGACGGCAGCGCTGCGAATGGCCTCGGCGAGAAAGGCGAACAGGCGCGGGCGACGCGGAAACACGTTGTTCAGCAGCACCGCATCCGAGCGGTCCTTGAAGGACAGCGTGGCCCCCAGCAGGCCGGTCCAGACCATCATGTAGCGCGCGATGTCCTCGGTCCACACGGGCGGGGCGTCGAACACATACCGGGCGATGATCTGAAGCATCACGGTCGCGAACATCACGACGATCGCCAGCACCGCGACCCGGCGGGCAACCGCGTGAATGGCGTTGCTGAGGCCAATGACGAAACCGCGCATGCTCATGCTCCTCGTCGTGCCCCGCCGCTGCGGCGGGATGCGGGGGCCGGACGACCCGGCCCCACGCCCTTGATCAGCGGGTGCTGCCGGTGAGGTCGGTCCAGGCCTTGACCGCGTCCGCCGGCATGAGGTCCGAGGTGTAGACCTGCTTCGAGAGATCGCGGAAGGCGGCACGCTCTTCCGCACTCAGGCGCTGCACGGTGACACCGGCCGCCTCGAGTGCCTCCAGCGAGCTCACCGCGACGCGGTCGAGCCAGGCGCGGGTCGCGGTGTCGGCCGTCTCCACCGCCTTGTCGACGGCGGCACGATCCTCGTCCGACAGGCCGTCGTACCAGCCCTTGGAGACCATCACCGCGCGCAGCGGAATGATGACGCCTGCGTCGGAGAAGTTCTTCACGATGTCGGTCTGGCCGAACATGATCGGCACGAAGGCGGAGTTCAGGTAGCCGTCGACGATGCCGGTCTGCAGGCCCGCCGGCACATCCGACCAGGGCACGATCACGCCGAACGCGCCCCAGGCCTGGTAGAGCGCGATCTGGGCGTCGTCGAGCGCGCGCATGCGCAGGCCCTGCATGTCGGCGGGCGAGCGCACCGCCTTGGACGTGGTGATGATGCCCGAGGACGGCCCAAGCGGAACGAGCGCCAGGAGCTTCACATCCTGGCCGGCGATCGCCTCATTGACCCGGTCGAGCACATTGCCCTCGTCCAGGGCCCGGTACATGTGATCGACGTCATCGAAGATGTAGGGCAGGCGGACACCGTAGATGAAGGGATCGATCTGGCCCACGGAGCGCACGTCGGACAGGGAGACCTCCAGCAGTCCGAGCGAGAGCTGGTCGAGCTTCTCCGCCTCGTCGCCGATGGACCCGCGCGGCATCTCGCGCACCTCCATGCCGGCGGCGGTGAGCGCCTCGCCAAAGGCGTGGGCCCAATTGTAGGAGCCCGACGTCTCCAGATCCGGCTTGGTGTCGAGCGCGATCTTCACCTCGGCCTGGGCAGGCCCGGCGGCGAGAAGTACGGCCGCGAGCGCGGCAATCTTGAAGTTCATCCTCATTCCTCCCATACGTCCCACGTCTCTTGAATGTCGGTCAGTTCACGGAAAATCCAAAGGCGCGCGGCAACGCCAGGCTCAGTTCGGGCCAATAGGCGAGAGCCGCCAGAAGCAGAACCTGCACGGCCACGAAAGGCAGCGTCGCCACGGCAAGGCGCCAGTAGTTGACCCCGGTCAGCGCCGCCACGACCACAAGGCACTTGCCCAGCGGCGGCGTGATGAGGCCGATGCAGAGGTTGAAGCTCAGCACGATGCCCAGGTGCACCGGGTCGATGCCCTGGGCCAGCGCCTGCGGGGCGAAGAGCGGCACGAGCAGCGACAGGGCGACGGGTGTGTCCATGAACATGCCGGCGATGAGAAACACCGCCAGCAGGAAGAACAGATAGCGCGTGCCGGTCAGCCCGAAACTCTCCACCCACCCGGCGAGCGCCTGCGACCAGCCCATCTGGCCGGCGAGATAGCCGAGCACCGAGATCGCGGCCAGGATGATGAAGATCGTGCCGGTGAGCCTCGCCGTCGCCTCGAGGGCCTCCACGAGCATCCTGAAGCGGATCCCCTCGTAGAAGCTGCCAGCGGCGAGCGCGCAGAGGACGGCTAGCGCGGAACCTTCCGTCGGCGTCGCGAAACCGAAGACCAGCGATCCCAGGATGACCACCGGCAGGCAGAGCGCCGGGGCGGCGCGCAACAGGCTCGGCCAGAAGCGTGGCATCCCCTCGTTGCTGCCGCCGGGATGCCCCTTCCAGTGCGCGATCCCCGCATTGAGCAGCATGAGCGCGGCGGCGAGCAGCAGGCCCGGCACGACGCCCGCGACGAACAGGGCCGCGACCGAGGCGCCGGTCAGGCCACCGTAGATGATCATGATGATCGAGGGCGGGATGATCGGCCCGATCATCGACGAGGCGGCCGTTACCGCGCCGGCATAGACCCGGTCGTAGCCACGCTCGGCCATCGCCGGCACGAAGGTGCGCGACAGGGCGGCGGAATCCGCCACGGCGGAGCCCGAAATGCCGGCGAAGAAGACCGAGGTCAGGATGTTGACGTGGCCGAGCCCGCCGCGAAACCGGCCGACCAGCGACAGGGCGAAATCGATCAGGCTGCGCGTCACGCCCGCCCGGCTCATGATCTCCGCCGTCAGGATGAAGAGCGGCATCGCCATGAAGGCGAAGACGTCAAGCTGGGCGAAGATGCGCTGGGGCAGGATCGAGAGATACGGCGCCTTGTCCGCGACGAGGAACGAGACCACCGACACCGCGCCCATCAGATAGGCGAAGGCGGTGCCGCTCAGCAGCAGGACGGCGAAGACAAGGGCGACGATCCACATGCACGGACCCCGTCAGACGGCGGTGACGGCGGCGGTGCCGTCTCCCGGCCCCTCCCCCGCCGCCGGATGGGTGACGATAGACGTGAGGTCGACCCGCGAGGCCCGCAGGCGCTCCAGGTCCGGGCGCGGGCGCGCCGTCCCGGGGCTGGCCGCAAGCAGCGACTCCAGCGCAAGACCCGCCGACAGGAGCCCCTCGTCGCTCCGCACGGGGCCAAGAACCTGCAGGCCGAAGGGCATCCCGGCATGATCCCGCCCGGCCGGCAGGGTCAGCGCGGGACCGCCCGACAGGGAGCCGCGATAGGTCAGGGCCAGCCAGCGATAGTAGATATCCATCTTCCGACCGTCGATCTCCGCCGGGTAGTGGTCGCTCCACGGGAAGGGCGACACCGGCACCGTCGGCATCAATACCACGTCGACGTCGCGCATGCGGGCATTGAAGGCACGCAGGATGCGCGTCTGCTCCGCGTGCGCCCAGGCCCGGTCGGCGAGCGTGAAACCCTCTCCGAGCTTCACGTTGGCCGCGATATGGGGTCCGAAGGTTTCGGGCGCATCCGCATAGGCCTTGCCGAAGGCGGCGAGAAAGCTCTCCGCGCGCAGGATGTCGAAGGTCCGGTCCATGTCGCCGAGCGCCATGTCGATCTCGCGGCACTCCGCCACATGCGGCGCGATGGCGGCGATGCGGCTGCGGAAGGTCTCGCGAATGCCCGGATCCACCGGCACGCCGCCGAAATCCTCGCTGTAGCCGACCCGTAGCGTGCCGAGCGGCCTGGCATCGACATGGGCGAAACGGTTGGCGGGCGCCGGCGACGACAGGGGATCGTCCGGATCCTGCCCCTGGATCACGCGCAGCATGAGCAGGAGGTCGTCCATGTCGCGGGCCATGGGGCCGAGCACCGAGATGGTCGACCAGCCGAGCGGACGGGCGGGATGGGCCACCACGTCGGCCGAAGGGCGATATCCGACGATGCCGCAAAGCGCCGCCGGCAGGCGCAGGGAGCCGCCGGTGTCGGAGCCGGTGCACAGCGGCAGGAGGTCGACCGCGAGCGCGGCCGCCGATCCGCCCGACGAACCGCCGGCGAGAAGACGCGGATCGAACGGATTGCCGGTCGCGCCCCACACGGGATTGCGCGAGTTTCCGCCAGCGCCGAATTCGGGCACGTTGGTCTTGGCGAGCACGATGGAGCCCGCCGCGCGCAGCCGCGACACCATGAGGAGGTCGGCCCTGGCGACATTGGCGCGAAAGCGCGGGCTTCCATGGGTGGTGAGAAAGCCGGCGGCGTCCTGCAGATCCTTGACGCCGATGGGCAGCCCGTCGAGGGGACCAAGCGGCGTTCCAGCCGCCCAGCGCGCATCCGATGCACGCGCGGCGACGCGCGCGCCCTCGGCATCGATCGCGGTCAGCGCGTTGATCGACGGGCCAAGGTCGGCGATGCGCGCGAGGCATGCCTCGACGACATCCGAGGGCGTGAAGCGCCTCGCGGCAAACCCCGCAACGAGGTCGCGCGCCGGCAATTCCGCAAGCGACGACGTGCTCACGCCACGTGCCCTCCGCACGCGGGAGATTGCAATTTCATGTCAGGACCCCTCCCGAGATCTTTCCTTTTGTTAAGGCTATACAGGAGGAGACGGGAGAAATAATGAGTTATGAGACACAAACAATAACCGGAAGGAATACTTCCAGGCGCTAAGATGCGGATGTTTCGCGCAGGCAGGTGAGGAACAGATCCGCGGTGCCGTTGGTCTCGAACTGCCCCCGGCGCCAGAAGCAGCGGGCTTCCGACAGCAGGCCGTTGGTGTCGAGCGGCAGAATGACGAGATCGCCGCGCAGCGCGTGACGCCGGGCGAGCGCAAGCGGGAAGATGCCCACCGCCTGGGTGAGGTGCATCAGTTCCACGTTGAGGGTCAGGGACACGGAGTCGATGGTGTTTTCCGGCGGGGACAGGCCCACCTCGACAAAAAAGGCCTGCAAGGCGTGACGCGCCACGGAATCCGACTGCGGCAGGAGCCAGAGGCACTCGGAAAGATCCGGCCACGCGATCCCGGGATGGCGTGCGAGCGGGTGACCCGGGCCCGTCACCACCACCACCGGCTCGCTCATCAGCACGCTCTGCTCGATCCCGGGGAGATCGCCCGGATGCCACACCCGCGCGATGACAAGGTCGAGCTTTCCCGCCTCGAGCCGCGGGCGCAACGCATTGAAATGGCCTTCGGTGACGGCAAGGCTTGCGGCGGGCGCGCTGCGCTTGAACAATGCGATGGCGGGCGGCAGAAGCGTGGGCGCGAGCGAGCTCACCACGCCGATCGAGACCGTTCCGGACACCCCGCTCGCCATGGCCGAGAGGTCGAAGGCGGCCCGGTCGATCTGGTTGAGCACCTGGCGCGCATGTTCGGCCAGCCGCCGTCCGACCGGCGTCAGATGCAGCCGGTTCCGGTCCCGCGAGACGATGGGCACGCCGACGAGGCTTTCCAGCTCCGTGATCTGCTTGGACACCGCCGGCTGGGTAACGCCCAGGAACTCAGCCACCCGCGCCACGAGACCAAGTTCCGCAAGCGCCGCGATGATCCGCATGTGCCGCAGTGTCAGGGCGGAGGTGAACCGCTTGCTGTCCATGGCCGCCCTCTCGCTCCGCGCCGTCCCGCCTCATGCCCGGACGGCTTCCCGACGGGCCGGCAAGAGTATCCTGCCGCACGCCAGATGGCCGCCGCGCCGCTGCGCTGTCAAGGCGGACGGGTCCTTCACGCGCCCTTCGACGGCACATGAAAAAGCGGCACGCGCCGAGGGGATCGCGCGTGCCGCAGGCAAGCACCCGGTGATCGTTGACCGGGTGCCTCTCGGGTCTTCCGGGAGGAAGAGGGCAACTGCGGGGCCTTAGCCCTCGCGGTAGTAGTAGCTGTAGCCGTTGAGCGCCGGAGCGCCGCCGAGGTGGGCGTAGAGAACCTTGGAGCCCTCGGGGAAATACCCCTTCTGCACCAGGTCGATCATGCCCTGCATGGACTTGCCCTCGTAGACCGGGTCCGTGATCATCGCCTCGGTGCGCGCCGCAAGGCGGATCGCCTCGTTGGTCTCCTCGGAAGGAACACCGTAGGCCGGATAGGCATAGTCCTCGAGAATGACGATCTCATCGTCACGCACCTTGCGGCCGAGCTTCACCAGGTCGGCGGTGTTGTCGACGATCTCACGGACCTGCGTGCGCGTCTGCTCCGGGGTGGCGGAGGCATCGATGCCGATCACGCGGTCGGCACGGTCCTGCGCCGCGAAGCCGACGATCATGCCGCCCTGGGTGGAACCGGTGACCACGCAGACGACGATATAGTCGAACTTGAAGCCCAGCTCCTCTTCCTGCTTCGCCACTTCCTCGGCGAAACCGACGTAGCCAAGCGCGCCATACTTGTGCACCGAGGCACCGGCGGGGATGCCATAGGGAACGCCGCCGGCATCGCGCACGGACTGCATCGCGTCTTCCCAGCTCTGGCGGATGCCGATGTCGAAGCCATCCTCGACGAGGCGGCTGTCGGCGCCCATCAGGCGGGTCATCAGGATGTTGCCGACACGGTCGTAGACCGCGTCATAGTGGGGAACCCACTTTTCCTGCACCACCACGCACTTCATGCCGATCTTGGCGGCGGTCGCCGCGACCATGCGGGTGTGGTTGGACTGCACGCCGCCGATGGAGACGAGCGTGTCCGCGCCGGACGCGATCGCGTCGGGAACGATGTACTCGAGCTTGCGCAGCTTGTTGCCGCCCATGGCGAGACCCGAGTTGCAGTCCTCGCGCTTGGCATAGATCTCGACCTTGCCGCCGAGCGCGTCCGTCAGACGCGGCAGGTGCTCGATCGGCGTGGGACCGAAGGTGAGCGGGTAACGTTCGAATTCTTCCAGCATGGGCGGGTCTCCTGAAGGGCCGGCAATCACGGGACGGGACCCTATCAGAATGACCGCGAAAGGGGCTTTCGAACTTGCAACGAAAGTTTTTCCGTATCAGGATGCGTGAAATCAGAAATCCAAATATCTTCCGAAAGACTGCCTATTAATGAAAGATCCTTTCACACCGGATCTGGACCGGATCGACCGCAACATCCTGCGGGCCCTGCAGGAGGACGGACGGCTTTCAAACGCCGATCTCGCCAGCAAGGTGAACGTGAGCGCGCCGACCTGCCACCGACGTACCCAGCGGCTGTTCGAGGATGGCTACATCACCGGCGTGCGCGCGCAGGTCGCCCCGCATGCCGTCGGCCTCGGCGCGGTCGCGATGGTCGGCGTCGTCCTCGACCGGTCGACGCCTGACAGTTTCGCCGCTTTCGAGGAGGCGGTGGCCGGTCTTCCGTTCGTTCTCGACTGCGCGCTGGTCGCCGGCGATTTCGACTATCTGCTCAAGATCCGGGTCGGCGACATGAACGACTTCAACCGGCTGCACGGCCAGACGCTGATCGCGCTGCCGGGCGTGCGCCAGACGCGAACCTTCTTTGTCATGAAGGAGGTCAAGGACAACGCCCCGCTGCCGTTCTGACCCGTTTTGCCGTTTTCACGGGGTTCCGCGGGGCCGACCTGTGCAATTTGACATATATCCTCGCCATGTTTCACGATGTGTTTTTTCAGGGAGTTATTGATGCCGGGATCGCGTCCGCGTTTTCCTCACGAGCGGCAGCAGCAGATGATCGAGGTGATCCGGGAGCGCAGGCACGTGGGCACCGCCGAACTTGCCGGCCTGCTGGACATCTCGCTTCCCACCGTCCGGCGCGATCTCACGATCCTTGAAAAGGCGGGGATCGTCTCGCGCACCCATGGCGGCGTCGTGGCGAAGGAAGCGACGGGCGTCGCCCCGGAACCGCTTCTGCTCGAGAAGCTGCGCCACAACCAGGGCGCCAAGCGGCGCATCGGCGCCGAAGCCGCCAGCCGGGTCAACGACGGGCAGATCGTCCTCCTTGACGCTGGCACCACCGCCCTCGCGGTGGCGCAGGCCCTTGCCGGCCGCCGGGTGACGGTGGTCGCGCTCGACCTCAAGGTGGCGGAAGCCGCGGCCGTGGGGCGTACCGACGTTCTCGTGGTCGGCGGGCAGGTGCGCAACGGCTACTACAGCCTCACCGGCACATGGGCGCGGCAGACGCTGGCAAGTCTTCGCGCCGACATCTACTTTCTCGGAGCGGATGGCGTGGCGGGCACCAGCCTTTCGGCCACCACCTTCGATGACGCGGAAATCAAGCGCGTGGCGATGGAGTGCTGCGAACGCACCATCGCGGTCGTGGATCACACCAAGTTCGCGACCCGCTCCGTCGCGGAGGTCTGCGACCTCGGTTCACTGGACGAACTCATTTCCGACCGCGATCTCGGCATCCTGCCACCGGCGATGATGGAGCGGATCGTACGCCTGACACGGGCCTAGGGTGTGGACTCATAAACGAGGCATGTCCGGCGTGAAAACGGCAAAGAGATGCAAGAAGAAGCACGCCGGGCGGGCCTTTCGCCCGACCAAGGGCTTCGACGCCGTAGATCGAAGCCGTTTTCACGTCCCTTCGGGATTTGCTCGGCCAGGGCCGGGCAACAGCGTTGCCAGCCTTTGAAAACCGGACGGTTTCCTGCAGGCTTGCGCCTCGTATCCGACCCTGGCGAACAAACCGGACCCGCCTCGTTTATGGG
>PBLF01000024.1 GCA_002722295.1 Stappia sp. | reverse complement strand
TATCTGCGCCTCGGTGAAACGGCTCTTCCTCATTCGTCTGCTCCTTCGCGGTTGAGCAGACTCTACATCAGACTGAGGGATCTACCGGGGGGCAGGTCAGTCACAAAGTGCGTGACGCTCGCCGCACTCGCGCCCCTGACAGTGTCATGTCGAAGAGCTCAAACCACCCGAAATCGTCGCCGGCTGCAAATGTCAGCCCCGCCCCGCCCTCAGGATCGCCGTTAAAGGGGTTTCAAAGGGGGTAGGACGCACGTTTGGGGATGGCGGCGGGTAAGAGGGGGCGGAGCGCGCTTGGAAGCGTCTCGCGTGTTGCAAGAGACGTGTGGCTCAATACATCAAAGGTCAATTCAAAAAGCTTCGTAGAGTGGGTGCCAGTCGAAGCGTGAAATGTGAGACGCCAAATTACCTAATTTCGAGACTTTAGAGCACCAACTCATCGTTCGATCCTCGTATTGAAACGCTCTCGTTCAAGGACGCATTGATTGATGCTCCAAGCCTAGGTAGTCGCGCAGTGTGCAGATCAAACGTATGAGCTCTATCATGTCATCAACATTCGCCTCCTCAGCGACAAAACCTTGTAAAAGCCTCTTGCCTTCCCTCGTGAACTCGAAATGTGTGCGGCCGGCCATCGTCTTCTTGCTGCTCAGTGCACCTTGGTTTGCATCGCAGAACTCCCGGATCAGATCCTCGGGCAGGAAATCCTCAATCTCCCAATCCAGCCCTGCGCAACTGCTGTTCTGCGCCTCAGCACGGCGCTGCAGTTCAGGACCAAGGACGCCGTTCGAAGCCGGCATGACCGGATGCAACAGAAACACGTCCCGGTAGTGCTTAACCCGGAAATCCATCTCGCAGAGCATGCGGGCGTGCTTACGGCCCGCGTGGTCGTTGTCAAACAACCCCACGAACTTTCGTTCGGTCGTTAGACTTGCTGCGTCTTGGGAAGCCATCTGCCGCAGCGTCTGCAACTCTCGCACTACCCCTTGAACGCCGCCATCATCCTTCAGCCCTGCTTCGAATATCGCAAATCCAGAGTCGAAGAGGTCATGATTGCTCTCGCGTTGCCAAAGATCTCTTGCGAGGCGCAGGTAGCGGACATCGCTCGTCCCTTCGACAAGGACATTAGCCGTGCCGACGTTCCAGCCTTTTCCACTGGCGTATCTCTCTACAAGTCCGATCACCGCTCAACCTGCCGTCAGCGGCCGCAGTAGCGGACCGTTATGGCCGAAGGAGATGAGGCCGCTGATATTTATGCCAGGCCGCAGTTGGTTGCCATCGAACTCGGCTATACGAAACGGGACCCGGTCGTTCTGGAGTTCTTGGACCCTGGCATGAAATCGTGCTCCGTCTCCACCCGAGGCGATGCGGGCGCGGACCTGCCGCCTATTCCCCGTGCTCTCGTCGATCAACCAGCGGAGACGGTCCGGAACTTCTACGTAGTGTTCACCTCGCGCCCAGAGCTGGCGCAATTTCTGGAACCGCCGCGATGCCTCGTGGTGGCGGCTTCTCTGATGCATGAGAAGCGCCAATTCCAGCTCTAGCTGCGGCGAAAGGATCGCCCGGCTGCCGTCGAGGGTTTCGAGCAACTCCAGTTGCAGGGCGAAGTCCTTCGGGTGATCCATACAGGCCAAGATGTAGCGCAGTCGGACCGCCTGTGCGTTGGACCGCAACAGTGGATGCCCTAACCGGGCAGCCGCATCGATCCGGTTCGCGCGGGGGAAGTCATCCAGCGACATGCCCTCACGCCTGGTTATCCCTTCGCCCAAGGCAGACAGTGCTTGCTGGATTGCCTCGCCTTCAGATGAAGGCTCGGTGTCACGCACCGCCCCGGCTGAACGAAGCAGCAGTTCGAAAGCCTTGTCAGCGAGGCGCGACAGTGCGTTTCGCCGCAACTCTGCGGTCTCTCGCTGCATGGCCCCGTAGACGATCCCCAAAACCTCTAGCGCGACACTTGCCGCGCCGTCCGGATCCTCATCAGCCCCTATGAGCCGGTCGCGCGCATAGACTTCCAGAACGTAGGAATTGTCAGGGTTCAGCCTGTAGGCATTTTGGGTCGCCCTGTTTGCCTTGGCGCGCAGGGCCACCACTTGTTCGGCCGGCATTCCGCGACGTGCCTCCACCTCGGCGAGGTCGTGATATGCATGAGCGAGCGAATTGTAGAGGTTCAGGTCAGGCTCGCCGCCTGGGTCGTACTCAAGAGCCAGCGCGGCTTCGATATCCCCGGTAGCGCGCCGTAGCAAATCGGCGCGCTCGTCATCGGTGATCGGGAACATGACGTCGTCTTTTGCGATGCGCCGCCGCGATATCGAGCCATGGTGAAGAAACGTCCGGCTGGTCATCCGAAATGCTTCCGGCATAGCGTCCAGAGCCTCCAGCGCTTCGCGCCAATAGAGGGCGAACTCGCTGCGGCCTTGTCCGGGGTCGATCTTGAAGATGCTAGTGGCGAAGGTTTCGGCCAGTTCCACCAGGTCCGGGTGCGCAAGCATCGGGTTGGAGGCGATCTGCGCTAAAACCATCAGCCGCAGGTGCTCGGGATTCTGCGCCTCAGTCAGCCCGGCCGAAGCGCGCGCGGGGGCATCGTAAAACAGGCCGGTCAAAAGGAACCGTCCCAGTTGATCGTGGATCATCGCCCAGTGGCTTACCGTGTTAAAGCGATGGCGCACCACGCCCAAGGATCCGACGGTCGATTGCAGATCAGAGAGTTTGTCACGGGTCGGAAAGTCTTCGGACCGTGGCAGCAGTATTTCAGGCAGAAGCTGGCGCACCGTGCTCATGGCGGCGATGTC
Source organism: Stappia sp. (assembly GCA_002722295.1). Classification (GTDB taxonomy): domain Bacteria; phylum Pseudomonadota; class Alphaproteobacteria; order Rhizobiales; family Stappiaceae; genus Stappia. Next base: position 20,890 of record PBLF01000024.1, on the reverse strand, counting down.
GACTATCGCGCGCCGCACCACATGATCAGCAACCTTCTGCCGGAACTGTTCGTAAAGCCAGCCCTGTACCGTTTCGGTTAGGTCAATTTGCCGTTGCAGCCAGAAGGCCAGCGCGATCCAGAATACCGAGCGCCCTGCCGCGGGGCCGACGAGAGAGTGGTTGATGAATGCCTGCCATTCGTGGGCATCTCGCGCGGTACCCAGTGGTTTAAGAAACTGGTTCAGGTGCCGGCCCAAGGCCATCGCCGCGTCCTGCGAGATCTCATGAGTTAGATCGCACAGATTTTCCAGACGCTTCTCGGCGTAGATGGCGACCGGTAGTAGCGCATCGGTAACGAAGACGATGCAAATTCGACGTCCAGCCTCCGTGATCTGCCTGGCAAAAGTGGCGATATCCCCTTCGCGTCCCTCCCACTGCGACCGATCGAACACGATCAGCCAAGGTGCCTCGTACTGGCGCAAACCCTTGCCGATTTCGGCTGAAGCGATGCCGTTCAAGCAGGAGGTGATGAAATTCGCTACTCCGCGCCCGTTGGGGGAAAAGGGAGCTTGGGTAGCTATTAGCGCCGGATACCCGTCCATGGCCGCCCCGAAGGCAAGGTCGCGGATGAACGTGGTCGCCCCTGCTCCGGATTCCGCCCGGATGAAGAACATCCGGCTGGCCTCCGGTCCGTTACGGTCGAGGTCCCGCAGCGCCTTTGTTAAGGTCTTCCGGGCGCGCTCGTCTCGAGACCACGGCATTTGCGCTGCATAGGGTCGCCATGAGGCCGACGGATCCCGGAAGAACTCGTTGATTTCCTCCGAGCTCAACCCCTCCGGCGTCACGTATTCCAGATGGGCCTCAGAGAGAAGTTCGTAATTGCCCAGTAGCGGATGCTCGGGATCATCGCGTCCTGACAGGTCAACCCGGTGCCGGTTCCCTTGTGCGTCCCGAACGCGGATGATGAGCCGGTCGTCTGCGCGCTCTGTATAACGCCTATGCAGGGCTTCCGACAGCAGCGCCGCAGAGGCAGGCAGCAGCGTTACCCGCCGCGCCCCCGCGTCGGCACACCATTCAGTGATCTTCTGCCGAGCCTCGGGATCATCGCTGACGATCGTCAGGCCGCACTGGAATCCGTCCTGCCAGAGTTGCCCCAGTTCAACCGGCAGCGTCAGATCGGGTCCGCCGAGCACCACGAGGTTCCTGACCCCGCGCTGCTGCAACTCCATGATCATTTCCATCCGGCGTGCACGAGCGGCAAACCCTGCGTTGTCGGCCTCGTTGCGGCCGTTGAGCAGAAAGATTGGAAGGCTCCGGGGCGGCAGCACGGTATTTGAGGGCGGGACATCGATGACGTGCACCAGCCCCCGCCGGCGAACGAGCGGTGACTCGATTGCGCTATCCAAAGCATCAACAGACTTGAGCAGGCCATCCGATGCGGTCTCGCTCAGGACGAGTTCCCAGGGCAAGCCCAACACCCTAGCGGTCGCTTCTGGGCCTGCCACCTCTGCAAACGACGGCATCAGCCAAAGGCTGGCATCGCGGGAATCAAGTTCCGCGAGGATCGGAAGAGCGTCAGGAGCCAGAATTTGCAGCCCGTCAACAGTATTTTTCATTTTCACTAGTCCGCTCGAGACGCCCCTCGCCACACTGAAACTCCAATTCTAATCATCGAGCACTGTGATCTGCCGTACAATTGGTTTTCAAAATAGCTATAATATTTGCAAAAATCCATACGGTCCGAACTCAGATTTCATTAAGGGCTGCTTACTTTGAGAGCGGTAGCGTCAGGAAAATAACAGAAGCCGTCGGCTATTCTTTGCAATCTTCAAGCATTCTTCGTAAAATTAAAGCCGGCACACGGGCAAATCAAGCCTTCGGGCGCGCTCGGCTTTCGAAAGCGAAGGGTTTGCGACCTTCTGCCCGTGTGCCCTTCACTCCACATCCGTTCCAGGCTGCTTGTCGAAGTGCCGCGCCTTGCCGCGCGGGCGGTAGAGCGTGCGCAAGCGCCAATGGCTCCCTTGCGGATCGAGCACCAGGAACAGGCCGGTCTCCGGATCAAAGGCGCGCAAGGTGCCGGCGAGATCTCGACGCACCCGGGAGCGCTTCAGGATCGCGCCAAAGTCCGGCCAGGCTGACACGTCGACCACCCGCCTGTGATCCGCCGCGTGGCCGATCGTGCGCGCATCGATCATGACGGGCAGAAAGTCGTCGCCGAAGCGCACTGGTGCGATCGCCACCGGAAAGCGTGTCATGGCATAGCGGCGCTCGGCCTGGAGCGCATCGATGAGATCGAAGCCCGACAGCCCTTGCGCCCTGAGCGCCGGGACGCGGGCGGCATGATGCAATCCCGTCTCGATCGCGTCCTGGACGAACACCTTGAACGCCGGCGACGCCGTGAAGTCCGCGATCGCCGCGCGGCGGGCGAGCGTCGACAGATCGCCAAGCCGCCCAGACAGCAGCTCGGCGACATTGCGACCGCGTGTCTTGCCGGGGTTGGTGTCCCACCCCGGATCGATGCCAAGCGGCGCGTTGACCGTCTGGCCCGTGCGCTTGTTCCGCCAGGGCCGCATGACGATCTGAGGACCACCGGCCTGCGGATCATAGCCAAGCCGCTCCGCCTCGCGCCGGGAGACCTGGCGCACGCCGCATTTGCAGCCCCAACCATTCGGCGGATAGTGGGTGTCCCAGAACGGGTGATCGACGGGAAGGATGACGCCAACCCAGGCGCGGTGCTCCGGCCGGCGGCGTTCGGCAAGCGACAGCGTGTAGACCAGATACGGCAGGAAGCGTTTCGTGCGCTGGGTCCGCTCCCATTCGCCGGCGGCATGGGCGGTGCGGATGTTTGCCCAATAGATTGTCCTCAGCCGACGTGGGCTGCCGAGCTGCACGATCTTTGAGACGCCGTCGGCTGGATCTTTCGCGAAGCGCTTCCCCCACCAGCCCTTGGCCTGAAGGGTCGGCGTCAAGCGTGCCCTGAACTCCTCGAATGGAACGCGGTTGATGATGGCGTCATCGACGGCCGCGCGCAGATCGTCCAGGACGTCGAAGCCGGCGGACTTCGCCACCGTGAAGGCATAGGCATGTTCGGCCGGGGCAATGTCGCGCCAATCGAAGGTCGGCCGTGAGCCCTTTTCCCGGAAATAGCGCGTGACCTCCGGCGAGGCGGTCAGGAACTGTTCGGGGACGTCAACCGGCATCGCCAAGCCCGCGCGCGATCATCGCGAGATCTGCAAGGCGCCGCGCCAGGGGACCGACGTCGAGCGCCCCCGCCAGACGATCGAGGCGGGTTCGGAGATCCTCGTAGGAGGTTGCCGCCTGGAACTCCGCCTGAAGCTGCTCGAGCATCGGCGCGAGATCCGTGCCCCATTCCGACAGGGCATCGTCCAGGAGCGCGTCGAGATCATCCGGCTCGTCGGCATCGGCGGCCGTTGCATGAAAGCCGCCGCATTGTGGGCAGGCCCGTGCGGCGCTCGCGGTCACGTCCTGGTCCTCGGCCGCCTCGTCTTCCGTCTCCTCCGATTGCCCGTCATCGGGAGGTGCCGCCTGGGGCGTTGTTGCCGGCGCCGGCGCGCGAAGAACGTCGTCGCCGTCCTCGGGTTCGCTCAGCCCCATTTTCTCGCGCACTTCAGAAGAGCGCACGCGCAGGCCGAGCGGCACCAGCGTGCTGAGCGCTTCGGACAGGGTCTTGATGTCCTCGGCCTCGGCGACCGGGACGGCGACGGTCGGATAGTGCTCCTGGGGCCCGAAGTTGAAGGCGATGAAGGGTCGGATCAGGTCCCGGTTGAGAGTGGTCGCAACTTGTCGGCCGTCGGCGCGCAGGATGTCGAAGCGCACGTTCTCATGCACCTGCGCCTGGGCAAGCGATGAGCCGTCGTCGGTGGTCATGGTCTGACCCAACACCGCCTTGGAGATCTGGCCGTCGAGGTAATCCGCCATCGCGCCGAAGACCGCGTTGCCCGAACCTCCCTTGGCTTCGATGAACTCGATCTCCATGCCCGAGGGTATGATCGCGGCGGCATCGCTTGCAAGGTCGCGCACGGCCCGCAGCAACACACGCTTCTCGTCCGGCGTGGCGCTCCGGTTGTAGCGGCCGACGCGCAAGGGCATGCCGAAGACCTCAAGGAATGCGGCCCAGTCCTTGAGCGTGTAGCTCTTGAGAAGGAACGCCCAGGCGACCAGGCGCGCCAGGCCACCCCGGATCGGCAGTCCGGATTTCAGTTTCGGGATGTGGCGGATGAAGGAATAAGGTGAGAGCTCTCGCCCCTCGATCGATCCGTCCTCGCGCAAACGGAGCTTCCGCCCGGTCTCACGATCGAACTGGAAGTGGCGCGGATCGCGCCAGACATACTCGCGTGGTTGCCAGCTCCGTCCGTACTCCCACAGGATCTCGACCACGGAGAAGCCCTTGCCGAGCCCATCCAGAACGTCGATCAGCATCTCCTCGAAGATCGGCGCCTCGACCAGTTCCTGCACGGCGTCGATGACCTTGTCATCAACCGCGCCGGCTTTCGGCTGATTGACCACCGGCTCGATCGCCAGGACCGCCCGCTTGCGGGTGCCCAGGACCGAGGCGTAATGGAGGTCGCGTTCCTCCATTTCCTCGGCGAGCGCCAGGTATTCGGCCGGCTCGCCCTCAACGGCATCGCGCAAGAGCCGTGCAAGTCCGGCCGGTGTCAGGCCGGAGGCAACGGGATCGCCCCAGGCGGATCGCACGCCGGTCAGGGTCGGTGCTGCTTCCTCGGTCAGGAGCTGGCGCGAGGAGACGGGCCGCCCGTGCGGATCGACAAGCTGATAGGTGCTCACCACAAGCCTCCTGAGTGTCCGGGATTGATGCCGCCCGCGCGGGCGAAATCGTCGTCATCGTCCAGCGCGGGACCGCCCTTGTGGCCCATCTGCGCAAGCGGCGAGTGTCGGGCGGCCGCGTAGTCGTACTCGGGGAGATCCTGTCGGCTCACGAAATACGCCAGCGCCGAGGCAACGGCGCTGTCACCATGGCGCTTCAGGCCATCCGCGCCGGTTGTCGCGTGATCGTCCGGGACCTTCACCACGCCGTCGCAGTACTGAAGCGCCTGATGGTCGCGCAGAATGTCCTCGTCCGCCGGCAGCACGACAGTCTTGTCCGCGAACGCCTCGAGATAGGCCGGCATTTCCGCGAGATACCAGGCGCGCGACAGGCTGACCTCAATGATCGAGGGGCCGTACTTCTGTGAGGCGACCTCGGCGAGATAGGCGCCGTTGCCGGTGGCATCGAGCGCGCCGCCCGACATGCGCGGCAGGCGATCGACGATGTAGAACAGGATGTCGCGTTGCTGGTCGAACGGAACGTTCCGAAGCTCGACAACCAGACCCGAACGGCGAACGAGCGAGCGCGTGATCGCCATGACGTTGATCACGGTCAGGTCGCCCTTGCGGGCGAAGTCCTCGCCGAAGACATGCGGCAACAGCGGATCGAGCGCGGCCAGGTGCGGCTTCAACTCGCGTTCGCAGAAGTCGAGCGTCTCGGCCTTGCGGATGTGCTCCGGGGCGTTCTTGAAATCGTCGTCGCAGGCCCATCGAACAATCGGGATGCCCGCTTCCATGCAGGCTTCGATTTGCACGCGGGTGAGCGCCGAGCCTTCCGCTTCGGCGGGAATAGCATCAAGCTCCTGGCGCATGGCTGCAAGGCGCGGACCATAGGCACCGCGGATCTTCTGTTCCCAGGCGCGCTCGCCGTCTTCTGTCCAAGCTTCGCCTTTCATCAGGCAGACCCGCCGGAACAGCCCGTTCTTCACCGCCGTGCCGAAGGGGATGTGATGGACGTTGAAGCCGTTCTTCTTCGCGCGCGCTTCACGGATGAGCTCATTGAACGGGTTCAACAAGCCGTTATGCGTGGAGATCACCCGGATCTTGCCGCCCCAGATCAGGAGCGCGTTGACCGCATCGAGCACGCCGCGCACGTCCTGATGAAACGCCGCTTCGTCGATCACGACGATGCCCTGAAGCCCGCGGATGTTTTCCGGGCGCGACGAGAGCGCCTCGACCCGGTAGCCGCTGGCGAAGCGAACGCGGAAGGCGGAGATCATTCGCGTCGAGCCGTCCGCCTTCTGATCCTCGAACAGGAACTCCTCGATCGCCGCCAGCTCTTCGCCGATCGTTTTCGCGAACTTGGCGACATAGCCGATGAACTCGCGCCCCTTGTCCTTGGTGTCGCCGATGTAGAACACGTTGTCGCCGCCGGCCGAGCGAGAGGCAGCGGCAATCAGGGTATCGTCCAGGGCCTCGGCGAAGGTGATCCCGGTTCTGCGACCCTTTTCGGCAAGCTTGAGGTCCGACTTGTCCTCGAGCCACTCGATCTGGTGAAGCATCAGGACGCCATCCGCGAGCGGATCGAGATCATCGGGGATCTCGGCGCCACGCGGCAGTTCGCCAGGCAGCGCGTCCGGATCGCGTGAAATCAGCGGCGGGCCGGCGAAGAGGTCCTGGGATTGCTCGGACGGGATCATGTCCGCACGCCCAGGAACTCACGGCGGAGCTGGTGGATGCGCTCGCCGGACAGCCCGGCCTCCCGGCCGACCGTGTCCACGACCTCTTCAACCTTCTCGGCGAACTCTGCCTCGACCTTCTGACGGCGGGACGTGGATACGGATTGGGCGGCGGCGGCGGCACGGAGCGCATTGGCCAGCTCCTGCGCTCCCTTGGTCGACAATCCGCCATCACCGGCCGACTGCAGGATCTCGAACACGAGCGTCTTGATGGCTTCACTCGCAATGATCGTGAGGTCATCCGATGCGGCCGCGTCCAGGCGGTCGCTCAGGGCGGTTGCGATGTTGCGGGTTTCCTCGATCCGGCGCGCCATGGCGGCCAACTTGACCGAGTAGCGGTTGAAGGACGAGAACGACGGCACGTCGAAGCTCGCGCCGGTCTCGCCCTGGACAGCGATAAGCTTCTCGCGGAACTCCGCATAGATTTCCGTTTGCGTGCGGTCGCGGCTGGTCAGAGCCTGGGCCGCCCAGGCGACGATCGCGTCGCATTCCTCAGGCAGAAGGTCGATCGCCGAGAGCCGGCCGCGTCCCTTGGTCATGGTCAGGCCTCGGGCGAAGGAACGCCCACACCCTCGATCAGCGCCCGGCGCTGAACGTGGTCAAGGCCGGCCTGGCGGAGCGTGGCGACGAGGATGGAGCCCGCCTCGGTCAGTCGTACCGCGTCGAGATCCGCAAGCCGGCGAAGCTGCGTGCGGACATAGTCGCGGGACTTCCTGTGCCCGAACCGCTCCAGGATCGCGACGAGGATGGTCTCGTTGAGCTGGTGATCAGTTTCCTGGGCGAGCGCGCGCAAGATGATCAGGCGGCAATCGGCCGCGATGTGTTCGGCGAAACTCACGACGACTTCCCTCCGGAGCTGAGCAGGTAATCGCTGATGCGTTCGGTCGCCCGTTGAACCGCTTTCAAGGTGTTTTCAAATCCCTTGAACCGTTCGTTCATGCCCTCGATCTGCTTGTCGAGCCGATGCAAATCCTCTCGGTCGGGCAGCGCATCGAGCTTGGTCTCGATCTTGTCGATCCGGCCTTCCTGATGCTCCAGATCAGCCTTGAGCTCGGCGATCGCCTGGGTGTTCTTGCGGGCGCCGCGCGTCAGCCATGTGTAGATCATGGTTCCGAAGCTGATCAGAACGGCGACGACACCAAGAGCCGCGTCCAGGGTTTTCCAGTCATAGATCATTGGTCACCACCTACCGCAGCGACCGGAGAGCGGCGACGCCGCCGCCGACGTAGAACAGCCACTGGATCATCTGGCCGCCCCAGTTCTCCAGAACCGGGACCGTCGCGACGCCCCAACCGAAGCGGAAGATGCTGTCGGCGATCACCGCCGCCCACCAGGCGCCGAGCGGCAGAACGAACAGCGCGGCGAAGCACCAGAACGCGACGTGCTCGAGCTTCGCGGAGTTGAACCTCGCAAGTTCCTGCGTCTCGGCAACGGCCGCCCGGATCGCCTCGATCTCGACCTGTGTGCGCAGCTTCTCGCGCCCCGTTTCCTCGGCGTGACGGCGTTCCAGATAAGAGAGCGTCCGCTCGACCAGGCCGGATGAGGCGAAGCGCAGAACGATCGACAGGAGCCAGCTCATGCGTCACCTACGCCGATCGGAGTGCGAGTGATCCGGCGCAGGAAGATGTTCAGACCGCCGACGATCAGCATGGCCCAGAGCGCGTCGCGCGGGGCCAGGTAGAGCGACCAGTCGAACCCGTCCAGCCAGCGAAGCACCTCTGCCAGAATGGGCAGCAGCGCGACGAGCGCGTTCACGATCAGCGTCCGCCATCCCCTCATGCCGAAGCCCTCCGGTTGAACCAGCCGGCCACACGGTGGCGGATCTCGTCACGGTAGCGCCAGGCGACGAAGGCTCCACCGAGAACGGCAAGCCCGAGCCCGGCGCCAGCAACCCAAAGCACCCATTCCGGGGCATTGCCCTGGGCAGCGGCAACACCCGCGCCCGAGACCAGTGCCCCGACGCCGGTCGTCGTTCCGGCATCACCGGCTGCAGCCGCGCGCTCCAGGGCGGCCGCTGTTGCAGGCCCCAGCACGCCATCGATAGTGAGATGCGGGTGATCCTTCTGGAAGCTGCGCACGGCCGCCGTTGTCTTGGGGCCGGCGAGCCCATCAAGCGCGCCGGTGTAATGACCGAGGCGGGCAAGAACCGTCTGATACCGTCGCAACTCCTCCGACGCACTGGACGCCTTGGCGACGGTCTCACGCGGTTCAACGCGGATTGCGCCGGCCCCGGCGGCCGAATAGACGCCCCGCTGGATCAGGAGAGCCTCCGCCTGGCGGCGCTTCACCAGACCCGGCAGACGGCGCCCGCCGGCTGTGGTGCCGGTCTTGCGCAGCAGTTCGGCGGCGGTGCGGGCATCGCCCCTGGCGAGCGCCTTCGCCCACCGCCATGTGGCCGCGCGCGGACCGAGATTGAAGCAAACGGATGCCGCGCCGTCATAGTGGTGCTGAAGCTTAGGTCGGATCGATCGCACAACGGCAGCGCCGTATTCCTCGTCCACGATCTTCGGCAGGAGGCGGAGAGCCTCGTCCCGCGTGATCGTGTCGCCCGGTTTCAACGGCCGGCCGCGCGTCGAGATCCAGTAGTCTTTGAAGACCCGAGAGCGATTGGTGTAGCCCGTGCCGATGGTCAGCACACCGACGGGGTCGCGATAGGCGCGACTGACGAAGCCCTCATGCGACAGGACTTCGCGTGCCCCTTGTGGGCTCAATTTGGTGACCTGCATGTGATCGTCCCGGCCTCTTGGAGTGTGCCGACACGTTGGCGGATCGCAGGTTGTGAGGTGAGACTGACAGCGTCAGGGTCAAGGCCTAGAAGAGATCGCCCTGGCTTGGATCTTTTGCCTTGAGGCGGCGGCGAGCCCGGAATGCCGTGCGTTCATGCAGCCCCGACGCGGCCGCAGCTTGCCTCGCGGAGGCGCCATTGACAAGCGCTTGAACGAGCGTCCGGCGTGCGGATGCCTCTCGGGCGATGGGGATCAGAAACCGCCCTCCGGTGTTGCGGACGCGATAGAGCTCGCAAATGGCCGAAGCGGCCTCCGGTCCAACGGTGCTGGTCAGCCAATGGTCGTCGCTTGCATGGCTCGGGATGTAGACTGTCTGCCCGCCTTTCTCGGCTGCAAGCTTTAAGGCGGCATCAAGGCCGGCGACGTCCGCGATCTCGGCCAGGATGCCGGGAAGATAGTCGTAGCTGGTCACGATGTCTTCCCCCCGTTTGGCGGACGAGGCACCCACTGCCTGCGGATGACCGTGACGACGGTTCGGCCTGCGAGGACAAATCGCACGCCCTCAATCTTGACCGCGAGCGCACCGAGTTCGGCTGCCGTCATTGCCCGCCCGGCGATGTGCGCGCGCACCGCGTCAACGTCCAGGCCGTGCGCACGCTCGAGGTAGCGCAGCACGGCATGGTCGGTGACGGTCGGCTTGCCGGGCATGGCCTTCATCCCCCGTCAGGTCGCTTTCCGGGCGGCGAGTGCCTTGCGCAGACGCGAGCCCAGGATATTCATCGTGTCGATCCACCCGTCGCGGGTCAGATCGGCCAAGCCGGCGCCAGCCTGCAGTTGGGCCACCCACGCCTCGAGCGACGCCGCCGGCGCGGCGTCGAGTTGGAGCAAGCGCATCCACTGCGCGAGAAGGATCTGGCAGCGATCGTCATTGAAGAGCGGCCCTTGTGTTTCGTCGTATCGAAAGAGCGTGGCAACGCCGCTCTCCCGACGCATCCAGTCCTTGAGTGCTTCGATCGCCCTGGAGGCGTCCTCGGCGTGCAAGAGGAAGCGACCATGGTCGAGCCCCGTCTGCCGCTTGATGAAAGCAATCAGGGCTGAGTCAGAGGCGTTGCGAACAATGCCGAGGTTCCAGGCCGCGATCCAAAGCGCCTGGAGACGGCCGGCGTAGCGCCCCGACAACCGGTCCCGCCTCGGCTTCGGGCTGCGCCGAAACCCCTTCTGCTCAAAGACGGCAACCACCTTGCGACGTTCACGCTCATTCAGCTCAGCCGCCGAACGTTTCCCCGTCTCGCGCTCCAGGATCTCGCGATAGGTGTCGTCATCGAGCCCGAGTTGGCGCCTCGCGACGTGGATCGCAGCGAGCGTCCCCATCATGAAGCCCTCGCGAGATCGATGGTGACGGCCTGCCAGCGATCAGTGACCCGGGCGCGGCGATGGAAACGGACATACTCCTTCGAGCCGGTCACCCGCATGGCCTCGCGGATGGCGCGCATCGCCTCCTGCCAGCGCGGATCCTCGATATCGAGCCTGAGCAGCATGAAGATCTCAGAGCGGTTGACCTGCCCCTCCTTGTCCGTGTTGAAGGCGCGGGTGATGACTGCCCGGATCTCCGGCCGGCTGTCCGCCGCCCATTCCGTCAGGCACTCGTCCAGCAGGCGCTTGGCGATCTGAAGCTGCGGGCCGAAGTCGATGAAATCGGCCACCTTGACCTCGACCTTCATCAGCCCGTCAAAGGACTGATATGTGCGGTTCCCCTTCGGGCCGCCCTTGGTGAGGGAGTGCTCCTGGGCGAGCAGCGCATCAAGCTCTCCGAGGTCCGTCATGGTGTGCCCGCGAAAGCGGGCGATCTGCGCGGAGAGTTCATCGGCGAAGCGCATGATCTTGCGCACCACCTCGTCCTCGAGCTTGTGCGCCGGCTTGACCAAGTCGAACGGCACGAGCGCCCCCTTGGTGTCGGTCATGTAGGGCCGGCCATTGACGTCGATGATGCCGTCGTCGGTCGTGGGGTTGGTCACTGGATGCCTCCTTGGCGTTGATCGAGGGCGGAGCGACCCGGTGCCGGGTCGCCGCAAATCCTTTTGGTGAGATCGGGTGGCGCGGTGCCGAGCACGTCATCGATGTCCGGCCGGACACGCCAGGACCGGGCAACCGGCCCCACGCGTTCTCTCTCCTGCGCTTCGCGTTGCAACCGGGCGCGCTCGCGCATGTCGGCGTTGATGAGGATGATCAGTTGCGCGACCGAGCGGACGAGCTCGGCACGCGTCGTTCCCCTACAAAGGATGCGTGCGGCCAGTTCGACAGCCGCACGCGGCGACAACCGGTTGGTCGCATGACCGTCGAACACGACACCAAGGATTTCCTCGACCAGGTCTTCAATGTTTCCGCTCATGCCGCCGGTCCCCGCTCGTCATTGTCGGCACGCACCGGGCGCGGCACGATCGGCAATCGCGCGACCTTGCCGCTGGCAAGATCCGCCTCGGTCAGGCGCGCTGGTCCATTGACCTGGCTCGCCTCAAGGCTGGCCGCACGGTTGGAGAGATCCCGAAGGCTCTGAAGCATGATCCGGGCAAGTAAGGGGTGCAGGATCAGGCTGCCGTCTTCTTCGGTGCTACATTCGAGATGAACGTGAAGGTCTCGGAGATCGTCAGAGAGCATCGTCGCCTCCCTTGATGCGTGAGTGCGGGCAGTTGGCGCGGCACGCCCGATGCATTCGAACGCGGTGCGCAGACGTCGGCGCGTAGGGCTTTTTCTGCCAATTGAGGCACTGGTCGCGGCTGAGATCGCCGAGGACCGGGCAGTCGACAGAGAGCCCCATCAACGCGCCGCGCACCCGCTCCTCGACTTTGCAGAGATCGCCCCGGTACTTGCCGTTGATGACCTGCGAGGTCGTGGCGGGCGAATAGCCGATCCGCACGGCCGCGCCGCTCAGTCCCTCGCGGTCGGCGAGCCCCGCAAGCTCTCGCACCCAATCGGGTGCGCTGCCGCCCCAGGCAACGCGTGCCTTGTCGACCATGCTGAGGATGACCGGGGTCATGACGCGACCTCGTCGGCGATCCCGTCGCCGTGGAGCGAGCAGGTGTTGGGGTCGTAGATTGCGTGGGTGCGCAACACCTTCGGAGGACGCGGACCGGTGTTCATGGCCGGCTTGAGGCGCCACTTCGCAAGACGCCTGCCCCGGCCGGGCTCCAGGCAATGGAGGTAACCCGCCATGGCGAGGCGCTTCACGTAGCTGGCGGCTGTGACTTCCGAAACGCTCTGGTCATCGGTCGATGCAAAGGCGGCAAGATCGCGGACGGTGAAGCCATCGCGAAGCAGGACCCGCAGCGTGTTCCACATGAGCTGGTTGACCGGCGTTGGAGCTGCCGACCCGTCGCGACGCAGGCGCGGAGCCTCTTGGCAACGGTTGACGAGCCGGTAGACCCGGCGACGGTAGTGAGTGGCAGACCCCTCACAGGTTCCGGCATCGGCGAGATATCCGGCCCGAAGCAAGCGACGCAGGTAGTCGGTCACGGTGTTGTCGCCGGGGTCGCAACTCCGCTGATCCACGTCGTGTCGCGTGAACGTGCTTCCATCGCGCGTAAGATCGAGGATCACCGACCAGATGTGCTCGTAGCCGCGCAGGATCGGTCGGCCGTTGATCGTCTTGAGCTTGAGCACCGCCGCCATCAGCCACGCCCTCCGGCACGACGACGGATCGGGGTCTCGCCGGTGAAGATCCGGCCCTGGTAGGTTTCCTGATCGAGAGTAGCCAGGCCGTGATTACGAGCGAACTGCCGGACCTCGTGCAGCGTGGTGGCGATGCGCCGCGCCTTGCCCGCCGTTCGGCTCCGGATGTCCTCCAAAAGGTCGGGCGCGATCTCGATATCCGGGCAGAGGAACTCCGCCAGAACAGCCGTATCGTCCCCGTCGCAGGGCTGCGCAAGCTGCCAATCGAGCACGCGGTTGTGCACCCGCTCGTGCTGCTCGAGCTTCTTCGGCAACAGCTCTTCGCCGATCAGGATGACCGGGACCTGCGTCGTCTCGTGGATGTCGCGGACGAACTCGATCATCTTGCCGTCGACCAGCTTGTCCGCCTCGTCGATGATCAGGGGGCGGTCGGGAGCGTCGCCGAGGCGATGAATGATGTCGCCCATCATCGTCGCGATCGTGCCACGCGGACGATGCTGCCCGAGCTCTGCAAGCAGCGCCTCGCAGAACGTCTTCTTCGCCCAATAGTGCCGGACCTCAATGTAGATGGCAGAGGTCTTGTTCATGGCGTACTGCGCCGCCACGCTTTTGCCGTAGCCGCTGTCGCCGCTAAACACCCCGATGCCCGGCAGGCCCACCGCGCGGGTGCGCAGCGCCTCGATCATCATCATCAGGGTTGCGACGTTCTTGAGCGGAGCAATGGACCCGCGCTTGACCGTGTTCTCGTTTCCCGTCATTTTCTCATCCTTCAAGAAGCCTTTGGGGGCCCCGGTTCGCCGGGGCTCCTTTTTTCTTGGGCGGCACTCAGCCGCCGAAATCCTCACGCATCGTCTTGAGAGCCCGGTACTCAGGCCCGGCCTGATAGCCGCCGAGCCAGACGGCCTCGGACGGGTCGACGATGTCCCCGGCTGCAATCCGTCGTTCCAGGTCGAGTGCCCGTTTGAAGCGGAGTTGCGGGGTTTCCTGTTTCCTGAGCGGAGTGACGCCGGGCGCGGCAGGCGTCGCCAGCTCCTCGCGCATCTCGTTCAGCAGCTCCGCCGCCCGGTTGGGGAGTGCCAGCGCGTCCTGGGGCTCGGCCGCGTCGAGTGCCGCCGTGATGTCGGGCGTAACGTGGCGCTCCTCGCGCTTGGGCAGTGCGACCACATTCGGCGCATCTCGCCGAGCGACCTCGAGCACGCGCTCAATGAGTGCCGGCCCCTTGGTGATCTCGCGGATCTTGCGTCGTGCCTCGCGGGTCGCGGCGTCGAGGGTCTCGGCCTGCGCTTCGCGTTTGGCGGACAGAACCGTGTCGGGATGAATACCGGCGAGCTCGGGACAAACGGCTTCGCCGATGTAGGAGCCGTCGCCTGCATCGAATGTGGCCGCCCGTCCGGCGTCATTCGGGTCCAGCCGAACGAACACCTGAGTGCCCGGCAGCGCGTCCCGAACGACATAGTGGTGATGATCGATGCGGATACCGCGCTTGGTCACCGTGCGCAGACCGTTGGTGCCTGCCACCGGCATCAGCAGGACGTCGAGCGCTCGGGCATCGACGGTGCGGATCGAGGCGGCGGAGGCAACGGCGACCTGAGCGGGCGTCTGGCCATTCAGGCCCGCATGCGGTCGGTGCTGATACCGCAGCTCCGCCCATTCATCGACATAGGTCTGGAGCTGCGCGCCCGACATGGAGACGCCGAAGAGTTCGGCCGTGTCCGCTCCCACGCGATCGGCAAAGGTCTTGCGGTCCTCGATCGCCTTTCGGTCGGCGACCGAATGCCCGACAAAGCCTGGCAGCGTTGTTGCGCAGTCGTGCTGGAATGACTTGATGACACGTTCGACATGCCCCTTTTGCTGCGGGCTGTAGGCGTCGGAAACGTCCATCTCAATATCGAGAGCCGCGAACAGGCGCTTGGTGGCGGTGGCGATAAAATCCGAGCCATTGTCGGTCTTGATCGTTTCGGGCACGCCCCAGGCAAGGATCGCGCGCCTGAGCAGCATCGCGACTGCAGAAGCGCGCGGGGTCCTGGAAACGTAGAACAGGGTCCGCCGGGTCGCGATGTCGATGCAGGCGTAAATGGCGTGGCGCCCATCCGTGCACAGCGCATCGACCGGCGAGGCGTCGATCTGCCAAAGCGCGTTCGGTTCGCGAATGTGCCTCAAGGCTCCAACGCCCGAAGGCGCCATGGTCGAGCGGTATTTGTCCGGGTTCGACAACTTGGTGAGCGCGACTTTTTCGGACTCCTTCAAACGCTTGATGAAGTGCTGAAACGTACGAACCGGCGGCATGTCGACCGATGTCGGGCGGCCGCCGCGCTCGATCGACAACGTGTCGCCAAACTCGTTTCGGCAGGCAGTGCGAATGAGGTCCGCTGAAAGGTGCGGCTGTTGCGCGATGAGGGCAAAAATGAACGTCCGCACGGCCCCGCCATTCGCGGTATCGAGGACGCCCTTGCCCTTGCGCGCCGACGCCCGGTCAACCGCGAGACGATCCGCATCGCCGGCACGTTTGGTCGAGCGCCAACGCTGGAGCGAGCGTTTCGAAAGCTGCGGGACTGTCTCCCTGATCCAGTCGTCGACCGGAAGCGACCCCGTGTTGTAGCCATCGCAGAAGATTTGCAGGCAGGCCGTGAACCGCAGCGGCAGACCCGCACGGAATTTCTCGAAGGCGCCAAGGATCGCGAGCCGCGCATCCCGCTCGCGGCGTGCGCTCTCGCTGCCTTTGAAGGTGATTTGAACGTCGCCATTGTCCGAGCGAACAACTTGCTTGCGGACTTCAAGTGCGCGTCGGGAGAACTCAAGCTGAGCCTCGGTCGGGAACAGACGGAAATGGTACTCGCGGCCGCCACCGCCTTCCGCGCCCTTGCGAACTCGAGCGAGGAAGGGGTGGTCGAACCAGCTCTCGCGCTCCGCCAGCCGACGGACGTTTTGTTCTGTCCCCGGCAATCCTGGCAGCCCGAGTTCCGCGGCCTCGCGGGCGGTGAACCACTCCTTCATCGCCGTGCCCTCCACTTCGCTTCAAGCGAAGCCTTGCGCGCGGCAACGTCGCGTTCGTGTTCTTCAATGAGGTGCAGTTCGATGAGGTCCGCATATCGAGCGTCAACGACGACCAACCCGAAGCGTTCGGTAAGCGCGCCTAGAAGGCCGGTGCAACCGGTTACCTCAACAAGAGCGAGGAAGGCGTCGAGCGGAATGCGGTGCTCTTCGGCTGCTTCACTTGCCCACTTATCGAGGGTCGCCTCAGAAACGGTCCGACCCACGGTTGCCGAAATCTGCCGGGCGATCTCTGCCCGCGATGATCCGTCTTCTCGCGCGTCACGCAGAGCGCGAGAGACCATGCGGGAAATCTGATTGTCGAGCGCGCCGCGACCCTTGCCCTCGTCGCCAAGGGTCACCGCCACCTGAGGCGGTTCCCAGGCAAAAAGATCCTGTGTGAGAGGGTCGCGGCGTCGGGACATGGGTTAATCTCGCTCCGCCAGCCAGAGCTCGATCGCATCCCTATGCGCCTCAAAAAAGCGCCGCTGCTCGGCAACCTTAAGCCGCGAGAAGCTGCCGGAAAGCTTTTCCCAGGCTCCCAAGGGCTTGGGCGCGGGCGCCTTGTCGATAATGGCCGCGGCCTCATCGACCGAGGCCGCAAGCGGCGGCTCGGCAAGGATCATCCCAATAATCTGCGACTGACGATCTGGCGACTGGTCGGCAAGCTTCAGCAATTCGGACTGGTTGCCAGCCAGAGCGCTAGCAGCAATGCGGTCACGGATGCCAGGGGAGATCGTCGCGATCTTTAGGGCCAGATAGATTGCCCGTTGGCTCATGTCGAATACGGCCTGAGCGGCCTCCGAAAAGCAAAGTGCAAACTTTGCACTTTGATCGTCGAGGCTCTTGTCAATCGGCTTCTTCCGCCGATCTCCACCACGCTTCACCTTGCCCTGCGCGGCCTCGTAGATGTCACGCCAAGCGGCGATGGCTACGGCCCGCTCGAGTGCATTGAGTTCAAACCTGATCAGGTTCTCGCGGATCTCGCGCAGCCGGGTTTCCGCCTCATCTGCGAAGACTCCCGGTGCATGGATGATGGCCGGGATTTCCGTCCATCCGAGCAGCTTCGCCGCCGCGAGCCGGTGCGCGCCATAGATCAGCCGGTACGCTTCGTCGTCGAGCGGTCCCACCACCTCGACCGGCGTCAACAGCCCGCGCTCGTCGATATCCTCGGCCAGCGCCTGGACACGCGCCGGAAGAGCCTTACGGAGCCGATTGTCGGCTGTGATCGAAGTGAGATCGAGCTCCGTGATGCTGGGTGCGGATCTCGTCACGGCCGCACCTCTTCGGCCGTCCAGTCGGCACCGCCAATGCCGCGCCCCTTAAGCCAGTCGGCCTCGGCTTGCGCTTCGGCGAGACTGGCGAACTGATGCGCATCGCCGGGCAAGAAACCTGTCTCGGCAACGAGAGCAGTCCCGCCGCCATAGACCTCAATCTGGTGGTTTCGACCGGTGTGGAAGTATCGCCGACCGGATGCCGAGACCTTCGTCAAGATCGCCTTCATGGGATCACCTTCGTGATGGGTGGATGATTGAGAAATGCCTGTCAGCGCCGACCGGCGGTACTGACGAAAGAACGCTGATGTTGCGGTTTCACTGTCAGGCGTGCGGGAGGTGATTTGCCTGTCGTCGGAGGTGTCGACCGCCATAGGCTTGGGAGGCACTGAGCGGAGAAGGACGGGCGACGAGATGGAACGACACTGGATTGAAGAGCACCGGGAGAACGTCCGCGACGTGGTCACGCGATGCCTCGTCTCGTGCCTGGATGAGCTTGCGCCTGGCTTCGCCGGCATTGTCCGGACGGCCGCCGAGCACACGCTTTTGGAATGGCCCGAAGGCACGCCACCGCATGTGCGCGCCTTTGCCGACGAGGAAACCCGCAGGCTCATTGACCAGATCCTTCCGCTTGATGCTGTTCCAGTAGTCCCGGAAGGACCTCACGAACCGCGTCGCGGATGGTGACCTTGAAATGGCTCCTTATCTGGATCCGAGCCTCGGCCGTGACCGCTGCGAGCAAAGGCTCTTGGGCCTCTCGCTTCCTGGCGAGGATCTCTCTTGGCGACAGGCTCATGCCGCCGCGCGGTCCTGGCCGCGATTGCCACTGGTGGCGCGCTGCGCATGCCTGCTAGAAAGAATGCGGGCTTTCGTGATCGGATATCGGTCAGGAAAGAGCTGCTCGACGGGCACTGCAAGGAAGTCGGCGATTGCCTTCTCAGCCTTGCGGTTGGTGCGCTTCCAGACGTGGCCAAAGCTGTTCGGCTTCATGCCGATTGTTTCGGCTAGGGCTGAGAGCGTCATGCCGCGTCGGTGCAGCTCGGCCTTGATGGAGTGCTGGTCCCAAGCGGGACGCTTTCCAGGCTTCATGGGCTACCCCTTGCGAAACCGGCCTGCGGCAACAGGCCGGTTTCTTTGAACAGTTGGTGTGAAACAACGGCCCCAAATCACGGGCCGATAAAACAGGGATAAAACCATATCTCCTTTTTGTAAAGGGTGATCTGGTTTTATTGGTGTGCACTGTTGGCCAGACCCGAAGTCGAGCCCAAAACGCCGCTTGGCAGGAGACTCCGAGATATTCGCAGGACGCTGGGAGATCAGGATCGCGGGGAGTTCGCTGCACGGATGGGCTTGAACAAAAGTACCCTTGCCAACTACGAGCGCGGCGAGGCAGAGCCCCCGGCATCGGCGCTATCCGCTTATGCTCGTTTGGGCGTCAGCCTGGAATGGCTAGTGAGCGGCGAAGGGGAAATGTTCGCCAACCCGCCGAAGGCCGCGTTGCTTCAGGCGCGCGGGATCGACCCCGCGTTATTTCGCCAAGTGGGGAGACTTGTCGCCAGAATACACAAAGAGGAAGGGGGCAGACTTCCGTCGGATGCGGCTCTAGACGAGCAGGCCGAGGCTTACAACGCGCTCCTGGCTCGCGCCGAAGATCCGACGGATGCGGAGGAATTGGAGAGTTTGCTGCCGTGGCTGGAGGCGCGCCTTCGAAAGAGACTGCAGGCGGCGGCGGCCGAACCCGGAACCGGTAAACGTCAGGCCTGATGCTGGTACGCTCGTAAAACAATCGCAGTGATTGCATTTTAGTTAGGTTTTGCAATCAGGTTATGCACGCATATCGCGTAGATGGTTGCGCGCCTCGTAGCCGAAGCGTGGCGCGCCGTGCATCACACGAAAGCCGTTTCGCTAACGTTCGACCTTGAGCCTCGAAAACCGCAGAAAACCGCTAATTCAAGGTCGAACGCAAACATTCGACCTCTGGTGTCGAATTGGCCGTTTTCTGCCAATCCTTTTCGGCGCGATTTCGTTCTCTACGCCGTTTTGTGCCATTTGATCTTGCGCGCCATTTTTCAGACATGCGCGCAGGCAATCTCGAATAACTCTTTTGTATCAATAATTTTCGGCAGTTTCCGCCAATTCCCACCTAATCCCGGTTCTGTGCCATGTGTTCTTGCGCGTTACAGCTACGCGCCACACCCACCGGTCATGCGCCAGGACGCGCCATGCTTCCGAGGAGGTAGGGTGGACTGGAGGGGGATGGGGGAGGATTGGGAGAGGATTGGCAGGTTTCGGCCCCGCGATGAGCGAAGTGGACACTCGCGTTTAATAGGCGCACAATGTCTTTCGGTCCAAAGCCGACACTCATTCGACTTAATGCCGCCGCACCGCGGCGTAACCTGAGCTGCCTTTTGACTACGGGGTTCACGAAATCTCCTTGTGTTGAAACTCGTATCAACCGAAGTTGCAGCTTCGTAGTATTAGTTAGAAGATAATTCAAGATCCGTGAGGTAAAATTTGTCTCGCCGAAAAATATCGGAAATTAATTGGTGTAGAGAAGCAATCCTTAAATTTTTCTACCGAAGCGATCGATTGGATTACACGACACTTAGACCGCTTTCACATGTCAGGTCGAACTGGGAGCTCGTCAGATCTGAAAGCGGTGATCCGTTGTTTGAAGAAGAAGAGGATAGTTACGCCGAACATCTTAATGTTCTTATTGATGAAATCGCGGCTGCATCTCCGTCATATGACTACCACGAGTTCGAGAACCAGATCGCCGCTGAGTATACTGATGCGATCAATGGAAGATACTTCCTTAAAGGAAACCTCTGGTACGATAAACAAACCGGGCAACCAATCCAAAAAGACGATGTGGGCCACATGATGGAGCAGGCAAGCTCAGGATCGGATGACGTTCCAGGACTGTTTCTTGCTGCTGCCGGGCGCATTGCAACAGCGATGAGTCACGGTGTGGGGAACTTTGATGATCTGGATCGCGGCCACATGGAAATGTTGGCTATAGATTTAATGACTATTTTGTTCCGCCGGTCTGACAACCCGGCACGTTAAATCCGACCCAAAGCGTACATTGGCCATATCCTCCAGTAGCTGCGGCGTGGTACGTCATTGCGGACGTTAGCAAATAAGCACAGGGAACCCATGAACAGTGTTTCAAAAAAAATCGGAGAATAGTAGCATGTCATTGCCGCAATTTTATGAGCTTCCGTTCAATTCAAGACCTGATCTTACACCATTTCTTCTTCACTTCACCAAAAACACGAATGCTGAAGACGGCTTCTCTTCATATGAAAACTTGGTTAATATTCTTGAAGAAGGAGAAATTTGGGCGAGTGATACAAAAAAGGGCTTCATCAAGGGCAGGATAAAAGCGACTTGCTTTATGGACGTACCCTTTGCTTCACTAAAGTATGTTTTGACACCTGAAAATGCGGACCCTCAAAAACCAAGATATGAACCTTACGGATTGGCTGTTACCAAGCGTTATGCGTATAAACATAAATGTCGACCGGTTCTCTATCTTTCGAAGGCCGAACTGGTCGTGTCCGTCAAGGTGGTGTAAATTCCCGGATGGCCTGAGGTCATGATCAGGCGGCTTTCGTGATAATGCTGAGAATGGGGTCGATCTCCTCCTTGTCGATCTGGGCGAAGGCCTCGACCATCATGTAGCGG
>PBLF01000014.1 GCA_002722295.1 Stappia sp. | reverse complement strand
CCAAACTCCACCTCGATCATACACCTCGGTGACCACCCGGGATTACACCTTCGACGGCGCTGAAATTACACCACGTGCGTGGACGCTACCCAGCGGCCCACGCGCAACGCGCGGTGACTTATCTCCACGGTCTTCAGCCTGCAGAGGTGGTTGAAGGGAGGGAGGCGGCCTGATGCTCGGCCTCCCGAGTACGACTGCGGAAGGGCGATGTGCGGCGCTTGATGTGAGGCCACTTCGGCGGCGAGTTTCCGTCATCATCAATCAAGACGATGGCCCGAAAAGACAGAGTATCTGCGGTGCCTGCCAATTTTCGATACGAGGGGTCAGAGCAGGCCCCGGCATTAGCCGTGCTGCTGTCAGCGGAACATCACATTCGGACCGATGCCTGCTCTCACTTTTTCCGGTCGCGCGATTGGACCCCGGAGATAGGCAGACGACTGGCCAATAATGCCTGGGTTCGCGATCCGGCAATCACTCTGCCTTGAACCGTGCCGAGATCGATTTGTCGATTGTGCGCCTGTACCGGGTGGCAGGCGGCATGTCCGCCACGTTCTGGCCTATTCGTTTTTCCGTCGTATCTCACGGAGCTCGCCCAACGCGGTCTCGATTTGGCATGTCTGACCGGAAAGCGGCTTCGCCTCGCCCGGCTTGTCGCAACGGCGGGCCGGAACTTTCTTCCCCTGCCGGCTGCGCCGCCATTCCTCGCGAGACAAGAAAGCCCCGTCCCGCCGTCCTCCATTTCATTCCGGCCTTTCAGGTGCGCGCCGATCGTTCCCGGTCTCTTCGACAGCCATCGAGGCCGCGATGGGCGCGGCCCGAAACATCGAAAAGGAATAGGACAATGGCAAACATCGGCACTTTCACCACCACCAAGAACGGCTTCACCGGTCAGATCAAGACCCTCGCCCTCAACGTCAAGGCCCGCTTCGAGCGCGTCGAGAACCCCTCCGACAATGGCCCGCAGTTCCGCATCTTCTCCGGCGCCGTCGAACTGGGCGCCGCCTGGCAGAAGCAGGCCAAGGGAACCGAACGCGACTATCTTTCGGTCAAGCTGGACGACCCGAGCTTCCCGGCTCCGATCTACGCCACCCTGGTCGAGGTGGAAGGCGAAGAGGGCATGCAGCTGATCTGGTCGCGCCCGAACACCAACCGCGATTGATCTCCCAGAAGACAAGGGCCTCGCCGCAAGGCGGGGCCTTTTCCATGTTCACGCTGATCGATCGCAACTAGCGATGCCTTTTGACGAGAAACGCATCACAATAACCGCGGCGGCGCTTGCGACGCTCCAGTCGGTCGAATGCCAGATCGGCATCATCGGCCGTGTCGAATGTCTCCATCATGGTTTGACCGCGTGTGCCAATCCTCCCCCAATCGCGAATGAGAGAGGCGCCCCCGAATAGCGTTGGCTGTATCGAAAGGCTGTAGAACCGCCGCATATTCTGTGCAGGGTCCACGCGCCTGAGGTGAACGGGATCGGAATTGCTCATGGCTCAGAGTCTCGCTTCCTGTCGAAGCGACGTCCAACGAATTTCTTGAATCGTTGGATACGGATCGATTCATGGAATTGATGCTAGCCCGGGATCGCACCCGTCTTCTTCGCCCGCTCAACAAGCTTCGCATAGGTGGTTCCGTTTCCTGATGGGAAGTGCTTGCACCAAGCTGCGAGAAAACGCTTCTCCCGCTCGAAATCCTTTTCCTTGCGCAGCAAAACAGCGACCCTCATTGGATAGTGCGGCGCCGGAATTGCCCCAGAGGTCAGATACCGTCTGAAGGCATCGGAGACAGTGTCGCACTGCCATCCAAGATCCTGGTCTGCAGTCTTCATGAAGGCGCGGAACGAGCTTTCATCCTGGTTCAGGAAGTCCGGTCCATTTGACGCTTCGCCATAGGTGATCCCTTCCTCCAGCATTCTGTCTGTCGTCGCTCTTATTGAGTTCCGTTGAAGTCGCTCCTGCTTTTCGGCATCGACCTCCTCTTGGTTCGCGAGCAAGCCGATGACGTCATCAACCTTTGCAGCCAGATCGGACGACAACTGGCTGTCCGAGACGGGCGGCTTGCGGGCCGGGCGCTGCGCCTGCTTTGCCTTTATCCATTCGCCGATCTCGTCGGCGAGTCCCGAAAGAACAGCCTCTTGGCGCTCAGACTGAGCAATCATGGCAGCCGACACGCCAGCACGATGGTACTCGGCGATCTGCCATTTCAGCTGTTTGAGGTGGCTCGACACCTTGGCTTCCGGCTTACGCAAGGCGGTAATGCCAAGCTCGGGGTTCTCCGAAAGAAGCTTCTGTATTTCCTCAATTAGAACTGATCGACCGCGAATATGGGCCTCCCATTGATCGCGACGATCTTCAGTGCGTGATGCAGAAAGCGGCTCATGGACGGTAGGCTCACAGCGGAGATACGCGAGCGCTTCCTCCTTCGCAGCTATTTCACTGGAATAGACATCGGAAAAATATGGGTCATTCCGGTCATCGACATCGGCAATACAAAACTTCCAACCACGGTCCTGAGGAAAGACGGTGATGCGAATTTGCCCATCGACCATCGTCGGGTTGCCGTTCTCTGACATCGCCCAGCCTTCTGCACTCGGCCGAGCGTCTCCATCTCTCGAACTCGATTTGCCAAACAGCAATTTGAGAAACGACATGGTCCCCTCCAATTGCAATCCATTGTCGACAGATTGCGATCTCTGACAAGCAGGGGATCAGAGTATTAGGTTCAGCGGCAGAGTAGTTGATCCAATTCTTGCTGTTCGCGACGGGCGCCTCCAATCACTACGTTGCTGAGGATTGTTCTTTGTGAAATCGGTTCTCAGCCACGACCGATTTCATGTCGTCGCGCCGGAACCAGATCGCGCGCCCGCAGCGGAGCGGCGGGTTGCCGGCCGTGAAAACGATCTGCTCGTCGCCGCGCATGCGCAGCACTTCCTCCGGCAGGATCAGCGGCCGAGCGGCCAACTGCTTTGAGCGTGTTCGCGACGATCCCGACATTTGCGATGTGCGGCTCAACTGGTCGACCTCGACGGTCGTGTTTCCACATCTCCGCGAGATATATTCGGCGGTCTCCGGATCGTTGATCGCGGCGAACGATACCCAGGACGCGCTCTCGAACCATTTCGACGTGGCGTCCCGCCCGCCATAGGTTTCGCGCATCTGTCCGATCGACTGAAAGAGAAGAAGCAGGCTGATCCCGTATTTGCGACCGGCGTCCCGCGCGGTTTCCAGAATGCGCAGATAACCGAGCCGCGCCACCTCATCGAGCAGGAATAACGTCCGCCCCTTGGTTTCGCCATTGCGGTTGTAGATCGCGTTGAGCAAGGCGCCGATGATGCTGCGGGCGAGGCCCGGGTGGGCCTCTAGGGTCTTCAGGTCGAGATTGACGAAGATATCCGTCTTTCCGTTCGCTAGGTCATCCGTCGAAAGGCTCGATCCAGACACGATCGCCGCATAGTTCGGATAGCTCAGCCAATGGGTTTCCTTGATCGCATTGGCATAGACGCCGGAAAAGGTTTCCGGCGTCATGTTGACGAAGGCGGCGACGTTTTCCCGCACGAACTCGGATTCCGAATTGTCGTGAATTGACTGCAGGCGCTCGCGCAGTTTCGGCTCCGGTTCGGACAGGTTCATGCGCACCTGGCGCAGTGTCTGCTTTTCCTTTGCCGTGTGTCCCGAGAGGCAGACGTCGGCGATCAACGCGGTGATGAGCTGCAGCGCGGAGGCCCGAAAGAAATCGTCGCGCATGGATGTCTGTCTGCCGATATCGGTGACCACCCAGCTCGCCACGGCAACGACGTCCTCTTCCTTTGTGCCGCCATAGCGGCCGATCCAGTCGAGCACGTTGAAGCCGACTGACGCATCCTTCGGGCTGAGTACAAAGACCTCGCGTCCGGCCTTGCGCCGGTGATCGATGACCATCGGCGCGACCTCGTTGGATGTATCGAGCGCCACCAGTCCGCCGCCCCATTTGAGCGCTGTGGGGATCGTGACGGACGTCGTCTTGAACCCGCCCGACCCGGCGAAGACGAGGCCGTGGGTCGATCCAAAGGACGCATCGAAGCACAGGAGCGGCGACTTGCCACCCGCGCCCCAGGACTGTTTGTCATGGGCGCGGAACGTGTGGCTCGCGACACTGTCCTTGTCGACGCGATAGGCCTCGCCGACGACAATCCCGCCGTCTTCGCCAAACATCCGTTTCGCCTCGCCGAGCGTGATCCAGTCCGCCGAACCGTGGATGGCGCGCTTGCCCGTCAGACGGCGTGGCTTCATGCTTGCGAAGGCGGCATCGCCGCGCAACGCAACCCGTAGCGCGAACATCCCGGTGACAAAGCAGACCATCGCCCCGATGCCGGTGGCGGGATCGGCATATTCGATCAACCGGTGTCCATCGGGGATCGCGTCAGCGAAGCCGCCGAGCCGCGAAAGCTCGCGCATCCCCGCGATGGCGATCACGCCGACCGCACCCACGAGAACACCAAGGCCGGCGGACTTGATCGCCATGGCGCCACGCGCGGCGAAGAGAACGACCACCCCAAGAGCCGTGGCGGACACATAGGGCAGGGCGATGCCGATCTGCCCAAGCGTCCGCTGCGCCTCCGGCGAATTGCCGAACTGCGCCAACCAGGTTTCCGAGCCCGTTAGCCCAAGACACACGGCCATCATCAAGCCGACCGGAGCGATCACGAGGAGGAGCTTATTCAGCGTCATTTGAAAACGCCTCCGCTCCGATCGCCGTCAGCCGCTCACGCTCCGCTTCGTCCGCTGCTATCCGGTTGGCGCCGTCGATCAGCAATCCGAGCAGAAGGGCACGCTTTTCATAGCGAAGACCAGCTTTGGCGATCAGTCCGCCAAGCTGGATCTTCTCGCGCGTGTCCTTCTTGCGCGCGTCGGATTGGCTTGCCTGTCGCATGCGCTCAAGCCTCGCTATTCGCGCCCGAAGACGCGCCAGCCGGGTTTTGCGCGGAATGTGATTTCCGGGTCTCGCCGTTTCCGCCGCGAAAGCGTTTCGCCAATTCCTCGAAGGCCTCGACGAGCTTTACATCGTCGACCTCGATTTCTCCGAGACCGGCCTTGAGCGCGAGCCGTCCGATCCGTTCGGCCTCGCGCGTTTCGGCGACTTTGAGCTGCTCCTGCAGTTTGGCGATGTCTTCCTTGATCTTCGATGAGGGTCTTCTCATTCCGTCTGCTCCCGGTTCTGGCGAATGGCGAAAAGCCATGAGCAGAATCGCCCGGGTGCGCGTGAAGCGCATCCCGGCAGAAATGCCGGGTCGAGAGACCCGTCTCTTTGAGAGATCATCCCAGCGTTCCGAAGGAATGCGTCCAAGGGCGCAGTAATACGTCGCGAACCGCGACGTGCTGCTGGCAGCCCCTAATGGGGTAGGCCGCCGGTCCTCTCGGAACAAGGATGGACTTGTTTCTCAGGAGCTTGATGGCCCGTGGCGATCACGCATTTCACACCTCAGCTTATTTCGCGCGGAAATGGCCGCAGCGCGGTGCTGTCCGCCGCCTATCGCCATTGCGCGAAGATGAGCCACGAGGCGGAAGCCCGCACGGTCGACTATTCCAACAAGAAGAACCTGGCCCACGAGGAGTTCTTGCTGCCGCCCGATGCCCCGAAATGGGCCCGCGACATGATCGCCGACCTGTCCGTGGCGGGCGCAGCCGAGGCTTTCTGGAATGCGGTCGAAGCATTCGAGAAACGCAGCGATGCCCAGCTCGCCAAGGAATTCATCATCGCTCTTCCGGTCGAACTCAGCCGGGATCAGAACATCGCTTTGGTCCGGCAGTTCGCTTTCGAGCAAGTTCTAGCTCGTGGTCAGGTCGCCGACTGGGTCTTCCACGACGATCCGGGCAATCCGCACATTCACCTGATGACCACGCTGCGACCGCTGACCGAGGATGGGTTCGGGTCGAAGAAGGTCGCCGTGCTCGGCCCTGACGGGCAACCGGTTCGGCTCAAAACCGGAAAAATCCAGTACAAGCTGTGGTCCGGCGAGAAACCTGAATTCCTCGAACAACGGCAAAGATGGCTCGATCTGCAGAACCATCATCTTGCTTTGGCAGGATTGGAAATCCGTGTCGATGGCCGGTCCTACGCCGAGCGCGGCATCGATATCGAACCGACCACCCATATTGGCGTTGCGGCCAAGACGTTGCAGCGCAAGGCCGATACCAAGGCGAGCGCCATCGATCTTGAACGGCTCGCCCTTCATGAAGCGCAACGGCAAAAGAACGCCGCGCGCATCAAGGACCGGCCCGAGCTGGTGCTTGACATTCTCACCTCGGAGAAGAGCGTCTTCGATCAGCGCGACATCGCCAAGGTCCTGCACCGCTATATCGACGATCCCGAAAGCTTCCAGCGGCTTCTGGCGCGGATCGTGGAGAGCCCGGACTGCCTGAAGCTCGCCGATGAGACCATCGACTTCGCGACAGGCGCGCGTGTCCCGGCGCGGCTGACCACACGGGCGATGATCCGGCTCGAGGCCGAAATGGTCAGCCGCGCGGACTGGCTTTCGGGAAAGAGCGGGTTCGAAGTCCGGGCGAAGGTTTTGGAAGCCGTCTTTGGCCGGCATGAGCGGCTGTCGGACGAGCAGCGGACGGCCATCGAGTATGTGGGGGGCGCGGAGCGGATCGCAACCGTCGTCGGCCGGGCAGGGGCCGGCAAGACCACGATGATGAAGGCCGCACGCGAAGCTTGGGAACTGGCTGGGTACAAAGTCGTCGGCGGCGCGCTTGCGGGCAAGGCAGCCGAGGGTCTGGAGAAGGAAGCGGGCATCCCGTCGCGCACGCTCGCCTCCTGGGAGCTTGGCTGGCAGCAGGGCCGCCGGCGTCTCGATGACAAGACGGTGTTCGTTCTCGACGAGGCGGGCATGGTCTCGTCCCGGCAGATGGCGACCTTCGTTGAAGCGGTCACCAGGTCCGGCGCCAAACTGATCCTTGTCGGTGACGCCGAGCAGCTGCAGCCGATCGAGGCGGGTGCGGCGTTCCGGGCGATTGTCGAACGCACCGGCTATGCCGAACTCGAAACCATCTATCGCCAGAAAGAGCCTTGGATGCGCGCCGCATCCCTCAATCTGGCGCGGGGTCGGGTCAAGGAAGCGCTCTCATCCTACCGTGCCAACGGCAAGCTGATCGCGAAGACGCTGAAAGCTGACGCGATCGAAACGCTCATCGCCGACTGGAACCGGGACTATGATCCGGAGAAGTCGACCTTGATCCTCGCGCATCTGCGCCGCGATGTCCGCCAGCTCAACACGATGGCGCGTGATAAGCTCGTCGAGCGGGGCCTCATTGAAGACGGGCATGTCTTCAGGACAGAGGATGGCGAGCGCAAGTTCGCGGCTGGCGACCAGATCGTTTTCCTCAAGAATGAAGGCTCGCTCGGCGTCAAGAACGGCATGATCGGAAAGGTCGTCGAGGCCGCCCCCGGCCGCATCGTTGCGGCGATCGGGGACGGGGAGGGGGTACCACAAGTCACCGTCGACCAGCGCTTCTATCGCAACCTCGATCACGGCTATGCGACGACCATCCACAAGTCGCAGGGCGCGACCGTCGACCGGGTGAAGGTCCTGGCGTCTCTCTCGCTCGACCGGCATCTGACCTATGTCGCGATGACCCGGCACCGGGAAGAAATGGCGCTCTATTACGGCAGCCGGTCCTTTCACCTCGCCGGCGGGTTCGAGACGCTGCTCTCCCGAAAGAACGCCAAGGAAGTCACCCTCGACTATGCAGGCGGCCGCTTCTACGCCCAGGCACTCCGCTTCGCCAACAATCGCGGTCTGCACCTCGTGCGTGTCGCGCGAACGCTGATGCGGGACCGGGTTCAATGGACGATCCGGCAGAAACAGAAACTCGTCGATCTCGGCCTTCGGCTTCGGACCGCTGGTGCGCGCCTCGGCCTTGTCGATCGACCGCTTCACCAGTCCCCGCAATCAACCAGAAAGGCCGCGCCGATGGTCAAGGGCATTTCCAGTTTCACCATGTCGGTCACCGACGCTGCGGACGAAAAGCTGCAGTCCGATCCGGCATTGCAGAAGCAATGGGACAATTTTTCCGACCGCATTCGTCTCGTCTATGCGGATCCTGAATCCGCCTTCAAGGCCATGCGCATGGAGGCGGTTGTCGAAGACCCGAACGTTGCCAGGCAGCGCCTTGGCGAGATCGAACGGAATGCGGCGAGCTTTGGTGCGCTCAAGGGTCGGGAAGGGTTGCTGGCGAGCCGAGCGGACCGGGAAGATCGTCGCGTGGCGGAGGTCAATGTGCCGGCGCTGCGCAAGGACCTCGAACGCTATCTCGACATGAGGAAGAGGGCGACGGCCAGGTACAGACTGGAAGAGGAAGGTCACCGCAAGCGGACTTCGATCGACATTCCGTCCCTGTCGCCGGCCGCGGCGCGGGCAATGGAAAAGGTCCAGGACGCCATCGACAGGAACGACCTGCCAGCCGCGCTCGGATTTGCGCTCGCCGACCGCATGGTGAAGGCCGAACTCGACACCTTCAACAAGGCGGTGTCGGAGCGGTTCGGGGAGCGGACATTGCTCGGCAATGCGGCCAAGGACCCGTCGGGATCGACTTTCAACAAGGTCGCGCAAGGTATGTCGCCCCGCGACCGGGAAAAACTCAGCACCGCCTGGCCGACCATGCGTGCCGGCCAGCAACTTGCCGCTCACGAGCGCACCCAGCAGGCCCTGCAGCAGTCCGAGGCGATGCGGCAAATCCAGACCAAGAGCCAGGGGCTGAAACAGTGAGCCGGCGGCGCCGGATCCTCATCGTTGCCGTTCTCGCTTGCATCCCTCTGGCGCTGTTCGGCTTGGGCTACGGGCCTGGCTTTCGGTTCAATCTGACACCGAGCTATCCGCTCGGTCTCTGGCGGATCGAAACGCTGAACCGCGATGTCCGG
Source organism: Stappia sp. (assembly GCA_002722295.1). GTDB lineage: Bacteria > Pseudomonadota > Alphaproteobacteria > Rhizobiales > Stappiaceae > Stappia. The sequence goes on along the minus strand of PBLF01000014.1, from coordinate 30,802 downwards.
GTCGGGGATCGGATATTCATTTGCCCGCCGCTGACCGACGTGTTTCGTCAGGCACGTGAGCGCGGCTATGTACGGCGCGGCCTCTGCCCCGGCTGGCTCAGCCCGCTGATCAAGACCGTCGTGGCGCTGCCCGGGCAGTCGGTTGAGATTGGTACATCCGTTTCCATTGACGGTCTTGCTCTGCCGCAATCCGCAGTTCAGCCGCGTGACGGATCGGGCAGGAAGCTGACGCCCGATTCCGGCGGTGTTGTGCCCCCCGACACGCTGTTTCTGTATTCCACATTCGGAGGTTCTTATGACTCGCGCTACTTTGGGCCGATCCCGGCCGCCGGCATTCTTGGGTTGGCGAAACCGGTTTTCACCTTCACGCCGTAGCATGGTCACCGCGACGATGTTCGTCGCCGCTGCCGCCGCGGTCGGTGCATTCGCATGGAGCGGCGAGGTGCTTCTGCTTCCGGTCGCGTCTTTGTTTCCTGCGCTCTGGGCTTTCGCGCCGTCGCGCTTCGTCGCCGGTCTGGTTTCGATGGCGTATTTCATGGCGGCTTCGAGAGGCTTGCCCATCGGCGTATCGATTTTCTACGCGAGCGATATCTGGGTCGGGCTCGGTCTCTGGATCGCCGCGTCGCTGATGTTCGTTGTGGTGCATACAGTCCTTTGGGCCCCGAAGTCTGGCTGGCATCGGCCACTGCGATATCTGGCAGCGGCGACGCTGATGGGCGTGCCCCCATTCGGCATCGTCGGTTGGGCCAGTCCGATCACCGCGGCTGGCGTGCTCTTTCCCGGTTGGGGCTGGGCAGGATTGGCGGCCACGGCCGCCGGCCTTTCCGCGATGACCACACGCGCCTGCCCGCTGGCGGGTGTCGCAATGGGCGTGGCCTTTTCGGTTTCCGCGTTGACCTGGAGCGATCCCGAACCGCCGGACGGATGGGTCGGAGTTAACACGACCTTCGATTACCAGATTGCCGGCGAACATGCCGATTACGCTCAGCATATGACGACGATCGCGCTTGTCAGACGCGCCGTGGAGAATGGGGCCAGCACAGTTGTTCTGCCGGAAAGCGCGCTCGGGATCTGGACACCGACCACCGAGCGCCTCTGGACCCGAAACCTCGCCGACCTCGATGTCGTCGTCGCCGGCGGCGCCGAGGTCATTAACGAGAACGGCTATGACAATGTCATGATCGAGCTGACGGGCGAGGGGGCGCGGATCCTCTACAAGGAGCGCATGCCGGTGCCGGTTTCAATGTGGCAGCCCTGGGCATCCGGGGGCGCATCGGCGCAGTTCTTTGGCAATCCAACCGGCAGATTTGCCGGGACGTCGATCGCACCCTTGATCTGCTATGAGCAGCTCATCGTGTGGCCGATCCTTCAGTCCATGCTGTTTGGGCCGGATATCATCGTGGCGACAGGCAATGGATGGTGGACCGGCGACACCAACATCGTTCCGATCCAGAAAGCGAGCGCCAAGGCATGGGCGGTGCTGTTCAATCTACCACTCGTTATCGCCTTCAACACCTGATGGGACTTTTGAGATGATCGACGTCGACCTCATTCAGCAATGCGCCGATCCTCGAATTGAGGTCGCCGTGGTGCGGCAATTCGTGGCCGAGATGAATGCGCCGGACCACCTCACCATTCGTGTGTTCCAAGGCGACAAGATGGTGCTTGTCCCGGCTCCGAAGTCGGCAGAGCAGGCGGTTGAGACCACCAGGCAGTGGGTCGGCAAGGCAAGTGTCAGGGTTGGGCTGACCCAATATCCGGCGGGGCTCGGCGTCTCCGATCCATCGGAGATCGGCATGGAGCTCTTCGATACCTGCGACAACTTGCGGCTTGGTACGGAGCTGTTCGGGAAGGTCCTACGGATCGTTAGCGAGCGGCATGAGGGGAGCGAGGCCCCGGGGTTTGAGATGGCGGTGAAGGCATATTTTACCGGGTGGTTTGAGGGGGAGCAGGTCTTCTATCTGAAAGACCCGGAGCCAGCCCGTACTGGCGAAGCGATGCCGGCTCAAGGGGCCGTATCGCGAGCGGACGCAGACGCCGCGCGCGAGACCGCAGCACCAGCAGACCCCAATCTCGCCGAAATTCGCATCGATCTTTCTGTGTTGAGTCGGCCAGCTAACAATTGAGCCGATCACGACAGCATCCAACACGGCAAAGGTTCCTTGAAGACCGCCAGGTTCGGGGTTTTGGTCCACTGCCGAGAGGCTTGTGGGGCTAGCAGGCCCAATCTCGGGTGCGGTGCCACGGAAATCGCCGGAAACACAGAATACTCGCGAGAGTGATCCAGAAGAGACCCAAACATGTCGGACATCGTCGGCTCAAGCTTCAACACCACACTTTCACACATCGCCGAGGTTTCGGATCGCGAGAGCCTCGATACGGTCATGAAGGAACTTGCCGCCGGCTACGCCCTCAGTTCAGCTGCGTATTTTGGTATCGGCCTGTCCGGCCGATCGAAGGGTGATCCATTTCTCGCGGTGACGTACTCGTCGGATTGGGTGGAGCACTATAAGGAGCGCCGCTTCCTGGAGATCGATCCGGTGATCCAGACCGGTTTCCGGCGCCTGCTCCCGCTCGATTGGGACGGGTTTGCCCGATCCGATGAGAGGGTCAAAAGCCTGTTTGGCGAGGCCTCCGAGTTTGGGCTTGGTAGAAGGGGCCTATCAATCCCGGTGCATGGCCGACGTGGCGATCGCGGGCTCTTCTCAATCAGTTGTGACCATTCTGACCGCGATTGGGCGCGTGACAAGCTACATTATCTGCGCGACTTCCAGGTTCTAGCCACACACATTCACGACAAGGCCCTGCGCCTTGAGGGGCACTGGCCGCAGGAAAAACACTTATCCCCGCGCGAGTTCGAATGTCTGCAGTGGATTGCGGAGGGAAAGACCGCGTGGGAGTGCGCTGCAATCCTGCGGCTCTCGCAACATACAGTCCGCTGCTATCTCGAAAGCGCCCGCCACAAACTCAACGCCGCCAGCAACACTCATGCCGTGTCGATCGCCCACCGAGCCGGTCTGCTACTCCCCCTGATGTAAACCCTGTCATTCAGCCGTATTTTCGCGTCAGAACATCACCGATAACTGTTGTCTCCGTCGTCAACAATCGAACGGAGATCACCCTCATGATATTGACAATCGAAAGCGTCGATCAGGACAAGCACCCCGAACTGATCGATGAAATGTTCCGCATGCGGGCGGAAGTCTTTTCTGGCCGTCTGGGCTGGGACGTTACGGTCGAACACGGCCGCGAGGTCGACCGCTTCGATGCCGAGGACCCGCTCTACCTCCTGTCACTCGATGAGCAGTCCGGCCAGCTGCGCGGGGCGGTACGGCTGTTACCTACAACCGGCCCCAACATGCTGCGGGACGTATTTTCTGCGCTCATGCGAGGTGGAGCAGTCGAGAGTCCTTTGATCTGGGAGAGCTCTCGCTTTGCGGTCAACCCGCGCATCTTCGAGACGAAGCACCGGGCCGAAGCGAATCATACAGTGAACCGGACGACCGTGGAGCTCCTGTGCGGGATGGTCGAGACTGCCCAACTGGCGGGCATCGAGCATATCGTCTCCGTCTTTGATGCGAGAATGGCCCGGATTTTCAGATCGATCGATTGCCGCTTTGAGCAGCTCGGTACGCCGGCGCGAATCGGCAAGACCATGACCTATACCGGCCTGTTCGATATGAGCCTCGACATGCGCTCCCGGCTGGGTACGGCGGGCAATTTCCGCGAGCCGGTTCTCGCCGATGTTGAACTGCCGCGACGGCTCGCAACCGGACATATGGCAATTGCCGAATAACACTAATGAAAACAGGTAGGTTGGCGTCTGGCGTTCGTTGATCTGATCCAATATGCTCAGCCCGAGGCGGTACGCGCCGCCTCGGGGCTTGGAAACCCCACTCTAGCGGATTGGAGCCGACCGTATCGGCTCCAAGATCCTTCGGCTTTCGGCCGGTCTCTAGCCGCGCGGCTGTCAATCTATTCCATCAGTTCCGCTACATCGCTGATTTTTCGTGCATTTCTTTTCGCGCGCTGCTTGTTGAAGGCAGCATGTGTCCATTGCCGGATCTCTCCGCCATGGCAAAAATCAGGTCTGTTGTCCTGCTCGCAAGATCATCAGTCTCTCCGTAGTCACGCTGCTTTCTTCCGATTGCAGCGGCTACATGATGATGTTCAATGAGAACAAACAGGTGGGACCAATAGGGGCCACGGCTTCAGCGTTGTCCGGGAAGATCCCGGCCAACCAGCCACCCGACCGAACGTCGCTCACCCATCTGCCGTCTTGCTGCAAGACCCCCGGCTTCAGAACTCACCGGGGTTTTCGGTCAAACGGGCGCCGAGGCAACCCGTCCGGATTTCGAGGCAACAACGATCAGCTCCTGCTTGAGCTTGATTCGCTCCTGAGCGCTCAAGTTCTTTGGTCGGAAACGGTCGTTGTTCACCCATATCTTGTGCATGATCATCGCCAGCTTTCGAGCCACCGCGATGCGGGCTTTCGAGAAGCCGATGCGTTTCGCCAACCGGACACCCCATGCCTTCAGGCTGTTCCATTCCAGGGTGCCGGAAAGCAGGACGGTTGCGGCGATCACCAGAACACGACGGGTTGCCGGATCGCCGCGACGAGAGATCGCACCCATGAAGTTTGTTTCGCCTGATTGGAATTGACGTGGCGTCAACCCAAAATATGCAGCCACGTCCGAGGATTTCTGGAAGCGCTGGGGATTATCAACTGCCGCATAGAAGGAGAGAGCTGTGACCGGCCCGATTCCAGGAATGTCCATGAAGCGTTTGACCATCTCGATGCTATGGGCAATCGCGTGGATTTTCTCGGTCAACGGAGCGATGGCTTCAACGGCTTCCATGTAGAGGTTGAGTGATGGCAGCACATATGATCGCACATGGACGCCGTTCTTCTCGGCCTCGGCTAGGCCTTCGAGGGTCCGCTTGTAGAAAGTGTTGGCCGTCACGTTCCCCCGCTCGACGAGCACGCCGAACGGCTTGAGAACACCGGCGATATGGTTTTCCAAGCCGACTTTCTGGCTAACCAGGTGGTCGCGCATCGCCAGCAAAACTCGCGTCTCTTGCGAAGCCTGGGAGCGGATGCTGACAACCTTCAGGAAATCTTCCCCTCCCATACGGACGAGCTGCGCCAGACCGCGGGCATCGTTTTTGTCGGTCTTGTTGCGATAAGTGGCCAGGAATCGGTGAGCCTGGAACGTCTCCATGCAGACGACATTGAAGCCGAATTTCACGAGGCCGCTATAAAGCCAACTGCTCATATTGCCGGCCTCAAGGCCAATCTTAAGCGTCTTATCCTCGGCGACGCGGTTGACCAACCAACCTCGAATATCCTCGGGTCGGGAATTACATTTGCCCTCGCAGAATTTCTTGCCGTCGGCGTCAATGACGCAGACGGATGTCGTCCTCTGCGACACATCGAGCCCGACGAAATAATCGTATGATCTATTCATGTTCTCTCTTCCGTTTGATGAGCCTACGTGAGAGATGATAAAGCCTTCTCGGCCGGGTGAGGCGGTTAGCGCGGCTACACCATAGGGGCCTGTGACGTATGTCCAGGCGCCCCGGTGCTAAAGGTCGCAGGGACCGCCTAGAGCGGTTTTCCAACCCCCGGCTTGGGGTCGAGATCTTTCTCTGTCGCGGGGGCGCACCGCGGCGCAAGCCGTGGGATGATTTGCAGTTGTCGGAACCGTTCGCCCTCAAACTTGAACCATCATCGGCGAAACATTCCATTGCCGCTATTCTTGCCGGCTTGAACGAGCCCGCGCTCGAGCGTGTCGCCTTGGACGTCATTCGTGAGCAGAGGCGACGCCTCGAACACGCTCAGGCATTGTATGAGAAGTTGTCCACGCTTGAAGCCAATGCGCCACTCGAAGAAGAAGGCGAGGACCTGCGCCACGATTACCGGCTGGCGCTTTTGATGATGCGTGCACATCACCAGATTACGTCCGCCGTCATCGACAGGCTGGGCCGCGTGCCTCGCTTACCGGAGGACGAAACCAGTCACTAGAACGGTACTGGGTCGATCGGGCACTTTCGTAAGGCGCTGAAATCGTGCCAGAAAAGTGGCTTCTGAAGTACGTCGCGATTTCTTTTCACATCTGACACTCCTGAAATTTTTTTGCAAACTCGGTTCTGGTGATATCGCCCTGCCACTCATGCGCATGGAACACAGCCAGAAATGCGCCAAAAGCGTCCATTTGCAGGATCTGGCGGACTACCTCGACAAGCGACGCACGGTGGCCAGGAAAGAATTGTCTCAATTGACAGGGTGGAACTGAGCCTGATGTCTGAAACGGAAGGTCGCACCGCTTTTCGGGTGTACTTATAGCGTCCGGCCCTACCCTGAGTGCCTCTTGGCTGACCAGCAAACGCAAGGTCGATGTCCCGTTTGATTTCAAAGAGCCATTGCAGCGTGGACGATCCACGATTGTTGCTTACGGCTCACGCGGCCATTGCGGGTGCAAATCGTCGATGATGAAGGCGTGGGCATGGCAGTGCCCGCCGCTGGGCGTGCCCTCTTTCCAGTGCGGGTCGCTATCGGGCAACTCGGGATGCCTATGCGGGACAGTTTCCTGGTCGGTTGCCGGCCAGATAAGGAACGCAGCGGCCAAAGCTATAGCGCCCATGACCGCAAGAACCACGAATGTTGAATTCAATCCGAGCGTGGCGCCGAGCCAACCCGCAAGCGGATAGGTAACAAGCCAGCAGGCGTGCGACAGAGCAAACTGAGCGGCGAACAGGGCGGGCCTGTCCTCGGCATGCGAAGAACGGCGCAGCAACCGGCCGGCCGGCGTCTGCGCGGTGGAATAGCCGATCCCGATCACGAACCAAAGCAATAGAAGCATTATGAAGCCAGGCACAGCGGGTCCCGCGACAAGCCCGGCGATCATGAGCGCAACACCGGTCAGCATTGCCGCGCGGTCGGAAACGGTTTCGAGGAGACGGGGCAAGGTCAGCGCCGCCAGCATCGACCCGCCGCCGAAGGCCGCCAGCGCCAAGGCCGTCGATTGCTGAGACAATCCGAACGCACCCTGCACGATTACTACCGTATTGACGATCACCATCGCACCGGCAGCGGCAACGGCCATGTTAACCGCCAGCAACCCGCGCAGACGGGGCGTCGCCAGATAGATACGCATTCCACGCGTAGTCCGTTCGTAGATCGGGCGCGGCGTGATCGGCGTCGGGCTGGGCAGCAGGACCGAGACAACGAGCGCGGCCGATGCAAGGAAGCCGATGACGGTACCCGCGAACAGCGTATGAAAGCTGACAAGGGTGAGCAGAAGCGCGGCTAACATCGGACTGACCAGGCTTTCGAGATCATAGGCCAGCCGCGACAGGGACAGGGCCCGCGTATAGTCTTTCTCGTCCGGCAGAACCTCGGGAATCGTCGCCTGGAAGGTCGGCGTGAATCCCGCCGAGGCCGATTGCAACAGGAAGATCAGCACATAGATCTGCCAAACCTCAGTGACGAATGGCAGCAACACCGCGATGCCCGCGCGCACCACATCAAGGCTGACCAGCATTGCCCTCCGAGGCAACCGTTCGGCGAAGGCGGCGGCAACCGGCGCTACGCCAACATAGGCGAGCATCTTGATGGCGAACGCGTTGCCAAGCACCGTACCGGCATCGGCTCCCGCCAGATCGAAGGCCAATAATCCAAGGGCAACGGTTGCCAGGCCGGTGCCGATCAGGGCGATGACTTGTGCGCCGAACAGATGCCTGTAGCTACGATTGGCAAGGATTTCGAGCATTGGCCGGCACCCTCAAAGCCACCGGCGTACCGCTCGGCGGTAATTCAGGTATTCCGTGCCAAGGTCGCGTTCCATAACACGTTCCTCGATCCGGACCTGCAAGAGAACAGCCACGACCAGCGCCAGAGCAAGGGCAAGGGTTGTCAGGCTAGGCAGCGCAAGAAAGAGGCCGATGAACAGCATCATCTGGCCGACGAAGATGGGATTGCGGGAGAATGCGAACGGACCCGTCCTCACGATCCGGCCCAGTTCACCGGACGCCGCCCCGATTCTCCAGGAGCGCCCCATATAGACCTGCGAGTAGAGCGCCAGCGCGGCCCCAGCGAGTACGATCAGTGTTCCGATCGGCGCGAGCTGGCCGCCGAAGAGCGCAACGTGCATCGGACCGGCAGGCGCGCCACCGAGGAACAGGGCTACCAGGGCGTAGATCGCCGCGCCGCCGAACGAGATGCGAAACAGTAGCGCCGGAAGCCCTTGTCTCTCCGGTCCTTTGCCGAAAAGCCAGACGGATCGCCCTGACGCCCGGCCAGCCCACACGGTCGACATCAGGAACAGCGCCATATAGGTAAGCACGACCGCGGCAGAGACGGCTTCGAACGAAAACATGACCGGTTTCAGTCCCGGCCGTCGGGATAGCTGGCGAACACCTCGGTCGATCCGTCGCGGCGCACCAGCAGGACATCATACGGGTCTGCGTCAGGCCCGGGCTCGCCCATGCCAGGCGATCCGTAAGGCATGCCGGGCACGGCCAGTCCGATCGCGTCCGGGCGCTCGGCCAGCAGGCGGTCGATCTCGCGCGCAGGTACGTGGCCCTCGATAACATAGCCCTCGATCATGGCAGTGTGGCAGCTCGTCTGACCCGGCCGCAAGCCGGCCTTGATCTTCTCCTGCATCAGGTCGGCCATGGGCAGATGTTCGATCTCGGCTGTGTAGCCATTTTCCTCGATGTGCTTCGTCCAGGCGATGCAGCAGCCGCAGCCATTGGTGGACAGCACTTCAAGGTGCTGCGCGGCGGCGAGCGCGGTTCCGCCCATCATGAGCGAGGCGATGAATGCAAATCCGGTTCTGCGAAGCGGTGACATGGTGTTTCTCCTTGGTTCAGTCTGCCGTGCCGGCAAGCCGGCGAAGTTTTTGCAGTTGGGTTTCTCGTGGCTCATGGCTGTCCAGCATGCCCATGAAATTCCCTTCGGCATCGATCAGGTAGACGCCGGCGGTATGGTCCATGGTGTAGCTTCCGCCTTCCAGCGGCACCTGCTCGTAATAGGCGGCGTACGCCTTTGCGGCCTGTTCGGTCTGATCCTTGGTACCACGCAATGCAATGATGCGGTCGTCAAAGGACGTCAGATAGCTCGCCAGAAGCTCTTGCGTGTCCCTCTCGGGATCGACGGTGATGAAGAGCGGCATGATCTTGTCCGCCGCCGGTCCCAAATCGTCGAACAGGCTCGTCAGTTCAAACAGTGTCGTCGGACAGATATCGGGACAATGGGTAAAGCCGAAAAAGACCAGATAAGGTCTGCCCTCCAGGTCTTCGTTTGTCACGGTCTTGCCCAGATGTGTCGTCAGCTCGAACGGCCCACCAACGGCGGCGACGCCGGTGCTGGTGGTTGGGGATGTGCCTGGCCGGTCGAGCCCGGGCAACAAGCCACTGGCCGCCAGAAGAATCCCGCCAACTACAACCACCGCACTCCATGCCATGATGCGGATAATCTAGAGAAGCTTCATTCGGATGCTTCCCCGTGACCTTCATGATCGGCGGTCGCCTCTGGTGTCGCTCCCATCGGCACCACCGCGAATCCGAGCGCAACATCACCGGCGGCTTCGAACGTGATCGTTGCGGAGAAGCGATCGCCATGCTTCAGCGGATTGTCCGGATTGATAAACATGAGATGCATGGCGCCCGGTTCCAGCTTCAACGTTTCTCCCGGTGCGATGGTGATTCCTTCCTTGACCGGACGCATCCGGGCCACGCCGTCGACCACGGTCGACTCATGTATCTCGACGGCCTTTGCTCCATCCGACGATCCGCCGAGCAGCCGATCGGGCTCAGTCCCCGTGTTCGTGATGGTGAGATACCCGCCGGCGACCGGCGCGCCAGGCGGCGTCGCTCTCGCCCAAGGATGATCGATCTTGAGTGCACCGGCGGTGTAGTCATGAGCGGACGCGCCCTGCGCCGCCATGGCTAGCACCAGCCCGAGCAGGAAGGCTTTCATAAAACTCATTCGTTCACTCCTAATGTTTCCGGGTCGCCTTTGCGCCGGTTGACCTTCGTATGCGACGTCGTTCGCGTGGGCTACCCATGCGCTGCCCTTCCCTCGAGCGCATCCCGGTCGGGGTCGATCTTCCAGGCATCCCGGCTCGCCTTGATGCCCTCCCACGCGACATATGGCGTGATCGCGAGCGCCGCGACCGGATCGGCTCACCACCAGCCCATAGCCTGTGTAAGACCGATGCCGATGAGCACGACGATCGTCTGGTACTGGCAGATCAGTGTGTCCTTCGCGTCATAGATGAGCGCGGCGGAATCCAGCTTCTTGCCATAGTGATACTTGCCCCAAGCGAGCACGGGATTGACGAAGAGCGACGCCACGAGGACGCCGATACCGACAGCCGAGAAACCAGGTGCCTCCTGGGCCAGCAGCTTTGTGGTGGCCTCGTAGAGAATGAAGGCGACGACGATCCAGAAAGCGGCGGCAATAACCGAAAGGGCGACCTTCTTGCGCCAGAGCACACGGCGACGGCCGATCTCGGCCTCCTCGCCGTGCAGCCGCCAGATCATCGTACCTGCCGACACGCCCTCGACTGTACTGTCCAGACCCCAACTCACCAGTGCCGAGCTGCCCGAGAGGAAACCCGCCGTCTGCGAGATCACGACCTCGAGACAGCAACCAAGTTAGTGCTCGTCGTCGCACAGATCATGGCTGGCGAGCGCGCGGAACACGTAGCAGTCCTTGATCTGCTCGCCTTCGCAACCGGCGGCGATTCGCGCCAGTTCGCGTTCCAATCGGCGAAGCCTGTTGATCTTGTCGCGCACCGCCTGCAACTGCTCTGCTGCTATCCGATCCGCATCGGCGCACGGCCGGTTCGGGTGTGCACTGAGTTCAATCAACTCGCGTATTGCCTCGATCTTCAGCCCGAGATCGCGGGCGTGCTTGATGAATGCGAGGCGGTCGCGTTCCTCTGGAGTGTACCGGCGCTGGTTCCCTTCCGAGCGCTCGGGTGGAGCCAGAAGGCCCATCTGCTCGTAATAACGTATGGTCGGTATCTTGACGCCCGTGCGCCGGGACAGGACTCCAATCGTCAGCATGACAGGTCTCACAGCAGTTCCATGATTTCTATAGAGCCTAGAGGTATTGCAGGCATCCAGCAATGGGAACATTTGCCGCAACAGATGACGCGCTTATCAAGCCGCAGAGTTCGTGATGAACCTTTACCCTCTAGCAGCTTGAGGTCACACGATTACCCCAATTACATAGAGGGAGAGCTGTCATGATGCGTCTGTTGCCAACATTCGTCCTTGGGCTCCTGGTGCCGATCGCGGCGGCGCACGCGACCGAAAGAGCGCCATCGCACAAGGCTGCGTCCGACGAGCTCTCGGTCGAGCACGCAGAGATCGTCTTGCCAACTATCGGACGGGCGAGCGCAGCGGGCTATTTGGTTGTCTGGAACGGGAAACGCTTGCAGGCAAACCTCGTGTCTGTTGAAAGCCCTGCTTTCGAGTCCGTCGCCATCTACAAGATGGAGCAAGACGGCGGTATCGCGAGAAAGCGCCGGGTGGAAGGTATATTACCCATTCCCGGTAACGCGGAGCTTTTAATGCGACCCGGCGGTGTGCATCTATTGCTAACCCAGCCGAAAGAAGCGCTCTCGTCCGGAGATGCTGTCGAGTTGACGCTGGTATTCGATAGCGGAAAACGTATTGCGGCTACCGCCACACTGCTGGATGCCGGAACGTCCGTGACAGATCATCACCATGGAAATGGGGATGGGGCCCAAGGTAGCGGTCGTCTGTGAACCACAGATCACATAAAGGCACAGTTTGACGGGCGGCCAATGCTGCCGGTCCGAATAGAAGGATTTCGAGGAGACCTGCCCGTGGTTAACGACGGACTTAGATAGCAGCCGTGCTTTGATACGAATTTGCATAAACTCTAACTCTTTGTTTTCGCGCGATTTTCAAATCCAACAGCTAACGTCTCTCCCGCAAACCTGGGGAGAGTGTCACAATGTATCGACTTGTTCTGGGCGCGATTGCGCTCGCAATCTCGTGCGCTTCGGCTGGAGCCAACGCACTGCATCTCAATCCGTCGCAGTCGGCGCAGGCGATGAACATGGAAACCTTCGGCAACACGTCAATTCCGATCGGTTACTACGAATACTGCCAGCGCTATGGTGAGCGCTGCAACCGTCCGCCGGAGAAAGCCAGTGTCGAGCTGACACGGGAACTCTGGAAAACAATCATCGAGGTCAATAACGAGGTAAACACCACCGTGGAGCCTCTGACGGACAGAGAGATTTTTGGCGTCGAGGAGCGCTGGGATTATCCGGACCAAGTCGGCGACTGCGAGGATTTTGCGTTGGAGAAACGGAAGATCCTGAACGAGAAAGGCGTTCCGCTGGGGGCGCTGCTGATGACGGTGGGCCGGGATGCCGATGGCGGCGGCCACGCAGTCCTGACAGTGGTGACCGATCACGGCGACTTCGTCCTCGACAACGTCGAGCCGCGGGTACTTCTGTGGAAGGAAGCCGAACTGTATTATCTCAAGCGGCAGTCGCCGGACGACCCAAACAGGTGGGTCAGTCTCGCCTCCAACTGACCCAGTCCGATCCGATCGGTCTGAGCCACGCGAATTCGAACGCCGCAACTACAGAAAGCACATAGGTTGCGGCGTTTCCATAAACCATTTCCATGACGTTGTGTCCGCCGAGCAGGCAGTAGACCCAGAATATGATCGCCAAGACAAGGTAGACGGCCACGCCGGCAACCAGAAAGGTGGCGATGCGTGCAAGCATGGTCGCTCCGACGATTTGGGTTCACACCGTCAACAATTAAGGTCCATCGCGCTCCCGCGCCATTCACTGGTCGGTGATCGCGTCCGGCGTCCCTACTTTGCTCGTGCTAAGCTCCGCTTCCATGTGCCAAAAGCTAAGCCCGAAAGCGGCTGCCACGAATGCAACCAACGCCAGCATAACCACGACGTTACGGGACCGGCGACTGCTTGCCAAGGCAGCACTCTCGCGGATAGTGAGACGTTCGGGTTCTTCGGTCACTGTGATGTGTCTCCCTTCGTCCGACCTGTGTTAAGGAGACCGGATGCGGCGGTGAAGAGGCTAGTCGGTTCACGGTGCTGCGGCGGTTTGCCGCCCCTTGGATGAGTCACGTAAACGCGCCATTAATCGTCATTGGCGAGTTTCTGGTCTCTTCACCAACGCCGAATGCACCTCCGGGGATCACATTCTAAATTATGGTTCGATTGATCATTGCATTCGCGCTGGTTTCGGTCATGGGCCTAGCCACGTCCGCGTGCGTTTCAACGGTGCTCGACGTGGAGGGGAGGTCAGTTCAGCCTGTCCCGGCTACGCTTATCGCGGAAATGAATCGCAAATCAATGTCGCGGTCAGCGCCGATCCTGGTTCGGATCTTCAAGCAGGAGAGCGAGCTGGAGATCTGGAAGCGCGACAAAAGCGGCAAGTTCGCGCTTCTCAAGACCTATCCTATGTGCCGCTGGTCGGGAAAGCTTGGGCCGAAGAAGCACGAAGGCGACCGTCAGGCACCCGAAGGCTTCTATCATGTCAGCGCCGGCATGCTTAACCCGAACTCGCAATACTACCTTTCCTTCAATCTCGGATATCCGAACAGGCTCGAATCCGCACTCGGCTATACCGGGGAAGCGTTGATGGTACACGGCGCATGCTCGTCGTCCGGCTGCTTCGCAATGACGGACGAGGGCGTGGCCGAGATCTACGCGGTGGCGCGCGAAGCGTTGAACGGCGGTCAGAGGGCGTTCCAGGTTCAGGCTTTTCCGTTCCGCATGACACCTGAAAACATGGCGAAGAACCGATACCATCCGAGTTTCGAGTACTGGATGAACCTCAAGACGGGTTACGATATTTTCGAAGTTACACGCCAGCAGCCTCGCGTCTCCCACTGCGCAGGCCGCTACGCGTTCAACACCGAGTTTGAAGGTGGCGAGCCGATGGATCCCCTCGCCGCATGTCCACCGGCCATCTCCATGCCAAATCCCGTCGTCGCAGCGCACTCGCAATCGGATCTGCGGGAAATGAACCGAATCGTCGAGGAAGGCTCGGCTGTGCGGGCGCACGCCTATTCGGACGGAGGAATGCACCCGAAATTCCGCGAGCTGCTGGGGCGCCTTGGCGACAAGGCGCTTGCCGAGCGGGTTTCTGTGGACGCGGTACCGATCAGCCGTCCCGATGCCGCTCTTGCCGATCCTCACGCCCCGAACGAATAGACGTCCCCCGGTTCAAATCAGTAGCTTGGAAACCGGTACGATGACAGCCAGCAGAACGGGCTGGTGCACGAGATAGATCACCAGACTTCTGCGCCCGCACCACACCAGGAATCGTGCGGTCCGACCCTGCGGCGCCGATCTCGACAGATATCCTTCCAGATCAACGGTCAGAAGCCATTTCGTCGCCGCCATGCCAAAAAGCGTGAGGCCGACCCATGGGAATATCGGCACGAAATCATTGCTCGGCGGGGGCTCGGTAAAAAAGCCGATCCAGGCCATCAGTCTGGTGTCGAAAGCTGTCGACTCGTAGACAAACGGAAGCGCAAAAATTGCAGTCCCGGCCGCCAAACACAGTGACGCGGGAGCGCTAATGAACAGGGCCCCTATCAGCGTCGCTGCTGCGATTGCATGAAGGATACCGAAATAGACGAAGCTGGCCGGGAACACGAGGTACGTCATTATGGTGACGGCCGCTGCTGCGAGGGCGATGATACTCAGACGCCGCATGAATGGCGACCATCTGATTTGCGTTCGATGTGCAAGAACGAGGCTGACGCCGACGAGGATCATGAAGGTGCCGGCCAGACTGCGACCGAACATCAGCCAAGCGGGATGCTGCGCGACACCTGAGATGATGCCGGTGAACTCCACATCCCAGACGAGATGGAACAGGACCACGCCCGCAATCGCGAGGCCACGAACGATGTCGACAGCAATGAGGCGTTGCGTCCCTGCCAAGGAGTGATCTCCGGTCTGTATTTCAGGTTCGTGTAAAAGCTCATCCCGCTGGAGGTTCAACCCCATATTTCCGGCTCGGCCACCAAATCTCACATTGATTTGGCTTTTCTTAATTATCCCGTTGCTCTAATTGGAGACATGCTCCGGGTGCTGTCCACTATCCTGTTCGTTCTGTTCGTGCTCATTCACGCGGCGGCCGCACCGGTCATGGCCGCGGGGTTAACTGTCGAAACGGGCGAGACGAGCCGGAAAGCGACGTTTGTCTCCGAAAATGGCGGTACAGCAGGCAACTCCGGAATTTGGCAGCAGCAAAAGAATGTTGCGCCGGATGCAGATCTCCCGCGGCTTTCGACATGTCCGGATCATTGTGTGTGGTTGGTACAAGCTCTTGAGCCCCCATCTCGCGCGGTCAGCAGCCTGCGCGCGCACTCCGGATCACCCTCTGCCGCGCCCGTTCCCTTCGAGGTTTCCCTCCCGCCGCCGCAATAAACGCGAAAGCGGCGGGCGAGGCCTATACTTGCCCAGATTACACGAACGTCCCGCCTCGCGGCCCTCCGGAGCGCCGCAGGCTGGTCATCATCCGGGATAACAGTTCCCGCTTGCGGCAAGCCGCAGTGCATCGTGAGCAGAAAAATCGTGAAAAGCAGCAAAGACATCCACTTCGACCCGAAGCGGCGCGCCTTCCTCGCCGGTATGACAAGTACCGCAGGTGCATTCGTCGTTTCAGGCTGTACGACAACGAACAGCGAGAAAACGGCCGAGCCGAAGCCACAGCCGGACCGATCCTATGTTTCAATGTATGCGGCAATGCCGGACGAGAGGTTTCCGATACCCGCGGTCGATATTTCGAAGGTCAACAGGCGATTTTACCGCCAGCTCGTCGATGACCCCACGGGCGAACGGCCGGGTACTATCGTTGTCGATACGCGACGCTTCTATCTTTACCTGATCCAGCCCCGAGGTAAGGCCATGCGCTATGGCGTTGGCCTGGGTCGTGCCGGGTTCGAATGGTCGGGTCGCGGCGTGATTCAATGGAAGCAGGAATGGCCGACATGGACGCCGCCGGCCGAGATGATAGCGCGGCAGCCGGAACTGGAGAAATACAGCGCGGAGAATGGCGGAATGGCGCCGGGGCTCAACAACCCGCTCGGCGCGCGCGCGCTCTATATTTTCCAGGACGGCGAAGACACGCTCTACCGCCTCCACGGCACGCCCGAATACTGGACGATCGGGAAAGCGGTGTCGAGTGGCTGCGTGCGACTGATGAACCAGGACATCATAGACCTCTACAAGCGTGTCCCAACCCCGTCCCCGATTATCGTGCGCAGCGGTGCCCTCACGAGCGTCTAGACGAAAAACGGTCTTGCACCTCTAGCAGCTAGAGGTCCTACCGTCCGCTGAGCAGTTATTGGAGAAGCCATGAAACGCCGTCATTTTCTTGCAGGGGTGTCCATATTTGCCGTCGCCGGCATATGTCCGCTTCCGCTATTCGCTCAGCCCACGCAGCAGCAATTGCTTGCGCCCGGTCCGCTTCCAGAGAAGAGTTTTGGAGATGCGGACTCGCCCGTGACCGTCATTGAATATGCGTCGCTGACATGCGGTCATTGCCGCAACTTCCATATAACCGTCTGGCCCGATTTCAAGGCCAAGTACGTCGATACAGGCAAGGTCCGTTTCATCATACGTGAGTTCCCGTTCGACCCGCGCGCCTCGGCCGGTTTCATGCTGGCACGGTGCGCCGGCGAGGACAAATGGTACCCGACGCTCGACCTGCTCTATCGCTCGCAGGACCGTTGGGCCCGGGTTTCCGACGCGACCTCGGCTCTGAAGTCGATCATGGGCATGACGGGCATGGAGGGTGAGCAGGTTGAAGCCTGTCTCCAGGATCAAGACCTGCTGGACAAGATCACGGCTATCGCTGACACGGGCAAGTCGTACGGCGTCGACTCGACACCGACCTTCTTCGTCAACGGCGAAATGTACAAGGGCGTGCTCAGCCTCGAGCGATTCAGCGAAATCATCGACCCTCTCTTGGTTGCCGAATAAGGAGCGGACAAATGCATGAGATGACGATCATTTCCGGATTCGGCTCCGCATCGCGCTGCATGATTGCTGCAACAATCGTATTCGCTGCGGCCATGATGGCCAGCCCCGCCATCCTTGCTCAGCAGGAGGAGATTGTGGCGCGTGTCGACGGCCAGGACATCACAGCGTCGGAGCTGGCGGTTGCCGAAGAGATGTACGCGCAACAATTGGGCTCCATGCCCGATGATGCAAGGCGCTCGGTTCTCGTCGATGCACTGATAGACCTGCGCATCGTCGCAAACGAAGCGCGAGAACGGGGAATTGCCGGCGAAGAGTCCTTCAAGCGGAAAATGGCCTTCCTCGAAGAGCAGACGCTGCGTTCCGCCTTCATCAGCGAGCAGATTTCCGCATCTGTAACGGAAGAGGCGGTGAGGACCGCCTACGAGGCGCAAATCGCGCGCATGCCACGGGTTGAAGAAACCCGGATTCGGCACATCCTGCTGGATTCCAAAGAGGCTGCGGCCGCGGTCATCGAGGCGCTGAACACCGGTGAGGACTTCGCCGTTCTCGCGCGCGAACGATCCGGGGACACGGTCTCGAAGCCTAAAGGGGGTGATCTGGGTTTCGTCGCGGCCGGCCAGTCGCTTCCGGAGATCGACGCCGCCGCCGCGAAACTGCAGGTCGATGAATACACTGCCGAGCCGGTCCGCAGTTCCTTCGGCTACCATGTGCTGAAGGTGGAAGAGAGGCGGCAGCAGCCGGCGCCGGAGTTCGAAACCGTCGCACGTCAGATTCGTCAATCGCTTCAGGCGGCGGAGCAGCAGCGCATCATCGGGGAGCTTCGGGCAGAAGCCGAAGTCGAAAAGCTGGTGCCAGACGTGACGCCGCCAGCCGCAGACGACGGTCACGACCACTAACCACATTTCATTGGCGGTTCCGGGGGGACATCATGCTCAATCGAAGGCAATTCCTGCTCACCTCTTTCGCGCTGTTCGCCGCCGTGCAGGGCGCGGCGGCCCATCCGGAAAAAGGGACTGCGCTTGACCCTCAATTCCTGCCACAAGAGGTCGATTTCGCACGGGAATATCCTGTCGGCACGATCGTCGTCGACACGGCGAACCGCTTCCTCTATCTGATCGAGTCGAAGAATATCGCTCGACGCTACGGGATAGGGGTTGGCCGGGCGGGTCTCGCCTTTTCCGGCACTGCCGAGATCGGCCGCAAGGCGAAGTGGCCCAGTTGGCGTCCGACCGACAACATGATCAGACGCAATCCCGGAAAATATGCGCGATTTGCGGATGGTGTACCGGGCGGCCCGAACAATCCGCTCGGCTCACGTGCACTGTACCTCTATCGCGACGGCCAGGACACTTTGTACCGCATCCATGGCACGACCGAACCGTCGTCGATCGGTAAAGCCGTGTCAAACGGGTGTTTCCGAATGGTGAACGAACATGTCGAAGACCTGTTCGAGCGCGTCCCGGTTGGAGCAAAGGTTGTTGTCGATTGACAAAGCCTCCTTTCGTGCTGGTTGTAGGTGCCGGTCAGGCCGGGCTCGCTGCTGGCTACCACTTGCGCAGGGCAGGCATTCCGTTCGTTATCGTCGACAGCAACGACCGCGTCGGAGACAGCTGGCGCAGGAGATATGCGTCGCTGACGCTGTTCACGCCGCGCCAGTTTAGCGCGCTGCCGGGAGCGGCTATTCCAGGCAACCGCGAACTCTATCCGACCCGCGGCGAGTTCGCCGACTACCTTGAAGCGTATGCGGGTCTGTTCTATCTGCCGTTGCAGCTGAATTCACGCGTCGTCAGGCTGCAGCGGCCGCCCGGCGGGGAATTCGAGGCCACATTGGAGAGTGGCGAGATTTTGGCGGCCACGCATGTCGTCATCGCGACGGGCGGATTTCAGATCCCTCTCGTCCCGAAACTCGCCGCAGGCTTCGGGCCTGCGGTGACGCAGTTGACTGCCGAGACCTATCGCGATCCGGCCTCAGTGCCCGACGGGGTGGTACTGATCGTTGGTGACGGCGCAAGCGGGCGCGACATTGCCGCCGAGCTTGCCTCCAAACGCCCAACCTTGCTTGCGGCAGGGAAGCCGCGCAAACTGTTCCCGGAGCGCTTTCTGGGAAAGAGCATCTGGTGGTGGCTCCATTGGTCCGGCCTCATGCGTGCGCCAGCGGACTCGGCTATCGGACGGCTGATGCGGCGGACCGATCCGTTTCCCGATCGCGACCGCAACCTCGACAGCCTCGCTCGCAAGGGCGTTCGACTGATGCCCCGTCTCACGGAAGCTGCGGGAACGAACGCGAAGTTTTCTGACGGCGGCGAGGCTGAAATTGGCTCCGTCATCTGGGCCGTAGGCTACCGCGATGATAGCGACTGGGTGCAGATTTCGGCCGCCAAGAACCCGGACGGCTCTTTCGCCCACACGAACGGCGTTTCGCCGGTCCCGAACTTGTTCTTCGTCGGCAGACCATGGCAGCGCAATCGCGCCTCGGCCCTCATCATGGGCGCCGGTCGCGATGCTGGCGCCATCGTGAAACTGATTTCCGAACGGATATAGTAGCCAGACTTCCCGTCGACCGCGGATATGCGTGAAAACCTCGCGCTAATGTCCACCCTCGTCTTCAACGATAACTTTGATCGGCAGCTTACCTTCACCCCCGAAATCCAGGATCACCTCGAAGCTGTCGCCTTGCTCGACAGTGTCGCGCATTCCGGACAACCAGATGTGTTCTCGCCACGCGGCAAGTGACACGGGCTTGTTTGGACGCAACTCGATGAATTCGAGCCAGTTTACCTCACCGTCCTTTGAAATGCGAAAACCAACATCCTCAGCCAGTGGGCTCGAGGCTCCGACGAGCCGCGCGCTCTTGCCGCCACGATTGAGGAGCGGGCCGTACACCGCGATACCCCCGGCACCCTCCTCGGGTGGGGATGCCCAGACATGACCGACCGCGATATCGTCGAGCTTGTAACTATGCGCCAGCGTTTCGGAGGGCGTCTGCAGGAGCACTAAGACAAGACCCGCCGCCAGCCCCGGGACCGCCTTTTTAAACCGCTCTCCGCCTTTGCGGGCCACCGCGTGCCAAAATTCCATCGCCGTCACCTAATCGTCCTCCGGTCCTCTGGCGCCTGGCTCCAAAACCGGCACAGAAACCGCGATTGGAGATGCATTTGCGAAATGCAGCGTAAGCGTGAATGTCTGTCCCACCTCAATCGGCCGCTCCAGATCCATGAGCATCACATGCAGCCTACCCGGCTGCATGCGAACGCTCCCGCCGGCAGGCACCTCGATTGGTCCCACCGGCACCATCTTCATGGCATCGCCTTGCTTGACCGTGCAGTGAACCTCCGCACGGCCCGCGACGGAAGTCTCCAGCGCAACGAGAGTGGCGGGGCGATCATCCTTGTTCAGGATGGTCACGTAGGCAGCGGCAGGTCGCGAGGCGAGGATGGAGGCGCGCGCCCACGGCTGCTGGACGGAGATGGTGGCTCCATCCTGCCCCCAGGCCGGAATCGCGAACGCAAGCACAAATAGGCTCAGCAACCCGATAAGACACGCGCGCACGGTCATATCTCCCCACCCGCACCGCCGAATCTGGCGATGGCCTCGCGGAGGGTCTCGGCCATCTCCTCCGGAGCGGTGCCGTAGCTGAAATGCGTGAGATACTCGCCGGATCTCGACATCAGATATGTGTTGCCTTGATGACTCACGAGGTAATCGCCACTGCCCTGATAGGCTTCGCCGTCCATTCCGACCTTCTCATACGCCACCCGATATGTGCCCGCCATGGCGTCGACCTGATCAACCGTCCCGGTCAGGCCGGTAATTCGTTCATCGAATGCCTTCACATATTCTGCCATGACCGCCGGCGTGTCGCGCTCCGGATCGAGGCTCACGAACAGATATTCCACGGCATCGGCATCGTCCATCAACAGTTCGATCGTGCGAGCGATTTCGGCCAGCGTCGTCGGACATATGTCGGGACAGTTCGTGAAGCCAAAGAAGACAAGGCGCAGCTTTCCAGCGAAGTCGTCGTTGGTGACGGTCTCACCCGTGTGATCGACGAGCGAAAACTTTCCGCCTATGGGGACAGAACCCGGCTCGGCAAAGGTTTCCTGTTTCGGCTGGTTAGCCATCAAACCCTGCGACGTGCCGCGCATTACGTATGCGGCACCGAGGGCAACCGCCAGGACCAAAGCGACCGCGGCCAGAAAACCCGAAAGGACTCTCAAACCCCTGCTGTTCATCGTCTTGGCGCGTCGTTCTCGAATTCCGCCGACCTGGCGCCATCCAGCCTTGCATCAGTTGCTTCCGAGCCAGCCTTCAGATCGCGAGCTGCGTCGATTTCCTCGGTCGACAGGTCCTTTTGCCTGAAGAAGGTGTAGGAGAGCGTGACCTCCCGGAACATTCTCGCGTTCTCGTCCTTCAGCATCTGCTCGTCCAGGTAGAGGACAAGCGGCATTTTCGCGCTCTCGCCCGGTCCGAGTTTTTCTTCCGTGAAGCAAAAGCACTCTATCTTGAAGAAGTATGGTGCCGTTGGGTACGGGGTGACATTGAACGTCGCCCGCGCGACGATCGTCTCGTCGGACTTGTTCTCGGCGTAGTAGTAGACCTTTGTCGGCTCGCCGAAGCGGGTTTCGACGCTTCGTTGCTCCGGGCGAAACTCCCAGGGCAGACCTGGCGCAATATTGGCGTCAAAACGAACTTTGACCGTTTTGTCCGTGATTGCCACGGACGGCTGCTTCGCAACAGCGCGCTGCACGGTTCCACCGTAGCCTGTCAGGTCGCAGAACATCCGGTAGAGCGTTGGCGAGTAAGCCACCAAAGTGGTCATGGCCGCAAGCACCGTCCCACTGAGGAGGAGCACGCGTATATTTCTGAGGCGTAGGCTGTTCATAGTTTCTGATTGCCGATCCGATCCTTCGGGATCATCTCGTGCCGTGCCATTCCTGACAACGCGACACCATATCGCGCGCGGGATTGACGCAGCTGAAATGCGTTTCCGTTCGCCGCTGCGGGCCCGAAGAGGTGACTGTACAACCTCTAGCGGCTTCAGGTTCAAGGAATAACTGCAGCTCGTACCAAACTCGGCGATAGCCAATGGGTCCTTCGCGCACACCCTGTCCGGCTGGCACTCTCGCAGCATCATATGTTTGCTATCGAGAATTCGCCGGGCGAGATGCGCCAATTCTGGTCAATGGGAACCAAAGAGCTGATTTTGGCGACGTCAGAATTACAGGCCAGCTTGCCGGACGTGATCCGGTAGTGATTTTTGAGATCCCAGATCGCCGAGATAAGCGATGCTCAGCTCCAACCGCCGTTGTATGTCCGGTAAAAGATGTGGCTACCAATTTGCGTCATCTCTTCCATCCCATCAGCCCATTCAGGACTGACGTAGGTCGCATTGTAGTGCGTCGATGAGCCAACTTCCTGCAGGAAGATCTTTCCCCCGGTCACGGCCATCGCCACTTCGCGGGCCGCACTATAGGCACGGCGGTTGACGATCCGCTCGGGAAGGCCGTCACAGGCGAACGAGAATTGGCATCGTTTATACCATCCAGCGTTCTGATAGACGACATTGCACACTTCGTTGGGATATGTGGGGTTGCGCACCCTATTCAGGATCACTTGGGCTACCGCCGCCTGCCCTTTCAGGCTCTCTCCCCGGGCCTCGAAATATATGGCGGTCGACAGGCATTTTTGTTCTTCAGAAGTGAAGACGTTCGTCGGTAAAGGGTCCTTCATCCATTCGTGGTCCCCCTCAACAACGGGAGGCACGAACCGCCCATTCCGCTTAGTTCCGAGTAGAGCATCAAAGGGGGATGAAGGGTCGTGGAAGGGATCTGTTGGCGCGTACGCCGTCGCTAGGATATCCGCGCCATCATTGGTCACCAGATCGGCCAGCTTTGCCGGGACGCCTGCAAGCCGATCCATTTCCGCGTTGTGAAAAAGCATTCGCTTCGTAGGTCGCTTCGCGTCGCCCACATCAAACGGTGCGAGACGCTGCGCGTTGACCGCCAAGGGACGCAATCCTAAGCGAAGGCCCAATGCAACTTCGGCCAATTGGCGCTTACGTGCTCCAGCAGAGACCCTGTCCTGCTTGTCGCCTCGTACCACGTGCGGCTCGTCGGAAACATGCCGAGCATGTGTCGGCTCTTTCTGCAAGGCGATTTCGTTCGGCATGATATGAGGAGAGCGCCCTTGCGGATTTCCCGCGGGATCCATGCCCGCCATGCTGATGACGAGCCAGATCAGGGCGAATAGCGATTTGGTGAGGATTCCCGAGGGGAAGCGTCGTTTTCGGCTGCGTCCCTGCATATTGCCCCTTCGAATGTGTCCCGAGCAGCCTGGATCGTTAACCTTAATGAGCCGTTAAATCAAAGTTCCCTTTCGCCGCAGGATAGGCAATTTATTTGGCCGCCGCCGCTCCTAGTGACCATGAGTGATACGGCCGACAACCATGGAATCGACGGCGCCTTCCAGACGTTCCTTCGTGAACATCGTCCCGGCGCTTGGCCGCAGCAGACGCAGCGCGTTGGCAACGACGAGCAACGACACGCCGACATCCGCTGCGATCGCGCCCCACATCGAGGCCATGCCGAAGGCGGTCAGGCCGACAAAGACGGCTTTGGTTGCCAGCGAGACACCGATGTTTTGGTGGATGATGGACATGGTGCGCCGCGAATGGCCGATTAGCCATGGCACTTTTCCGATGTCGTCGGTCATCAGCGCGATGTCCGCCGTCTCTATCGCCGCGTCCGAGCCAACCGCGCCCATAGCAATTCCGTAGTGCGCGCGGGCCATGGCCGGGGCGTCGTTTACCCCGTCGCCGATCATCGCGACCATGTCGTAGGTCGTCACAAGTTCCTCAATGGCGCTGACCTTGTCCTCGGGCAGCAGTTCGGCGCGGACCTCGTCAATGTCAACTTCGGCGGCGACAGCCCGGGCGGTGCGCTCGTTGTCGCCGGTAAGCATGACGACCTTCTTCACGCCCTGCTTGTGCAGTTGCGCAACGATGCCACGTGCATCCGGCCGGATCCGGTCGCGCAGTTCCAGCAGGCCCAGAACGCCGGAGTCGTCGCCGACGGCGACCATGGTGGCGCCCGCCCCTTCGATGCGGTCGCGCAGGTCGGCGGGGATTGCAGCGCCAAAGCCCTTTTCCGCGGCGAACCGGTCAGACCCGAGCCAGACGTTGCGGCCGTCGAATCGGCCTTCGAGGCCACGACCCGGCACGTTGCGGGTATCCTCGGCGGCGGTCACGTCCTTGCCTGCATGGGCGAGGATCGCTTGCGCGAGCGGATGCGACGACCGAGCCTCAAGCGACGCGGCAACGGCCACCAGGTCGGCTTCCGGCGTACCACCCAACGGATGCACGGCGGCCACTTCGGGCTTGCCTTCGGTAATCGTGCCGGTCTTGTCGAGCGCCAGAGCCGTGGTGCGTCCCGGCGCCTCGACGTAGGCGCCGCCCTTGATCAACACGCCCGTCCGCGCCGAGGCGGTGAGCGCTGCCACGATGGAAACCGGCGTCGAGATCACCAGCGCGCACGGGCAGGCGATGACTAGCAGCACGAGCGCGTTGTAGAACCAGTAGTTCCAGGCGCCGCCGAGAAGGATTGGTGGCAGCAGTGTGATGGCGACGGCGGCCACCATCACTATCGGCGTATAGATGCGAGCAAATTTCGACACCCACTGCTCCACCGGCGCCCGGCGCGAATGCGCGTCGCCGACCATGCGGATGATCTTTGCCAGCGTACTGTCCGATGCGGGTTTGGTAGCGCGCACCGTTAGCGTGCCATCGCCGTTGATGGTACCAGCATAGACCTCGTCGCCCGCCTCCTTGGGGACCAGAGCGCTTTCGCCGGTGATCGGGGCCTGATCGACCGCACCTGCCCCGTCCGTCACCTCGCCGTCGAGCGGGATGCGGTCGCCGCCGCGCACTACGAATCGGTCACCCACGACGACCTCGGCCGCAGGCACGTCCGCCTCGCTGCCGTCGCTGCGGATCACCCGCGCCGTGGCCGGCGCCAGATCGAGAAGCGACGCGACGGCGTTGCGCGCACGCCCCACGCTCCAACTTTCGAGATAGAGCGACAGTGCAAAGAAGAAGGCGACGGTCGCGGCCTCGAAATATTCGCCCAGGCCGACGGCACCGGCGACGGCGACGACCATCAACAGGTTCATGTCGGGCGACAGGCGTCGGGCCGAAGACCATGCCTTGGGCGCGACCAGCCACACGCCGAAGATGATTGCGAGGCCGAACAGTCCGGCCTCTGCAAGCGGAATCGGCGCCTCGCCATGGCCGGCGAAGAGGCCAAGCGCGCCGCCCATCCCGGTCTCGACGATGTGCCAGAGAAAACCTGCCGCCCAGAAGCCACAACTGGCCGCAGTGAAACGTGCCTGCCGCTTCAGATGCACCGCGCGATCGGCCTCCGCCCTGTCCGCGTTCCAGGGCTTCGCGCCCATACCGGTGCCTGCGACCACCTTTATGATCTTATCGTCGGAGGCGGGATTTGCCGTCTCCAGCACCGTCATCCGGCCGTTGATCACGTCGAAGGCCAAATGCTCGGCGCCGCCGACCACCGGTCCGACAACGCGGTTCAGGATCGCCACTTCTTCGGCGCAATCGAGACCATTGACCTGAAAGCTACGCCCGGCGGTACCCACCGGGCCCGTTGGCACATCGGCACCGCAGCACGCGACGCCATTCTCACGATCGTGGGAATGCACATGACCTTGCGGGTGAGAATGCCCACACTCGTGCCCCTGAGAACGTTCGTGGTCGTGTTGTTTTTCGGTCGGCATCGTTGTCTCCTGTCCCGCGTCGGCTGAGGTTGCGTTTCACCGTTCCGCGGTCGACTCTGATTGGTCCTTCCAAGATAGGACCTCTAGCAACTGTAGGTTCAAGACCCGATGCGAAGTTTTCAAGCGGTCTCAGATGAAGCGTCGAACGCGCCGCTTGTAGTCGGAATAGGCATCGCCGAGCCGCGCCTCAAGCCACGGTTCCTCGGAAAACGGGGCGATGAACGCGCTGATCATCGCCAAAAGCGCCGGCCATAATGCGAGCCAGGAATTGGCAGCAAGCACAAAGCCGGCGAGGATGAGGATGTCGCCGATGTATTGGGGATTGCGCGTGAACCGGTAGGGGCCGCCAGTCGCAAGATCGCCGGCGAGTCCGGTCGTCGGCCTTGAGCCGAGGGCGGCAACGCCCCACCAGGCCAGCGCATTGCCCAGAACCAGAAGGACGCCGCCGACGACCCGCCAAGGCAAGGCATCCAGTCCGAGGCTGCCGTAATCAGCGATACCAACGTAAAGCGTTGCGAAGATCAGCAGGCCGACCAGCACCCACACCAGCCAGAACTGCCATCCCACCTGCGCGGAAGGAGGCGGCCACACACGCTGGGCCGGTTTCGCAATGGACCAGAACAGCAGCGCAACCAGTAGCGCCGCTGATGTGACAGCGATGAAGAAGACAATGGTGAGCATTTCGAGCCCCGCAAGAAATCATGCATGAGAATACGCTGCACCTGGAAGCCAGAACCGGGGCAGCCTTATGCATCGGTGCCGACTGTAGTTCCTGTAGGGACTAGAGGATTCAAGGGTTGGAAGGCACGGCGGATTTTCAGTGGAAAGCGACCGACTGCCAGCAATCGCATCTGCGAAAGAGTACACCGCAACGAGCTATAGCTGTTGATTTTCGTTGAGAAGTGACCCGGGATTTCCGCCGAGAACTGACCCGCCTTTTATGTATGTTTCGGATCTGAGGTTGAGGTCAAGTTTCCGGTTTTCTCCTTTTCGTTTTCGTTTTCGTTTTCGGTGTCGTGGGCGGAACTGTTTTTGAAGCGGAAGCTGTCATTGCCGGTCTCGAGAATGTGGCAATGGTGCGTGAGCCGATCCAGCAGTGCGGTCGTCATCTTGACGTCTCCAAAAACGCTCGCCCATTCGCTGAAGCTGAGATTGGTGGTGATGATAATGCTGGTGCGCTCGTAGAGCTTGCTGAGCAGATGGAAGAGCAGCGCACCGCCCGAGGCGCTGAAGGGCAGATAGCCAAGCTCATCCAGGATCACCAGGTCGGTGTGGACAAGACGATTGGCGAGTTGGCCAGCCTTGCCCTGAGCCTTCTCCTGTTCGAGCGCGTTGACGAGTTCGACGGTGGAGAAGAAGCGGACCCTCTTGCGATGGTGTTCGATGGCCTGGACGCCGAGCGCAGTGGCGATATGCGTCTTGCCCGTGCCGGGCCCACCGACGAGCACGACGTTGTTGGCGTCGTCCATGAACTCGCAGCGATGGAGTTGGCGCACGAGGGCTTCATTGACCTCACTGCTTGCAAAATCGAAGCCGTTGAGATCCCTGTAGGCCGGGAAGCGCGCTGTCCTGAGCTGATAGGCAATGGACCTGACCTCCCGCTCGGCCGTTTCGGCCTTGAGCAGTTGAGACAGCATGGGAATGGCCGCCTCGAAGGCAGGCGAGCCCTGTTCGGTCAACTCGCCGACCGCCTGCGCCATGCCGTGCATCTTCAGGCTGCGCAGCATGATGACAATGGCCGCGCCGGCAGGATCATGACGCATGACGCACCTCCCGAGCCCGGCGCAGGACATCATAACGTTCGACATTCGCCTGCGGCTCGCTGGTGAGCGTGAGGGCCTGCGGCGCATCGACAACGGGCACCACGGTTGTCTTGCCGTCCAGTAGCCTGTGCAGGAGATTGAGGATATGGGTCTTTGTCGGAACGCCGGTGTCCAGTGCCATCTCGACAGCCGTCAGGACGGCCTGTTCATCGTGATGGAGGACGAGGGCCAGTATCTCCACCATCTCCCGGTCGCCGCCGGGATGTTTAAGGATGTGCTGCTGCAGTCGTTTGAACGCATCGGGCAGTTCGATGAATGGCGCACCATTGCGCAATGCACCGGGCTTGCGCTGGATGACGGCCAGATAATGCCGCCAGTCATAAACCGTGTGCCCCGGACCATGGTGTGAGCGGTTGAGGATCCGCCGATGCTCGCAAATGACCTGTCCCTCCGCCGCGACAACGATGTGATCGGGATAAACCCGCAGGCTCACCGGCCGGTTGGCGAAGGATGCCGGCACGCTGTAGCGATTCCGCTCCAGGTGAACGAGGCAGGTCGGCGAGACCCGCTTGGTATATTCGACGAACCCGTCGAAGGGCCGCGACACGGGCATCAGGCTTTCCATCTCATGCGCCCAGGCCTCAGCCACCGTCCCCGGTTCAAGACCATGCGGGATCTGATGCCACAGTTCCCTGCAGCGCTGTTCCAACCAGGCATTCAGCGCATCAAGGCTGGCAGCATGAGGCATGGGCTGCCACAGGCGATGCCGCGCGTCCTGGACATTCTTCTCGACCTGGCCCTTCTCCCAGCCAGCGGCCGGATTGCAGAACTCGGCCTCGAAGAGATAGTGGCTGGTCATGGCTGAGAAGCGGGCGTTGACTTGACGCTCCTTGCCGCGGCCGACCTTGTCGACGGCGGTCTTCATGTTGTCATAGATTCCCCGCCGTGGCACACCGCCCAGAACCCGGAACGCATGGTTGTGAGCGTCAAACAGCATCTCGTGCGTCTGCAGCAGATAGGCTCGCACCATGAAGGCGCGACTGTAGCTCAGTTTGAAGTGCGCCACCTGAAGCTTTGTGCGGTCACCGCCGATAACCGCCCAGTCCTCGCTCCAGTCGAACTGGAAGGCTTCTCCGGGCTGGAAGGCCAAGGGCACGAAGATACCTCGTCCGCTCGTCTGCTGTTGACGCTGGCGATCTTCCTTCCAGGCCCGGGCAAAGGCCGCCACCCGCCCATAGGAACCCTCGTAGCCAAGGCTCACCAGGTCGGCGTGCAACTGCTTGATCGTGCGCCTCTGCTTGCGCGACTTGTTGGCTTCTCTTCGCAGCCACGCCGCCAGCTTATCGGCATAGGGATCGAGCTTGCTCGGCCGGTGCGGCACCTTGAACCGTGGTTCAACCGCATCCGAGCGCAGATACTTGCGGATCGTATTGCGCGATAGTCCCGTGCGCCGTGAAATCTCCCGGATCGAGAGTTGCTGACGGAAGTACCATCGCCTGATAACGCTTAAAAACGCCATGTCTAACACTCCTGAAACTCCTGCTCAAAATGAGCAGGCTAGCGTTCAAACATGGGTCAGTTCTTAGTGGAAAAATCCCCCAATCCCGGGTCACTTCTCAACGAAAATCAACACTATAGCTTCATGAAGGCTATACAGCGCAGCTTGGTGTGCAAATGTCACACGACTCCCGGCTGCGACGTACGGCCGGCATGCAGCGGCGGATCAATGCAGTGCGCCCACCAGTGGCGCATCGCCGTCGCGGATGCTCACCCACCGTCCAGTGTGATAGGTCGCCTGTCTCTTCAAAAACAGGTAGCCGGTCTCGTCCCAGGGGAGAATGTCATCAGTAAGATTGTCGAGTATGTAGTCGCCGACTTCCGTTCTGACGGTGAGGACGGCATGCCCCTCTCCGTCGGATTTCTTGAGAACCGTGAGCAGTAGGTTTGCGGGCGAAACGCCCTCATTCATCAGGACGCGGCGCTTTTGGAGCGCATAGTCCTCGCAATCACCCCTGTCGGTCGGATAGGTCCAGAATTCGTCCTTGCCGTAGATGTCGGTGTCATACATCGGCTTGATCGCCTTATTGATCGACTCTGATAGACTGGCGAGGCGTCGCCGAAAATCATTGCTCCACGCTATAGGACTGACGTCATTCGATCGTACCGAGCACTCCTTCGGCATGCGCTTGCACAGTTCATAGTGTCCGATCGGCTGCGAGGTCTGGCCTCCAGTCACCATTTGGCTCGGATGCGCCGACGCCGCCCCCGAAGAGGCTATACCCAACAATGTAGCGAGGATTCCCAGCAATCTCTTGCTCGGCATCGTTTCCACCCCTTCGCCCGATTCGTTACCAATACGTTAACAACGCAACGGGCGGCTGACCATTGCAGATGGGCCACAGTTCGGGATGCAATCTGCCTCGCCGGTGCAGCGGCAGGATTGCCCGCATCTCCGGCTGATTGGCGCTCGCAAGGGTCCATGTGCATCCACTCACTGCATCGCAAAGGCAATTCGCCTCGCGGTATTCCGCGAAAATACCTGCGCAGAGAATTTGGCTTGGGGAAAAGCAATATTGCGCTCGGCGTTGGATGGGCTAGGCAAGCTTTGGCGGCGTCGGCTTCACGTGATGCCTCCAACAAATATGGAAATGTCATGTCAAAGGAGCGAGAGTGAACAATCTGTGGCTGGTCATAGGTCTCGCTCTGCTTCCGGGGCTGGGCAACTTAGCCGGGGGAATGGTGGCAGAGTTCGTCCGCACGACGCCGCGTCTCCTCAACCTCGCGCTGCACGCGGCCTCTGGCATCGTCATCGGCGTCGTCGCCATCGAACTGATGCCCGAGGCGCTCGACAATCTTGCCGGCTGGTGGATCGCCGCCTCCTTCGCCGTAGGAGGCGCGGCCTATGTTGGAGCCGAGATATTGATCGAGCGGGTGACGTCTAAAGACAGCCGCGGCGGCGGCAGCACAATGTGGATGATCTATGTTGCCGTCGCGGTCGACCTTACCGGGGACGGGTTGATGATTGGATCGGGCTCGGCGGTCGCGACGTCGCTCGCCATCGTCCTGGCCGCCGGGCAGGTGCTGGCGGATTTTCCCGAGGGCTATTCGGTGGTGGCGAATCTACGGGAGAAGAAGGTGTCGCGGGGCAGGCGAATTGCCGTCTCGTTCTCTTTCCCCGTCTATTGCCTCGGGGCGGCGCTGATCGCCTGGTTGCTTCTGCGGAACG
>PBLF01000013.1 GCA_002722295.1 Stappia sp. | reverse complement strand
CCCGGCGCGCTTGCCCAGAAGGACCGGCCAGAATACCAATCTCAAACCCACAGACTCTCATTATGAACGAGGGACGATCGGGGGGCAGGTCATGACGCATGAACACGCGCTCCGCAACCGCCCTGTTTTCCCAGACAGCACTTGCCGCCGAGGCGGGCAAGGGTGCGCCCGATTGGGTGCAGCTCTTCCCGGCCGGGCCGGACCTCAAGGCCCGTGACGGCCGCCGCTGGCGGCTTTCCGATCCGCAAACCGTGGTGGCCGCCTTCCGCGAGCACGGCGCGCCCTTGCCGATCGACTACGAGCACGCCCAGGCCCATCGCGCGCCAAAGGGCGAGGAAGCGCCCGCCGCCGGCTGGATCACCGAACTTGAGGTGCGCGGCGGTGAGATCTGGGGGCGGGTCGACTGGACCTCCCGCGCCGCCGCCATGATCGAGGCGCGCGAGTACCGCTTTCTTTCTCCCGAGTTCCGGCACACCCGCACCGGCGACGTCACCCGCCTGGCCGGCGCCGGACTGGTCAACCGACCGGCGTTGCCGATGACCGCCTTGTCGCGGGTGAACGAACCCGCATCCCCCGACGCTTCTTCCCCCAGCCTGGAGACTGACATGGATCTCACAGCCCTTTGCCGTGCGCTCGGCCTCGATGCCGGCACCTCCCTCGACAACATCCTCGCGGCCGTGGAGCGCCTGCAGGGCGAGCACCGCACGGCGCTCGCCGCCGCCGAGACGCCGCCGCTGGAGCACTTCGTGCCGCGTGCCGACTATGACCGGTTGGTGGCCCGCGCCGAGGAAGCCGAAACCTCGCTCGCGTCGCTGCGCGACGAAAGCCGTGTGGCCGAGGTCGACGCCGAGATCGAGGCCGCGATCGCGGCCGGCAAGGTGGCCCCGGCCTCCCGCGATCACTACCGGTCGCTTTGCGCCGCCGAAGGTGGGCTCGAGGCTTTCCGCAATCTGGTCGGAACAATGCCGGTGATTGGCGCGCCGTCCGATCTCGACACCCGCGATCCCGAACGCCGTTCCGCCCTGACCGATCAGCAGCGTGCCGTCGCGGCCCAGCTCGGCCTGTCCGAGGAAGAATACGCCGCGACCGGCGCCTGACGCCCGGCGCCGCCCTTCGATCACCCGACTTCAGGAGACTTCACATGCCGCTTGCCAAAGAACGCCAGACGCCGATGCGGCTGCCCGACCGCGAGAGCCAGCCGGTCGCCGCCGGTGTCGTCATCCATGCCGGAGCCCTTGTGGTGCTGGACGCAGGGCTTGCGAAGCCGGGCCACACGGCCACGGGCCTCGTTGCGCGTGGCCGGGCGGAACGCACGGTCGACAACACGGCAGGTGCTGACGGCGAGAAGCGGGTCGAGATCCTGCGCAAGCGGGTCTTCCATTTCGACAACCTGGAAGCGGACCCGGTCACCGCCGCAGATCTCGGCGCGCCGTGCTTCGTGGTCGATGACTCCACCGTGGCGAAGACCGATGGCACCGGCACGCGTTCTCAGGCCGGCAACGTGGTCGACGTCGATCCGGCCGGCGTCTGGGTCGAATTCTAATCCGGCCGCGTCCGCCGCCGCCCAACAAGGATCTTTCCCATGATCATCAACCAGCAGAGCCTCGACGACCTCTTCCGGGGCTTCTCCAAGGCCTATCAGAACGGCTTTGCCGAGGTCACGCCGCAGTGGAAGCGGATCGCGACCATGATCCCGTCGTCCACCCGCGAGAACTCCTACGCGTGGCTCGGTCAGTTCCCGAAGCTGCGCGAGTGGATCGGCTCGCGCACCTACGAGACCATGAAGACCCGCCGCTACACCGTGCTGAACCGCAAGTTCGAAGGCACGATCGAGGTCGAGGCGGACGACATCTCGGACGACAACATCGGCATCTATTCGCCGCTCTTCACCGAGATGGGGCGGGCCGCTGCGGCGCATCCCGACGAGCTCATCTTCGAGAAGCTCGCCCAGGCCTTCGCCGACGAGTGCTACGACGGCCAGGCGTTTTTCGACACCGATCATCCGGTCATCGACCCCGTGACCAGGAAGGAAGTGTCGGTGTCGAACATGCAGGCCGGTGCGAATGTGCCCTGGTACCTGTTCGACACCAGCCGGGCGCTGAAGCCGCTGATCTACCAGAAGCGCCGCGACTACCGGTTCGTGCGCAAGGACGATCCCAAGTCCTCCGACCGGGTCTTTGACCAGGACAAGTTCGCCTATGGCGTCGACGGGCGTGCGGCGGCGGGCTTCGGCTTCTGGCAGATGGCGTTCGCCTCCAAGGAAGAACTGACCAAGGAGACGCTCCGCGCGGCGCGCAACGCCATGAAGGAGCTGAAGTCCGACGAGGGGCGGCCGCTCGGCATCAAGCCGACGATCCTGCTGGTCGGCAACTCCAACAGCGACCGGGCGCGCGACCTGCTGCTCGCGGAGCGCGATGCCAATGGCGCCACCAATACCGACCGCAATCTGCTGGAGATTGTCGAGAGCCCGTTCCTCGACTGATCCGGCAGACAGGCCCGCGCTCTCCCCCCGGCGCGGGCCGCTTCCATCTTCCCGAAATCCCGGAGACCCCAATGGCCGCCCGCAAGACCTCCCCGAAACAGACCGCCTCCAAGGCCCCCGAGAACAAGACGGCCGCGCCGGCAGACGCGGAGACGGCAGCCATCGGCGAAGAGACTGCGGCCACTCCCGATGCGGCCACGGTTGCTACCGCTCAGCCCGAACGGGAGCCGGCGGCGGCAGGCGAAGACAAGGACGCGGCCGCACCGGCCAACGACACAGCGTCCGACGACGAGAAGGCTGAGGAAGAAGCCGAGGTCGTGCTCGTCGTCACCGCACCGCGTGAACGGCGCCGCGCGGGCTTCGCCTTCGGGCGGGAACCGGTCCGCCTGCGCCTCTCGCAACTCTCCGACGAACAGGTGCTCGCGATCGAGAGCGACCCGCTTTTGTCGGTACGCCAGGAGCAGGCGTAAGCCCGCCCGTCATTCGAGGCCCGTCGTTTGAGGCCCGTCGTTTGAGGATTGTCTCGTGACCTATGCCACCAAGGCCGACATTGAGACCCTGTGGGGCGCCGACTTCCTGGGCGATCTGTTGCCCGAGGATGTTGACGGCGACGCGGCGGTGGAAACGGCGTTGCAGTTCGCGGCCAGTGAAATCGACGCGCATCTTTCGGCGCGTTACGAGCTGCCATTGGCGATGCCGCCGGCGATCCTCGTCGCGCCGGCCTCCAATATCGCGGTCTATGTGCTGGCGAACCGGCACTCCTCGCTCACGACCACGATCGAGGAGCGTTACGAGCAGTCCGTGGAGCTGCTGAAGCGGATCGCCGAAGGCAAGGCCGGGCTCGGTGCGGCCGAACCTGCGATCTCCGTTGACGGGGCGTCCAGCGACAGTGGCGCCGCCTTCTTCGCCGACCCGCGCGACTGGCGCAGGCGGTGGCCATGACCGGGATCGCGATCCGCGTGGACGACACGGACCTTGCAAAGCGTCTCGTCAAGATCGAGGGGCTTGATGAGGCGCCGCGCGACGAGCTCTTCGACGGTATCGGCCGGCTTGTCCAGGAACAGACCCGCCGGCGCATCGAGAGCGAGAAGACCACGCCGGACGGCACCCCGTGGCAGCCGAACCGGGCTGGTACCTCGACCCTCTACCGTGAAGGACATCTGGCGCGCTCGGTCGATTACGTGGTCAGCGGGGCCGGCGTTCTGGTTGGCTCGGGTCTGATCTATGCACGTCCTCACCAGGAGGGCGCGACCATCAAGCCGAAGGACGCCAAGGTGCTACGGTTCATGGTGGGGGATGCGGTCGTCTTCGCCCGGACGGTGAAGATCCCCGCCCGCGAGTGGCTCGGCCTCTCGGAGGAGAACAAGCACGACATCGAGGGCGCCACCATCGACTGGCTCGAAGGGCTGGTGCAATGAGCCGGTTGAACGCCTTTCGAAGCGCCCTTGAGACCACGTTTCAGGCGGCCTTGCCCGCGCTTCGAAGCTGTGAGGCGCAGTTCGGCCGCTTCGACCTGGACGAACTGAAGCGGCACAGCATCAAGGCGCCAGGCCTGCGTCTCGCCGTGCTGCGGGCTCCGGTCATCGTCCAGGCTGACAGCTCCTACGATCTGGATCTTGAGTGCGCGGCGTTCGCGGTTGCCGAGGGGCGCGAGGAGACCCGCGACGCGGATGCGCTGGCCGTTGCCGAGGCTGTGCTTGCGGTTCTCGGGCCGCGCCAGCGGTTTGGTCTCGACAGCATTTCAGCGCCGCGCGACATGCGGATCTCGCCGTTGCTGACGGGCAACCTCGACCGGCGCGGCGTGTCGGTCGTGGCGATCGAATGGAAGCAGCGGCTCTTGAACGTCACCGCTGGCGTCTTCGAGCCGGGCGTGACGATCGACCTGCGCCTTGAGGTCAACGGCGAGCCGTTCGACGTGGACGGTGCGGCATGAGCACGGCCATCTCCCGCGAGCTGCGGAACCTCTACAAGGAAGTGGACGGGCTGCATCGCCGGCTTGCCGCGTCACACATGAGCGGGCGCGTGGTCGAGATCAAGGGCGACAAGGTGCGCCTTGAGCTGATGCCGCCGGACAGCCGCACGGGCAAGCCGTTCCTGTCGCCCTGGGTACAGGTGCAGGAGAGCGCCGGCGACGGCGTTGGCGGCTATTCCACCCATGTTCCGGTCGCGATCGGCGAGACCATGCGGCTGCTGTCGCCGCATGGCGAACTCGGCCCGCAATCCCTGGCGATCCGGGATGGCTACACGAACGACAATCCCCGCCCGACCGATGAGGACCAGCGCCTGGTCATCAAGCATGGCGACACGCGCCTGGTGATGGATGGCGAGGGAATTGAGCTCGGCGTCGGTGGCGCGGCCGTGCAGATCTCGGCCGAGGAGATCGTCACCACGGTTCGCACCCGGCTCGCGAATGGCACCCGGAAAGTTCACTACGTCGACGGCCAGGACGACGCGGGCGACCGCGCGATCGACGGCGCCGACGACGTTCTTGTCTGACCCTCAGGAGAGACCCGCATGCGCAAGGACTATGTCGTCACGGAAAAGGCCGGCCCGTTTGTCGCCGGCACCCGCAATCCCGGCAAGGGGGAACCCCTTCGTCTGACCGAAGACCAGGCGCGCTATGCGCTGATCGCTGGCGAGATCGAGCCCGTCACCAAGGCCGAGGCGGCAAAGCCCGCGGCCAAGGGCGCCAAGGGCTGAGCCATGCGCACGGGGATCTCGGCGACGACAGGGCGCGTGCTGACTGGCTGGGACCATTGCGTCCAGTCGCTCGCCAAGATCCTCACCACTCGCTTCAACAGCCGGGTGATGCGGCGGGACTTCGGCTCACGGGTTCCCGACCTTCAGGATGCGAACGCCAACGAGCGAACGCTTCTCGAGCTCTATGTCGCCATTGCCGAGGCCGTTGAAGATCCGGTCAACGGCGAGCCGGGGTTTCGGTTGCGGACGATCGAGCTTGCGGCGGGCGGCCGCTCGGGGCGCTTCGTCTTCCTGCTCGAGGGCGACTATTTCCCGCGCGGGCACCTTGGCGACCACTCGATCCGCGAGGCCCGCGTCGCCGACATCGCGGTTGGCTCCGGCGACCGTCTGTTCCTAGAGGACCCGACATGACCGCGCTGTCCGATCTTCCCCGTCCTGCGATCCTTGAGGATCTGGATTTCGAGGCGTTGCTGGCCGCGATCGTCGCCGATGTGCAGGCGCGGCTTGCCGCTCACGGCATTGCCTGGGACGTCGGCGCGCTGGAGACCGATCCGGTGATGATCCTGTGCCAGGCGTTCGCGTATCGCGAGATGGTGTTGCGCGCCCGCGTGAACGACGCAGCGCGGGCGAACCTGCTCGCCTTTG
This sequence comes from Stappia sp., assembly GCA_002722295.1. Classification (GTDB taxonomy): domain Bacteria; phylum Pseudomonadota; class Alphaproteobacteria; order Rhizobiales; family Stappiaceae; genus Stappia. The sequence goes on along the minus strand of PBLF01000013.1, from coordinate 173,550 downwards.
CCGCCGGGTCCGACCTTGACCACCTTGCGGCGTTCTATGGCGTGAACCGTCTGTCCGGAGAAGCGGACGAGCGTTTGCGCGAGCGCACCCGGCTGATGATCCTCGGCCGTTCCGCCGGCGGGCCGCTCGAGCGCTACAAGGCGATTGCCCTGGGTGCAGCGATCGAGGTGCGCGACGTGGCGATCTGGCGCGAGGGTCGCGACCCGACATTGCATGTGGCGGTGCTTTCGACCGCCGACACGGGCATCGCTTCGCCCGAGCTGCTTGAGCTGGTCCGCGCCGCGCTTGAGGCTCCGGCCGTGCGCGTCGTCTCCGATCGCTTCCACGTGGTCTCGGCCGTGCGCCGCGTGGTCGACGTCACCTTGCGCGTGCGCCTCGCCCCGGACGCGCCGCAGGACATGCTCGACCGGTTGCCGGCGCTCCTTGCGGCCGACTGGCAGGCCGAGGAGCTGCTCGGTCTCGACGCGACCACCTCCTGGCTGGTGGCGCGGGCCATGCGGCCGGGCGTCAGCCGGGTGGAGGTGGTGATGCCGGCCGGTGACGAGGTTGCGGCGCCGACCGAGGCGCTGGCGCTCGGCACGGTCACGATCCTGGACGGGGGGCGCGGACGATGACCGTCTCGCTCCTGCCGACAAACGCCACCGCGCTCGAGCGCGGGCTTGATCTGGTCGGCGCGGATCTCGAGGCGCGGATCGCGCCGGGCGCCAAGGCGATCACCGGCTGGAAGCTCGACCCTCAGCCGGCGCTCGCGCCCTGGCTGATCCACGAGTATGGGCTCGCACCGCTCACGCCCTTCGTGCCGAACCTCTACGACCTGCTCGCCGATGGCATTGCCTGGGAACGTCTGCGCGGGACGCACGCCGGCATGGCGATGGGGCTCGGTTTCGTCGGCTACGCGGCCGAGCTGGTCGACCCGCCCGCGCGGCGGCTGGCCTGGGCGGACTATCAACTGACGCTCGATCGCGTGCGCGATGAGGCCGAGGACCTTGCGCGTATCGACGGCATCGCCCGGCTGTCGCAGCCGGCGCGCTCGAAGTTCAGGCGGGGCGTTTGCGGATACGACGTGCCGGCGGCAGAGGCCTCCTGGACGCGGCTTTCGGGCGCGATCCTCGGTGATGACAGCGGCGGTCATGTCGAGGCAACGGGCGGCACCACTGGCCCGAAATGGTCCTTCGGCCGATCGCATGATGTTGCCGTGACCCTGTCCCAGGCGGATCTCGAGACGCTCGGGATCTGGATCGAGGGCGACGGCAGCGGCGCCATCACCTGGGACGATCTCAATCAGCCCTGGAACACGGTCAATGACACATGGGCGGAGCTTGGCGAGGCCGGGGCACGGTTGCGCCAGATGGCCTCCGCGCTTGGAAGCCGCTCCGCCTGGCTCGGGCTCTACCGGGAAGACGGCGCCATGATCGGCGCACGGCGATGCTTCGCCGTTGCCCAGGCGGCTCCCACCGCCGCCGGTCCCTATGAGGTTGCGGGCCAGACCTGGGCGCCGAACCCGGATGGCTCATCCGTCCTTGCTATCGCCAGGACGGGTTTTGGTGACGGGGCCGGCGACGTGGTGAGCGAGGTCGCGCTCCTGGTCGATGCCCGACCGGCCGATCCGAACAGGCCCGGCACGCTGTGGCTTTCCCCGGACGAGATCGAGGCGCCGGTCCCGCCGGTTGGTCGCACTCCCATATCCGTCACCCTCGGCGAGACCGTGCGCGAGCGTATCGCCGTCATCGCCGGCTTCTCATGAGGTTCAAATGGCCTTCGAACACCCGTTGATCCCCGGCGCATTCGACCGCTCGGTCGACAAGCCCGACATGGCCGATGTGGTCTTTGTCGAGGGGCGCATCCTGCAAGGCGCTGAGCTGAACGAGGCGCAGTCTATCTTGCGCGGCCGCATCGCCCGGGCCGGTGGTCTCTCCGCCCGCGACGGCGACCGGATTTCCGGCGCCGCGATCATCGTGGACAGTGACGCGGGCACCGTCACGCTCGAGGCCGGAACGATCTACGCCAGCGGCGACGTGCGTCCCGTGGCGGCCGCGACGCTCAACGGCGTGCCGATGGCCGGCGAGGNGTCGATCGGCGTGCGCCTGGTGCGCGAGCCGGTGACCCATGAGGAAGATCCCGACCTGCTCGGCCTGGTGCCGGGCACTGCGGCCGAGGGCGAACCGGGTGCCGCGCGCATCATCGAGCGGCTCGCCTGGGGGCGAGCCGGCGACGGCGAACCGGGCGACCTCTATCCGGTCTATCTCTTGCGCGACGGCGTTGCGCTCGACCAGACCGCGCCCGTCGAACTGTCTGTCACGTCGCAGGTGATTGCGGGCTATGACCGGGACGCCAATGGCAGCTACGTCGTCTCCGGCTGCCGCGTCGCGGCCCTCGGCCGGATCGCGGGCGCGCAGGTGTTTGTGATTGAGCAGGGGATCGCCAACATCAACGGCCACAAGCGCACGCGCAGCGCGTCCCTTCGCCTGTCGGTCCCGGAGGCGTTCGACGTGGCGCGCATCGACGCCGAGCAGCACAGTTTCGCCGATGGCGGCACCGGCTCCGTCACGCTGGCCCTGCGCCATGCGCCGCTCGCCAATCTGGTCACGGCGCTGGTCACCAAGGAAACGACCGAGACGGTCACCCATGGCGCCGCCGTGGGCTCGATCGATGCGCTGTCCCAGGACAGCGTGACCGCGCTGGTCGAGGTGCGTCAGGGCGGGACGATCTACGCGCCCGGAACCGACTACGTGCTCAATGCCGACCGGGTCGACTGGACGCCGGGCGGGGCCGAGCCGGCGCCGGGCTCGAGCTATCAGGTGACCTATCGCTATCGTGACGCAGTCGCGCCGGTCTCGACCACGCCCGACACCGTAACGCTCGCCGGTGGGGTCACCGGTGGCGAAGTGCTGCTCACCTACGATTGTGCCTTGCCGCGCACGGACCTGATCTGCCTCGATCCCGAGGGGCGTGCCGTCTACATCACCGGGCTTTCAAGCCGCACCCGGCCGGTGCCACCGGCCGCCGCCTCGATGCATTTGCCTCTGGCCGAGGTTCGCAACACCTGGGGCGGGACGCCGGAGATCGTGAACAGCGGCGTGCGCGCTTACCCCTATGTCCAGATCGACCGCATGTATAACCGGCTGGTTGACCTGCTCGACCTGGTTGCGCTCGAGCGCCTGCGGCGGGACATCGACAGCCGCGAGCCGGCGGCAAAGCGCGGCGTCTTCGTCGATCCGCTCACCTCCGACCGGTATCGCGACGGCGGCATCGCCCAGGATGCGGCCGTGTTTGACGGCTCGTGCCAGCTCGCCATCGACCCGACGCTGCATTCGCTCCCTCTGGCCACGCCGGTGATGCTCGACCACACGGTCGAGGAGATCCTGTCGCAGCCCCTCAAGACGAGCTGCCGGCTGGTCAACCCCTACGCCAATTTCGAGCCCATTCCGGCGGCGCTTGAGCTGGATCCGGCAACGGATTTCTGGATCGAGACCCGCACCGAATGGGCGTCGGAGCAAACGGCGGTCTTTGGCGCCGGCAACCGCTCCCGCACCACGACGACGACGGAACAGGTCGATACGCGCCAGGAGCTGGCCGAGTTCCTGCGGCCGATCGAGATCGGGGTCACGATCCGGGGATTTGGCGCCGGCGAGACGCTGGACTCGCTTTCCTTCGACGGCGTTGACGTGACGCCGGCACCCGCCCTGGTCGCCGATGCCGCCGGCATTGTCTCTGGCACGATCACCGTGGATGGCGAGACCTATCCGGCCGGGCGCAAATTGGTGCGCGCGGTCGGGGGATCGGGCACCTCGGCAACGGCGCTGTTTGTCGGCGAGGGCCGGATCGAGATCACCGTCATGCGTCAGGTGACGACGATCACGCGCTGGAGCGATCCTCCGGCGGCGACCGGCACCGGTGGCGGCAACGAACCCTCGGGCGATGGCGGTGGCAGCTCCGGCAACGCCGACCCGCTCGCTCAGACCTTCATCCTGCCGCCGGGGACGGCCGGCCGGCACCTGGCGGCCGTCACCCTGCATGTCTGCGCGGTCGGGAACCGGGCCAATCCGCTGCTGCTGGAGATCCGCCCCTGTTCTCAGGGGCTGCCCACGGCCGAGGTGCTCGCCCAGGCCTATGTGCAGATGACGGACGTTGTGATCGGGCAGCCGTTGGTGGTCACCCTGCCGATCCCGCTCTGGACGCCCGCAAATGCCGAGTTCTGCTTTGTCGTCAAAAGCGATGACGTCGAGCACTCGATCTCGAGCGCCGCCGTGGGGTCGTTCGATGCCGAGGCGCAGTCCTGGGTGACGGCGCAGCCCTATCCGGTCGGCGTCATGCTGTCCTCGAGCAACGCAAGGACGTGGACGCCGCACCAAAGCGAGGACCTGACCTTTGCCCTGGGCGCGGCCCGCTTCGCGCCGACCACAAAGCGCGTGCCGCTTGGGCAGGTCGATCTGGTCGACTGCACCGACCTCATCATCCGCGCCGGTGTCGAAGTTCCGACCGCAGCTTGTTCCGTCGTCTTCGAGATCGCGCGGCCGGGCGGCGAGATCCTGCGTCTCGTCGCCGACCAGGTGCTCGAGCTCGAGGAACGTCTCACCGAGACGGTGGTGGTCACGGCCGTGCTGACCGGTTCCGAGACGGCGAGCCCGACGCTTTATCCCGGCGTGATGCTCATCGCGGGCAGTCTGCGGGATACGGCAACCTACGTGTCGCGGGCGTTCACGGTCGCGGATGCCGAGCGCATTCCCGTTCGCCTCAAGGCGCTGCTGCCGTCCGGCTCGGCTCTCACGGTCGAACTGGAGCGCGGCGACGGCGATTGGGAGGAGATCCCGTTGCGGGGAACCGAGATCCTCGAGACCGGCGGCTGGGTGGATCGCTCCCACGAAATCGACCCGCTCGATCCGCAGCCCGTGTGGGGCGCCGAGACCCGCGTGCGCCTGACGCTTACCGGCGGGCCGGCTGCGCGTCCCTCGCTCGCCGATCTCCGCGTGGCAACCATCTAGGAGGCAACATGGCGACGACACCGAACAGAAACTATCCGCTGCCCGTTGCCAGCAATCCCGTGCGCGATGATGTGGCCCGGTTAATCGCCGCGTTTGAGGCGATCGACGGGGATGTGGCCGGTTTGCTTGCCGCGCTCGCGACCAAGGCCGCAGCCGAACACGGCCACAGCCTCGCCGACATTGCCGGCCTGGTCGACGCCCTCAACGGCAAGGCGTCGGTGGGGCACACCCATTCGCTTGCAAACCTCTCCGACGTGTCGATCACCGGGGCACCGGTGGGACGCCCGCTCACCATCCAGCCGGGTGGCAAGGTCGGCATCGGCCCGGATTGGGCGGCGACGATCGCCGCCGCCCTGTCGGCCGGGGATGTCCAGGATGACCGCAACGACGTGTCGTCGGGGGCAAAGCTCGTGCGCGTTGATGGCGCGCTCGCTGCTGCTCTTGCAACTCACGGGAACTACTATTCGACCGGATCGAACAGGAACATTGACACCGTCGCGGCTGGAGACGCTGGGCTCTACTATGATGGGAACCCGGGAACGTGGCCCCTCGCCCCTGCTGGGCGGTTCTGGTGGGTTACTACCCAGCGCGTGTACACCGGGGACGCCGTTGTCCAGCGCGCATTTCTTTACGCGTCGTCTGCACCGGACCTGTCACAGTTCGAGTACATCCGTATCCGCTCAAACACAGGGGGCATGTCTTCGTGGCGGCGGGNTTTCCACGAGGATCAAAATGGAAACATCCTGTTCTCGGGAACCGTAAGCCTTTCCGGCCTTACGCCCGTTATCAACTTCCAGGACACCGACAACGGCGTGACGGGGCAGATTGGCTCCGGGACGACGGATTTCAACGTCGCGTCAAACAAGCCGTTGGATCTCCGTCCGGAGGGCATACGGGCCGGCTATATCTCCGCCACGCAATGGCTGTTCTACACCAGCGAGCAGCTGCGAGCCCGCCTGCACGACGGCGGGATGGAGATCACAGGCGCCGTGGATGCGACCGGGTACATGCTGAACGGCAAGGAGATTTCCCTTGAGGATCTGAACCCCACGTTCGAACTCACGTTACTCGACAGTGCCGACTCCGGCTCCACTCAGGTTTCCCTGCATACGTGGACCGGCTTGGATATTGGGGGTCCCGACGCGGGGCGGCAGGTGCTCATCGCCGTAGGATCAAGCACCTCTGCCAGCGGTGTGGGCAACAAGGTGGTGGCGGTCACCATCGGAGGCATCGCGGCAAAACGGGTGGATGACAGTGAAGCCTCGATTGCCAGATCGTGCGTCGGGTTGTTTCTCGCCACGGTGCCAACCGGGACCACGGCAGACGTGTCTGTTCAGTTCAACTACGCGTGTGCCGGCACCGGCATCATCCTGATGCGTCTGGACGGAACGTTGTCCGAGATCAATCCGCAGTCAGTCGCCTACAGCACGGATGGAGCAGTCCACACGTCACGCAGCCACACGGGACTGCAAGGCACCAAGAATGCGGTCCTCATTTCGGCCTACATCCACAATTCCACCGGAGATCATACGTGGAGCGGTGACGTGACCGAGGAGGCGCAGCACACCAATAGTGGCGGAACGTCCACACTGTCTGTGGCGACCAGCCGGTTCCCTGCCTTCACCTCTGACGCCGAAGCCACATGCACCACGCCCGATAACGTGTGGTCGTCTCTTACGTCTACCGTGCTGAGGTAACTATGGACTACATGAAATCCGTCGATGGCGTCCTGGTGGAGATGACGCCGGAGGAGCAGGCTGCGTGGGATGCCATCCAGGCTCAAGCGCAGGCGTTCGCCCCTCTCACCGCGCGTCAGCTTCGGCTGGCTCTGCTCTCCGCCGGTATCACTCCTGCCATGGTCGATGCGGAGATTGCGGCTATCACTGACGAGACCGACCGGGCAGCGGCCGAAATCGAGTGGGAGTACGCCTCAAGCTACGAGCGCACGCACCCTCTCATCGACCAGATGGCGGCGGCATTTGAACTGCCGCCCGAGCAGGTCGACACGCTCTGGCTGGCGGCAGCGGATCTCTGATCCGCGTTGTCATCGCCAAAAAGCCATGGCAGGTTGCGGGTCTCACTCGCCATTTGAAGCCGCTTTGAACGACTGCCGCTGACAGTGTCAGCGGCGCTTCCGACCGGCACTCCCCCCTAGGCTTGCGTTGACCCTGCAAACGAGGATCAGCGCATGCCCGTCGCTCCATTCAACCATGGCACTCGCGTTTTGCGGCTCGGCGATGACGCCCGGCCGATCGCGGTTTCCGACACGTCGACCCTCGGCGCCATTGTCACCGCGCCGGACGCAGACAACGCCGTGTTTCCGCTGGATGAGCCCGTCCACCTTTACACCCACGAGACCGACAAGATCGCGGCCCTCGGCGCGACCGGAACCGCGCTTGACGTGATCAACGCCGTCAAGGCGCAGGGGATCGAGGCGTCTGTCGTCATGGTGCGGGTGGCGGAAGGAGCGGATGCGGATGCGACGCGGGCGAACATGGTCGGCGCGGCCGCCGCGCAGACCGGCGCCCATGCGCTCACCTACGCGCTCGGCCATGTCGGGGTGGAGCCGGATCTTCTTCTCGCGCCGGGCTACGCAGCCGGCCGGATCGAGGATGCAAAGAACCCGGTCGCCGACGCGCTGGAGCAGGTGGCGAAGAAGCTTCAGGCGATCGCGGTTCTCGACACGGGCGGGCCGACCAAGGAGGCGAGCCTTGCCTATCGCGCCGACTTCTCCGACCGCTTCGCCTATCTGGTCGACCCGATGGTGCGCGTCACCTCCGAGGGCGGTCCTGTCGTAAAGCCGGCGGCACCCTATGCAGCCGCACTGTTCATCAAGCGCGACAAGGAAAAGGGCGGGCCGTACTGGTCGCCCTCCAATCAGGATTGCGGCGGCATTCTGGGGCTCGCGCGGCCGGTCTCCTACTACGACGGGGAGATCGATCACGAGGCGAACCTGCTGAACGACGCCGGCATTGCCACCTTCATTCCCGCCCGCCTTGTCCAGGGGGCCGGCGGCGCCTTCGCCGCGAACGGCCGCATCCTGTGGGGCAACCGCACCACGTCGACCGATCCGCTCTGGCAGTTCGTCAATGTGGTTCGCACCCGCGCGCTGATTGAGAAGACGATTTCCCGATCGTTCCGCTGGGCAAACGACCAGAACCTGTCGCCGCAGCTCGTCATCGCGATCATGCGCTCGCTTCAGCAGTTCCTGGATGAGCTGAAGGCGATCGGCGCGATCCTCGGTGGCGACGTCTTCTGGGATCGGGACGTCAACACCAACGCGCTCCTGCGCTCCGGCAAGCTGCGCATCGAGTTCGATGCCGAAGAGGCCCCGCCGCTCGAGGATCTGACCTTCGGGTCGCGCCGCAACGAGGCGTATTTCGACCTGCTGGCCGACGAGATCAATCGCCGCATTTCCGTCTCGTTCGAGCGCGTCGGCGAGGCCGCGTAAGCGCGTCACTCAGAGGAGCTTTCCATGTCCCTTCCCATCCTGCGCGGCTTCACCCTGATCGTGAACGACGACAAGAACCTCGTGCTCGAGATCGAGAGCCTGCAACTGCCGGCGCTCGAGGAGATCACCGAGGACTTCCAGCCTGGCGGCGGTGACCTCCAGATCCAGGTGGCGGGCCTCGGCGTGAAGGCGCTGGAAGCGCCCTTCAAGCTCAAGTCGCACTCGCCGGCGGTCACCGGCCTGTTCGGTGGGCCGCCGGGTGTCCGCCGCACCTTCACCGGCAAGAAGTTCGTGGTGGACGAACTCGACGGCACAGAACACGAGCATGCCATCGACATGACCGGCCGGCTGATTTCCATCACCGAGGAAGAGATGAGCGGCGGCAAGGCCAGCGGCTACGACCACAAGATCGGGTCGATCCTGAACTACTCCTACATGGCCGACGGCAAGGTCCTGCATCGCTTCTCGTTCACGGCCGGCGGCTGGATGGTGCGAGGCGGCGTGCCCGTGAACGAAGGCCGGCGCCGCGTGCTGTTCTGACGTTGACGTCGCCTTTTTCTGATCCCTGAACCCGGAGCCCCGCCATGACCACCCCGAAGCTCACCGAAACCATCCAGCTGATCGTGCCGGCCGAGGAAGGCGGAGGAGATGATCGCAAGACCCATTCCACGCTCACCATGCGCCGGCCGCGCGCCCGCCATGTCAAGCGGGTGGTGGTTCTGCTTGGGGCGGACTTCGTTCGAAACCTGATGGCCAGCGCCGATACCGGAGCGCCGGGTGGGGAGCACGTCTCCGCTCTCATGCAGGACGGGGACAATATTGCCGAGGCGCTCGCTCTCCTGACCGATCCGGCACGCCTCGACGGCATGACCGAGATCCTCGCCGACCTCTGCGGTGTTCCGGTTGCCGTGATCGATGACCTCGACCCGGTGGACCTGGTCAAGGTCGGTCGGGCGATGTTCGGTTTTTTTCCGGACCTTGGCACCGCGTTTTCGAGCTGATGGCAGATCTCGCCGGGGGTTACCACTGGCAGCCCTCGGAGCTCAATGAGCTCGACTGGCAAGAGCTGCTCGATTTCCGGCGCGACATGCCGCGCGTGCTCAAGGCAACGGGCCGGCTGCACTAGGTCCAACTTTCCCAGGCGAGAACAGACATGGCCGACATGAACGTCTCTCTCCTGATCCAGTTCCTGACAAAGGGAGCGGAGAAGGTTCGCCAGGATGTCGCCGGCATCCGCAAGGGCGCCCAAGAACTGCGCGAGGGGTTCTCGGGCGCGATCCGCCAGGGCTTCTCGACCACCAATATCGACACGGCTCTTGCCAATGCCGAACAGCGCCTGTCGCGTGCACGCGGGCGCCTGACGGATGCGCTTGGGATGGCGGTCGCCCTCGGCGCCCCGATCCGCGCCGCCGCCCAATTCGAGGACGCCTTCGCCGACCTCGAGAAGGTTCTGGACGCACCCGCCCGAAAGCTGACCGAGATCCGCAAGGGTCTGCTTGGCATGAGCCGGCAGATCGCCATGTCGGCAACCGGCCTCACGACGATCATGGCGTCGGCCGCACAGGCAGGTATTCAGCCCGCGGAACTGGAGCGCTTCACCGCCTTCACGGCACGGGCGGCTGTCGCCTTCGATATGGCGGCGGGCGAGATCGGCACCCGTTTTGCCAAGCTTCGCAACGTCTACCGCCTCAACCAGGAGGGCCTGGAAGCGTTCGCGGACAGCGCCAACCATCTTTCGAACAGTATGGCGGCAACGGCCGCCGAGATCACCGACTTCGCCAACCGTGCGGCCGGTGCGCAGCGGACCCTGAAGTTGACGGCCGTGCAGATGAATGCGGTTGGCGCGGCGATGGTGGCAGCCGGCATCGCGCCCGAAACCGCTGCACGCGGCGTGTCTGCTCTTGCCAACCGGCTGGCCCAGGGCAGCAACAAGGCGCGCGGGGCGCTCAAGACGGCGGGACTGTCCTACAAGGAGTTCATGGCCTCCCTTGAGGCCGACGCACCGGCTGCCCTTCAGGACCTGTTCGATCGGCTTTCAAAATCGCCGAAGGGCATGACCGCGCTGATCGACCTCGTCGGGCAGGACTTCAGCGACGACTTCTCGAAGCTTCTCAACAATCCGGATCTCTTGCGCCAGGCGTTCACACTGGTCGCGCAAGAAGCCGAGTATGCGGGCTCGGCCACGGAAGAATACAACAAGCGCGCCGAGACCACGCTCAACCGGCTGACCCGCTTCCGCAACCTGGCGAACAGCCTGGCAATCACGATCGGCACCATTCTCTTGCCGACCCTGAACGAGATGATGGAAGCGGTCGGCGGGTTCGTCACCGCCATGGCAGACTTCGCGGAAGCCAATCCCGAACTGACGGCAATGATCGTTCAGACCACGGCCGCGCTCCTTGCCTTCGGCGTTGCAAGCCGTGTCGTGGGCTATGCCTATGCCCTCATGGCGGGACCGTTGATCCGGCTGGCCTCCTTGTTTCTGCGCTTCGGCGAGGGTGGCCGCAACATCTCCCTTGTTGCCCGTGCGTTGCGCGGCCTGCGCTACACCGGCGGCGGGCTCGCCCGCGCCGCCGCCGAAGCAGCACTCTTCCTGGCGTCGTTCTCTCCAAACAGGATCAAGTCCGCGCTCGTCGGGCTGCGCATGCTCGCGGGGCTTGGAAAAGGGATTGGCCTGCAAGCGGTCTGGGCGGGTCTGCGTACGGCAGCAACCGGCGCCTTGTCGGCGATCTCCACCGCCGCCTGGCCCGTGACGGCGGCCATTGCCGCGATCGGGGCCACGGCCTGGGCGGTCTGGAAATACTGGGATCGCCTGGGCGCGGCCGTGAGCGGTTTCTTCGACGGTCTCGGGGCCGCCTTTGCACCTGAGCTCGAGGCTGTGAAGGCCGCCTGGAACGGCTTCGTCGACAGTGTCTCGACGCGAGCGCGCGAGATCGCCGAGGCAATCGGGATCAACGTCGATGCGGTCGAGGGGTATTTCGCGCGCATGTTCGACTTCTCGGCCGTGTCTGAGGGACTGGCAAAGGCCAAACAGGCGATCGCCGATTTCTTCGATTGGGCCTTCACCCGCGAGACGCTGACAGACGAGGAAGCGGCGGGCGTCGCCGAGGCCGGCCGCAAGATTGGCGAGCGGATCGGCGCGGCGATCCGGGAGGCCTTGCGCGCGTTCACAGGTTTCGGCGAGGCGATTGTCGACGCCATCATCTCCGGCCTCGAGGGCGGATGGGAGCGGCTGACGACGTGGTTCAAGGGCCGCATCGATGCCCTGAAGGCACTTCTGGATTTCGACGTCTTTGGTGGGAAAGCTGAGCTACAGAGTAATTTGGCGGAGATCGGCCAAAAGACGGAGCTTGGTGAAAAACAATCTATTCCGCCTTTCCCGGCCGACAACGACAACGCCATCCCGGCGCTCGAGAGCTATGCGAAGGAGCGTGGCCTCCTGGATGATCCGAAGGCCCGCCGGGAGATCAAGGCCGAGGTCATCGACAAGCGCCCACCTGAAATCACCGTCAACGTGTCCCAATCAATCTCCGGTGTGAGTGACCCGGTGGCGGCGGCAAACGCCGCCAACAAGGGCGTTGAAGGGGCGGTGCGCCGCGCCAAGACGGGCGCCTTGCACGGAGGCACGGAATGAGCGCGCCATTGCTCGCCCTGGGGCCGCACATCTTCGAGATTGCTCCGCTCAATTTCCAGGCACTCGAGCGCCAGACTGAAGCTCTTTGGCCGACCGTCGCAAGGTTCGGACAGGCCCCCGGCCGGCAATTCGTCGGCTTTGGAGAGAACCGGGTGACGATCACCGGCCTGCTGTATCCGGAGGAGTTTGGCGGCCGCAGCGAGTTCGAGGACATACGGGCAACGCAGGCCGCCGCCCGGCCGGTGATGATGGTGGGATGGGCCGCAAGCGGCTCAGCCGGGCGGGTCTTTGGAAAGGTCGTCATTCTCTCGATCTCCGACGCGCAGTCGATCATCGCGCGTTCGGGCCAGGGGCGCCGCCTCGAATACATGATCGAAGTGGCACCCCACGAGGGTGCGGGCGGATCGCTGGGGTTGTTCCGATGAGCGATGTCACGCTGCCCACCGCGCGGATCCGCATCACCCGCGAGGACGCCAGCCTGGAACAGATTTGCTTCGAGTATGCGTTCCAGGTTCTGGGCGACGCCCGCCGGGCCGCGCGGATCTCCGGCTATGTCGAGGCCGCGCTTGAGGCCAATCGCAGCATCGCGGCGACGGGCCTGGTACTCCCGCTTGGCGTTGAGGTGACGCTGCCCGAATGGCGGATCTCCGGCACGGTCAGTCAGGTGAGGCTCTGGGACTGATGCGGGACCGGCCCTTCATTGAAGTGACCGTCGACGGCCAGCCGGTCTCGAGCGTGTTCTATTCGCGCCTGGTCTCCGCCTCGCTTCAGGACGCGACGGGCCAGGACGCGGACACCTGCGAGTTGGCCTTTGACGACGAGGGCAACGCGCTCGCGGCGCCCCGCGAAGGCGCGCAGATCCTCGTCCGCTTCGGGTTCCGCGATGTCGGCGCCTGGGTGATGGGCCTCTACACAGTTGAGGGCATCGAGTACGAGGGCGGCCCCCAGGGCGAGACCATGATTGTCTCGGGCCGGTCGGCCGACATGCGTTCCGACCTGAAGGAACCCATGTCCGAGCACTTCGATGACGCCACCGTCGGCGGGGTGATCCGCGAGCTTGCCGCCCGCCACGGACTGCAGGCCGTTGTGAGCCCGGAATTGGCCAGCGAGCCCTTACCCTATGTCGCGCGCGTTGACCAATCCGCGCTCGATTTCGGGACGCGGATCGCCGATCGCTTCGGGGCACTATTCTCGGTCAAGGGCGGCAAGATGGTCTTGGCCAGGCGTGGTGCCGGCAGCGCGTCCGGACTGAGCCTGCCGTCGCTGGTGATCGACAAGTCGCAGGTGAGCGAATGGCGGATTTCCGGTGACCCGCGACCGCGTTTCGGCAAGACCTCGGCAAAGTGGTTCGACCGGACCACCGGACGGACGGAGATCGAGGAGACGGCAACCGGCCTTCAGGGACCGGAGCGGCGCTTGCGTCACGTGCTCCCCTCGAAGGAGGAGGCAAAGCGCGCTGCCTCGGCCGAGGGCGAACGGCTGTCGCGGGCGACCGGGTCGGGCTCGGTAACGCTTGCGGGAATGCCGGAAGCGCAGGCCGAGGCCGATCTGGTGCTGACCGGCTTTCGCCCCGAGATCAACGGGCGATGGCGCGCGGCCAGCGTCGAGCATCGCTTCGACACCACCTACACCACGACCATTGAACTGGAGGCACCCGAAGGCGGCAAGAAAGACTGATTGCCCTCGCTCCTTGCCACCAACGGAGTGAGGAGCGGGGAGCCCGGAATGTGACTTCCGGACCGTGGGGTCTAGCGCCAACCAGAACCCCCACACGCTGCAAGTCACCTCAACAGCGACCCCGCCGCTTCTGCTGACCGAGTCGTCGATCGGCAGCGGGGTTGATCTACGTGAGGTAGAGGGTGGAGTCCATCCGATGCGCAAACTGCCGGCGTCTCTTGATGCGGGCAGCGGCCAGGGCAATCTCTGGCACGATCGAAATCAAGTGCCCGCGCTGCGGGACCTTCAACTCATTGAGGCCTGTCGAGCCCGAACCCGAGCGCCCCGAGCCGCCGGAAAATGGGAAACAAAATGGCAGGCAAGACAGACCTTCCACCGCTTGATCCGAAGTGCCCCGGCGTGCCGAAAGGACGGCGCTACCGGGAGCAATATGGCGTGATTGCCGTATGCCCAGACGAAGCCTCGCAAAGGTCGCTCTACGAGGGTTTGAAGGCCCTTCAGGGCGCCAAGCTCAAGGTGGTGGTGACCTGATGAAGATCGAGATCCACCATCGCTGTGATGACTTCGACAGCTACCGGGCCGCGCGGGTCAAGTCGCTGTTCAACGTGGACACCGGGGCCAATGTCGAGATCTCAGCAGAGTTGCCCATCGAGACCGGCGGTTGGTCGATAGGGCTTGTCGTCGGCCCGTCCGGTTCGGGGAAGACGTCCATCGGCCGTGAGATCTTTGGCCAAGGCGCGTTTTATGAACCGGCCGGATGGCCGGCGGACGCGCCGGTCATCGACGCGATCGCGCCGGGCGGGTCCTTTGACGACGTCACCGCTGCGCTCGCGGCGGTCGGCCTGGGCTCGGTGCCGGTCTGGCTTCGCCCCTATCACGTGCTTTCCAACGGCGAGCGCTTCAGGGCGGACCTCGCCAGGATCGTGAGCGAGCGCCCGGCTCGCGTCGTGATTGACGAGTTCACCTCCGTGGTGGACCGGCAGATTGCGCGGATCGGGGCGCATGCCTTTTCCAAGGCCTGGAGAAGGACGGGCGGCCAGGCGGTTCTTTTGTCCTGTCACCGGGACATCATCGACTGGGTGGATCCGGACTGGATCCACGACACGGCGACGGGCCAGTTCTCCGGGAGGTATCTTCGACGGCGGCCCTCGATCGAACTCGACATCTACGAGACAGACTGGCGCTTCTGGCCGGCATTTGAGCCGCATCACTATCTGAAACTGCCGAAGATGATCGCGGCGACCTGCTATGTCGGGTTTGTCAGTGGGGACCCGGTTGCCCACGTTGCCTTCTCGACCCGGCCGGGCCTCGCCGAAGCCCGTGCCTGCCGGCTGGTTATCATGCCCGAATGGCAGGGCGCCGGTGTCGGATTGCGCTTCCTGAACGCTCTGTGCGCCCGCTGGCGCCGGGGCGAGAACAGGTTTGGCAAGCCGATGCCGACCTTGTTTCACACCTCCCATCCCGGCCTAGCGGCTGCGTTGCGCCGGCACCCTCTCTGGGCGCAGGTGTCCTGCGCCCTCCATGGCGGCAACAAGGTCAAATCGGAGGCCAACATTCGACGCACAAACCACGCAGGAGCCGGCTACGGCGGGCATTTTCGGGCCGTTCAAGGCTTCCGATACGTGGAGGGTTGCGCATGAAAATCGCCGTCATCGGTCAGAAGTGGCTCGGCCGGGAGGTCTTCGAAGCCGCCCGGAGGTTCGGCTCGGTCTCCTATGTGATTGCGCCCGACCCGGAAGATCGCCTTGCCCAGGTCGCCCTGATTGCCGGTGCCGACGTCCATTGCCGACGCCGACTTCCGGCGGATCCTGTCGAGCTACCTGCCGTGGATCTTCTGGTGTCCGCCCATTCCTTCGCCTATGTCCCGGCTTGGCTTCGGGGCCTATCAGGCTGGGCAATCGGGTTCCATCCGTCCCTGTTGCCCTTGCACAGAGGGCGCACGGCCGTCGCGGATGCTGTGAGCGCTGGTGACAGGATTACCGGCGGCACGGTCTACCGCCTTGAGGACGGTCTCGACGAGGGAGCGGTCATCTACCAGGACTGGTGTTTCGTCTGCCCCGGAGAAACGCCCTCAGGGCTCTGGAGAAGGTCTCTGGCCCCAATGGGGTTGGAGCTCCTGACCAAAGCCATGTGGCACCTTGCGGAGCATGGGTTTCTCGAGTGTAGCCCGCAGGCGGAAATCTAGACGGCCCGCCGCCCTTGAGAACCTCCGCGCGACCGTGCGACTGTTACAACTCGGCGCTGGCTTCAGCGCCGCCTAATTCGTTTCTTTAGATGAGTTTTGCCATGCGTGCTTTCGCCACCGTTGCCTGCCTGCTCGCCCCGCTCAACGCTCTTGCGATGCCGGATGCCTCCACGATGAAGCGATTGGAGACCGTCGCGTACTACCTCGGAGCTGCGGACCACTGTGAGATCAAGATCGAGACGCCACGGCTTGAGGCCTATCTCGACCGGAATGATGCACTCGACCCGGTGACCTGGGGAGCTATCACTCGCGAGGCGCGTAAGGGGGCGATCATCCGGCATCAGCCGGGTAGCAGTCATTGCTCCCAAACGGAGGTGCTCCTGCGCGCCGAGGGGATCATCGACTGATGGGATTAGATCAGGCCTATGGGGGCTTTCATGGCCTGATTTTTGTTGCCATTTGATCTTGCGCGAAATGCCATTTGTTTTTGCGCGCTACAGTAGCCTATCCTATCCGGCAAGTCGGGACATGCGCGAACCCGCAGGGTCATGGCCCAACGAGGGGTCATGTGGCTGATAATAAACGATATAATGGGTGAAGCAGGGGAAAGTGGCGGAGAGAGAGGGATTCGAACCCTCGATACGGTTTCCCGTATACACGCGTTCCAGGCGTGCGCCTTAAACCACTCGGCCACCTCTCCGCAGCCGGTCCGCCGTTTTTCTGCGCCTCCCGTGGTTCGGGGAGGGCTGGCGGGCCTCTTGCAGGTCCCTGACGCGGCATGTCGCCATGCCGTGCGTCGTGAGCGATGGGCCGTGACGAAGCACGCCCGCCCAAGGCCTGCAGGTGGCGCAATATACCCGTGAGACGCCGTCATGCAAGCGCCCATCGGCGCTTTCCTTTCGCTTTTCAACATCCCGTTTCGACACCCGCCGCCGTCCGCCTTGCCATCAACCCCGCCGGCCGTCCCGGCTCCCGCCGCTTGCGCCCGCGTTGCGCGCGTTCGCCCGTCGGCCTATGGTCGCGGACGAAAACGTCCCCGTGTCCGCGCGGGGTTCGGGGCGTACCGGGTAAGGACGACACATGATCCGCTTTCTGCTGCGCATTCTGGGGCTGTGGCTTGTCGCGCTGGCGCTGGTGGCGCTGGNGATCGATGCCACCGGCTCCATCGCCGCGTCGGCCTGGGTCTTCACGCCGGCCGGAAAGTACTGGTTCGACTTCGATCCCGCCTCGCTCGGCCTTGCCCAGGCGGCGGTCCAGCGCCATGTCTCTCCAATGCTCTGGGATCCCGTGATCCAGACGCTGCTGGAGGCTCCCGTGTGGGCCGTGGCCGGTCCGCTGGGCTTCGTGCTGCTCTGGCTGGGGGATCTCGGCCGCCGCCGGCGGCGCCGGGGCGATGCCCTGCCGGCCTGAGGCGACGTCCCGTTCAACCGTGCGTCCCGCGCCCGCAGGAGGTCCACATGTCGTTCATGACCATGCTCAGCAAGAAGTTCAGCCTCGTCGACCGTTCCGAGGCGCTGCCCGGTCGCGAGGCGGCCATCGTCGCGCCGGGACGGCACACGGTGAACGGCGAACCGATAGACCGTCCCGCCGAGGGAACGCTGGAAGAGGTGCTTCTGGGGCTCGGCTGCTTCTGGGGCGCGGAGCGCCTGTTCTGGACGCTGCCGGGCGTCGTCGTCACGGCGGTCGGCTATGCGGGCGGCTACACGCCGAACCCCACCTATCACGAGGTCTGCACCGGGCGCACNGGCCACACCGAGGCGGTGCGCGTGCTCTTCGACACCTCGGTCCTCTCGCGCGAGGAGCTGCTGCGCCACTTCTGGGAAGGGCACGACCCCACCCAGGGCATGCGGCAGGGCAATGACACCGGCACCCAGTACCGTTCGGCGATCTATTACGCCACGGACGGGATGCGCCAGGCGGCCGAGGCGACCCGGGACGCCTATGCGGCGGCGCTGAAGGCGGCCGGCAAGAGCGCGTCCATCACCACCGAGATCCGGCCGATGGAGGCGTTCTACTTCGCCGAGGACTATCACCAGCAGTATCTCGACAAGAACCCCAATGGATACTGCGGGCTGGGTGGCACCGGCGTCTCCTGTCCCGCGCCCGCCGCCGGCTGAGCACCGCCGCGCGCCCCGGCGCGCGGGTCTTGTCCGCTCCGGCGCCGGCGTTCTACGCAGTCCTCCCGAGCGGCGCCTTCAGCGGCTGTTAACCAACGCGCGCCGATAGTTTCCGCGTCCCGGAACGGGCGCGCAGGTCCTCGTCGGTCATGCCTCGGGCACGTCCGGTCCCGCGCTGTCGCGACACGGGTGCCGAGCGGGCAACGAGCCGGAAGGAATCCGATGACGGGAGAAGGCGCGACAACCGGACACGACGTGCTGGCGCGGATGCGCGAGGGCGTGGGGCGGGCGCTGGTCGTCTTCATCTGGGTTTCCGTTCTGGCGGTCATGGCCGTCGGCTGGACGTCTTCGGCGGTCTCGCCGGTCGTGGTGGTCGCCTCCGCGCTGCTGCTCGGGGCCTTTGCCACCGCCGTCTGGCTGCGCGCGGATGCCGGTCCGCGCACGCGTATCGCCACGGCGCTTTCGCTTGCCGGCCTCGTCGGCCTGACGGTCGCAGCCCTTGGTGGCGGGGCTTCTGGCGGCGGAGCTTCGGCGACGTCCCTGCAGGGCGACGCCCACATGCTTTTCCCCGTCATGCTGGCGCTGCTTGCCGCCTGGATCGACTGGCGCGCGCTTGCCGCCTATGCCGCCGCCGTCACCCTGTACCATCTCGTGCTCGGCCTCGCCGTGCCCGCCCTGGTGTCCCCGGGCGGGGCGGATCCTGTTCGCGTTGCCTTCCACCTTGGCGTGCTTGCGCTGGCGACCGGCGCGCTGGTCTGGCTGACGCGCCATCTTGAAAGCGTCTTCGCCGCGAGCGCCCGTGCACTCGCCGATGCCGAGCGGGCCGGCGCCCTGAGCGAGCAGCAGCGCGAGACGCGGGACGCGCTTGCGGCAAGCGAGCAGGAGCGCCGCGCCGAGGTCGAGGCCGCCGTCGCCGGGTTTCGCGACGAGATCGAGGGCGAGCTGGCACGGGTCGCGGAGCGGATCGCGGCCATGCTGTCCGCCGCCGAGGCGCTTGAGCAAAGTGTCGGCGAAAGCACCGGCCACGCCGGGTCGGCCGGAACGACCGCGCGCAGGGTCTCCGCCACGGTGCGGTCCGTTTCCGCCGCCGCCGAGGAGCTCGATTCCTCCATCGCCGGCATCGTCGACCAGATCTCGCGCACCAACCGTGTCGTCGAGCAGGCCAGCGCCGGCGCCCAGAGTTCGAACGACCGCGTTTCCCGCCTCGCCCAGGCGGCCAGCAAGATCGGCGAGGTCATCACGCTGATCCAGGCGATTGCCGAGCAGACCAACCTTCTGGCGCTCAATGCCACCATCGAGGCCGCGCGGGCCGGCGAGGCCGGCAAGGGCTTCGCGATCGTCGCGGCGGAGGTGAAGGAGCTTGCCACCCAGACCTCGAAGGCGACGGAAGAGATCGGCGGCCAGATCGCCGCGATCCAGTCCGAGACCGGGCTGGCGGTCGACTCGATCCGCGAAATCGCCGAAACCATGCAGGAGGTGACGGGCTACACGTCCGCCATCACGGCCTCGGTCGAGGAGCAGGGCACGGCCACCGGCGAGATCACCCGCAACGTGGCCGAGGCGGCGGCCGGCACCGACGAGGTCGCCGGCGGCATCGACGGGCTCACGGCGCTCTCCGCGCGGGCCGCCGACGCGGCGGCCGAGATGCGCGCGGCGGTCGGGGATATCTCGCGCGGAAGCGAGCAGGTGCGCGGCGCCGTCGAACGGTTCCTGGCCCGCGCCTCGGGATGACCCGGCGGGCGCGTGAGGGAGCGTGCCTTTTGGGCAATTTGAAAAAAGAATCCGTCAAGTTTTGCAAGATCGAAGCCGGAAGTTGCGCTGATGCGGCCATGTGACTCTCTTGCGCCGCGCGCAATTCGGCTTTGCGCCCGGATCGCGGTGACGTAAGCCTGTTGCCATGCTGCCCGCCACCATTGACCCGAAGATTCGCGCAAGCTTCCGCCGTCGCAACGTCGTTCACACGACCCTGCTGGCGGGCGGTGCCGTCCTGCTGCTGGCGCTGTGCGCCTTCGCGCTTGCCGGTGCCGAGGGCGTGGTCTGGGCGCTTCTTGGCGGGTCGGTGTCCATGTGGCTCGCGACCCATGTCTCGCCCCAGGTAATCCTCGGTCTTTATGGCGCGCGAAAGCTGGGCGAGCACGAGGCGCCGCATCTCCACATGATCGTCCGCCTGCTGGCCGAGCGCGCCGGCCTCGCGAGACCGCCGGAGATCTACCGTGTCCCGAGCCGGATGATGAACGCCTTCTCCAGCGGCCGTCAGGAGGCATCCGTCGTCTGCGTCACGGACGGGCTGATCGACCGGATGCCCGAGCGCGAGATGGTCGGTGTCCTCGCCCACGAGATCGCCCATGTCGCCCATGGCGACATCCGCGTCATGGTGCTGGCCGACATCGTCAGCCGCATGACCTCGATCATGGCCGTGCTCGGGCTGTTGCTCGCCCTGTCGCAGTTTCCGAAAATCATCAGCGGGAACATGGATTTGCCGCTGGCGGCCATCGGCGCGCTGATCCTGGCGCCCACCCTTGGCACGCTGCTTCAGCTTGCGCTGTCGCGGACCCGCGAGTTCGACGCCGACCTGGGCGCGGCGGAACTGACCGGCGACCCGGAAGGTCTTGCCCGCGCGCTGGCGCGGCTGGAACGGATGCAGGGCCGGATGTGGGAGGCGGCGCTGCCACCCGGCGCGCGCATTCCCGATCCCTCGATCCTGCGCAGCCATCCCGAAACGCAGGAGAGGGTGAACCGGCTGATGGCGCTCAAGGCCCGTCCCGAGCGCTGGGTCGACGCCTCGGGCCGCGAACATCGCGCCGGACGTTCGCCTGTCCCCGATGCGGGTCCGCCGCGCCGCCGTCTGCGCGGCCTCGGGCTGTGGTATTGAGCAGGGGAACCGGTCCGGCGCGCCGGCCTCAGCTCATCCAGCGCAGCACGCGCTCCTTGACCGGGTTGACGAAGGCGCGGCCCTCGGCGCCCGAGCGGAACCACTCGTCCTTGAGCTGCATCCACCAGCGCCCCTGCGTGTCGGCGTCGTTGATGAGCATGAGCCTGGGATTGTGCTCCAGGCCCTCGCGCTGCTGGACGACGACCCTCCGGTCCTGATCCAGGAACACCGTCATCAGGTGACGAATCAAGGGCTTGAACGGCGCGACCCAGCCCATGCTGGCCCAGAACATCTGCCGCACCTCGGTGTTGGACGCGTCGATCGGCGTGATCGTGGTGAGCCCGACCACGGTGTGGCGGCTGCCCTTGATGCTCTCGATGCGCAGGCCCGGCAAGGCGTAGCTGATCTCGGTGGTCACGTCGTCGCCCAGGATCTTGTAGGCGATGTTCTGCGGCGGAAGCTTGTGGCGCACCATCGCCCAGCCGAGTCCGGAGGGCGCGAAGTGCTTCTCCTTCGGACGCAGTTTCGTGGCGTTCTTCTTGAACCACCACGAGGTGTGCACGAAGGCCGCGTGCGTCGGGTCCATGAGGCCGAGGGCCGCGTGATCGACCGAACAGACGAAGGGCAGCATGATGGCGAGCCGCGGTCCGTCCTCTGCCGCGACGTCCGGCAGCAGCGGCGGCTCGGGCTGCCGCCCGTCCTCGGGACGCTCGCCGTTTTCCGGAAAGTAGATCCAGATCAGGCCGTTCTGCTCGCGCGTGGCATAGGCGCCGCAGGAAATCTTCGAGTAATCAATGGTTTGCGCCGCATGTGTGGAGGGAATGTCGACGCAGGTTCCTTCCGTGTCGAACTTCCAGCCGTGATAGCAGCACTGCACGGTCTCGCCGTCGAACCAGCCATGGCGTAGCGGAATGCCCCGGTGCGGACAGATGTCGCGCAGCGCGAAGACCTTGCCGTTCGCGGCCCGTCCGATGAGCACCGGCTCGCCCATGAGAGTCTTGCCGATGGTCTTGCCGGGCTTCACCTCCGAGCCGGGGCAGGCGACGTACCACAGGCCGCGCAACAGGTCTGCTTCGAGCTTGTGCATCTTGCGAAAGTCTCCGGATGGAAGGCGGCGGACGGGAAGGAGGGTGCCCGCTCGGTCCGGCTCATGCAAGCGCGCCGGGTGTCGCGGGCGGAGTGACGTCGGGGCCGGGCCCGAAGGTCCGGCGGGCCAGACGAAAAAGGCGCGGTCCGTTGCCGGAACGCGCCTCCTCGAAGTCTCGACGGGTCGCCCCGGATCAGGCCGCGAGCGCGCCCTTGGCCTGCTCGATCAGCGCCTTGAACGCCTCCGGCTCGCGGATCGCGAGATCGGAGAGCACCTTGCGGTCGACCTCGACGCCGGCCTTGTTCAGGCCGTCGATGAAGCGTCCGTAGGTCATGCCCTGCTCACGCACGGCGGCGTTGATGCGCTGGATCCACAGCGAACGGAAATTGCGCTTGCGGGCCTTGCGATCGCGATAGGCATACTGGCCGGCACGCTCCACCGCCTGCTTGGCGACGCGGATCGTGTTCTTGCGGCGACCGTAGTAGCCCTTGGCGGCCTTGATGACCTTCTTGTGCTTTGCGTGGGCGGCAACGCCTCTTTTGACACGCGACATGGATCAGTCTCCTTGAAAAGTCAGAACGCCGTCAGGCTCAGCCGTAGGGCAGGAACTTCTTGACGATGCGGGCATCGGGCTCGGCGAGGGTCGTCGTGCCGCGTGCGTTGCGGATGAACTTCGACGAACGCTTGATCATGCCGTGACGCTTGCCCGCCTGGGCGGTCTTGACCTTACCGGTCGCGGTCAGTTTGAAGCGCTTCTTCGCTCCGGACTTCGTCTTCAGCTTGGGCATTTTGCATCCTTGGTCGTTGCGCGGCGCGCGCGAACGCGAACCGCTCATGGTTTTGGAAGCTGTCGTGAGCCGCCACGGCATGCCCTTGTCATGCGCAATCCACATATCCGGCGGACGGCCGTCCGCAAGACACTGCGGTCCCGCAAAGCCGGGCGGCTCGGGACACGGGCTTATAGGCGTGCTTGAGGAAAAACTCAAGCCCCGTGCCGCCCCTGTTTTCGGGGGCGGGCGAGGGGGCGAAAACGCGAAGGCCCGGACGTTGTCCGGGCCTTCCGTATCCGTGCGACGGCGTCGGCCGTCCGGTGCGTCAGCGCACGACGGGCGCGAGCACCATGACCATCTGGCGACCTTCGAGGCGCGGGTGCGACTCGACCTTCGCGAACTCGGCGGTTTCGTCGCGCACGCGGTTGAGCAGCGCCATGCCGAGATCCTGGTGCGCCATTTCGCGGCCCCGGAAGCGCAAAGTGACCTTGACCTTGTCGCCTTCGTCGAAGAACCGCTTCATGTTCCGCATCTTCACCTCATAGTCATGGGTGTCGATGTTCGGACGCATCTTGATTTCCTTGATCTCGACGACCTTCTGCTTCTTGCGAGCCTCAGAGGCCTTTTTCTGGCTCTGATACTTGTAGCGGCCGAAGTCGAGAATCTTGCAGACCGGAGGCGAGGAGTTCGGTGCGATCTCCACCAGGTCTAGACCGGCTTCCGCGGCCATCCTCATGGCTTCATCCGTCAGGATGACGCCGAGGTTCTGACCTTCGGAGTCGATGAGCTGAACTTCCCGAACGCGGATCTCTTGGTTCGTGCGCGGGCCTTCCTTGGTCGGCGGCGGTGCGCGATATGGACGGCGAATGGTCGCGATCTCCTCTAATGTTTCACCTGTAACGTGCGAACCGGCTGTCCGTTCCATGACGGGACGTCCGATCCGACGGCAACCAGCAGCGCAACGTAAAATACCCCGTACGCCGGGCGCCGGGGAAACCTTACGCGCCTCGTTGGCCGCTTCAAGAAAATCCAGCGAAACCGCCCGGAAGTCAACCTGAATCGCGACCGCTCCACCGTCCGCGACGCTTCGGCGAGCCACGAATCGCCTTCCTTTCGGCGCGCCCTGCCTCTCACGAACAAGAGAAGAGGGCGTTTGTCCGATGTTTATTCGAAATATTACGGATGCTTTTAACGATTGCGAAGGCCTTCAAAACTATGGTCCACGCCCCGGGGAGGGAAGATGACGCAACGTTCCCGAGTGTGACGTCGCGCGATGGTCTATCTAGGAGTGCGTTTGTGATCCTCTCTTCATGGAAGCGAGACGGCATACCGGTCGCCGCGCGTATTTGCGTGCTTGCCGGCCTGGCCGTTGCAGCCGTTGCCGTCCTCACGGTGACCCACATTGTCGGCGACATGTCCTCGCAGTCGGCCTTCGAACGGCTGGAAGACAACCGCGGGCTCCAGCTTCAGGCGGCCGAACTCGGCGGCGATGCGCTGCAGATGCGCAGGCGCGAGAAGGACTTCTTTCTCCGTCGGGAGGAAGAGTCCGTTCTGCGCTACAATGCGGCGGTGGACAGCGCGCTTGCCCTCGTGGAGCGCATTGCCGCCCGTCCGGCCTTGAGCGGCAGCAGAGCGGAGCTTGCCGGAATCCGCAAGGACCTGGTCGATCATCGGGATCGGTTCGCCGAGGTGGTCGCGGCCTACAGGCTGATGGGCCTCACGGAGCAGGATGGCCTGCAGGGAGCCCTTCGCAATGCGGTGCATGCGGTCGAGGAACGTCTCCTGCGGGAGAACCTGGACGCGCTCACGGTGAAGATGCTGATGATGCGCCGGCACGAGAAGGATCTCATGCTGCGCGGCAATCCCAAGTATGTGACCGCCGTTGATGAGCGTCGTGCCGAGTTCGACGGCCTGCTTGCCGCTTCCGGCCTGGATGCGGCCTCCCGCACCGAAATCACCGGCCTGATGGACACCTACGTTCGCGACTTCAAGGCCTATGCGGCCAATCACCTGGCGATCGAGGCCAAGGTCGAGGCGCTCAGCGAGATCTATGCGCGCCTGGTTCCCCGTATCGACGAGATTCGCGCCGTTGCGGCAACCGGCGTTGCCTCGGCGGAGGCGGACATGATCGCCACGCGGTCCACGGTCAGCATGATCTTCACCGCCAGCGCGGTGGCGACCCTCGGCCTTGCCATCGTGCTCGGCTTCCTTATCGGTCGCGGCATCGCCCGCCCTGTGCTCCAGATCACGGGCGTGACGGAGCGCCTCGCAGAGGGCGACACGAGTGTCGACGTTCCCAGGGCCGCCGGACACCGTGAACTCGGCGCGATGGCGCGGGCGGTGGAGGTGTTCCGCGAGAATGCCATTCGCAAGCTCGAGCTGGAAGCCGATCAGGCGCGGCGCCAGGAACAGGCCGCGCGCGAGCGGCGCGAGATGACCGAGCGGCTCACCTCGGAGTTCGATCGCAGCGTCGGTGCCGCGGTCAGCCAGATCATGGCGACCTCCCGGCAGCTCATCGAGACCTCGGACGTGATGGCCGCGACCTCGGGTGATGTGGACGCTCGCGCGGGAAGCGTGGCCGTCGTCTCCGAACAGACGGCCGGAAACGTTCACACCGTGGCGGCTGCCACGGAGGAAATGTCGGCGTCCATCGACGAGATCAGCGGCCGGGTCGCGGGGGCGGCGACGTCGACCCGTCAGGCCGCCGAGGATGTTGCCTCCACCGCGCGTCAGATGGAGACGCTGGCGGGTATGGCGGATCGTATCGGTCAGGTGGTCTCGATGATTTCGGAGATCGCGGCGCAGACCAACCTGCTCGCCCTGAACGCGACCATCGAGTCGGCGCGTGCCGGCGAGGCCGGCAAGGGGTTCGCGGTCGTCGCGGGCGAGGTCAAGGCTCTGGCAAACGAAACGGCCAAGGCAACCGACGGCATCTCCAGTCTCGTGAGCGAGATCCAGGCCGAGACACGCCGCGCTTCCGCCTCGATCGATGGCGTCGGACGTGTCATCGAGGATCTCGATGCGGTCTCGACCGCCATTGCGGCAGCCATGGAACAGCAGGGCGCGACCACGCGCGAGGTTGCCCGCAACATCATGGAAGCCGCGTCCGGCAGCCGGTCGGTCTCCGAGAGCATTGCCGGTGTAAGCGATGCCTCGCGCGCCAACCGTGACGCCGTGGGCACCGTCATGGAAGCGGCGCGTGCGCTGACCGAACAATCGGATGTGATGCGTGACGAGGTGGAGCGGTTCCTGAACGAGGTCCGCAGCGCCGCCTGAGTGTACGTGCCTTACCGGCGCGGCGATGCGAGCAGGGTGTCATAGACCTGAAGTGTCGCCGCGCACATCGCCTCCACGGAGAAGGAGGCCGAGACATGGGCCAGCGCGCGCTCCGTCACCTGAGCGCGCTGCTCGCCCGACAGGGCGCCGATGGAGGCGATCGCCCCGGCCATGGCCGCCGCGTCTCCGGGCGGAACGCGCCAGCCCGTACGCCGGTCCTCCGTCGCCTCCGGCGGGGCAAGCACCGTTTCCGGCGCCGCGCCCAGATCCGTTGCGATGACGGGAACGCCGGCCGCCTGCGCCTCGACCGCCGCGCGCCCGAAAGCCTCAGCCTCCACCGAGGCAACCACGGCAATGTCGGCAAGCGACAGGGCCGCCGCCACATCCGCGCAATGTCCCACCAGCCGAACCCTGTCGCCAAGGCCGGCCGCCGCGATGCGCGCCTGCAGATCGGCGACATAGTCGTCGCGCCCCTGCGCATCGCCGGCCAGGATGCAGGTCCAGCGGTTGCCTCCCTCGCGTGACAGTCGGGCAAGCGCCTCGATCAGCACTCGCTGTCCCTTCCAGGCGGTGAGACGCGCCAGGTTGAGGATCACCGGTTCCCCCTCCTTGAGCCCCCAGGCCCGCGCCAGGTCCCGGCGACGGTCCTGCGTGACGGACCCGCGCGCCAGGGCCGCAAGGTCCGAGCCCCTGTGGATCACGGTGATGCGCGGACGGGCGAAAGGATGCCGCTCGGCGATAAGGGCGGCGGTGTAGCGGGAGTTGGCGATTACGGCGTTGCCGCGTGCCATGACGGAATTGTAGAACGCCTTCAGCGTGTTCGACTGGTTGTAGATGCCGTGGTAGGTGGTCACGAAGGGCACCCGGGCCCTGCGCGCCGCCCGAAGCGCCGACCACGCGGGCGCACGCGAGCGCGCATGAACCAGGTCGACCTTTTCCCGCGCGATCAGGCGGCCGAGGTCCCTTGCATTCCTCCACAAGGTTAGCGGCGACTTGGCGGCGAGCGGCATCTCGACGTGAGTGGCGCCAAGCGCCTCGAGTTCCGGCACCAGCCGTCCGCCGGCGGAGGCGACGAGCGCGCGATGCCCCTCCGAGACGAGACGCGCGGCCACGTCGAGCGTGGTGCGTTCCGCGCCGCCGGTCTCGAGCGCCGGGATGACTTGCAGGATCGTGCGGGGTGTCACGGGCGGCTCCGGTGATGACGGAAGAGGCGTGAGGAAACTTTTCAAGCCCGTCGGTCTGTGCCACACGAGACCGGCTCCGGCAAGCGGAGCGCCGAGGTGAAACGAGCCAGGAGACGATGCCCATGAGCGCCGATCACAGCCCCGAGGCGGCGGGCCGGAAGCCCGAGTTCATCACCGTGGGCGAGGGCGCGCGGGCCCGCCGGATCGCCGTCCTGCGCGACGATGGCTTGCCGGGCCGCGCGGGTGTCCTGTGGCTGTCGGGCTTCAAGTCCGACATGGCCGGAACCAAGGCGGAGGTCCTGAGCGACTGGGCGGGGCGGACGGGACGCGCCATGACCCGTCTAGATTATTCCGGCCACGGCGTTTCGGAAGGCGACTTCGAGGAGGGCACCATTTCGGCGTGGGCGGAGGAGGCGCTCGAGGTCTTCGATCGCTACTGCCGTGAGCCGACCGTGGTGGTCGGGTCCTCCATGGGCGGCTGGATCGCGCTCCTCCTCGCCCGTGCGCTCAAGGCGCGCGGAGGTGTCGGCAAGGCCGGCGGGCGCCTCGCCGGCATGGTGCTGATCGCGCCGGCGCCCGACTTTACCGAGGAACTCATGTGGAAGCAGGAGTTCACCGACGAGATCCGTGAGACCATCCTGCGCGAGGGGCGCTACTCGAAGCCCTCGGACTATGGCGAGCCCTATGTCATCACCCGCAGGCTGATCGAGGACGGGCGCGACAACCTCGTGCTCGGCGGGCCGATCGAGACGGGCTGCCCGGTCACCATCCTTCAGGGACAGAAGGACGACGCCGTGCCCTGGCAGCACGCGCTCAGGATCACCGAATGCCTGGCGCTCGACGACATGGTGCTGACGCTCGTGAAGGACGGCGACCACCGCCTGTCCCGCCCGCAGGATCTGGAGCGGTTGATCGCCGCCACGGCGGAGCGCGCGGCGGCTGCGGAAGAAAACTGACGCATTCTTTGCGCCAAGCCCTTGCGGGGTCATCGCATCGTCGCATTTCTCCAAAAGGCTTCAGGCTCCATGATGGGGTTTTGAAACCGGTACGGAGGGCGATGACACATGCAAGGGCGCAAGCGGTTCGTTCTGACCATGGATGGCGGTGGAATCCGGGGGCTGATCCCGGTCCGTCTGCTCGAGACCATCGAGGCGCGGCTGCGAACCTCGGGCAAGGACGGCCCGCTCCATCGCTACTTCGACATGATGGCAGGCACCTCCGCCGGAGGGCTGATCGCGGCGAGCCTCGCCTTGCCGCGTCCGGAGGACACCGGGGGCACGCCGGTTGCCTCCCTTCCCGATCTCAGGCGCTTCTTCGAGGTGGAGTGCCGCGAACTGTTCCGCCGCAAGGGCTTTCTGGAGCGCTTCGCGGCAAACCCCATGGCCCCCTTCGATCACAGCTTCGACGAGCGCCCCTTCGAGCGCCTGCTCAAGGAGCGGTTCGGCTGGGCATCGCTTCAGGGCGCGCTGACCCGCGTCGTTCTGACCGCCTATGACATCGCCGCGCGCGAACCGGTCGTCATGGCCAACGGACTTGGCGCCGACGGCGGGCGGCCCAGCGATTTCTACGCCTGGCAGGCGGTGCGTGCCACGATGGCATTGCCGCTGCACCTGCCGCCCATGCGCGCCGAGAGCCTGTCGGGCGAGGCCGACCGCCTGCTGATCGGCGGCAGCGTCTTCATGGAAAATCCGCTGCTTGCCGCCTACGCCCAGGCGCGAAGGCTGGGCTGGGAGGCGAAGGATCTAGTCATCGTGTCGCTGGGAAGCGGAACGCGCCAGGCCCCGCGCGATGAGCGCGCGGTCAGCGGGCTCGATGCGCTTGGCTGGCTCTCCCCGCGCCGCGGAATGCCGCTGCTGTCCGCCATGGCACAGGGGCAGGCGGCCTCGACCGCCGAACTTGCCGGCCAGTTGCTTGCCGATGCCGGTGCGCGGGTGATCCGCCTCGACGGGGACCTTCCCGAGGGCGCGGAGGCCATCGACAACGCCCGGCCCGCCAACATCATCGAGCTGAACGGTGTGGCCGACCGCATCATGCGCGACAACACGGTGCTGCTCGACGACCTGGCGGCGGAGATGAGCGAGCGTACGGACTGACGCTTCCCGGCCCCGGGGGCGAAAACATGGTTAACCGTTCGTAAATCGGCCCGTGCGACCATGATCGCGACCGTTTGATTTACGGTCGCCGGATCTCACCGGCGGTGAACGTCATGAGCGGCTGGCGGGCATTCCCGTCCGGGCGCGGTACAGGGGAGCAGGACCATGCAGGCAATGCGCGGGAAGGCACCGCACGGACCATCGCGTGTCGTGCTCCGGTCACTGGTGCTGGCCGGCGTCCTGTCGTCGGCATCTCTCTCCGCCATGGCCGTCGCCGCGCCCCTGCCACGCGAAAAGCCCGGCGCCGTGGAAGCGGCCGGAATTCTCGGGCAGGACCGGCGCGTCACCACCACGACGATCGCGCCCGTCGCGGCCACGCCCGATGCGCAAGCATCGGGGCAGGGGGCCATCACGACGCTGGTCGCCCCGCCGCGCCCCCGGCCGGCGCCCGACAACCGGGGTCTCCTCGCGTCCGCAGCCGATGCCCCGCTTGCCCTTGTGCCGGCGGCGGTCTCCTCCGGCGTTCCGGCCAGCGTGTCCGCGTCATCGGATGCCCGTGCGCTTTTCGGCGGCGTGAAGGTCGCCGCTCCGCTTGCGGCGCGCTCCATCGGATCCTACGCGCGCGGCTGCGTGGCCGGCGCGGTGGCGCTGCCCGTCAACGGGCCGAGCTGGCAGGTGATGCGCCTGTCGCGCAACCGCAACTGGGGCCATCCCGAACTGATCGACGTGTTGCAGCGCCTTGCCGACGACGCACCGGCGCTTGGCTGGAACGGCCTGCTTGTCGGCGATCTCGCCCAGCCGCGCGGCGGGCCGATGACCACTGGCCACGCCAGTCACCAGATCGGCCTCGACGCCGACATCTGGCTCACTCCCATGCCCGACCGCAAGCTGAGCCGGGAGGAGCGCGAGACCATGTCGGCGGTGTCCATGCTGAAGGGTTCGTCGGAGCTGAAGGGCGCGGACAGGGGCGTCGATCCGGCGAAATGGAGCGATTCCCGCGCCCGGCTGATCCGCCGCGCGGCGCAGGATGAACGGGTGGCGCGCATCTTCGTGCATCCCGGCATCAAGCAGGCCCTGTGCCGCTTCGAGACCGGTGCGGACCGTTCGTGGCTCAACAAGGTCCGCCCGTGGTGGGGGCATCACTACCATTTCCACGTGCGTATCGCCTGTCCCCCGGGCAGCGCGGGCTGCAAGGACCAGAAGGCGCCGCCCCCCGGCGACGGCTGCGGCAAGGAACTCGACTGGTGGCTCTCCGACGAGCCCTGGGTGCCGAAGAAGCCGAAAAAGCCCCAGACCGCGAACAAACCGACCAAGAAGAAGCCGGTCCGCTTGTCGAAGCTCCCCGCCGCCTGCACCGAGGTTCTGGTGGCGCGGTGACGTTTCCCGCCGGGCTGAAATGGATCCGCCCCGAGGCCGACGCGGACACTGCTGTGCACGCAACCGGCCGGGACGTCATTTTCCCTCTCCCTCTCGCGCATTCCCCTTTGCGGGGGCATCGCGCGATGGTAAATGGGCGCGCATGAGCACCAAGACGATCTCCGACATCCGCAATTTCTCCATCGTGGCGCATATCGACCACGGCAAATCGACTCTGGCCGACCGCCTGATCCAGATGACGGGCACGCTGACGGAGCGCGAGATGAAGGAGCAGGTGCTCGACTCGATGGACATCGAGCGCGAGCGCGGCATCACCATCAAGGCCCAGACCGTCCGCCTGATCTACAAGGCCAAGGACGGCAAGCAGTACAAGCTGAACCTCATCGACACGCCCGGTCACGTGGACTTCGCCTATGAGGTCTCGCGCTCCCTGGCCGCCGTCGAGGGATCGCTGCTGGTCGTGGACGCCAGCCAGGGCGTGGAGGCCCAGACGCTCGCCAACGTCTACCAGGCCATCGAGAACGACCACGAGATCGTGCCCGTGCTCAACAAGGTGGACCTCCCGGCGGCGGAGCCCGAGCGCATCAAGGAGCAGATCGAGGACGTGATCGGCCTCGACGCGTCCGACGCGGTGCTGATCTCCGCCAAGACGGGGCTCGGCGTCGAGGACGTCCTGGAAGCGATCGTGACCCGGCTTCCCGCGCCCGAGGGCGACGTGGACGCGCCGCTCAAGGCGCTGCTGGTGGACAGTTGGTACGACACCTATCTCGGCGTCATGGTGCTGGTGCGCATCATCGACGGAAGGCTCAAGAAGGGCCAGAAGATCAAGATGCTGGGCACGGGCGCCAGCTACGAGATCGACCGCGTCGGCGTCATGACGCCAAAGCTGCTCAACACCGACGAACTCGGCCCCGGCGAGATCGGCGTGATCACCGGCTCGATCAAGGAGGTGGCCGACACACGGGTCGGCGACACGATCACCGACGACCGCAAGCCGTGCGCCGAGGCGCTTCCCGGCTTCAAGCCGGCCCAGCCCGTGGTGTTCTGCGGCCTGTTCCCGGTCGATGCCAACGACTTCGAGGACCTGCGCGCCGCCATGGGCAAGCTGCGGCTGAACGATGCCTCCTTCTCCTTCGAGATGGAGACCTCGGCGGCGCTCGGCTTCGGCTTCCGCTGCGGCTTCCTGGGCCTGCTGCATCTGGAGATCATCCAGGAGCGTCTGGAGCGCGAGTTCGACCTCGACCTGATCGCCACCGCGCCCTCGGTCGTCTATCGCATGAACCTCACCGACGGCACCATGAAGGAGCTGCACAACCCGGCCGACATGCCCGACGTGGTGAAGATCGACACCATCGAGGAGCCGTGGATCCGCGCCACCATCATGACGCCGGACGAGTTCCTGGGGTCGATCCTGACGCTCTGCCAGGAGCGGCGCGGCATCCAGATCGACCTCAATTATGTCGGCTCGCGCGCCATGGTCACCTACGATCTGCCGCTCAACGAGGTGGTGTTCGACTTCTACGACCGGCTGAAGTCGATCTCCAAGGGCTATGCCTCCTTCGACTACCAGATCTCGGACTACCGCGAGGGCGACCTCGTGCGCATGTCGATCCTGGTCAACGCCGAGCCGGTGGATGCGCTGTCGACGCTGGTGCACCGCTCCCAGGCGGAGCGCCGGGGCAGGGCCATGTGCGAGAAGCTCAAGGACCTGATCCCGCGCCACATGTTCAAGATCCCGATCCAGGCCGCCATCGGTGCCCGGGTAATCGCGCGCGAGACCATCGCGGCGCTGAGGAAGGACGTGACCGCCAAGTGTTACGGCGGTGATGCGACGCGAAAGCGCAAGCTTCTCGAGAAGCAGAAGGAAGGCAAGAAGAAGATGCGGCAGTTCGGCAAGGTCGAAATTCCGCAGGAAGCCTTCATCAAGGCGCTCAAGATGGACAGTTGATCTCTCGCGGATTGAATTTCCCTTCCTGCAGTCCCATATGACGAGAGCGGCCCCTTGCGGGCCGCTCTTCTGCATTCAGGCGTTGTGTCCGGGTGCTTTGTGCCGCCTCCCTTGCAAAACGGGATCGTGGTCACCATTTATTAACGGTGTCTGTTCATCATCGGATACTCGACATGCCGCTCCCGGCGGTGTCGTACGCCTGTAACACCCTCGATGCACAAAGGCTCAGGGGCTACCGAACCGGACAGGGCCGCTAGCGCGGTCCCGGCAAGGAAGCACTGCAGGGCGAGGCTGAAGTCCAGGTTTCCGCGCGGAGGATGCGGAACGGGACAACGGCCGGGATCCGGGAGTCGCGCCTGAAAACGACAATGCGCGAACCGGCCGCCCGGGGCATGTGCCCCGTTCCGGTCGATGAACAGGCTGTCGTGAACGCTCTAATCAACGATAAGAAAGAGATGACTATGGAACTTGGTAACGTGAAGTGGTTCGACATGAAGACCGGTATCGGCCAGATCGAGCCCAATGAAGGTGATTTCGTCGAGGTCAACATGGCCGCGCTTCGCAAGTCGGGCGTCCGCGCCCTGCGCGAGGGCGAACTGGTCGCGTATGATCTCGCCTATGCGCGCGGTCGCTCCATGGCGGAGAACCTGCGCGTCCTCTGATCGGCCCGAAGGGACGGGCGGGGCGAAGCGCGCGCCTGTGGCGCGGCGCAACACCCGCCGGACCCGCGGGACTTTCGAAGACCGAACGACGCGAACGGCGTGGCGCAGGTGCGACCACGCCGTTCCTGTATCTGCCCTCCCGAAAAGCCGGCTCAGCCATCCTCTTGCGAACGCATGAGCCGTCGCAATCGCACCATGGCCACGAGGCCGAGGGCCGGGCCGGCTGCCAGAAGCAGGATCATGGCCTGCCAGCCAAGCAGGCCGGCGAGCACGGGCGTGGCCTGCACCGTCACGAAGGTGAGGGCGAAGCCGAGCGCCGTTTGCAGCGTCATGATGCTTCCGGCGTGCCGGGGAGCGGCGAAATCGGCGACCAGCGCCGAAAACTGCGGTGAATCCGGCGCGATCGTCAGGCCCCAGAACAGGAAGGCCGCCGCGACGATCACCGGTGGACCGCCGAAGGCGAACGCGCAGAAGACCGCGCTGGCGAGGCTGCCGGCAAGCGCGATGATGGCCACCGTCTCCTTGCCGATGCGATCGGCGACATAGCCGCCGGCGATGCAGCCGATGCCGCCAAGCGCGACCGCGAGGAAGGTCAGCAGGCGCGCGCCGAAAAGAGCGTCCGCCTCCGGCATCAGCGTTGCGAAGGACGCGCCGAGGGCCGCGCCCGCCCATGTCCACATGGCATAGAGCTCCCACATGTGACCGAAGTAGCCGAGGAACGCGAGGCGGATCCGCCTGTTTCGCCAGGCCTCGCCGACGACGGTGGGGTCGAACCGGCGCGCGGTGGCGTGATGCGGACCGAGACCCACGAACAGCGCGAGCACGGCGGCGACAAGTGCCGCGAGCGAGGCGAGGGACACGGTGAGCCGCCAGTCGGTCCCGCCGCCAAGGGCGAAAAGATGCGGAACGGCGGAGCCGATCGTGACCGCGCCGACGAGGATTCCGACCAGAAAGCCGCGGTCGCGCAGGCCCCAGCCGACNGCGATCTTCATTCCCACGGGATAGACGCCGGCAAGAAGGGCACCGGTGGCGATGCGCGCCGCGATTGCCGCGCCGCTGCCGACGGGCACGACGATCAGCGTGGCGTTGATCGCTCCGGCCAGCGCCGCGCAAAGCGCGAACAGCCGCCCCGGATGCAGCCGGTCCGGCAGCCCGAGCACGGCGGAGGCAAGGGCGCCGGCGACGAAGCCGATCTGCACGCCGCTGGACAGAAGTGCCTGGCGCATGGGTGAGATTGCCCGTTCGGCCAGCATTTCCGGCAGGATGGCGGCGGACACGAACCACAGCGACAAAGCCGCGATCACCGCCGTTGCGAGCAGCGAGAGCGCGAGGGCCTTTGCATGGGGCGGGGCGGAACGGGGCGGTGTCATGCGTGGTGTCGGTCCGCGGGAAGTGTGGGCGCAGGAGCGGCCAAGAGGATCACCCGCGTGTCTTCAAGTCCAGCCCCCGGCGTGTCGGGGCGAAGACACGCCGCGTGCGTTGCGGTCCGGCTGTCGGACGGGGATGAGGCGGGCTTTTCGATTGACTGGCATTTTGTTTCGCTTGAATGTCCAGACCGGCAATTAAGGAAACAAAACGAACATCTCGGAGGCGACGCGTGGGTGAGGGTGTGAAGGGTTCCCGGGGCCTGGTCCTGGCAATCGACCAGGGCACGACCTCGAGCCGGGCAATCGTGTTCGACGGCAGTTTTCGGGCGGTGGCCAGCGCGCAGCAGGAGTTTGCACAGCATTTTCCGCGCTCGGGCTGGGTCGAGCACGAGCCCGAGGATCTGTGGACCTCGACGCTGGCGGTGTGTCGCGAGGCACTTGATAAGGTCGACGGCGGAGCGTCCGCGATTGCGGCGGTGGGCATCACCAACCAGCGCGAGACGACGCTGGTGTGGAACCGCAAGACCGGCGAGCCGGTGCACCGGGCCATCGTCTGGCAGGACCGGCGGACGGCGTCGGTCTGCGCGAGACTGAAGGAGGCCGGCCACGAGGACACGGTGGCGGCCAAGTCCGGCCTCTTGCTCGATCCCTATTTTTCCGGCACGAAACTCGCCTGGATCCTCGACAATGTCGAAGGGGCACGCGCGGCTGCCCAGGCCGGAGACCTGCTGTTTGGAACCGTCGACACCTGGCTGATGTGGAAGCTGACCGGCGGGCGCTCCCATGTCACCGATGCGACCAATGCCTCGCGCACGCTGCTCTACAACATCGACGACAATTGCTGGGACGAGGAGCTTTGCGGCNTGCTCGACGTGCCCATGTCGATGCTTCCCCAGGTGAAGGACAGTTCGGACGAGTTCGGCATTGTCGATGCCGCGCACTTCGGCGCCGAACTGCCGATCCTCGGCGTTGCCGGTGATCAGCAGGCGGCCACCGTCGGGCAGGCCTGTTTCGCGCCCGGCATGGTCAAGTCCACCTACGGAACGGGCTGCTTCGCGCTGATCAACACCGGAGCGTCGCGGGTCACCTCGCGCAACAGGCTGCTGTCGACCATCGCCTACAGGCTGGACGGCAAGACCACCTACGCGCTGGAGGGGTCGATCTTCGTTGCCGGAAGCGCGGTGCAATGGCTGCGCGACGGCCTGGGGATCATCGAGGAGGCCTCGCAGACGCAGGAGCTCGCGGCCGGCTCCGATCCGGCGAACCGGCTTTATCTGGTCCCGGCTTTCGTCGGCCTTGGCGCACCTTACTGGGATCCCGACGCGCGCGGCGCCCTGTTCGGCCTGACGCGGGCGAGCGGGCCGGCGGACTTCTGCCGCGCGGCGCTTGAAAGCGTCGGCTATCAGACCCGGGACCTGATCGACGCCATGCGTGACGATGCGGCTCATCTGGCGCACACCGCGAAGGACGGCATCGTGCTGCGCGTCGATGGCGGCATGACCGCGTCCGACTGGACGATGCAGTTTCTCTCCGACATCCTCGGCGCGCCGGTGGACCGGCCTCAGGTGCTGGAGACGACCGCGCTGGGCGCCGCCTGGCTTGCGGGACAGAAGGCGGGCGTGTGGCCGGGCATGGAGGCGTTCGCGGAGGACTGGCGGCTCGACCGGCGGTTCGAGCCCGATCTCGATGAACCTGCCCGAAAGGCGCTCTACGAGGGCTGGCAGGACGCGGTGCGGCGCACGCGCACCAACTGATCCGACGACGACAAAAGGCCTTTCCTGGCCGGCGGTCTTCCTTTGGAAGGCCGCCGGTTTTCGTTGACGCAGAAACGTTGACCATGGGGGTGCCCGCCGAGTATGTTGACTTTGTCAATATATGAAGGGAATAGGCAACATGGCGCCGGAACGGGTTCGTGACGGGGAGATCGCCGCCGTACGGCAGTTCAACCGCTTCCATACGCGCCTTGTCGGCGCCTTGAACGAGCATCTGCTTGCCTCAAGATTTTCGCTCGCCCAGTCGCGGATCCTTCACGAGGTGGCCAGCGCGCCGGCCGCCTCGCCGCCTTCCGCGCGTGAACTCGGCGAGGCCCTGCGGATGGATGCGGGATATGTCAGCCGCCTGCTGAGTGGCCTTGAGGCCGACGGGCTGGTGCAGCGTACGCCGTCGCCGGAAAACGGCAAACGTCTGGCGTTAAGTCTGACCGAGCAGGGGCGGGAGGTTTATGCCACGCTCGATGCCGCGTCGGCGGCCGAGGTTGCCGCCCTTCTCGATCCGCTTCAGGAGGGGGAAAGGGCGCTGCTGACCGGAGCCATGACCCGGATTCGGAGGGTCCTCGGCGACTTGCCCGACACGCGCACCTTCGTCCTGCGCGAACCGCGCCCGGGAGACCTCGGGTTCGTCATTCATCGCCAGGCCACGCTCTATGCGAAGGAGTATGGGTTCGACTGGACCTTCGAGGGGCTGCTGTCCGAGATCACGGGCAAGTTCGTGAAGGACTTCGATCCGTCGGGCGAACGGTGCTGGATCGCGGAAATGGAAGGCGAGGTGGTCGGTTCGGTTTTCGTCGTGCGGCAGGACGCGCAGACCGCCAAGCTGAGGATGCTCTATGTCGATCCGGCCGCGCGCGGGCGCGGTCTCGGCCGCAGTCTCGTGGAGGAATGCCTGCGGTTTGCCGCCGATTGCGGCTACAAGCGCATGGTTCTGTGGACCAACGACAACCTCGTTGCCGCGCTCAGGATCTACCAGGCGACGGGCTTCGAGCTTCTCGAACAGGAGCGGCATCACAGCTTCGGCCAGGATCTGGTCGGTCAGATATGGGGGCGTGACCTGTGACGCGTGCTCTGGTTGCGTCCATTGTCACCGGTTTTCAGGTCGGCGCGGCTCTCGTCGCCAGCGAAGCGGTGGTCGCGGACGTTGGAGCCGGCCGCCTCGGCTTCCTGCGGTATGCCATCGCGTTGACGCTGATCGTTCCCGTTGCGTTGAACGCACGTGGTCCCGGTGTCGCGCGCCGCGACCTCCTGCCTGTCGCCCTCATCGGGATCGGCCAGTTCGGTGTTCTGGTGGCACTGCTGAATGTGGCGGTTCTCCACGCGGGGTCGCCGCGCGTGGCGCTTGTCTTCGCGACGCTTCCGGTGGTCACGCTTGTGCTCGGTCTCGGGTTCGCCGGCGGGCGGGTGTCCCGCCTCGAGTTCGGTTCCATCCTCCTGTCGGTGGTCGGCGTCGCCGTGCTGCTGGGAGGCGACGCGCTGGGCGGACGTCTTGGCCCCTCCGACTGGACAGGACTTTCCTGTGCCGGCGGTGCGACGCTCATCGGTGCCCTGTGCTCGCATCTCTATCGTCCCTACCTGCAACGCAACGGCGTGACGCAGGTCGGCATGATCGCCATGGCTGCGTCGCTTCTGCCGCTCGGTCTCATGAGCCTCGCGGAGGGCGGCGGCGTCCCGATCGGGCAATGGTCGACGCGGACACTGGTCCTGCTTGGCTTTGTCGGCGTTTCCAGCGGCTTCGGCTTCATCCTGTGGCTCTACGCTCTCACCCACCTGCAGGCTGCGGTCGTCACGGCCTTCCTCGGCCTCAGTCCGGTCACGGCGACGGTGCTTGCCGTGCTCTTCCTGGGAGCCACCCCTTCGGCCACCCAGGTTGGAGCGGTGGCGCTGGTCGTCGGAAGTCTTGTCGCGATCGCCTTCGCGCAAAGGCGCTCCCGGTCCCTCGCGGTCGCCGCGCCCGCGCCCGGGTCCGCCGACTGAGGCGGGCGCGGTGCGGTTGAACGCCGGCCATGGTCGGCTGGCGGGAATGTGAAGTCGGGGCGGTTTCCCCCGCGGGCATCGCGTGGTTCACTGTCGTGTCGGGTTTCAGCGGGAGTGATGGCCGTGCACGGATCCGCCTGCCTTGCCCTGTCCCTTTTTCTGGCTCTCGCGCTTGTCGGGATCGTCCGGCCCGCGCTGGCGGAAGAGGTCGATCTGGAACTGGTGCTTCTCGCTGACAGCACCGGCTCGATCGACGACGCGGAAATCCGTTTCCAGAGAAAAGGCTATGCCGACGCGATCACCGATCCTCTCGTGCTTTCGGCGATTGCCGACAATGCCTACGGCAAGATCGCCGTCACCTATGTGGAGTGGGGCAATGCCATGTCGCAGGATGTGGTCGTGGGCTGGACGATAATCGACGGCCCCGCTTCGGCGTCAGCGTTCGCACGGTCGTTGATGGCCGCTCCCCGCCGTGCCTACGGACGAAATGCCATCGGCTCTGCCCTGCTGAAGGGCAAGGCACTGATCGAGGAAAACGACATCACCGGCCTGAGGCGGGNGATCGATCTCTCGGCCGACAGCGCCAACACCTGGAGCGGCCCGCCACTGGAGACGGCGCGGGCGGAAGTGGTCGCCTCAGGCATTGTCATCAACGGACTGGCCGTGCTGTGCAGACACTGCTCCGGACGCCCGGCCTCCTACGATCTGGAGCTGGCATTCGCGGAAAGGATCATCGGCGGTCCCGGCGCATTCGTCGTGACCGCCGACAGCACCGCGACATTCGCCGGCGCGGTGCGCAAGAAGCTGATCCTGGAAATCGCGGACGCGGGGCCGCACCGCGCTCTTGCCCGGCTGGGGAACAGGGCGGGCGAGGCATCGGTGCGTTTCACCCGCTGAGCGGCGCTTTAGCGCCAGCCGTCGCGGTGAAGGGCGGCAAGGGCCGCGCGGTAGTCGGGGAAGCGGAACCTGTAGCCCAGTTCCTCCTTCACGCGTTCATTGGAGACGCGCTTGTTCTCGCCGTAGAAGGAACGTGCCATCGGCGACAGGTCCGCCGTCTCGAAATCCTGTTCCGGCGGCGGCGTGACGCCGAGCAGTTCGGCCGCATGGGCGACCACATCCTGGGGCGGGGCGGGTTCGTCGTCGGTGACGTTGAAGATCCGCGTCGACGGCTCGCGCGAAACGGCGGCCATCAGCGCGCCGGCGATGTCGTCCACGTGGATGCGGTTGAACACCTGTCCAGGCTTGATCAGGCGCCGCGCCTTGCCCTTTTCGAAGTTGACGAAGGCATTGCGCCCCGGGCCGTAGATCCCCGAGAGGCGGAAGATCTGAACCGGAATGCCGGTCTTCCGGGAAAGCATGAGCCAGGCGTTTTCCGCCGCCACCCGCTGATGCGAACGCTTGGAGACCGGCATCACCGGCGTGTCCTCGTCTACCCAGGCGCCATCGTGATTGCCGTAGACGCCGACCGTGGAGAGGTAGCCGATCCATCCGGGACGGGCCGCTTCCAGGTCATCGCGATGATGCAGCAGCACCGGGTCGCCTTCCGTGTCGGGGGCGATGGACACCAGAACATGTGTCGCCCGGGCAAGAGCCTCCGCGATGCCGTCCCCCTTTTTCGTGCCGTCGAAGAGGAAGGGCGTGATCCCTTGCGCCCGCATGGCCTCGGCCTTCTCCGGGCTGCGTGTCGTCGCGCCGATCCAGTCGAAGCGATCCTTCGCCTCGCGGACAAAGGCGCTGGCGGAAAAGCCGAGACCGAAGACGAAAAGACGCATGAAAACCTCGCAGGGTGGAATGGAACGTAAAAGGCTTCCCGGTCGAACCTCGTGCGCTTGCCTCAAAGGTCCAGGGCGTCGCGCCTGATCTCGTAGAGCATGACGGCGGTGGCGACCGCGAGATTGAGGCTGTCG
Source organism: Stappia sp. (assembly GCA_002722295.1). Taxonomy (GTDB): domain Bacteria; phylum Pseudomonadota; class Alphaproteobacteria; order Rhizobiales; family Stappiaceae; genus Stappia. Next base: position 133,215 of record PBLF01000013.1, on the reverse strand, counting down.
GCCTGTCCGACCTGCGGAATGCGGGCGATCGCGTTGCACGCCTCTGCCATGTCGTCGGGAAGTCCCGCCTGTTCGTTGCCCATGAGCAGCATGACGGGGCCGCGATAGGCGATCTTGCGATAGTCAGTCGATCCCTTGAGGTGGGTCCCCACCAGCGTGCCCGGCCAGGATGCGGCGCGGTCACGGAAGGCGGCGCGCGTCATGCGTGCCAGAGGCACGTGGAAAAGCGAGCCCATCGTCGCGCGCACGGTCTCCACCGAGAAGGGGTCTGTGGTCTCGCCGACCAGGATGACACCCTTGGCGCCGACCGCGTCCGCGGTGCGGATGATCGTGCCAAGGTTGCCGGGGTCGCGCACGTGGTCGAGCGCGATCCACACGTCCCGGGCTCCGGCGGCGGAAAGTGCCTCGGAAAGAACCTTGTCGGACTGGGTGCGCTGCTCGTAGACGCCGACCACCATCTGAGGGTTGTCGCGTCGTGTCATGGCCGCGAGAACGGCCGTGGTGACTTCCAGGATCGTCGCACCGCGCGCGCGCGCCCGCGCCGCCACCTCGCGCGCGGCGTCGCTCTCGCGTGCCTCCGGCCCCATGACCAGCATGTCGACGGTCCAGCCGGCCTCGAGCGCATCGGCGGCAAGCTTCAGCCCCTCCGCGACGAACCGTCCGGTCTTCTGCCGGTGCTTGCGCTGGGCGACGAGGGCCTTGATGTCCTTCACCAGCGGATTGGAAAAGGAGGTGACCTGTTTCACCGTGCCGGCACGCCGGGTCGCGGACGGCCCCTGGGAGCGCGTGNTCATTTGCTGCTCCAGCGCGAAAAGAGGGAGGTCGAGAGCGCCCGCGCGCCGTCTTCCGTGGTGAGGACGAGTTCGCCCGATTCCAGCCGCCCGCCGCGTATCTCGAGCGTTTCGGCCATCAACTCGTGCAGGGCGACGAAGCTCGAGCGGATCGCATAGGCGGTCAGGATGAGAAAACCGGCGTTCGGCGAGAGGAGCTTCTCCACCATGGGCAGAAGCTCGGGCAGGCTCTGGTAGAGGTCCCAGACCTCTCCCTTGGGGCCTCGCCCGTATTTCGGCGGGTCGAGAAGGATGCCGTCGTAGGTGTTGCCGCGCTTGATCTCGCGGGCGACGAACTTGGTCGCATCCTCGCAGATCCAGCGCACGGGGAGGTGCTCCAGTCCCGAAAGCTCCTGGTTCTCCCGCGCCCAGCCGATGGCCTTCTTCGAGGCGTCGATATGGGTGACATGGGCACCCGCGGCGGCGGGAACGAGCGAGGCCAGGCCCGTGTAGCCGAAGAGGTTGAGAATGCGCGGCGGCTCCGCGCCCGGCCGGGCCGCGTCACGGGCGACGCGCTCGGCCATCCACTGCCAGTGGGCGGCCTGCTCGGGAAACACGCCGACATGGCGGAACGACATGAAGCGGCCCAGAAAGCGCACGTCGTGGAAGGCCATCTTCCACGTCTCCGGCAGATCGCGGTTGAGCCGCCAGCGGCCGGGGCCGTCGTCCTCGTCGTTGCCGGTGAAGACCGCGTCCGCCTCGCGCCAGCGCCCTTCGGAAAGGCGCGGGCGGCCCATGGCCTGCGGCTCGGGGCGGTCCACGACGATGCCGCCATACCGTTCCAGCTTGCGGCCGTGGCCGAAGTCGAGAAGGGCGTAGTCGCTCCAGCCGCGCGTCTCCAGGATCGTCGGCCAGGCGGAGACGGGGGGCGAGCCGGCATCGGCGTGAAGCGGGGACGGACTTGCGGGCGAGGGCATGGGCCGGTGTCTTTCGGGTCGTCGTGTCGTACGGTGCGTCTGTTGTGGCCGTTCGCTTAGGACGGCGCGGCGTCGGGGTCAATCACCGGCAGCGCGGGCGCGGTCTTCCCGTCGGTGCGGCGGGACGCAACAGGTTGCGCAACATGCCGACCCCGATGCGACGAAAGTTCGGACGTTTTCATCGTCAAGGCCTTGAAAGCACCCGCAGCCTTCGCCAATCTGCTAGAAGTCATAAAGCACGTGCCGGACCCAGGCTGTCAGAACCAAGGTGCCGGTATCGGCAGAACTGACGCCATTCGGATCGGGTCCCATTGCCGGAGGAAACGACTGATGGATTTATCTGGCGAGTACCGGATCACGGCGCCGAGGGACAAGGTCTGGGCGGCGCTCAATGATGCCGACGTCCTGCGCCGATGCATCCCCGGATGCCAGGAACTCGAAAAAACGTCCGACACGCAGATGTCGGCGTCGGTGGTCGCGAAGATCGGCCCCGTCAAGGCGACGTTCAAGGGCGAAGTCACGCTCGAGAACCTCAATCCCCCCGAGAGCTACACGATCGTTGGCGAGGGCAAGGGCGGCGTCGCCGGCTTTGCCAAGGGCTCGGCCGACGTGAACTTGGCCGAGGACGGTGAGGAGACGGTTCTCACCTATACGGTGAAGGCCCAGGTCGGGGGCAAGCTCGCCCAGCTTGGCAGCCGTCTCATCGTGTCCACCTCGCGCAAGATGGCGGACGAGTTCTTCGGCAACTTCAAGGAAATCGTCGAAGGCGGCGGGGAAGGCGAGGCAGCGCCTGCCGCCGCTCCCGCGGCCGCCGCTTCGGCAACGACCGCTTCCGCCTCGCAGGATACCGGGGCCGCCGGAGAGGACGACGAACTCGATCCGGGCCTTGCCGAAGAGGCGAAGACCCGCGCCATGGAGTCTCTGCCCGACACGATGGGCAAGGCGGTTCACGACGTCGAGGAGCAGGTGGAAAAGAGTTTCCACGAGGCCGAGGCGGAAGTCGAGACGGCTGCCGCGCGCGGTGCCTTCGGCGGGCCCATGGTCTGGGGCCTGATCGCGCTCGGCGCGCTGATCGTGGTGCTGGCGCTCATGAGCTCGTGAGCCTGGCGCCCTGGATGTTTTCCTCCGTGCCGCGCGCGTGACGCCCGGCACGGGGTTGCTTTTGCGATGGCGGCGCCGGTGTGCCGCCGTCGCGACCGAAACCAAGCCGGCCGCGAGGCACAGTCGCCGCCGGCGGTCAGAATTCGGATGTCTGGGAGGAAGAGCATGTCGAAAGTCTCAATGACGGTGAATGGGCGCAGCGTGTCCCGCGAGATCGAGGACCGCACGCTTCTGGTGGAGCTGCTGCGTGACGGCCTCGGGATGACGGGCACCCATGTCAGTTGCGACACGTCCCAGTGCGGCGCCTGCGTGGTGCATGTGGACGGCAAGGCTGTGAAGTCCTGCACCATGCTGGCGGCCCAGGCCGACGGCAGCGAGGTGGTGACCATCGAGGGACTGGCGCGGAATGGCGAACTGCATCCGGTGCAGGCGGCCTTCAAGGAGCATCATGGCCTTCAGTGCGGGTTCTGCACGCCGGGCATGATCATGGCCGCCGTCGACATGATCGACCGTCTTGGCGGACCGCTGGACGAGGCCACGATCCGTGCCGAGCTCGAGGGCAACATCTGTCGCTGTACGGGCTATCACAACATCGTCAAGGCCATTGCCGCCGCGAGCGAGCAGATCGCGGGAATGCGCACCGCCGCCGAATGAGACGCTCCGTCCGCGCCGCCGCGCGGACGGAGGAGTCCGGCATGAGGCCCGCGCCCGGGTGCGGGAGGTCGCCGGACCGGATCACGCAATCGGAGTAAGGGAGGCGCGTGCCCGCGGGAGGAGACCGGGGCCGGCCTTCGCAGGGAGGACGACATGGCAGGTTCGACGGATGGCATCGGCGCGCGGGTGACGCGGCGCGAGGACAAGCGGTTCATCACCGGCAAGGGACGCTACACGGACGACATGCAGGTGCCGGGCATGATGCACGCCGCCTTCGTGCGCTCGCCCCATGCCCACGCGAAGATCAACGGCATCGACGCCGAGGCCGCGCGGGCGACGCCCGGCGTGGTCGCCGTCCTGACCGGATCCGAGCTCGTGGCCGACGGCGTCGGCAATCTTATCTGCGGCTGGATGATCCATTCCAAGGACGGGTCGCCGATGAAGATGGGCGCCTGGCGGGCGCTGGAGCCGGAGATCGTGCGCCACGTGGGCCAGGCGGTGGCCGTCGTTGTCGCCGAGACCCGTGCGCAGGCGCGCGATGCCGCCGATGCGGTGGAGGTCGATTATGAGCCGCTGCCGGCGGTGGTCGATGCTCTCGACGCGCTGAAGGACGGCGCGCCGCAGATCCATCCCGAGGCCGAGGGCAACCTGATCTACGACTGGGAGATCGGTGACGAGAGTGCGGTGGATGCAGCGTTTTCAGCGGCCGCCCATGTGACCCGCATGGAGATCCGCAACAACCGGCTGGTTCCCAACCCGATGGAACCGCGCCCGGCGCTTGCCCAGTACGACGAGGCGGACGAGCACTACACGCTCTGGACCACCTCCCAGAACCCGCATGTGGCGCGTCTGGTGCTTTCCGCCTTCTACAACATCGCGCCGGAACACAAGCTGCGCGTGATCGCACCGGACGTGGGCGGCGGTTTCGGCTCCAAGATCTACATCTATCCGGAAGAGATGGTGTGCCTGTGGGCGTCCAAGCGCACCGGCGTTCCGGTCAAGTGGGCCAGTGATCGCACCGAGGCGTTCCTGACCGATGCCCATGGCCGCGATCACTATTCCGAGGCCGAGGTCGCGCTTGACGCGGACAACCGCATCACCGGGCTGCGGGTGAAGACGATCGCCAATCTCGGCGCCTACATGTCGCTGTTCTCGTCCTCGGTGCCGACGTATCTCTATGCGACGCTGCTGTCGGGCCAGTACGCCATCCCGGCGATCCATGCCAACGTCAAGACGGTCTACACCAACACCACGCCGGTCGACGCCTATCGCGGCGCGGGCCGTCCGGAGGCCACCTATCTGGTCGAGCGCATGATGGAAACCACCGCGCGCGAGATCGGCATGGATCCGGCGGAGTTCCGTCGCAAGAACTTCGTGCGCTCCTTCCCGCATCAGACGCCCGTCATCATGTGCTATGACGCCGGTGACTACGACGCGTCGCTCGACGCGGCGCTGGAGGCGATCGACTACAAGGGCTTCGCCGCCCGCAAGGCGGAAGCCGCCCGGCGCGGCAAGCTGCGCGGCATCGGCCTGTCCTGCTACATTGAGGCCTGCGGTATCGCGCCGTCCCAGGCGGTCGGCTCGCTCGGCGCCGGCGTCGGGCTTTGGGAATCGGCCGAGGTCCGCGTCAATCCTGTCGGCACGATCGAGGTGCTTACGGGCTCGCACAGCCATGGCCAGGGGCACGAAACGACGTTCGCCCAGCTTGTCGCCGATCGCTTCGGCGTCGGCCTCGACACGGTGGCCATCGTCCATGGCGATACCGACAAGGTGCAGTTCGGCATGGGCACCTACGGTTCGCGGTCAGGCGCGGTGGGCATGTCGGCCATCTCCAAGGCGCTCGACAAGGTCGAGGCCAAGGCGAAGAAGCTTGCGGCGCACCTCATGGAGGCCTCGGAAGGCGACATTTCGCTGGAGGGCGGCACGTTCAAGGTTGCCGGCACCGACAAGGAGCTTCCCTTCTTCCAGGTGGCGCTGGCCGCCTACACGGCCCACAACATGCCCGAGGGCATGGAGCCTGGCCTGAAGGAGGGCGCCTTCTACGATCCGACCAACTTCACCTTCCCGGCTGGCACCTACGTGTGCGAGGTGGAAGTGGACCCGGACACGGGCAAGGTGGAAATCGTCGACTTCGTGGCCGCGGACGACTTCGGAACCATTATCAACCCGATGATCGTCGAGGGGCAGGTACATGGCGGCCTGACGCAGGGCATCGGCCAGGCGCTGTTGGAGAACGCGGCCTACGACGAGGACGGCCAGCTCCTGTCGGCGTCCTACATGGACTACACCATGCCGCGCGCCGACGATGTGCCCTCCTACCGCCTGATGACCACGGTCACGGCCTGTCCGGGCAATCCGCTCGGCATGAAGGGCTGCGGCGAGGCGGGCGCCATCGGGTCTCCGCCGGCGGTCATCAACGCCATCACGGACGCCATCGGCACCAATGCGCTCGAGATGCCGGCAACGCCCGAGACGGTCTGGAAGGCGCTGCGCAGCGTCGCGCCCGCCGCCGCGGCCGAGTGAGGCATTGCCATTCGACAGCGCGGGCGTCCGCCGGTCCCGGCCGGATGCCCGCCCCAGGATCTGTTGGGTAAGGAGAGACCCGCATGTATGAGACGACCTATCACCGTGCCGCGAGCGTGTCCGACGCCGTGGCAAAACTGGGCTCCGCCGAGGACGGCAAGCTTCTGGCCGGGGGGCAGACGCTTCTGCCGACCATGAAGCAGCGTCTTGCCGCGCCCTCCGACGTGATCGACGTGACCCGCATCGATGACATGAAGGGCATCACCGAGACCGGGTCGGGCGTACGCATCGGTGCCGCGACCACTCATGCCGAGGTCGCGACCTCGGACATCGTCAAGCGCCTCCTGCCGGGCCTTGCGACGCTTGCCGGGCATATCGGCGATCCGCATGTGCGCCATCGCGGCACCATCGGCGGCTCGGTGGCAAACAACGACCCCGCCGCCGACTATCCCTCCGCGGTTCTGGCGCTGGGGGCGACCGTCCACACGGACAAGCGCGAGATCCCGGCGAGCGAGTTCTTCACCGGCATGTTCGAGACCGCCCTCGGCGAGGACGAGCTCATCACCGCCATCACCTTCCCCGTGGCCGATGCCTGTGCCTACGCCAAGTATCCCAACCCTGCCTCGCGCTATGCCATGGCGGGCGTCTTCGTCGCGAAGACGGCGGATGGCATCCGGGTGGCGGTGACGGGGGCGGGCCAGGACGGCGTCTTCCGCCACGAGGGGCTGGAGGCCGTGCTTTCCGGTTCCTTCTCGGCAGACGCTGTTGCAGGCGTTGCCATCGATGACGGAAATCTCCTGTCGGACATTCACGGTTCGGCCGCCTATCGCGCCAACCTGATCACCGTGATGGCCAAGCGCGCGGTCGCCGCCTGCGGCTGACGACACGAGGACACCTGCGGCCGCCGGAGGTGCGAGCTTCCGGCTGCCGTGTGCCTCGAAATGGAGGAGGTTGGCTGTCGTTTCCGGGAGGGGAGGCCGTGCGCCTGCACGAAGGCGCGCGGGGCGCGCGAGGCCAACAAGCACCGGGACAGGAAAATGGGCGATACCAGATCGGTGGACGAGGTTCTCGCGGCCGCGGTGGAGCGGCAGGACGTTCCGTTTGTCGTGGCGATGGCCGGCGATGCCACCGGCACCACCTACTCCGGCAGCTTTGGCGAGGCGGCGCCTGGCCGTGCGGCGGGCGAGGAGACGGTCTTTCGCATCTTCTCCATGACCAAGGCAATCGGCTCGCTGGCGGCGATGTTGCTGATTGAACGGGGCAAGCTCGATGCCGACACCCCGGTCGAGGAGATCCTGCCGGCTTTCGCTCGCCTGCAGGTGATCGACCGGTTCGAGGGCGAGGAACCGGTGATGCGCCCGCCGCGCACCCGGGCGACGCTTCGTCACCTGGCGACGCACACCTGCGGTTTGGCGTATGAATTCTGGAACGAAGACGTTCAGCGCTACATGAAGGCCACCGGCCATCCGTCAGCGCTGGCCGGCACGAGAGATGCTTTGAACTATCCGATGGTGCGCGATCCGGGGTCAGGCTGGGACTACGGTATCGGCATTGACTGGCTTGGCATGGCCGTCGAGGCGGTGGACGGTCGCCGGATCGACGACTTCTGTCGGCAGGAAATCTTCGAGCCGTTGGCGATGAACGACACAGTGTTCGAACTGGATGAAGGGCGGCTGAAGCGGCTTTCCGCCGTCTCCGCCAGAAGCGAGGATGGAGGGTTCGCGCCGGCGAACCTGATCCCGCCGCCGCACCCGGAAGTCTATGGCATGGGACATGCGCTCTATTCCACCGCTCCGGACTACCTGCGCTTCCTCCGTCTGTTCTTGGGACGAGGCAGTCTTGATGGCAAACGCTTGCTGCGGGAGGACAGCGTGGACTGGATGCTGGCCGACCACATGGGCGGCTTGCAGTTCGCGCCAATGGCGACGGCGATGCCGACGGTAAGCGCTGATTGCGATCCGTTTCCGGGTGTGCGCAAGACCCACAGTTTCGGTTTCCTGCGCGTGGAGGAGGACGTTCCGGGCATGCGCTCGGCCGGCACGCAAACCTGGGCCGGTGTCCTGAATTCCCACTATTGGTTCGACCCGGCCAGGAATGTCGCGGCGGTGCTCATGACACAGTCTCTGCCCTTCGTGGAGCCGCGTTTCATGCAGGTTTACGAGGCCTATGAACGGGCGATCTACGCCCGGTGAGCAGTGGCGCCGGAGGCGTGGCGCCCGAGGATGCCGACAGGTCGAAACCCCGAGTGGGCAGGCCGCCCAAACCAAAGACTCGGCGCTTCAGGTTTCGGGCACCTCGCGTGGAGCGCGGCGCAGCAGAAGCCGCGCCAGAATGGCGATGACAAGCACCGTCACCGCCATGCGGCCCGCGAGAATGATCCAGACGTCGGCTCCAATGGCGAGCATCAGCGCGGTGTCCTCGATGATCGAGTGACACAGGCACAGGCAGGTCAGCGCAAGAAACAGGTCGCGCTTGTCGTAGCGCTTGACGGTCGTTTCCTGGATGATCAGTCCGCCACCATAGGACAGTCCGAGCAGCAGGCCGATGGTCGTCAGCGGCGCCAGGTCCGGATTGAGGCCAAGCAGGCGCAGGCCGGGGTTGAGCGCCCGGGTCAGCCAGTCGATCACCCGGACGGCCTTCAGCAGATCGAGCAGGATGAACAGCGCGACGATAATGAGGAGCATGCTCGCAAGCGACTGCGCGGTCGCGATGAGCCAGGTGCCCCAGTCGGGCGTGGAAAGACCCGTGGGCAACCACTCGGGCTCGACGACTTGCGACAGGACGCCCGTCGCCTGGCAAATCCAGGCGATGAAGGCCGCATAGGCGAAGCCGATGCCAAGGCGCAGGGCGGTCGTTGCAAGCAGGCTCGCGCCCGCCCGTCGCACGATGGCCTGCTCGACGGGCAGGGAGTGGGCGAAGAGCATCAGCGTGGACAAGACGCTCACCTGTGCGACGGTAAGTTGCATTTCCGACTGCAGCGAGACGAAGGCGCCAACACCTCCGTAGAGGCTGGTGAGGATGGTGATCGCCCAGATCAGGCCCGCTTCCGCGGGAAGATCGACGAGGCCCATCACCGGAGCAAGGCCGCGACCAAGGGCGCTCGTGAGCCCGTACAGGTCCCCAAGTCTGACAAGAAGCATGACCGGCAGCATGATCTTCAGGAGCACGAAGAAGGTTGAGAGGCAGCGCAGGGCGAGGGAACGCACGTAGGCAGGCATGAAGCGAAGACCCGGATCGTGGACAGTGAGGGGAAAGAGACACTTGAAGGTGGTGGTGAGCACGCGATCGCGTAGCACGGGAGTCCCGGACAGGCTATGCTGATCGACAAGCGCGGTGCGGTCGTTTTGCACGGGGGACACGCGCGGATCTTGCGTTGTCTGACCTGAAAGGCAATTTTCCGGCACATGATCGAGACAGACCGGATCGACCGACGGCTTCTGGCCGAGTTGCGCCGTGACGCAGATATTGGCAATGCGCGGCTGGCGGAGCGCGTCGGCCTGTCCGCGTCCGCCTGCCTGCGCCGGGTCAGGCGGCTGAAACAGGCGGGGCTGGTGCGCCAGGTCGTTGCCCTCGTTGACGGGCGTGCGATCGGCAACGGCCTTTCGGCGATCGTGACCGTTTCCTTCGTGCGCCATGCACCGGAGTATCGTGCCGAGTTCAACCGCAGGCTGGGCGAGGAGGAGGCCGTCTCGCTGGCCTACAGCGTGTCGGGCAACGTGAGCGCGGTGCTGCAGGTCGATGTCGCCGACATGGCCGCCTTCAATGCTCTCGCCGAGCGTCTCTTCGACAGCGACCCCAATGTCGCGGCCTTCACCACCCATTTCATCATGGGAACCCTCAAGCAGGAGCCGGTTGTGCCGGCGACATCGCGCCCGGCCGGCTGAGGCCTTGCAGTGCTTTCCCGAAAATTCCGGCGTACATGAAACGGCCCGGGCGGATGGCCCGGGCCGTAGGCAGGTTTGAAGAGGTCTTTGGAAAGCGCGCGGTTCAGGCCGCGCTCACCTCCTTCAGGAAGCGGTCGATTTCCTGGCGCAGTTCCTGCGTCTTGCCGCCGACCTCGCCGGCGGCGGAGAAGACGGTCTCGGCGGAGGCACTGGTCCGTGCCACCGCGTCGGAAAGCTGCCCCATGTTGCCGGTGACCTCCGTCGTGCCGGCTGCCGCGCTCTGGACGTTGCGCGAAATCTCCTGCGTGGCAGCGCCCTGTTCCTGCACGGCCGCGGCAATGGCGGCGGTGTAGCTGTCGACTTCCTGCATCGTCGTGGTGATTGCGGCGATCGCCTCGACAGCATCCTTTGTCGAGGCCTGGATCGAAGCGATCTGCGCGCCGATCTCCTCGGTCGCCTTGGAGGTCTGCGTGGCGAGTTCCTTCACCTCCGCCGCGACGACGGCGAAGCCCTTGCCGGCATCTCCGGCCCGTGCCGCCTCGATGGTGGCGTTGAGGGCCAGCAGGTTGGTCTGCTCGGCAATCGCCTGGATGAGAGTCACGACCTCGCCGATCTTGCTGGCGGCCTGGGCGAGGCCGGCCACCTGTTCGTTGGTACGCTGGGTGCCGGCGCTGGCCTGGTTGACGATCTCCGTGGTCTGACCGACCTGACGGCCGATCTCGGAGATGGACGCGGCCAGTTCCTCTGCCGCCGTCGCCACGCTCTCCACGTTGTTCGTGGCATCGCCGCTTGCCCGTGTCGTGCTCTCCGCGCGTTCGGCGCTTTCGCCGGCGATGCGGGTGAGGTCGCGCGCGGTTTCCTCCATGCCCGAGGCGGTCTCGCCAACGGAGGCAAGAACGGCCTGCACCTGGGAGCGGAACCCGTCGATCAGCGCCTCGATCCGATGCTGGCGCGCGATCGCCGCCTTCTGCTCTTCCGCCTGTTCGCGCTCGATGCGTGCGCGTTCCCTGGCGTTGTCGCGGAACACTTCGACCGTGCGGCTCATGGCGCCGATCTCGTCGCCGCGCCGGCTGTCGGCAAGATCCACCTCGGTGTCGCCCTCGGCCAGCCGGCCCATGATGCCGGTGAGCCGGCGGATGGGGCGCGAGATGGCGAAGGACAGCACCGTCGCGATGGCCGCGCCGATCGCCAGAACGGCGGCGATTGTCGCGGCGATCACCCAGAAGCCGGCCGCACCGCTCTGCGCGGCCGCATTCGCGCGGGCATTGGCGAGGTCGACGATCTGGTGACGAATGTCGATTGCGACCGTGCCGAAGCTGCGAATTTCGGTCGACACGGCGTCACGGCTTTCCATGAGCGCGCCGAAGGCCTTGCCGTAGGTCTCGATGTCGGCGTTGACCTCGGTGACCAGGGCCGTGACCTTCGGGAACTGGGAAACGGACTTCACGAGATTGCCGGCAACGCGGGCGAGTTCTGCGATTTCGCGGTGAACCGCCTCGGCGTCGATGTCCGCCGCGCCGGAGATCAGCTCGAGCGTGGTGGCTTTCACGCGCACGGCCTGCTTGGAAAGCTGCGCGGCGTTGGAGGTCACGAGGTCGACCTTGATGAGCGCGAGCTCGCTGGCCTGGACGTTCTGCTGGACCTTGGTGATGGCGTAGTAGGCGGATTCCTTCACCTTGCGGGAGAGAGAGGCGATATCGGTCAGCCCGTCGTTGATCTTCTGGCGAAGCTGCACCTTCTCGCCGAAGGATTCCGTGACGGCGAGCTGCTTGAAGTCCTCCTCGAGAGCGGCGGCACGCTCCGCGAGCAGGTTTGCGCTGTCCTTGTCGATGCCCTCGACGCGGGCCCGGGTAAGCGCTTCCGCGTCGGAGGCAAGCGTGCTTGCCTCTTCAAGCGCGGCCTCGAACACGCCAGGCTCGGTGGAACTCGTGGAGCGCAGGAAAAGCAACTGCGTGCGCATGGCCTCTTCCTGCAGGTCGACGACGAAACGGATGATCTCGTCGGCCTTGCGCCGTGTGGCGCCGGCGGTCAGGGTCTCGCGCTTTGCGTCCCGGCGGACCAGTTCCATCTGCTTGTCGATCTGCTCCGAGAGGTCCCCGAGCCGTGCGATGATCGAGACCAGATTCGCGGTCATCTCGCCCTGTGCCGAGATTTGCGTGCGGGCCTGTTCGAAGGTCGTTCCAAGACGTCCGACGCCGGCAAGGGCCTGGTTCACGTCGGCCGTGGCCTTGGTGTCGCCCTCGACCGATCTGGCCATGTCGCGCAGGTCCGCTTCCAGCTTCGCGATGGCGGCAAGCGTTTCCTCTCCCTGTGCCGGATCATGATCGCGCAGAAACAGGTCCTGGGCGGCGGAGACGTCCTGCAAACGTGCCAGAACGCTCGTGGCATGGCGGGAACTCTCCATCTGCCCGGACAGGCTGGTGATGGTCATGGTGCCGACGCCGCCTGTCACGACAGCCAGAAGGAGAATGATCGCAAAGCCCGCGACGATTTTCGTCGCGAAGCCGATGTTGTCGAGGAACCCGAAGGAACGCGGCATCTCGGTACTCCACATGAGCAAGGTGAAGTGACGGTACGCGCAGTCGATGAATCTTAGGTAAAGCGCGGAATTCCGCGCTTCTCGGGGATATTCCTTACCCAGGGTGTGGCCCCATGAACGAGACGAGTCCGGTTTGTTCGCCAGGGTCGGATACGAGGCGCAAGCCTGCAGGAAACCGTCCGGTTTTCAAAGGCTGGCAACGCTGTTGCCCGGCCCTGGCCGAGCAAATCGCGAAGGGACGTAAAAACGGCTTCGATCTACGGCGTCGAAGCCCTTGGCCGGGCGGAAGGCCCGCCCGGCGCGCTTCTCCTTGCATCTCCTTGCCGTTTTCACGCCGGACATACTTCGTCTATGGGGCCACACCCTAGGGCGTGGCGCCCGCCCTGTCCTGGGCGAGCCGCTCGCGGGCCGCCGCGATGCCATCCGCGACATTGTCGGAAAAGCTCACGCGCGGCGGTGCGACGCCGTGGGCCGCAAGGTCGCGGCGCACGGTTGCCCCGGCCCCGCACAGCACGACGACCACACCGCGACGCACGGCCTTGTCGGCAAGCCCCCGGATGGTGTTCGCGCCCGTCGCGTCGAGAAAGGGAACGGCGGACAGGTCCAGGACCAGAACACGGTGGGTGTCGGCGATACGCTCGAGCACCGCGCCGATGGACGCCGCCGCCCCGAAGAAGAAGGCTCCGGTGATGCGGTAGACCACGATGTCCGGATCCGCTGTTTCCGCCTCGTCGTAGGGCGCACGGGCGTCGCCCGCGTCATCCGCCCTGTCCTCTGCCACGAAGGGCGCGTGGCGTTCCACCGCGACCGCCTGCGACATGCGGTGGATGAAGAGCACGGAGCCCAGCGCGAAGCCGACCACGATGGCCTCGGTCANATCACGGAAAACCGTCAGGCCGAAGGTGACGAGAAGCACCAGCGTCTCGCCACGCGAACTCGCGACAAGCGTGCGGATGGCATGGCGCTCGATCATGTTCCAGGCGACCACCGCAAGCACGCCGGCGAGACAGGCGAGCGGCACGTAGCTGGCCAGTGGCGCGGCCACCGCGACAAAGGCCAGCAGGAACAGGGAATGCAGGATGCCCGCGACCGGCCCATGCGCCCCGGAGCGCACGTTTGTCGCGGTGCGCGCGATGGTGCCGGTGACGCAAAAGCCGCCGAACAATGCCGACGCCGCATTGGCCACGCCCTGCCCGACGAGTTCGCAGTTGGAGCGGTGGCGGCGCCCCGTCATGCCGTCGGCCACGACGGCCGAGAGAAGCGACTCGATCGAACCGAGGAGCGCAAAGCTCGCGGCACTGGGCAAAACGTCCACCACCTTCGACCAGGAGAAGTCCGGAAGTGCCGGCAGAGGGATGCCGGACGGGATACCGCCGAACCGCGTGCCGATCGTCGCCACGGGAAGGTCGAGGCCATAGGCGACGACACCCGCGCCGACCACGGCCAGGAGAAGTCCGGGCCAGTGCGGCCGCCAGCGCTTGAGCACCAGGATGACCAGGACCGTCGCCGCCGCGAGCCCCATGCTGGCCGGGCTTGCGCCCGGCAGGGCGTCCAGCAGGACAGGGAGCTTCTCCAGAAGCGGGCCGGGCTCGGGTCCCTCGAGCGTCAGGCCGAGGAGTTCCTTCAGCTGGCTTGCGAAAATGATCACGGCAATGCCCGCGGTGAAGCCGACCGTGACCGGATAGGGAATGAACTTCACATAGGTTCCAAGCCTCAGGAACCCGACCGCGACGAGCATGAGGCCCGAGAGGAAGGTCGCGAGGATCAGGCCATCCATGCCGTGCTGCTGGACGGTTGCCGCGACCAGAACGATGAAGGCTCCGGCCGGGCCGCCGATCTGGAACCGGCTGCCACCGAGCAGCGAGACGAAGAAGCCTCCAACGATCGCCGTATAAAGGCCCTGCGCGGGAGTCGCGCCGGACGCGATGGCAATCGCCATGGAGAGCGGCAGTGCGACGATCGCGACCGTCAGTCCGGCGAGCGCGTCGGCCCGCAGATGCGCTCCGCTGTAGCCCTCGCGAAGGACGGTGATGAACTTGGGGGTAAACAGCGCGGCGAAGCTTGCATCATCGCCAGAGGCTGTCCGGGCGGAGGAGGAAGGAAGGCTCATGGGGTCCCTTTTTCCGGAAGCCTCTCGGCTTCCCCGGGTCGCGATATGTCCAGGACCGTGCCGAACGTCATTCCGATCCGCACGCAAGGGCGCCGGTCCCGGATGAAGACCCGCGTGCGGAGGCTGGCCACAGGCGCCCGAACAGGGACACGAAACCCGTCCGCATGTCAGTCGTCGGCGGCTCCGGGTTCCGGATCGCCACCAACCATGCGCGGCGCGAAGGGGTTCGGAGGCGAGGGCCTTGCGGGCGCCGCCTCGATCAGGCGCACCCCGCGGCCACCCGACAGGCTCGCGGCATTGTCGCCGATCAGTTCCNCGCCCGACCGGTTCAACGCCTCGACGACGCGGGCGAGCGTATCGACCACGCCGCGCACCTGGCCCTGGCTCGATTCCATGCGCTGGATCGTCGGCACCGAAACGCCCGCCCGCTCGGCAAGCGTCTTTTGATCAATGCCGAGCAGAGCCCTGGCAGCCCTCATCTGGGCAGCGGTAATCATGTGTCCTGTTCCTCGAACCGGGCCTGCGCGAACTCCCGGCCAACTCTCAATCGGCTAGCGGACGAGCTTGCTCAAGTCAACTTTCAAACATTAATAAAGATATGAAAATCGTACATGATGATATCTGAAATATCAATACTTAAATATAGAATATCAACTCGCATGAAGCCGTTCCGCTCAGGCCTTCGTGAGACAAGCTCCCTTGCGCGTCGTCTCCCTTGCACCCCAGGCTGGATCGGCGAAACTCGACGAGATCGCGTCAACACCCCACGGAGGACAATCTTGCCGCAGGGAAATGAAAATGGGAATGCGGAAGAGCACGCCGGCGGCGCAATCGAGTTCTGGTTCGACTTCGGTTCGTCCTATGCCTATTTCGCGGCGATGGAGATCGACGCGCTCGCGGAGCGGTGCGATCGGCCGGTTCTTTGGCGTCCCTTCCTGCTTGGCACCGCGTTTCGCCAGACCGGCGCACAAGGCCTTTCCTCCACGCCCTTGAAAAAGGACTACGCCGCCCGCGACTGGGCCCGGCTCGCCCGCGCCCGTGGCATCGCCTTCTCGCCACCTCCCGGACACCCCGCCATCGCGCTTGCCGCGACCCGCGCCTACTACACGCTGGAGGACGCGGATCCCGACCAGGCGCGCGCCTTTGCGCGCGAGGTGTTTCGGCGCGTCTACCAGAGCGGCGACCTCGACACGTCCGACGCCGACCAGGTGGCGAGGCTCGGCGCGGGCTTCGGGATCGACCAGAAGCGGCTGCGCGCCGCCCTCGATGAGCCCGCCCTGAAGGCGCGGGTGAAGGCAATCTCCGAGGACGCCGTCGCCCGGGGCATCTTCGGCTCGCCCTTCTTCATCGTCGACGGCGAGCCGTTCTGGGGCGCCGACCGCATGGCGATGATGGAAGCCTGGATCGAAACGGGCGGCTGGTAGCCGGCACATTCCGCGCGTTGTGCGAGGACACCGCGCGGATCGATGCAAGCACCCTCGCCATTTTCACCAAGAGCGGCTAGACAGGATGCACATTCGGCGATCCTGGCTTGGTGACGCCCCGGCGGCTGCATGGCCGCCAACGCAAAGTCCTCTCCACACCCGGAGCTACTGTAACAACGTATCCACAGGCAGCGTATGACGCTGCCCGGACCGGAGCAACTTTCCGCTGCGCAAGATGCAACTCGAGCCGGCAACCCCACTCGAAAGCCGGGTTTGCACCAACCGCGCCCGACCATCACCAGCCGGCCTCCTTGCCTTTTTTCCGTGCAACAGGCGTTTTCAGACCGAATTCTTTTGTATACATTGATGCTCAGCGACGGATGGACCCCATCCGCAGCCGAACTGGCGGAGATCCCATGAGCACCAAGCCGAGCAAGCCGGGCCTGCGTTCACGCGCATGGTTCGACAATCCCGACAATCCCGACATGACCGCGCTCTATCTGGAGCGCTACCTGAACTACGGTNTCAGCCAGGAAGAGCTGCAATCGGGCAAGCCGATCATCGGCATCGCCCAGACCGGTTCCGACCTGTCACCCTGCAACCGTCATCATCTGGAGCTCGCCAAGCGCTTGCGCGACGGCATCCGGGAGGCGGGCGGCATCGCGATCGAGTTTCCGGTCCATCCGATCCAGGAGACGGGCAAGCGCCCGACGGCCGCCCTCGACCGCAANCTGGCCTATCTGAGCCTTGTCGAGGTGCTGTACGGCTATCCGCTGGACGGTGTCGTGCTGACGGTGGGCTGCGACAAGACCGCGCCGGCCTGTCTCATGGCGGCCGCGACGGTCAACATGCCGGCCATCGCACTGTCCGTCGGCCCGATGCTGAACGGATGGTTCCGCGGCCAGCGCACCGGTTCGGGCACCATCGTGTGGAAGGCCCGCGAGATGATGGCCGCCGGCGAGATCGACTACGAGGGCTTCGTCGCGCTCGTCGCGTCCTCCGCGCCTTCGACCGGCTTCTGCAACACCATGGGCACGGCCTCGACCATGAACTCCCTGACCGAGGTTCTCGGCATGGAGTTGCCCGGCGGAGCAGCCATCCCCGCCCCGTACCGCGACCGCCAGGAAATGGCGTGGCGCACCGGGCGGCGGATCGTCGAGATGGTGCACGAGGATCTCAAGCCCTCCGACATCATGACGCGGGACTCGTTCATCAACGCGATCCGGGTCAATTCCGCCATCGGCGGCTCGACCAATGCCCCGATCCACCTCAACGGTCTTGCCCGCCATCTCGGCGTGGACCTCTCGATCGACGACTGGCAGACCTATGGCGAGGAAATCCCGCTTCTGCTCAACATGCAGCCGGCGGGCGAGTATCTCGGCGAGGACTTCTACCGCGCCGGCGGCGTTCCCGCCGTGGTGCGCCAGCTCATGGAGCAGGGGCTCATCAACGAGAACGCCATGACGGCGAACGGGCAAACCATCGGAGACAACTGCCGCGACGCGGAGATTCTCGACGCCAACGTCATCCGGACCTACGACAAGCCGCTGAAGAAGGCCGCCGGTTTCCGCGTGCTGAAAGGCAACCTGTTCTCCTCCGCGATCATGAAGCTCTCGGTCGTCACCGACGAGTTCCGCAATCGCTACCTGGAAAACCCGGACGACCCGATGGCCTTCGAGGGCAAGGCGGTCGTCTTCGACGGGCCGGAGGACTATCACGCGCGCATCGACGATCCCGCGCTGGAGATCGACGAGACCACCATGCTGTTCATGCGCGGCGCCGGCCCGATCGGCTATCCGGGCGCCGCCGAGGTGGTGAACATGCGCGCGCCCGACTACCTCATCAAGCGCGGCATCACGGCGCTGCCCTGCATCGGCGACGGTCGCCAGTCAGGCACGTCCGGTTCGCCCTCGATCCTCAACGCATCGCCGGAAGCCGCGGCCGGCGGCGGGCTCGCCCTGCTGCGAACCGGCGACCGGGTCAGGATCGACCTCAACAAGGGCACCGCGAACATCCTGATCCCGGACGAGGAACTCGCCACACGGCGCGAGGCGCTCGAGGCAGCAGGCGGCTATACCTATCCGCCGCACCAGACCCCGTGGCAGGAGATCCAGCGCGCCGTCGTCGGGCAGATGGAAACCGGCATGGTCCTCGAGCCCGCGGTGAAGTACCAGAGACTTGCACAAGGCAGCGCGGACGGGTCGATTCCCCCCGTCCCGCGTGACAACCACTGATATCTGCATGAACCCCGGCGGACCCTGGTCCGCCGGACACGCGGCCCGCCCCGGCGGGCTTTCAACGGGAGGACCGGAGCGCCCATGCGCATCCTGATTATCGGAGCGGCCGGAATGGTCGGCCGCAAGCTTGCGGAACATCTCATCACCGAGGGCTCGCTCGGCGGCAAGACCATCTCGACCCTGCACGCCGTCGACGTCGTCAGTCCGGCGCTCACGGTCCGCGACGGCGGCCCGTCACTCGAACTCGGCACGGCAAACGTGGCCAGCGAGGCCGACGTCAAGGCGCTGGTGGCGAGCAAGCCGGACGTGATCTTCCATCTCGCGGCGATCGTCTCGGGCGAAGCGGAAGTCGAGTTCGAGAAGGGCTACGCCATCAACCTGGATGGCACGCGCTACCTTCTCGAAGCGATCCGCGCCCACGGGACGGACTACGCGCCGCGCGTCGTCTTCACCTCGTCGATCGCCGTGTTCGGGGCCCCCTTCCCGGAGAAGATCGGCGACGAGTTCCTCTCCGCGCCGCTCACCAGCTACGGCGCCCAGAAGGCCATGGGCGAGCTGATGGTCTCCGACTACAGCCGCAAGGGCTTCATCGACGGCATCTCGATCCGTCTGCCCACCATCGTGGTGCGGCCGGGCAAGCCGAACAAGGCCGCGTCGGGCTTCTTCTCCGGCATCATCCGCGAGCCGCTGGCCGGCATCGAGGCGGTGCTGCCGGTCGAGGACGACGTCCAGCACTGGGTGGCAAGTCCCGCCGCCGCGGTCGGCTTCCTGCTGCACGCAGGCTCGATGGACACGTCGGTTCTCGGCGCGCGGCGCGCGCTCACCATGCCGGGGCTCTCCGTCACCGTCGCCGGAATGATCGAGGCGCTCGAGCGGGTGGCCGGACCCGAGGTCGTCAAGCTGATCCGCCGCGAGCGCGATCCGCAGATCGAGAAGATCGTCGAGGGCTGGCCGCGCGACTTCAACGCGGAGCGCGCGGTGTCGGTGGGCTTCAAGGCCGACGCGGACTTCGACAGCATCATCCGCGCCCATATCGCCGGCGAGAAGGCGGGCGGCTGAGCTGCGAGGAAAACCAGAAAAAAGGCGCGCCGCACCGGGCGGCGCGCCTTTCGCGGACAAGACGGCTTGGGAGGGCCTTCGACAGATGAGCGAACAGGGGAACAAGGCGGCGGTCGGCTTCATCGGCGTCGGGCTGATGGGACACGGGATGGCGAAGAACCTGGTGGAGAAGGGGCATCCCCTCACCATCATCGGCAATCGCAACCGGGCCCCGGTGGAGGATCTCGTCGGGCGCGGCGCGGTCGAGGCGGACAGCGTCGCCGACCTGACCCGACGCAGCGAGGTCATCTTTCTCTGCCTGCCGGGCAGTCCCGAAGTCGAGCATATCGTCGGCGAGATTCTTCAGGCGGGCGTTTCCGGCAAGATCATCGTCGATTGCAGCACCTCCAATCCGGTCTCGACCCGCGCGCTGGCCGCCCGGGTCGCCGAGGCCGGCGGCGAGATGGCGGACGCACCCTTGTCGCGCACGCCGAAGGAGGCCTGGGAAGGGGCTCTCGACGTGATGGCCGGCGCGGACGAGGCGCTGTTTTCACGTATCGAGCCGCTGCTCTCCTGCTTCGCGACGAAGGTCCTTCGGGTCGGAGAGCTCGGCGCCGGGCACACCATGAAGCTTCTCAACAACTTCCTGTCGCTCGGATACGGCGCGCTCTACGCGGAGACGCTGGCGATCGGCGCCCGCAACGGCATCGATGCGGCCACCGTTCGCGACGTCATCAGCGGAGGCCGCATGGACTGCGGTTTCTTCCAGACCTTCATGCGGTATGTGGCCGACGGCGACAAGAACGCTCATCGCTTCGCCTTGCGCAACGCGCACAAGGACATGCGTTATGTCGCAAGCCTTGCCAACGAAAGCGGTATCGCCTCCCACCTTTCCTCGGCGGTCAAGAACGGGTACGCCACCGCCGAGGCGCTGGGACATGGCGACGACTACCTGCCGGAGATCGCGGCGATCATCGGCAGGCTCAACGGAGTGGAGTGACGGACGCGGCAGGCGCGCACGTCACGCGGCAGATCGGGGGCTCGGGTGACGAAGGGCAAGAGCGGCACGGACAAGGACGAGACAGGGGGCACCTCAGCCTCCCCGCGCAGGAGGGCTCCGCGCCGGGACCTCGTGCGCACGCTCGATCTCACCGGCGGCGTGCGTGCCCGTCCGACGCTGCAGGGAATCGCGAAGATGCCGGCGCGCGAACGCGCCTATCACGAGCTCCGCTTCCGTATTCTCGAGGGCCGGCTGCCGCCCGGCACCACGCTTCTCGAGACCGAGGTCGCCAGCCTGCTGTCGCTCAGCCGGACGCCGGTGCGCGAGGCGTTGATCCGTCTCGAGGAGGAGGGGCTGGTCGAGGTCCGGCCGCGCCACGGCATCACCGTCAAGGCACTGTCGCTGGAAGAGATCGAGCAGATCTATCAGGTTTTCTCGACCCTTGAGGTCAAGGCCGCCCAGCTCACCGCACGCCGGGGCATCTCCGACGAGGACCACGAGCGCCTCGACGCGATCCTAACCCAGATGGAACGGGCGACGAAGCGCGTCGACATCGCCCAGTGGTCGGAACTGGACGACCTGTTCCACTCCGAACTGGTCGCGCTCTGCGGAAATCCGCGCCTGACGGGAATGCTCCGCCAACTCTGGGACATGCAGTACAGGGCACGCAAGGCGATCGAGAAACTCCGCCCGCTTCCCGTCCAGTCGGATGCCGAGCACCGGGAGATCCTGGCCGCGATCCGCGCCGGCGACGAGGCGGAGGCAACCCGGCTGCACCAGCGTCACCGCGATCGGGCCGACACGCTGCTGGTATCGCTGCTCAGCGGCCCTGGCGGACTGCCGTCCGGCGTCTGAGGGACGGGTCGGACGACCCGTGTGAGTGCAAAAACGCCAATTGCCCCCTTTCACAATGTATACCTTGGGCGTAGTGTCGGAGCAGTCAAATCTCACGCCGAGGGAGGAAGGCGTTTCAATGAACAGGATCGATCTCGAGGGCCGCAGGGCCGTCGTCACCNGAGCGGCCCAGGGCATCGGGCTCGCGGTTGCGCGCCGCTTTCTCGAAAGCGGGGCCGAGGTGGTTGTCTGGGACGTGAACCAGGCCGCCATGGACAAGGCGGTGGCCGAGCTGGAGGGAATCGCGCCCGGCAAGGCAAGCGGCCGGATCGTGGAACTGACCGACGAGACGGCCGTGGCCGAGGCAACCGAGGCGGCCGGCACCCTCGACATTCTGGTCAATAACGCCGGCATCACCGGCGGCAATGCCGTGACCTGGGAACTCGAGCCCGACGTCTGGCGCCGGACGATCGACGTCAATCTGGTCGCCCCCTACATCACCTGCCGTGCGGTCGTTCCGGGCATGATGAAGCGCGGCTACGGGCGGATCGTCAATGTCGCCTCGATCGCCGGCAAGGAGGGCAATCCCAATGCCTCCCACTATTCGGCGAGCAAGGCCGGGCTGATCGCGCTGACGAAGTCTCTCGGCAAGGAGCTTGCCAAGGCGGGCATTCTGGTCAACTGCGTGACCCCGGCGGCCGCGCGCACGCCGATCTTCGACCAGATGACACAGGCGCACATCGACTACATGCTGTCGAAGATCCCCATGGAGCGGTTCCTGGAACCGGACGAGGCGGCCGCGATGATCGCCTGGCTCTCGTCGCAGGACTGCTCCTTCTCGACCGGCGCCGTGTTCGACCTTTCCGGCGGACGCGCCGTCTACTGACCTTCTCTCACCACACAGGACAAGAGACATGAAATTGTTGCGTTACGGCCCGGCAGGGCAGGAAAAGCCGGGCTTGCTCGCCGCCGACGGGTCGATCCGCGATCTCTCGGGCACCGTTGCCGACCTTTCCGGCGACGTGCTTTCGGCCGAGGGGCTGGCGCGGATCGCCGCGCTCGATCCCGCGAGCCTGCCGGCGGTCGAGGGCAACCCGCGCCTCGGCCCGTGCGTCGGCGGAACGCAGAAGATCATCTGCATCGGCCTCAACTATTCCGACCACGCGGCCGAGACCGGCGCCGAGCCGCCGGAGGAGCCGATCATCTTCGCCAAGGCGATCAACGCCCTGTGCGGCCCGAACGACGATGTGGAGATGCCGCGCGGGTCCAAGGCGCTCGACTGGGAGGTCGAACTGGCGATCGTGATCGGAAAGCGCGCCAAATACGTGAGCGAGGCGGACGCTCTCGATCACGTGGCCGGCTTCTCGATCATGAACGATGTGTCGGAGCGCGATTTCCAGACCAAGCGGTCCGGCCAGTGGACCAAGGGCAAGAGCCACGACACGTTCGGCCCGCTCGGTCCCTGGCTCGTGACCCGTGACGAGCTGTCCGACCCGCACAACCTCGACATGACGCTCGACGTCAACGGCGAGCGGCGCCAGACCGGCAATACCAACACGCTGATCTTCAACGTGCCGCACGTGATCTCCTATCTGTCGCAGTTCATGACGCTGATGCCGGGGGACGTCATCTCCACCGGCACGCCTCCGGGCGTCGGCATGGGCATGAAGCCGCCGCAGTACCTGAAGGAGGGCGACGTGATGGAGCTCGCCATCGAAGGGCTCGGCAGCCAGCGCCAGACGGTCGTCGCGGCGAAGCCCTGACAACACGCCTCGCGGCCCGGTCGGCACCCCGGCCGGGCCGTCGTGTTTCCGGCGCCTAGGTATACATTGGCGCAAAGGGCTCAGAGGCACGAAAGGCTCGGGCGCGGCGATTGCGGCGCCTGCAGGAACACCACCCCGGACAGCCCGACGGCGGCCCGGGGAGCATGTCTGGAAACGACATGCGAGAGGAACGCGCCCGTCCTGCCTGGGAGGACAGGACGGATGCGCGGGGACGGCGAGGCCGGGGATCTGCATCCGGGCGCCCCGCCCTTCCCTACATGGCGATCCGCGAGGACCGCGACACAATCCATTGGGAGGAAACCATGAACAAACGCAAATTCCTGGGCGCCGTGGCGGCACTTGCCGTCGGCGCGACATTCGCCGCCTCCGTTCCGGCCATGGCGCAGTCCGACTACCCGGCCCGCCCGATCCAGATGATCGTGCCGTGGGGCGCGGGCGGCGGCACCGACGCGGTCGGCCGCGTCTTCGCCTCGATCCTGCAGGAGGAGCTCGGCGTTCCGGTCAACGTGGTCAACCGCACCGGCGGGTCGGGCGTTGTCGGCCACAGCGCCATCGCGACCGCCAAGCCGGACGGCTACACGCTCGGCGTCATGACGATCGAGATCGACATGATGCACTGGCAGGGCCTGACCGACCTCACCTACAAGGACTTCGACATCCTCGCCATGGTGAACGCCGACCCGGCGGGCCTCATGGTCTCCGCCGATTCCGAGTACAAGGACGCGGCCAGCCTGCTCGCCGCGATCAAGGAAGCTCCCAAGGGCCAGTTCAAGGCATCGGGAACCGGCCAGGGCGGCATCTGGCACCTTGGCCTTGCCGGCTGGATGCTGTCGGAAGACCTCGCCGCCGACCAGGTGACCTTCGTGCCGAGCCAGGGTGCGGCCGCGGGCATCACCGACATGGTCGCCGGCGGTGTCGACATGGTTCCCTCCTCCCTTGCCGAGGGACGTTCGATGATCGAGGCGGGCAAGGTGCGTCCGCTCGCGTCCATGTCGGCCGAGCGCCAGGCCATGTTCCCCGACGTCCCCACGCTGAAGGAGGCAACCGGCTCCGACTGGACGCTGGCCGTGTGGCGCGCCATCGTCGCGCCCAAGGGCCTGCCGGAGGACGTCCACTCCAAGCTCGAGGCGGCGGTCGAGAAGGCCTACAACAGCGAGGAATATCGCGACTTCATGACCGGCCGCGGCTTCGGCATGCGGTGGGCCGGGTCCGAGGAGGCCACCAAGGTCATCGCCCAGGACGACGAGAACCTCGGCATGGTGATGAAAGAGGCGGGTCTCGCCAAGCAGTAGGCCCGCGAGGCCATCCGCAGGGCGGGGAGGTTCCGCGCCCTGCGGACACGCGGCCGGCGACCGCCGGCGCGCAAGGAGCAGGGCCGCCGGATGTCCGGCGGCTCGCCGTGCCTCGCAACCGATGGATCCGCCCCATGAAATTCAACGACCTGCTTCTTGGGCTTCTTGTCATTGCCGGGGGCGTGGGGATCTACGTCTCCGCGCTCGACTTCACCCCGATCCCCGGCCAGGCCTATGGCGCCGAGACCATGCCGAGAGCGATCGCCTTTCTGGCCATCGGCGTCGGCCTGTTTCTCTCCGCACGCGCGGTGATGCGCGCCGAGCGCGTGCCGCGCCTGTCCCTTGCCGACTGGGCGCACTCGCCCCGCTCGCTTGCAAGCCTCGCGCTGACCGTGGCCCTCGTCGTCGCCTACATCGTGTTTTCGGACAGCATAGGCTTCGTGCCCATGGCCCTCATCGTCATGGTGACGCTCATGCTGGCCCTCGGCGCCAGGCTGATCGTCGCCGTACCGGCGGCCATCATTGCGGCCGTGGTCATCCAGGAGGCCTTCGGCGGGCTTTTGCTCGTTCCGCTTCCGCCCGCAAGCATCCTCGGTTTCCAGTGGTGAGGTTCCCGCGATGATGGTCTTCGCCCAGGCTCTCGAGCTTGTCTTCCAGCCGCACGTGCTCGCCGTCATTCTCGGCTCGGCCTGTTTCGGAATGTTCGTCGGCGCGATTCCGGGGCTTTCCGCCACCATGGCGACCGCCCTTCTGGTTCCCGTCACCTTCTTCATGGATCCGGTGCCCGCCATCGCCTCCATCGTCACGGCAACGGCCATGGCGATCTTCGCCGGCGACATCCCGGGCGCCCTTCTCAGAATGCCCGGCACGCCGGCCAGTGCGGCCTATGTGGAGGAATCCTACAGGCTCACCCAAATGGGCCGCGCCCAGGACGGGCTCGGTGCCGGACTGTTCTTCTCCGCGCTTGGCGGCATCGTCGGCACCATCGTGCTCGTGACCGCGTCGCCGGCCCTTGCCGAGATCGCGCTGAAATTCTCCTCCTACGAGTATTTCTGGCTCGTCGTGCTGGGGCTTTCCTGCGCCATCTTCATCTCGCCCGGCTCCGTCCCCAAGGGGCTGATCTCGCTCGTCATCGGGCTTTTCGCGGCAACGATCGGCATCGACAACCCGGCCGGCCAGCCCCGCTACACCTTCGGCAACATCGAGCTTCTGGCCGGCATCCAGTTCATCCCGGCCATGATCGGGCTTTTCGCCGTGTCCGAGATCTTCCGCGCGGTGGTGAACCGCACCGACCGTCCGCGTCTGGAAAACCGCATGAGCGACGGCATTCTCGTCAGCCAGTTCCGCAATCTCGTGCGCTATCCGGTGCAGGCCCTGCGCGGCAGCCTGACGGGCACGGCCATCGGCGCGCTGCCGGGGGCCGGGGCCGACATTGCCGCGTGGATCTCCTATGCCGTCTCGAAGAAGTTCTCCAGGACGCCCGAAAAATACGGCAAGGGCCATGTCGAGGGGCTGGTGGAGGCCGGCGCCTCCAACAACGGCGCGGTGAGCGGCGCCTGGATCCCGGCGCTCGTCTTCGGCATTCCCGGCGACAGCATCACCGCCATCGTGATCGGCGTGCTCTACATCAAGGGCATCAACCCGGGGCCGATGGTCTTCATCAACGACCCGCAGATGATCTACGCCGTGTTCGTCGTGTTCTTCCTGGCGAACCTGATCATGATCCCGCTCGGCTGCATCGCCATCAAGGGCGCCAGCACCCTGCTCTCCATCCCCAACCGGGTATTGATGCCGATCATCCTGATCTTCTGCATCGTCGGCTCCTTCGCGATCAACAATTCCATCTTCGGCGTGCTGCTGATGCTCATCTTCGGCGTGCTCGGCTTCATCATGGAAGAGAACGACATTCCCATCGCCCCGGCGATCCTGGGCCTCGTTCTCGGCCCGATGCTGGAGCAGAACTTCATCACCTCGATGATCAAGTCCGACGGCAACCTGCTGGCCTTCTTCGAACGCCCCATCGCCTGCGGCCTCGGGCTCTTCACCATCGCCGTGTGGTGCCTGCCCCTCGTCATGGGACTGATCGCAAGACGCAAGGCACGCGCCGGAACACAGGGCGCATGACCTGATCTGGTTCATTCGGGGCTTTCCGGTTCGACCTGCCCCTGACTTGCGGCCCGCCGGCGTGTCCCGCGGGCCGTTTTTTTGCACGCCGTTGCGTGCCGGTAGAACCTAAGCACGATGATCCCGGGCCGGAGCCGCCCGCACCGGTGGCGCACTGGTGTCGTGCCCGGATGTGCACGCCCATGCCTCTCCACTCTGTTTGCCGGCAGCCTCACGCCAGGCTCGCCCCTCGCTTCGTCTTCGTGAGAGGCCGGCACCCGCGCTTGCGGGGCACGCGCACGAAAAGGGCGGCGGGTCACCCCGCCGCCCTTCCCAAAAGGCGTTCGTTCCGGTCCTCGCCGCCCTTTCGGGAAAAGGGACGACCGGCCGGGTTACTCCTTCACCGCGCCAGTCATGGACGAGACGTAATAGTCGACGAAGAAGGAGTAGAGGATCACCACCGGCAGCGACCCGAGCAGGGCGCCCGACATGAGTGCGCCCCACTCATAGATGTCGCCACGCACCAGTTCCGTCAGGACGCCCACGGGCACCGTCTTGTTCTCCGAGGAGGAGATGAACGTGAGCGCATAGATGAACTCGTTCCACGACAGGGTGAAGGCAAAGATGCCGGCCGAGATCAGGCCCGGCACCGCGAGCGGCAGCACCACCTTCGTCAGGATCTGCCAGCGGTTCGCCCCGTCGACCAGCGCGCTTTCCTCCAACTCGAAGGGGATGGTGCGGAAGTAGCCCATCAGCAGCCAGGTGCAGAAGGGAATGAGGAACGTCGGATAGGTCAGGATCAGCGCCAGCTTGCTGTCGAAGATGCCGACGTTGAAGACGATGAACGCCAGCGGAATGAACAGGATCGACGGCGGCACGAGATAGGCCAGGAAGATCATCAGGCCGGTGACGCGCGCGCCCGTGAAGCGCACCCGTTCGATGGCATAGGCCGCCAGGACCGATGCGAAGAGCGAGATGACGGTCGAGGCAACCGAAACCAGCATCGTGTTCCACAGCCAACCGGGATAGGACGTCTCGAAGAGCAGGTACTTGATGTGCCTCAGCGTCGGTTCCACCACCCAGAAGGGGCTGTAGTTCTCGTAGTCGGTGAGCTGGAAGTTCGGCTTCACCGCCGTGATCGCCATCCAGTAGAACGGGAAAAGCATCACGAAAACAAAGCACGCCAGCGGCAGATAGATGACGATGATGCGGCGCGGCAGCGTGTTGAACTGGTCCATGCCCTCGACATTGTCGGCGGCAACGCTTCGCTGCGGGGCGGCGGTCTGATCGGTCATGATTGAAGGCTCCTCCTGTCGCGCGTCAGTCGCCGCTGCCCTGCTGCCACTTGCGCCGCTGCAGTCCGAGATAGCTGAACATGATGGCCGCCAGCAGGAAGGGGATCATGGCAACCGCGATGGCCGCACCCTCGCCGAGCTGACCACCGGGAATCGCGCGCTGGAACGAGAGCGTCGCCATGAGATGGGTCGCGTTGACCGGCCCGCCGCGCGTCAGCACGTAGATGAGCTGGAAGTCGGTGAAGGTGAACAGCACCGAGAAGGTCATCACCACCGCGATGATCGGGGAGAGCAGCGGCAGCGTGATCTTTCTGAACCGCTGCCAGGACGTCGCCCCGTCCAGGGCCGCGGCCTCGTTCAGCGACTGCGGGATCGTCTGCAGTCCGGCCAGCAGCGAGATCGCCACGAAGGGGATGCCTCGCCAGACGTTGGCCGCGATCACCGAGGCACGCGCGTTGGTCGGATCGCCGAGGAAGTTGATCGGCTGCGAGATCCAGCCAAGTTCCATCAGCACATAGGAAATGATCGAGAACTGGCTGTCGTAGATCCACCAGAACGCCATCGCCGAGAGCACCGTCGGCACCACCCAGGGCAACAGCAGAACGGCGCGGAAGAAGGTCTTGAACGGCAGGTGGTTGTTGAGGATCAGCGCCAGCCAGAGGCCGAGCGCGAACTTCAGGATCGAGGCCACGACCGTGTAGAGCATGGTGTTGAACACCGACAGCCAGAAGATCGGGTCGTCGAACAGCCACTCGTAGTTCTCGAGACCGATGAAGACGCCCTCGCGCCCGATGCGCGTGTCGGTGAAGCCGAGCCAAACACCAAGGCCCAGCGGGTAGGTCAGGAAGCACAGCAGGACGATCGCTGCCGGCAGCATGAACAACAGGCCGAGGCCGTTGCGGCTTTCGAAGAACCGCCTGATCGGCGAACGGGGGCCGGACGGCGACGTGTCTGCAAGCGGCGTGGTGGCCATGAGGGGAACGCCCTTTCCTCACGCGAAACGATGGAGAGCCTGCCCGCGCGAAACCGCCGGCACGTGGCCGCGCGGCATGGCGTCCGGGCGATACGCCGTGCCGGGCTGCGTGCCCGGCACGGCGTTGTCTGGATCCGGCCTTAGCGGTAGTAGCGGGCGATGCGCCGCTCCGCGTTGGCGATGGCCTCTTCCGGCGTGCGCTGCCCGGTGACGGCCTCTGCGAACATGTCGACCACCACGTAGTCGGCCATGACGCCGGCCGATGCCGGGCCGAGCGGGCCGGCATAGCCGTTCGGCCGCAGGGTCGCGGACGCGTTGGCATAGGCGGCATGAGCCGGATTCGAGGTCCACACGGGATTGTCCGCGAAGGCCTTGAGCGGCTGGCAGCAATAGGCGCTGGCGCCTTCCAGCCACTTGTTCATCTGCTCCGCCTGATACATGAAGTTCAGGTAGGCCTTGGCGGCATTCGGATACTGCGAATGCTTGAAGATCGACAGCGTCGTCGTCTGGTGCAGCTCCACGGACTTGCCGACCGGACCGATCGGAAGGTTCGTGGTGCGGATGTCCTCGGCGATCTCCTTGAGCGCCGGGTCATTGGCCGCCGCGTAGTAGAGCGAGACGCCGTTCGCCGTCAGCGAGACCTGACCTGCCAGGAACGCGCGGTTGTTGTTGATGTCGAGCCAGCTCTCCGTTCCCGGAATGAAGGTCTTGTAGAGCTCGATGGCGTATTCGATCGCCGCCTTCGTCTCGGGCGAGTTGATCGCCACCTTGCCGTTCTCGTCGACGGTCATGCCGCCATGGCTCCACAGCAGCCAGTGGGCGTAGTTGTTGCCGTCGCCGACCGCCTTGCCATGCGGGAAGCCCGCGGGCGTTCCCTTCGCCTTGAGCGCCTTGCAGAGCTCCAGGAAACCGGCCGTGTCCTTGGGGAATTCGTCGAAGCCGGCCGCCTTCATGTGGCTGTCGCGGTAGCAGATCGCGTTGGCGATGGCGCAAAGCGGCAGCGCGATGAAGGTGTCGCCCTGGCGGGCGTAGCCTTCCAGGCCCTCGTACCAGCCGCCATACTGGTTGCCCAGGGCGTTGGCGAGATCGGTCACGTCGACAAGCTTGTCGGGATACTGGAACGGATCGTCGAACCAGGTCATGACGATGTCGGGGCCCGAGCCCACGTTCGCCGCCACGGCCGCCTTGGGACGCACGTCCTCCCAGCTCTCCTGGTCGATGCGCACATCGACGCCGGTCGCCTCGGTGAAGGCGGCGGTGTTGGCGTTCCAGGCGTCCTCCTCACCCTTCACGAACGGCACCCAGCGCAGCAGGCGCAGCGATGCGCCCTCCTCGGGCTGGAAGGTGGCGGCCGCCGCCTGCGCCATGGCCTTGCGGCTGGCGAACGAACCGGCAAGGGCACCGCCCAGCGCCACGGCCGCCGATCCGGACAGGAACGTGCGGCGGTCGAGCGAGAAGCCCCGCCTCGGGTCGAAGATCTTGGGATCATTGGTCATTGCAATTGTCTCCTCCTGAACTGGGGCGCGGTCGGCATGGCCGCGCCGGCGGTCTTTCGCCGCCTGGGTGACGGGTCCCCGCAAATTCGGGGCCCGCCTTGCCCGCGCGTCCTCCCAAACGCGCGGGAAACCCTTAGGCCGACAAGCGCTTGCCGCCCTCGGCATCAAACAGATGCACGGCCTGCGGGTCGATCGAGACGTGGATCTCCTCTCCGGGCGTGGTGGAGATGCGCTCGCGAAAGACGCAGGTCATCTCCTTGCCGTCGAGAAGCGAAACCACATGGGTCTCCGAGCCGGTGGGCTCGACGACCTCGACCTTCAGCGCCACGTCGCCGCCAAGATGGATCGCCTCGGGGCGAATGCCACAGACGAGCTTCCGTCCCGGCGTCGCACTGCCGGGGTTGGCGACCGAAATGCGCGTTCCCCCGCTGGTAACGAAGGTTCCCGGCGCATCCGCATCGAGTTCGCCGTGGACCATGTTCATGGCCGGCGACCCGATGAAGCCTGCGACGAACAGGTTTTCGGGCTTGTCGTATAGATCGAGCGGGGCGCCCACCTGCTCCACGATCCCGTCGTGCATCACCACGATCTTGTCGGCCATGGTCATGGCCTCGATCTGGTCGTGGGTGACATAGACGGTCGTGGTCTGAAGCCGCTGGTGCAGGTTCTTGATTTCCGTGCGCATCGACACGCGCAGCTTCGCGTCAAGATTGGACAGCGGCTCATCGAACAGGAACACCTGCGGATCGCGCACGATGGCGCGGCCCATGGCCACACGCTGGCGCTGTCCGCCCGACAGTTGTCGCGGATACCGCTCGAGCAGGTGCGTCAGCCCGAGAATCTCCGCGGCGGGACTGACCTTTGCCGCGATCTCGGATTTCGACGCCCCCTTGAGCATGAGCGAGAAGCCCATGTTCTCGGCGACCGACAAATGCGGGTAGAGCGCGTAGTTCTGGAACACCATGGCGATGTCCCGGTCCTTGGGCGGCAGGTGATTGACGGTCTTGTCACCAATCAGGATCTCGCCCGAGGTGATGTGTTCGAGTCCGGCCAACATTCGCAATAACGTCGACTTTCCGCAGCCCGAAGGCCCGACAAGAACGACGAACTGCCCCTCCTCGATATCCACCGTTACGCCATGCAGGACTTCGACCTGACCAAACGCCTTGCGGACATCGCGAAACATAACAGGGGCCATTAAGGTCCTCCCTCCTTAATGTATCCATTAAGGTATAGTGTCCGCATTTTTCCCCAAGCGCAACACAGGTTTTCGCTTTTTTTGCATCGTTTTTCATCGAGCGGCGCCGTGCGCCACAAGGTATGCAAAAGCGCAAGTTGCCCGGAATGGCTCCCACCTGCGGAATCCCGGCCTGCCGGAACGCGGTTGTCCCACAAGCGGGAGGCCGGGGCCGTATCAGGCGGGCGCGAAGGTTTCCTCCATCTCGCGGCGGAAGCGGACCGCGGTATCGGTCGTGTCGATCGCCACGTCGTCCCAGCTCAGCATCGCGCCCTCGGCGACGTCGCGCACCAGCTTCACATGCGCGGCGAGGCCGAGCGGCAGCCGGTTGCCGGCAAGCGAGCTGGCCGCCGGCTGCTGCTTGCCCCAGACCGTCGCACCGCCCTCGCCGTCGAGCATCTCTCCGGCCTTCAGGTCGCGCTTGGCGGTCGCCACCACGTCGGCGACAAAGCCGGCCGGCGACCCGGTCGGCTCGCGCCTGAGCGCCACGGAGGCAACCGAAACGCCAAGTTCCATTCCGATCATATGCGTGGGACGATACAGGGCGGCGAAGCGCCCGCTGTCATCCTCCAGCATGTGGTATTCCTGGAAGCAGCGACGGGCATAGTCCGTCTCTCCCTCGATCACCACATAGGTGCCCATGGCAAGGTGATGGGGGATATCATCGCCCGCGCGGGTCAGCGAGGAGACGACTTCCGTGGTGCCGGTCGTTTCCAGCGACCCGCCGAACGCCTTCGGACGCAACACGCTGGACAACTCGAAGCGGCTCGCGGGCGGGAAGGTGAGACCGTCCGGCTGGGACACCAGCCCGGTGGCATTGCACACGGCCGCCATCTCGATTCCCGACTTGGTGCCGTCCAGGAAGGAGTTGAACATCTTCGGATTGATGAGGCTGCGGTCGGTGATGTGCAGATACTGAACCAGCACATCCCAGACGGTGTCCGGCGTGAGCTGGTGGTAGGCCGGCAGGTAGCGGGTGCCCTTGCCGGCGCACACAACGTGGAAGCCGCAGGCGCGCGCCCAGTCGACGTGCTCGCAGATCAGCGCCGGCTGGTCGCCCCAGGCGAGCGAATAGACGAGACCGGCACTTTCGGCCCGGCGGGCCAGCAGCGGACCGGCCAGAACGTCCGCCTCCACATTGACCATCACCAGATGCTTTCCGGCCTCGATCGCGGCAAGCGCATGGCGAATGCCGACCGCCGGATCGCCGGTCGCCTCGATCACCACCTCGATGCGGGCATCGGAAAGCACGCGGGCGAGATCATCCGTCACATGGGTCGCACCCGATGCCATTGCATCGTCAAGGCTTTCCGCCGCCGACTGCTCTTCCGGCCAGCCACAGGTGGCCAGGGTGCGCCGGGCGCGGGCCGGGTCGAGATCGACGATGGCCGCCACCTGCACGCCGGTCGTGAGCCGGGCCTGGGTCAGATACATGGAACCGAACTTGCCGGCGCCGATCAGCGCGACCCGCACGGGCCGCCCCTCGGCGGCACGGGCCGCGAGCATTCGAGACAGATTCATGTTTGTCGTCCTCCCTTTCGCGTCAGAGTGGCGGCAAACCGGCTTGCGTGACAAGGGCCGACGTGCGACCCCGATTGCAGGCATTCCTCAGAAGAGGCAACGAACCGGGAGGCTTCCATGCCGGCGGCGACACCCTTCCTGATCCTGCTCGGAGGCGAGCTTTCGCCAGGGCCGCGCCTTGCTGCCCAGATCGAGGGCGCGCGCGTCATCGCCGCCGATGGGGGAATGCGCCACGCGGCCACGCTCGGTCTCGTTCCCGAACTCTGGGTCGGCGACTTCGATTCCTCCGACACGGCGCTGAAAGCGCGGTTTTCCGGGGTCGAACGGGTGGAGCATCCGGTTGCCAAGGACATGACGGACGGCGAACTGGCCATCGAGGCCGCGCTGGAACGTGGTGCCGACCGGCTCGTCTTCGCGGGCGCGCTTGGCGGCGAACGCTCGGACCACGCGCTCCAGAACCTGCTGCTCGGCGTCGCCGCCGCGCGGCGTCACCGGGTGCCCGTGCTCATGACCAGCGGACACGAGGAGGCCTGGCCGGTCCTGCCGGGCGGCCAGACGCTCGACCTTCCCGAAGGATCGCTGTTTTCCGTGCTGGCGCTGAGCGATCTCGAGGAGCTCACGCTCGAGGGCGTGCAATGGCCGCTCACCCGCCATTTCGTGCCGATGGGCCATTCGCTGACGCTCTCGAACCGGGTCGGCCCGCGCGGCGGTGGCATCGGCGTGACCCTTGGCGCGGGCACGGGCGTCCTGCTCGCCCGGCCCTTCGATCTCGCCGGCTGAGCGCGACCGCCAGCATCGCGGCCACTCACATGGTGTCGGTGCTTTCCCGCGACCAGGACGTCATGCGCCGCGTCACGGCCGAAACCGCCGCGTAGAGAACCACGGCGAAAAGCGCCAGCACGAAGAGACTGGCGAACATCAGGTCCGTCTTGGCGCGACCGTTGGCGAGAAGCATCAGGTAGCCGAGCCCCTTCGACGCGCCGACCCATTCGCCGATCACGGCACCGATGGGCGCATAGACCGC
The DNA here is from genome assembly GCA_002722295.1 of Stappia sp. Classification (GTDB taxonomy): domain Bacteria; phylum Pseudomonadota; class Alphaproteobacteria; order Rhizobiales; family Stappiaceae; genus Stappia. The sequence goes on along the minus strand of PBLF01000013.1, from coordinate 99,399 downwards.
CGCCAGCCGGAGGCCCGAGCCGAAAGCCGGAAGCGCTGCCGGAAACCGTAGGTGGATCAATGTTCTGGAAGGCGTCGCCCCCATGGTGCGGGCCAGGTCCAGCAGGCCCGCATCGGTGCGGCGCAGCCCGTCGTAGAAGGTCGAGACCACGGGGAAGTAGATGATCAGGAGCGCCATGGCGATCTTGGACGCCATGCCATAGCCGAGCCACAGCGTCAGGATCGGTGCGAGGGCGAAAACCGGCACCGCCTGGCTGAAGACCATGATCGGCAGCGCGATGCGCCGGGCCGTCGGCGACACCATGAGGTGCAGCGCGGTCGCGGCTCCCAGGCCGGCCCCCACCACCAGGCCGATCAGCACTTCGGCGATGGTGACGGTCGCGTGATCGGCAATGAGACCGGCATTCGCGACAAGAGTTTCGGCCACGAGCAAGGGACCGGGCAGGATGAAGGCAGGCACCTGCGTCACCCAGACAATCCCCTGCCACAGGGCCACCACCACGATGGCGGCAATCACGGCATCGCCCACGCGAGCGCGGACGCCGCGCGGGGAAAAATCGTCGCGGGCGCTCATGCGGGCTCCCCTTTCAACGCACGGAACAGACGGACCTGCATGTCGATGGTCTCGGGCGCGTCGACCGCGCGGATGGGCGGCAGGCCGGGTGCCGCGACCTCATCAAGCCCCCGTTCCGAAAGGATGAAAATCGCATGACCGAGACGTACGGCCTCGGCCGGATCGTGGGTCACGAGCAACACCGTGCGCCCTTTCAGCGTCTCGAAGGCAAGCTCCTGCATCTCGGCGCGCGTGCGGGCATCGAGAGCCGCGAAAGGTTCATCCAGCAGCACCACCGGACGGTCCTCCATCAGCACCCGGGCCAGAGCCACGCGCTGACGCATCCCCCCCGAGAGGCTTGCCGGGCGCTTGTGGGCGTGCTCGCTCAACCCGACCCGTTCGATCAGCGCGCGGGCGCGTGCCATGTCGGCCCGCTCCCCCCTGAGCCTGGCGCCGAGCGTGACGTTTCCGGTGACGTCCAGCCAGGGGGCCAGCAGGTCCGTCTGCGCCATGAAGGCGACGCGGGTTTCGACCCGCTCGCCGTCATCCGCCACGATGGTCCCGGAGAAGCGGCCACCGGTGTCGAGCCCGGCCAGCAGGCGCAGGACGGTCGACTTGCCGACGCCGGACGGCCCCAGGAGGCAGGTCCAGCGGCCGGCGCCGAGCGTCAGGTCCAGGCCGGAAAAGAGCGGCCGGCCGGCATGGTCGAAATCGCCGGACAGCCGGATCTCTGGCGGCTGGGTCACGCGTCGGGCTCCGGCACCGGCCCACCACGCAAGCCCATGTCCCAAAAGCCGATTTCCAGCTCGGTCGCGGTCCGGAAGCGGCGCGAGAGATGTCGCCAGCGCGGCACGGACGCAGGCTCCGCGCCGAGCCGGTCGGCGGCGGCCTGTTCGAGAAGGCTCGCCACCCGGTGGCAGACATCGATGTAGTCCGGGCTCGAGTAGGTGTCGATCCAGGCCCGGTAGGGCGTGTCGGGCGACGCCTCGCGAGCCAGGCGCAGCCCGATCTCGCCATAGCCAAGCGCACATGGCGCAAGCGCCGCCACCAGGTCGAGGAAATCTCCGGTCAGCCCCGACTCGATCACATAGCGGGTGTAGGCGAGATTCTCCCGCTCCTCGGCGGCCTGTTCGAGCGCCCGCTCGCTGATGCCGGCCTCGGCGCAGACACCGACGTGAAGCTGCAGTTCGGTGTTCAGAAGCGCATCGACCGTGCCGGCGGCAAAACGCGCCTCGGCCGGAGTTTCCGATTTCACCACCGCGAGCGCCCAGGCACGGGCGTAGTGATGCAGGAAGACATAGTCCTGCACCAGATAATGCAGGAAATTCTCCCGGGGCAGGCTTCCGTCGGACAGACCCGACACGAAGGCATGGCGTGTGTATGCCTCCCAGGCCGGGCCGGCCTCCGCCTTGAGCCTGTCAAACAGGGGCGAGCCGAAACCCGTCGCGGTTTCAACGCTCTGGCGATCTGTCATCGTCATCGTTTTCCCTCCTCTCGTCGGTTCGCTCGACGGCGTCAGCGCGCGGTGATGTCGATGGCGATATCAGAGACCGGACGCTCGGTCTCGATCAGGTCGTTCTCCTTCAGGAAGGTCTCGAACCGGGCATAGCGGCCCTCGTCGAGCGCGGCGGGGCGCAGCGCGAACCGGCGGATCGTCTCGGCAAAGGAGCGCTTGTTGAGCTCGTCGTCGAGCTCCGGCGCGTAGCCCGCATAGATCTCGAAGCTCTTGTCGGGATGGTTCATGATGTACTGGGTCGCGCGCTCGGTCGCATCGAGGAACCGGCGGACCTTGTCCGCGTCCATGGTGTCCGGATTGGCCACGTAGATCAGCTCGTCATAGGGGGGGACACCCTGCTCCTCGATGAAGAAGCAGCGCCCCTTCACGCCCTCCAGCTCCATCTGGATCAGCTCGACATTGCGATAGGCGCCGATGACCGCGTCGACCTGTCCGGACATGACGGAGGGTGCGAGCGACCAGTTGACATTGACCATCTCGACCTCGTCGGCGGAGAGACCGGCACGGGCAAGAAGCGCGCGCACCTGCGCGGTCTCGACACCGGAGACCGAGTAGCCGATCTTGCGGCCCTTGAGGTCGGAGAGCTCCCTGATCGGACCATCGTCCTTTACCATCAGGCAGTTAAGCGGCGACGCGATAAGCGTTCCGACCCGTTTCAGCGGCAGTCCTTCGGCGATCTGGAGATGGATCTGCGGCTGGTAGGAGATGGCGAGATCGGCCTTTCCGGCGGCGACCAGCTTGGGCGGCGCGGACGGATCGGCGGGCGCGACGATCTCGACGTCGAGGCCGGCCTCGTCGAAATAGCCGAGTTCCTTGGCAACGATGATCGGGCCGTGATCGGGGTTGACGTACCAGTCGAGCAGCAGGCTCATCCTGTCGGCGGCGAAGGCCGGCAGGCTCGTGAGAAGTGCGAAGGCCAGGGCCGTTCCGGCCAGTCCTGCAAGGCGACGCATGGGTGTTCCCTCCCTGTGAAGCGGATTGCCGGAGCCTGTCAGTTCCAGGCAACTTCCGGCAGGAAAGTTCGAAGAATTGAGTCAGGATTGCGCGGAATTGCCTCGATCGGCCCCGCGTCCGCGGGTCACCGCGATCCAGTCCCGGGTGCGCGTCTCGGGGTCCGTGTTGAGCGTGATGTCGGTCACCACGGAGACGATGTCGGCGCCGTGATCGAAGGCGCCGGGCGCGCGCTCGACGCTCATGCCGCCGATGGCGACGAGCGGGATATCCCCGATCAGGCGTTTCCACTCGCCGATGCGCTCCAGCCCCTGCGGTGCCCACTTCATCTTCTTCAGGATGGTGGGATAAACCGGGCCGAGCGCAATGTAGTCGGGGCGCGCGGCGATGGCCGTGTCGAGTTCCTCGTGGTCGTGGCTCGACAGGCCGAGCCCGAGGCCGGCCTCGCGGATCGCCCCGACATCGGCCTCGGCAAGGTCCTCCTGACCGAGATGCACGAAGCGGCAGCCGAGATCGATGGCCTGCCGCCAGTGATCGTTGACCACCAGCAGGCAGTCATGCGCCTTCGAGAAGCGCTCGGCGCGGGCGATCTCGTCACGAAGGCCGGCCCCGTCCATCTCCTTGACGCGGAGCTGGATGAGACGGACACCGAGCGGCACCAGCCGCTCGACCCAGTCGGCGCTGTCGACGATCGGGTAGAAGGGATCAAGCGGGAACGCACTCATTCAAACACCGCCTTTCCCAGAACCGGGGTGGACGGGGCGGCCATGTCGCGCGGCTCCATCGGAACCGCGTCGAAGGCGAGCCGGCCGGCCTCGATGGCACCGGCGAAGGCCTGCGCCATGGCGACCGGATCACCGGCCTTGGCGACGGCCGTGTTGAGCAGCACGGCGTCGAAGCCGAGTTCCATGGCCGCGGCCGCGTGAGAGGGGACACCCAGGCCGGCATCCACGATGAGCGGCACATCGGGGAAATGCGCGCGAAGGGTGCGCAGGCCGTAGGTGTTGTTGAGCCCGCGCGCCGAGCCGATAGGCGCCCCCCAGGGCATAAGCACCCGGCAGCCGGCCTCGAGCAGGCGTCCGGCCAGCGAAAGATCCTCCGTGCAATAGGGGAAGACCTCGAACCCCTCGCCGGTGAGGATGCGGGCCGCCTCGATGAGCGCCACGCCGTCCGGCGACAGGGTCTCGGCATCGGTCACGACCTCGAGCTTCACCCAGGGCGTGCCGAAGATTTCGCGGGCCATGTGGGCCGTCGTCACCGCCTCCTTGACGGTGTGGCAGCCGGCGGTGTTGGGCAGCACCTTCAATCCCAGATCGCGGATGAAGGACCAGAAATCCTGGCCCGCGCGCGCCGAACCGCTTTCCCGGCGCAGCGATACGGTGACGATGTCGCAGCGCGCGGCGCGGATGGCGTCGGCCATGATCGCGGGCGAGGGATAGAGCGCGGTGCCGAGCAGAAGCCTGCTCTCGACACCGGTTCCGTACAGATCGAGCATGGTGTCAGCCTCCCTGCATGGGGGCGAGGATCTCGACGCGGTCGCCGTCGCGAACCTCGGTGGTGTCGCGCTCCTCGGCCGGCACGAACTCGCCGTTCACGGCCGTGGCGACAATCATGTCGCCATAGTCGAGCGCCTGGAGAAGCGCGGTGAGCGGACCGGGCGCGACGTCAGCCGGCGCGCCGTTGACGTGAATGGCCATGAAGAAACTCCGGGTTTGACGCAGGGTCGAGAAGCAGACCGGCCGCCTGCTCGCCCAGCGCGGGCGCCAGCAGGAAGCCGTGGCGATAGGTGCCGTTGGCGCGCAGCACGCGGCCGTCGGGAACGAGGCGGGGCAGGTTGTCGGCAAAGGCCGGGCGCACATCGACGCCGATCTCGAGGATTTCCGCCTCCGCGAAGGCCGGGTGAAGCTGATAGGCGGAGCCGAGAAGCTCCATCATCGCCCGCGCGGAGATACGGTTGCGTTCGTCGCTCTCGATCATGGTCGCCCCGACCATGAAGACCCCCTCGCCGCGCGGCACCACGTAAAGCGGAATGCGGGGATGAAGCAGGCGCACGGGGCGCGAAAGGGACACGTCCGTGCAACGGAGCATCAGCATCTCGCCCTTGACCCCGCGCAGCCCCTGAAGCGCGTCCCTGGCACCAAGCCCGCGACAGTCGACGACCGCATCGCCCGGTGCATCCTCGGGGCGCATCTCCTGGCCGAAGCGCAGATCGGCGCCAAGCGCCTTCAGGCGGGCAACGAGCGATACAAGCGCGCGGCGGGGAGACAGATGTCCTTCGCCGGCAAAATAGAGAGCTTCCCGGAAACGCCCCGCAAGATCGGGCTCCAGCTCATCGATCCGTTCGGCCGGGATCGTCTCGAAATCGCTGGTCAGGCGCGCGAAGCGCCGCAGCTCGCCGGCGTCGCGGGCCTGCGCCACGACGAGCGAGCCATTGAACTCGACACCCTCGACACGCTCCCCCCACCAGGAAAGCGCCTGCGCGCCGAGACGAACCACCGGTTCTTCCGCGCTTTCGCCTTCGCACCAGGGCGCGAGCATCCCTCCGGCCCACCAGGAACAGGAGGCCGGGCCAGGCTCCCCGGCACGCTCGAAAAGCGTCACCTTCAGTCCGCGCTCGACCGCCGCGACGGCCACGCAAAGCCCGACGACGCCGCCGCCCACCACCGAAACGGTTTCAATAGTTTGCCGGGTCATGACGTCACCTCGTCCCGGGGCTCCTGGTCCGACCAGAGCTGGTGGAAATGGTGCACGGGACCGTGACCCGAGCCGACCTTGAGCCGGTCGGACGCCCTGATCGCACCCTGCAACCAGTCATGTGCGGCGCGGACGGCGTCCTCCATCTCCAGCCCCTTCGCAAGGCCGGCGGCAATGGCGGAGGACAGCGAGCAGCCGGTGCCATGCGTGTTGGGCGTGTCGATGCGCGGGGCGGTAAAGCGTGACAGACCGCCGCCGGGCAGGACGAGGAGATCCGTGCAGAGCGCCCCCTCCGCGTGACCGCCCTTCATGAGAACTGCCGGACCGAGACGGGCGAGGCGCTCGCCCTGCGCGCGGGCTTCCTCGTCGTCGCGGGCCGCCGGTTCGCCAAGCAGCGCACCGGCCTCGGGAAGGTTCGGCGTGATCAGCGTCGCACGGGGGAGAAGCGTCGAGACGAGCGCGTCGATGGCCTCGTCCCGCAGGAGCTTGGCGCCCGACTTCGACACGATCACCGGATCGAGCACGACCGGCCCGTCGTATCCCTCAAGCGCCTTTGCGACGGTGTGCACGATGTCCGGCGAGGACAACATGCCGATCTTGATCGCGCCCACGTCCAGATCGTCGAGAACGGCTGCGGTCTGCGCCTCCACGACATCCAGCGGCACGTCGTGAATGGCGGTGACGGCGCGCGTGTTCTGCGCCGTGAGGGCCACGATCACGCTGGCGCCATAGACGCCGAGCGCGGAAAACGTCTTGAGATCGGCCTGTGTGCCGGCTCCGCCCGAGCTGTCGGAGCCGGCGATCGTCAGGGCGATCGCCGGCGCGGCGGCGCCGGAGCGGAGGGAGGTTTCGCCGTGATGCGGCTTCGCGCGCATGTCGGATCCCGGTTCTGTCGGGCGATCACGAAGATCCGCCCCTGTGGTCAGGGATCCGGGCGCATGGGGCGATGTGAGGGAAAGCGGATGGCCTGGCCCCCTCTCGCGGGGCCTGCACCGGACTTGCGCTCCGGTGCGGTCATTCGTTCCCTACGCCGGCACGACCCGGATCAGGTTCAGTGGGTTGGCGCGAACGCGCCTCTCAGCCGGTAGGGCACCCCAACGAATGGGCGGAACGATAGGAGCGAAGGGATTCCCCGTCAAGCGGTCGCGTGAAGGACGGCAAGGGACCGGGGGCGCCGGTCTCGCGACATGCGGTTCACAAAACGGGGTGAATGCAGGACCTTGCGCTTTTCTCACTCGGCCGCGTGGCGCGTGAACTCGAGCGGGCGCCCTCCTTCGACCACGGTCGCCACATAGTCGGAAAAGGTCTCCGCGCGGCGGATTTCCAGCACGCCGTCGGCGGGCATGAGCAGGAGTTCGGCCGGGCGCAGGCGACCGTTGTAGGTGAAGCCCATGGCGGCCCCGTGGGCTCCGGTATCGTGGATATAGACGATCTCGCCCTCGCGCGTGTCCGGCATCTCGCGCGCCACGGCGAAACGGTCGACATTCTCGCACAGCGAGCCCACGACGTCGGCAAGGACGCGCGGCCGCTCCTTCCCGGCAAACGGCAGCGTCACGTGATGCCAGGCGTTTTCATAAAAGCCCGGGCGCATGAGCGCCGACATGGAGGCATCCAGCCCGACGATGGCCCGCCCCTTGTCGAGCCGGTTGACGACCGTGGTCACCAGAACGCCGTGCGGGCCCGTCACGATGCGGCCGAGTTCCGTCACCAGCCGCACCTGGCGTCCCCCGAACGCCTCGCGCAGCAGGCCGACCAGTCCGGCCGCCCAGCCGGCAAGGTCGAAGGGGGCCTCGCCGGGCCTGTAGGGAATGCCAAGCCCGCCGCCGACGTTGACGTAGTCGAAGGTGATGCCCGCCTCCCGTTCCACCTCAAGCGCGGTCGCGACGAGGTCGCGGGCCGCCTGAAGCGCGCGGGCGAGGTCGAGTTCATTGGCGCAGGTCATGCCGTGGATGCCGAAAGAGCGGGCGCCGCGCGCCCGGGCCCGCGCATAGGCCTCCGCCAGACGCCCGCGCGGAACGCCGAACTTCGACGCGCCGGCCGCCCCCATCAGCGCCGAGGAAGCGCCGCCCGTGTGCGGCGCGACCCGGAAGGCCACCGTCCCGGGCAGCCTTTGCGCGCGGTCCATGTGGGCAACATCGTCGAAGGTGACGAGACAACCGCGCGCCAGCGCCATTTCGTATTCGGCCCGTGTCGTGTTGTTGGAGGTGAAGACGATGTCCCGCCCCGTAACGCCTGCCGCGTCGGCCAGCAGCAGCTCCGCGGGCGAGGAGCAGTCGAGCCCGCTGCCCGCCTCCGCAAGCAGCTTCAGCACCGCCGGATTGGGCAGCGCCTTGACCGCGAAATGCTGTCGCGCGGGCCAGTCCCCGAAGGCGGAGACGACGGCCCGGTGCGAGGCGAGGATGCCGGCGGCGTCATAGACATGGAACGGCGTACCATAGCCGCGCGCAAGGTCCGGCACGACACGTGCCAGGCGCTCCAGGAAGGCTGGCGAGGCGGGCATCAGCCCGCCGCCCGCCGCACACCGCCTCCGGGCACGCAGGCGATGCAAAGCGTGCGGTTGCGCAGGCCGCTCACCGGACGGACATAGGGAAAGTGATAGTCCTCCACCGGAAGGTAGCCGTCGGCGGCAACGCCCTCGCGCAGTTCCTCCCGCGACAGCATCCAGAAGTCCTCCACCCGCTTGTGCGGCTCGACCCGCAGTCCGCGCGCCAGCGGGGCGTCATTGGAGAAGACCAGGAAGGCACCGGGCTTCGGGGCGAGGCGGGCCAGCGTGTCGTAGAAAGCGGAAAGACCCGTCCCTTCCCGGTAGAGGTGGCCGAGCAGCCCGTCGGCGTAGATCACGTCGAAGGCGGCGAGATAGCCATCGGGAAGCGAATGGAAGTCGGAGACGAAGGCTTCCACGTCCTTGCGCGCCGCAAGGTCCACCGCTTCGGGATTGCAGTCGATCGCCTGCACGTAGCGCCCTTCGCGCACGAGATCCGCCTCAACGAAGGCATTGCCGCAACCGATGGAGAAGATCCGCGCGCCCTTCGCGGTGAGCGAAAGGATCTTGAGCACCACATGGGCCCGGTAGTCCGGGCAGTAGGTGGAGGGGGTAACGGAATCGTCGAACGCCTCGCCCGCCTCCCAGATCTCGTAGATGGTGCGGGTGTCCTTGCCGCCGGTCTGGCGCGGATCGCAGTAGTAGGCATGGACCCGGTCGAGCCCGGCGAGGCCCGACAGGCCTCCGGCGGGACCGGCGGCCGGATGCGGTTTTCCGAGAATCTGGGCCATCATCACTCTCCTTGGGTTCCAGGGATCGGCTAGCTTGCAAGCACAACGGCGGACGACACCGCGCCGGCGGGCTCCTGCAGGTACTCGAGCGACGCGCCGGGTCGCGTGGACAGATGGGCGACGAGCGGGGCGAGATGCCGTGCCTGGCCGGCCGGACCGAAATCGCGGTACAGGGCGAGGGAGCGCTCCACGTCGCCAGCGAGCAACGTGTCGGCCAGCACACGCGCAAGCGAGCGGAAGCCGGCAAGAACCACCTCGGGATCGCCGCAAAGGCGCGGCGGCGTCCCCTCGCCACCTGGAACGAGTTCCAGCGCTCCGAGCGAGACGAGATAGGAAAGCTGCAGATACATGCCGTCGCCATCGGGGAAGAGGCCGAGGCCGCGATCCACGTAGCGCAGGCATTCGGCGAGATGGTAGGCGACGGCCTCCTCCGCCGGATGACCGGCGGCCGGCGCCAGGACATCGGCAAGCGCAACGAGGGCGAAGGTGTCAGCGGCAACCTCCTGCAGCGTGACGGAAGCCCAGCGGTCGGCGGCGTTCAGCGCCTTGAAGCCGCCCCCTTCGCGGTGGACGAAATGCCCCGCCTCATGGGCATGGACGCCGAGCACCGGCAAGACGCCGAAGCCGGCAACATCCACGGGCAGGGGGCGGCCGAGATCGAGGATCTCGCGGGCGAGCGGCAGGCCGAGCGCCCCCACGAGCCCGCGATGGGTGTTGGCGAAGTAGCAGGTCTTCTTGAAGGGCGAATGCTTGACGCCCTCGTCCTCGGGCAGGAAGTAGGCGACATGCTTGGGGTGTCGGTTGCCCTCCCCGGCCATGAAGAAGAGATCGGCGGGAACGAAGGCCGGCAGTGCGCCGAGACGCAGGTGGGCATGCAGGTCCCGCAGGCGTGCCGCGACATCGCCGAGCCGGTCGCACGCCGCCTCCACCGTGGCGAGGAGCCCCGCGTCGCGCCGGCAGGCGAAGGCCGTGGCGAGGCCGCCGGTTTCCTTGCCGTACCAGGTGGAGATGCGCCCCGCGACCAGCGTCACCTCCTCGTCGATGGCCGCGAGCTTTTCCAGCGTCTCGTCCGTGTAGCCGTCGCGAATGGCGGCGGCGCGCAGGCGGGCGGCGAGCCGGTCCTCCTCACGCGGCAGAAGATCGGCAAGGGCGGCAAGCGTGTCGGCGATGGGGCCGGGCGCGTGGAAGGCCGCGCGTGTGTCCGGGCGGGCCGCCTTTTCCGCCTGCCATTCCGCCTCGATCAATGCGCGCAGGCGTTCGAACAGGGCCGCCGCCTCCCCGCCGAGATCCGGCCCGGCCGCGCCGATGTCCAGGCAGGCGAGCCGGTAACCCTCCGCCGGCGGCCAGAAGGGGCTTCGGTGAGCGCGCCAGGATCCGGCGCGCGCGAGATTGGCGTCATGATCGAAACGGTCGGACATGATCCGGGCTCCGTGATGAGGGACAAGAGGATGAGTGGTGTCCGGATGCGCGAGCCGTTTTTCCAGAAACAGGCTCGCCGGGTGGGCACGGTAGCTGCCGAAGGGCCCACGATCGCGGAAGCCGGCGGCCCTATAGAGCGCCAGCGCTTCCGGCTGGGCCGGCCCGGTTTCAAGGCGCAGGACGTGAAGCTCCCTGCGACGGGCCTCGCTTTCGAGCGCGGCGAGAAGCGCGCGCGCCACTCCCGTCCGCCGGGCGGAAGGCGCCACGAACATGCGCTTGATCTCGCCGTGGCCATCGTCTTCCTCCACCAGGGCGGCGCAGCCGAGCGCCTTCCCCGCGCCACGCCGGACCACGAGAAAGGCAACGCCGGAGCGCGTCAGCTCCGCCCGGTCGAGAAGGTGGACGCCATCCGCCGGATAAAGCGCATGGGCATGCTCCTCCGAGGCGGACAGCAGCGCGGCGACGTCCCGCGCCCGAGGGTCGCCCGGGCAGACACGCAGCTCCTGGACGGTCTCCCGTTCGCCCGCCCCACGCTCCCCCGCCCGCAGGAGGGCGGCGGCCTTTTCCGCGATCATCATCGCCGCCGCCTGGGTGTTGCCGGAGACATGGGTCGGCATGATCGAGGCATCCGCAACCCGCAGGCCCTCGAGCCCGTGGACCCGCAGCTCGGGATCGACGACGGCATCCGCGCCCGTGCCCATCCGGCAGGTGCCGACCGGATGGTAGGAGGTGTCCGCCCCCGCGCGCAGGTGATCGAGCAGGGCCGCGTCGTCCTCATGCGCGGAACCGGGAACCAGTTCCTCACCGCGCACGGGATCGAAGGCCGGCTGGGCGACGATGCGCCGTGCGATGCGCATGCCGGCAATGAGCCTCCGCCGGTCCGCTTCGGGGGCGAGGAATGCGGTCTCGATGGCGGGCGGCGCGAGCGGATCGGATGAGACCGCGTGTACGCGGCCTTCCGCCTCCGGGCGCATCGGGTAAACGCCGATGGTCATGCCGGGCAGGGGATCGAGCCGGCGTGTCGGCGCGGCGGAAACGGGATAGCTCGCCGGCGCGAAATGGAACTGGAGGTCCGGGACGGGCTCGCGCGGGTCGGAGCGCGCGAAACCGACGCATGTGGCGATCGGGGAGGCGAGAACGCCCCGGCGGACCAGCATGTAGCGGGCGATCTCGCGCAGGAAGGAGATGCCGCGCGTGCGCTCGTTGAAGGTCAGCGCACGCACGCCGACCGGCAGCCTGACCCGCCAGCGCAACCGCGCGGCCAGGTGATCGCGAAACCCCGCGCCGACACCTGATAGCGCGTGCCGGCAGACGATCCCGGCCCGCGCCAGGGCCTCCGGCTCGCCGATACCCGAGAGCTGCAGGAGATGCGGCGAGCCGATGGTGCCGGCGGCCAGCACGGTCTCGCGGGCGAGCGTCGTCGTCTCCGCCCCGTCGCGCCGCCAGGAGACGCCCAGGCATCGGCGTCCACGAAGCACCAGACCCGTGGCCGTGGCCTCCTCGACGATCTCGACATTCTCGCGGGCACGCAGCCGCCTCAGGGTTTCGCCGGCGACGCTCGACCGCCGGCCCGCGCGTGCCGAGACCTGCGAGAGGGCGAAGCCGTCCGGCGTGCCGGAGTTGTAGTCGGGATCGAGCGGATAGCCGGCCTGGCGCGCGGCCTCCAGGAACACTCCGGCCAGCGGCTCGCGATCACGGGGAAGCTCGACGCGGATCGGCCCGCCAGCGCCGCGCGTTGCCTGCGCGCCGTCGCCATACGCCGCGCCCTGCCAGTCCTCCAGCGCCCGGAAATACGGCAGCACATCCTCCCAGGACCAGCCCTCGCAGCCCATGGCCGCCCAGCGGTCGAAGTCGTCGCGCTGGCCGCGCACGAAGATCATGCCGTTGATCGCCGCCGAGCCGCCCACGAGGCGTCCGCGCGGGATCGACAGCGAGCGACCGTCAAGGGTCGCGTCGGGTTCGGTGGCGAACCGCCAGTCGTAGTCGGGGTTGCCGAGCAGCAGCGTCTCGCCGGCCGGAATCGAGAGCAGCGGAGAGCGGCGGCGGCGCCCGGCCTCGAGCACCACGACCCGGCGGTCCGCGTCCTCGCTCAACCGGAGGGCGAGCAGAAGCCCCGCCGCGCCGCCACCGACCACGAGCACGTCCACGGAACCCGCCGGCCCCTCGGTCTCCGGTGCGATGCTGCTGCCGTCACGGGTCATGGCATCTCCTGACCGTGTCACGCGGGCGGACGCTAGTGGCGCGCGGCGAGCGTGGTGCGATGCATGTGCCGGTGATACCGGTCCATGTCATAGGGGGTCGCGCGGTGCATGGCGCTGCGGTTGTCCCACAGGATGATGTCGCCGGCCCGCCAGCGATGGCGGTAGGTGAAGCGCGGCAGCACCGAAAACTCCTGCAGGAAGGTGACCAGCGGCGCGCTTTCCGCCTCATCCATGCCCACCACGTGCCAGGGCACGCTGCCGCCCACGTAGAGCGCCTTGCGCCCGGTTTCCGGATGGGCAAGCACCATGGGCTGGGGCTGGTCCCGCCATTCGGCGCGCTGCGCCTCGGTGGGCGGCGGGCGGTCGGGATAGTTGTAGGGCCGCGAGCGAACGCGTGAGATCACCACCTCGCGCCCCTCGATCCGCTCCTTAACCCGAGCAGGGAGATCCTCCCAGGCGGCGAACATGTTGGCGAACAGCGTGTCGCCGCCCTCCGGCGGCACCTCGATGGCATGAAGCATGGAGCCGGCCGGGGGAGCGGGAAGGTAATGCCCGTCGGTGTGCCAGACCCGGCCGCTGACCGGGGAGCCGACCGGGCGCCCTTCCTCCGTCCGGTTGGACAGGACCAGAATCTCGGGCCGGCCGCCCTCGGCAAATTCCCGGCGGGTGTAGCTGACCACCTCGCCGAAGCGGCGCGTGAAGTCCACATGCTGGTCCGGGGTCATTTCCTGCTCCCGGATCAGCAGGATCGTGCTGTCGAGCCACGCCTTGTAGATACGCTCGAAAACCGCGTCGGGGATGGGGCGGGTCACATCGATTCCCCGGACCTCCGTGCCGATGCGCTCGGCAAGCGGAACAAGCTCGACCATCCGTCCCTCCCCGGCCCACGCCCCTCACATGACCAGCCGTCGTCGACGGCCCGCGCGGACCTGCGTCCGCACGATGTCCGGCCTCCAGACCGCAGCAACCCTCAATGCGTGTATAATTCAACACTGCAACGCAAAATATAGAGAGTCAAGAAAATACTTACCTTACGTCATTTTCGGGATGCATCCGAGATCGCCGCAAGGCCCGCGCGCTCGGAATATCTTCCATCTTGTTGATATATATTACTAATATAAACAGACCCAAGACACCTTGGGGGTCGACCGTCAGCTCCCCCGTTTCAAGTCCCGACGGTCACGGACGGACGGAAAACCACACGGAATGGTTGTTTCGGAGTCAGCTGGCAAATATAATCCCTCGCATTCCTTGCAATGCGCGTTCTCCTGGAGGAAGACAGGCGCACCTCTACCCATCAACCGCCGATCTGACGGGATCAGACAGCCTTGAGCGAACCGCCCCCGCGCCGACGTGTCATTCGCCCCCGCGCCAGGCGGGCCGTCCCGCCGGCGGTGGCCGAGATCGGGCACAACGGCGGGCCGCCGCTGGACGAGGAGCCGCATGTGCCCGCCTGGGGCACCGGACCGATCCGCACCTATGTGGCCTGGCGCACGGCTCGCAAGAAGGCCTTCGCCCCGGTCTCGCGCGACGTCGCGCTGTTCCGCATCAGGAAAGCGGAGCGTCTCGGGCTCACCTACGAGGAATACACAAGCGAGCTTCTGGACTCCGGGCGGCACCTGCAGGCGGAGGACACGCAGCGCATCGCCGAGATCATCGCCCGGCGCAAGCCGAAGTCCCCTTCCTGACCGACCCGCGCGCCCTGGCCCGGGCCACTCGTCTCAGCGAGGCGCCCCAAGCGACTTTTCCAGCTCGACGAACGTCGGCGCGTCAAACCCCGGATGGGCGTGGAACGACACCTCGCAGTAGCCCGCGCGGGCAAACAGCGCCCGGTTGGAGACAAGGGCGAGACGCGTCTGCAGCACGAGCCGGCAAAGCCCCTCCCTTCGCGCGCGCGCCTCGACGGCGCCGAGCAGGGCAAGCGCCAGCCCCCGACGCCTTGCCGTGCGCGACACGGCCAGCCGGGCGATGTGCAATCCGTTTTCGATGCCATGAAAGAGACAGGCGGCAAGCGGCGTCGCCGGGTCGTCCCGAGCAACGACCATCAGCGCCTGTCCGCCGGAGGCCAGATGCGCCTCGATGCGCGCGCCGGTTTCCCGCACCGCCGAGGGCGGCGGTTCGACGAGGCCGACATGATCGGAAAAGGCATCACGCACGAGCACGGCAAGCACCTCGGCGTCGCCGGCACCGGCAGCACGCAGGACAAGCCCCGGCGGGAGCGCCATGTCGCCGCCGGGGGACACCGCGGGGAACTGCGAACCTGTCATGCGTGACCCTTCCGGCGCGGTGGCGGGCGCCTCACGCGGTCCCGACTTCCACGCCGCAGGTTTTCACCCATTCGTCGAGTTCCACAAGTTGAATCAGCATGTGCGGCAGGCTCGCGCCGCCGGGCAGCATGGTGCCGGCAAGCCGTGCGTCGCTGCCGGCCGCGATCTCCTCCACCAGCGCCCCAAGGCGGGGCCGGTCGAACAGCGCCGCGACGGGAGAGGTCCCGTCGGCCGCAAGCCGGCGGGCGGCGGCAATCAGGGCCGCATCGTAGTCGGGATGCTGTACGTGCGGGTAGGCGCTCTTGCGCCGCGACAGGGTTTCCGGCGGCAGAACATCCGCCATCGCCGCCTTGAGAAGCCCCTTGACGCCACCTTGCGTCTTCATCTCCCAGGGAACGTTCCACACGTACTCGACCAGATGGTGATCGAGAAACGGCATCCGCAGTTCGATCCCCTGCGCCGTGGACATGCGGTCCTTGCGGTCGATGATCACGGACAGCGGGCCGGCCATGCCGAGCCAGAGCACCTCGCGAAGACGCGCCTCGCGCGGCGTGTCGCTCTCCAGACGGGGAACCTCTCGCAGGAGCGCCGCGCAGCGCTCGGTCTCCTGGCCGCGCGGATCGCAACGCGCCAGCAGGTCCGGCGCCAGATAGTCGGCGAGCCGCACCCCGTCCCCGGCCCAGGGAAAGCCCGGCCGCGCCAGCACCTCATCCTTGAAGAAATGCGGATAGCCGCCGAAGATCTCGTCGGCCGCCTCCCCCGAAAGCCCGATCCGCGCATGGCGGCGCATTCGTGCGAAAAGACACGCCATGGATGCGTCGAACTGGCCCCAGGCGGGAAGGTCGCGGGCGGCGCGGGTGAGCGGCAGCGCGGCGGCGAGATCGTCCGGTCCAAGCGTGAGGGTCGCATGGTCGCTGCCCATGTGCCGGGCGGCAAGTTCGGCGAAGGGCGCGTCGATGTCGGGCCGCAGTTCGGAGCCCGCGAAATGCCGGTCGTCGTCGGCGAAACGCAGGCAGAAGGTGGCGAGCGGTGATGTGCCCTCGTCACGGCGCGCGGCCGCAAGCGCGGCGACGGAGGTCGAATCGATCCCGCCCGAGAGCATCGCGGCAAGCGGCTGGTCACCCGGCGCCTGACATGCAACGGCACGCTCGAGCAGGTGGCGGACATGGGCGGCGGTGTCGGCAAAGCCATGCCGGTGCGGCCGGCTTTCAAGCCGCCAGTAGCGCCGCCGCGTCAGCCCCCGGGGCGACAGCGACACCACATGGGCCGGTGGCACCTCGAAAAGGCCGGTGAGCGGCGTCTCGCCGGGCAACGCCAGACGCGGCTGCAGTGCCACCGGCAACCGGTCAGGGTCGAGGCGCGGCCGAAACAGCGGGTTGGCCAGGATGGCAGCCGGCTTGGAGGCGAAGACAAGCCCGCCCTCATGGGCGTGATAGTACAGCGGGCGCACGCCGAAGCGGTCCCGCGCCAGATGCAGCGTGCGCGACGGCCCGTCCCAGACCGCAAGCGCGAAGGCGCCGTCGAGACGTTCCGCCGCCTCGGCGCCAAAGGCGAGAAACGCGGCAAGGGCGAGCGCCGTGTCGTCGTGAGGCGGCCATGGATGACCGGGAAGCGCGGCGCCCCGGCTTTCGAGGTCGGCGGCAAGCTCCTCACGATTGTCGAAACCGCCGGCCATGAGACAGGCGACCTCGCCGGCGGGAACCTGGAGCACGAGGGGGCGCAGGCCCGTGGCACCCGGCCCGCCATGGTCAAGCCGGCGCAGGCCGAACGCGGCATGGGCGGACAGCCAGATACCGCCACCGTCCGGGCCGCGCGCGGCAAGACACTCGGTCATGGCACGCAGGAGACCGCCACGCGCGGCGAGTTCACGGTCGAAATCGACCCAGCCGACAATCCCGCTCACGTCCGCCTCCCCCGCTCGGGACGGGGGATCGGGTCCCCCTTGAGGGGGATACTATACGTTGCGTAATTTCAATCCAATTCCCGTCAGGATTGCGGAGGGTGCGGCCCTGTCACCACTCCCTCCGCCCCGCTCAGTACATCAGGCTCGGAAGCCAGAGCGAGATCGCGGGAATCGCGACGAGGATCGACACGCGCACCACATCGGCGACGAGGAAGGGACCTATGCCCTTGAAGATCGTGGCCTGGCGCACGTCGCTCGCCGCCGCCTGGATGACGAAGAGGTTCATCCCCACCGGTGGCGTGATGAGGCCGATCTCGGCCACCGTCACGACGATGATGCCGAACCACACCGGATTGAAATCGAGCGCCGCGACCATCGGAAAGATGAAGGGAATGGTCAGCAGCACCATGGAGAGCGCGTCCATGACGCACCCCAGACCGATGTAGAACAGGATGACGAGGAACAGCACCGTGTAGGGTGCGAGCCCGGCATCGTTGATGGTCGAGACCAGGAAGGTCGGCAGGTTGGACGTCTCGATGAAGTAGTTGAACAGGCTCGCACCGATCAGGATCATGAAGATCATGCCGCTGGTCTGTGCGGTCTGGCTGATGCTGTCCATGAAGACGGATCGGGTGAGACGGCCGGACAGGAGCGCGATGAAGAACGCGCCCAGCGCGCCGACGGCCGCCGCTTCCGTGGGCGAGAACCACCCCTGGTACATGCCGCCGATCACGACGAGGAACAGCAGCAGCACCTTCCACACGCGGCCGAGAACCACGATGCGCTCGCCCCAGGTGTGACGCTCGCTTGCCGGTCCGAGCTCCGGACGACGGCGAACCTGCACCCAGACCGCGCCCATGTAGAGCAGGGTCGCCAGCAGGCCGGGCAGCAGCGCCGCGACGAAGAGCTGGCCGATCGAGGTTTCGGTCAGCAGACCATAGAGCACCAGGATCACCGAGGGGGGAATGAGCACGCCCAGCGTGCCGCCTGCGGCGATGGAGGCGGTGGCGAGGCGGTCGTCGTAGCCATGGCGGCGCATTTCGGGCAGCGCGACCTGGCACATGGTGGCGCTGGTGGCCAGCGACGAGCCGCACACGGCGCCGAAGAGCGCGCAGGCGCCGACGGTGGCCATGGCGAGGCCGCCACGGAAATGGCCGGTGAAGGCGTTCACCGCATCGTAGAGCGAGCGCGACAGTCCCGCCTGAGCCGCGAAGACGCCCATGAGGATGAACAGCGGCACGACCGACAGCGAATAGGGGAACACGGCCTCGAAGGGTCCGGACCCCAGGATGAAGCCGACGCCCATCCAGCCGTTGAGCACCCAGAAACCGGCGATGCCGGTGATCGCCATGGCGATCGCGACGGGAACGCGCAGCAGGATGAGGACGAGCGTCGCGGCAAAGCCGAGAAGGCCCACGATCGGTGCGGACATCAGGAATTTGCCCCCGGACTTGCGCGAAGGGAGAGAAGGGCGGTCAGGGCGGTGACGAGGCAGGCGAGCACGGAGAGGCCGGAGCCGATCACCAGCGCGAGCCAGTACCAGACCATGGGAATTCCGATGTTCTGCGACTTGTCGCCGAACATCATCTGCAACTTGGCTGCTTCCCAGCCGTAATAGAGGATCAGCACCATCACCACGGCCGAGGCGAGCGCGGTCACCGCCCGCATGACCGCCTGGACGGCGGGCGGGAAGGACTGGGTGAGGATGTCGACGCTCACGTGACCGTCACGGAAGAAGGCGTAGGGGATCGCCGAGAAGGCAGTCGCCATGATCAGGAGCTGGACGATGTCGACGGCACCGAAGATGGCGCTGCCGAAGGCACGCAGCACGATGTCGACGACGGTGACGCCCCCGGCGCCGAACAGGCAGGCCATGCCGAACATGGCGCAGGCGCGGAAGAGCCACTCGGCGGCAAGCCCGAGACGGCCGCGAGCCGGGGCCGCTTTCGCGCCCCCGGCCCGCTCGTCCGTTTCCGGCCCGTTCTTACTTGGAGAACTGGGCGACATAGTCCTGTGCCGTCTTGTAGAGGCCTTCCGGATCCTCGACGCCCTCGCTCTTCAGCGTCTCGAGATAGGAGGCGATCATGGGCTGCAGCGCCTCGCGCCAGCGCGCGCGCTCCTCGTCGGAGAGAACCGTGATCTCGTTGCCCTTGGCCTCGGCGGCCGCCTTGCCCGGCGCGTCCCAGGCATCCCACCAGTCGCCGAACTTGGCCACGAGGCCGTCGCCGGAGTACTTGTCGATGCAGGCGCGCACGTTCTCGGGCAGGCTGTCATACTTGTTCTGGTTCATCACGAAGAAGAACGAGACCGTGTAGACGCCGGCGTCGAGATCGTAGTTCAGCACCTCGGAGAGCTTGAACGAGTTGACCGGATCCCACGGGAACACGGTGCCGTCGATCACGCCCTTCTGCAGGCCCTCGTAGACCTGACCGGGAGGCATGCCCTGCGGAATGGCGCCAAGCTCCTCGAGCATGGCGGACACGGCCGGGCTCGGCGTGCGGATGCGCAGGCCTTGCATGTCCTCCATGGAGGTGACCTTCTTCTCCGACGTGTGGATCAGGCCGCCGTTGTGGGCATGAAGCGCAAGCACCTTGAGGCCCTTGTACTCCTGCGACAGGTGGTCGGGGAACATGGCCCAGAGCGTCTGGCTGGCCACGCCCGCGTCACCGGTCAGGAACGGGATGTCGATGATCGAGGTGCGCGGGAACCGGCCGCGCGGCAGGCCCGTGAGGCCGTGGGCGATGTCGACCACGCCGGCGAGCACCTGCTCCTGCTGCTTGGCGACGTTGCCGAGCTGCGTGCCGCCCGGGAAGACCTGGATCTTGACCTGGCCATCGGTGCAGGCCTCGACGTCCTTCGCCCAGGGCTCGATGAAGTCTGTGTGGATGCCGTGGACCGGCGGCAGGAAATGGCTGAGCTTCAGCGTGATTTCCTGCGCCGAGGCCGGCAGCGCCGCGGTGGCCGTGAGCGCGGCCAGCGCCACCCCGGCGAGAACGGATTTCGTCGTCATGTGCGTTTCACTCCCTCCTTGGCGCCACCGGTCAGCACGGCGGCGCGACTTGCGAACCGGCTCAAAGCGCCAGCCCGATCCTCCCCGTGGCACGCGAGCAGCATGCCATCATGCGTTTTCCTTCCTCGCGCTCGGCCTTGCTCAGAACCTTGTCGCGATGATCGACCTCTCCCGACATGACCGCGACCTCGCAGGTGCCGCAAAGCCCCTCCTCGCAGTCGCTGGGGACATCGATGCCGGCCTCGCGCAGCGCCTGCAGAAGCGTGCGGTCGGACGGAACCGTGACCGAGAAGCCGGAATCGGCGAGATCGACCTCGAAAGGCCGGTCGCGCTCCGGATCGGGCGCGGCGGAACCGGCATGGAAGTGCTCGACCTTGAGCGTGCCCTCGGGCCAGCCTTCGGCAATCACGTCCAGCGCGGCGAGCAGCCGCTCCGGACCGCAGGCATAGACCCCGGCGGGCGAAACGGCAACCGCCTCGCGCAGCGCCGCGAGGTCCAGCCTCCCGCCCTCGTCGCCGGGATAGAGCCGCAGGGCCTCGCCGTGGTCCGCCCCGATGCGGTCCAGGAAGGCCATGGTTGCGCGCGAGCGCCCGGCGTAGTGCAGTTCGTAGGGCTTGCCGAGCCGCTTCAGCCGGTCGGCCATGGCGAGGATCGGCGTGATGCCGATGCCGCCGGCGATCAGCACGTAGCGCGGCGCACCCTCGTCGAGACGGAAATGGGTCTTGGGGCCCCGAACGCGAACCGTGTCGCCGGCGAAAAGCCGCTCATGGATCGCGACCGAACCGCCGCGCCCCTCGTCCTCGCGCAGCACCGCGACCTCGAGACAGCTCCTGTCCGACGGGTCGCCACACAGGGAATAGCTGTTCTCGAAATCCTCGAACAGGAGATCGACATGGGCGCCGGCGCTCCACTCGGGCAGCGGGCGGCCATGGGGATCCTCGAGCCGCAGGGCGACGATGCCCCTGGCGATCTCGCGCCTGTCCGCAAGCCGCAGGGTGCGGGCGAGATCCTTGACGTTGGGTGCCCCGACGGGGAACTCCGCGCGCGGCTCCAGCGCCGCCTCGTCCCGCGCCTCCGGGTTGAGCGCCGGATCCCAGGTGACCAGAAGATGCTCGGGGCCGCGGAAGGAGGTGTTCGCCAGGAAGGTGAACTCCTGCTTCGCCAGCTTCATGTGCGGCAGGCGGCGGGTGAACTCCTCAAGGAAGATGCGCATCTCCATGCGCGCGAGGTTCTTGCCCATGCACTGGTGGCTGCCATAGCCGAAGGTCAGGTGGTCGGCGGTGTTGTGGCGGTAGAGATCGATGTCGTCCGGGTTCTCGAAATGGGCCGGATCGTGGTTGGCCGAGGCCGTGACCACCAGCAGGCGCGCGCCCTCCGGCACCTCGACACCGCCGATCTCGGTCGGCGCGGTGGTGATGCGCCGCCATGCCACGACGGAACCGGAATGGCGCAGGCATTCCTCGACCGCGTTGGGAATCAGCGACGGGTCGGCGCAGATCTCCTCCCACAGATGGCGGTTTTCCAGCAGGCGGCGGAACATGTTCGCCGAGGCATGGGCCGTCGTCTCGTGGGCGGCGACGATGATCGCCATCATCATGGAGTGGAGATAGCTGTCGGTGACGACGTCCGGCAGGTCCTTCTGCCGGCGGATCGCATAGGGCATCCAGCCGTCGGCGTCCGGGTTGGCGCGCATGCGCTCCAGCACCTTGCCCGCATAGGCCCAGAACTGGCCGACGCCCTCGGCGACCGCCACCTGCTCCTCGCGGGTCGGTCGTCCCCAGGTGTTGACCGTATGGGCGACGGAGAAGTCGCGCAGCCGGTCCATGTCCTCTTCCGGAACGCCGAGGAAGTGCAGCGCCACCGTGAGCGGCAGCTCCCAGAGCATCTCCTCGACCAGATCCGCCTCGCCCCGCGCGATGAACCGGTCGACATACTCGCGCGTCAGCCGGCGCACCATCGCCTCGTGATGGGCGAGCGCCTCCGGCTCGAAGTGGGACATGAGCGCGCGACGGCGCTCCGTGTGCTGCGGCTCGTCCTCGTTCACCAGCGTGCGGTTCATGGCATAGTCGTAGCGCTTGAGAACCGCTATCGCCTCGTCGGAGACCGGCATGATCTTCTCAAGCGCGACCGACGGCGAGAAGGTGATGTTGTCGCGGAAGACCGCCTTGATGTCCTCGTAGCGGCTGACGACCCAGTAGCCGAGCTTCGGCGCGTAGAAAACCGGCGCCTGCTCGCGGGAAAAACGCAGCGCCTCGGCCGGATCGAGCTGGTAGTCCTCGCCGAAGGGATCGAACCCGGAGGTCCGGGCGGCAAGATCGCCCATCGGGCATCCGCCCGCACGCGCCGCGCGCGCCACCGGACAACCCTGCGCCAGGGCCTCTTCCATCAGCGCCTCGTCCATACGGACTCGGGCCGTCGCCGCATCCGGCGCCGCCATGCTGGACGTCATGAGCGTCCTCCCGTCTCCCTCCGCGCCCTGTCGCAAAACGACGGCGGCGCGCTGTTTCCACCCGATGGCCCAATTGTCGCGCCACGTCCGCAGCCCTTGCGGAAATCGACCGGCGCGCTCCGGCCTCCTTTTGGCAATTTACTAATATCGCACAGTGTGTTCTATATATGAAAAACTACCGAGACGGAGATGCCCTGTCAACTCTGACGAGCCGACGGTGCGCCAGGGTCTGACGGGAACATGCGGGAGGACAGGCACCAAATGACCGGAAGGCACGAAACGGAGGCGACCAGCGGCACGGGGGACCTGCGCGCATGAGCCTGCAGACCCTCTCGCGCGGATTGCGCGTTCTGGAAATCGTCGCCGAGAAGGAAGAGGGGCTGACGATTGCCGAAATCGCCGAGGCGCTCGGCGTCCATCGGGCAATCGCCTATCGCCTGGTGTCGACGCTGGAGGAGCACCTGCTCGTGTCGCGCTCCCGTGCCGGCAGGATCTCGCTCGGCGGCGGCATCGTCGCGCTTGCCTCGCGCGTCGAGCCGCAATTGCGCGCCAGGGTCCGCCCGCACCTGCAGGACCTTGCCGAACGCACAGGGGCGACCGCCTTCTTCTGTGTCGGACACGGGTCCGAATGCGTGGCCGTTCAGGTCGCGGAGCCCGAAGGGATGCTGCTCGGCGTGTCCTACCGGGTCGGCAGCCGCCATCCGCTGTCACGCGGGGCCGCCGGGCTGGCGATCGCCGCGCTGAGACAGGAACAGGACGAGGACACGGATGCGCTGAAGACCGTGCGGCGGGACGGCTACGCGGTCACCCGCGGCGAACTTCAGGCGGGCGCGGTGGGTGTCGCCGCGCCGATCCGCGCGCCACAGGGCGCGGACCTGCATCTGGAGGCCTGTGTCGGCGTCGTGGCCCTGCAGGATCTCGACATCGACCGTGCGGCGGAGGCGTCATGCGACTGCGCGCGGCGCATCGCGGAAAACGTCGGCGGCGACTGACGGCTGAAACGGGGTCGCGGCGGGCTCAGTGCCCGCCCCCGCCACCGCCGCCGGGCTTTGGCTTGTCCACCAGGAAAAGCGCGGCCAGAAGCGCGACGAAAAGGAACGTCAGCAGGAAGAACACATCGGCGAAGGCCATCACGAAGGCCTCGCGGGTGGTCATGTTCGACAGGGCCTTCAGTCCGGCCAGGCTTGCCGCGTCGCCAAGCTCGGAATAGGCGCGGGTCATCATCTCGAGCGTCTCGTTGACGATGGGGCGCGACCAGTTGAGGCTTTCGCCGAGCCGGGCATAGTGGAAATCCTGCCGGTTGGTCAGCAGCGTGCCGATGATGGCCAGGCCGACGGCACCGCCCAGGTTCCGCGTCAGGTTGAACAGACCCGAGGCGTTCTTGATCATCGAGGGCGGCAACATGCCCAGCGCGATGTTGTTGATCGGCACCATGCAGATCATCAGGGAACAGCCGCGCAGGATCTGCGGCACGAACAGCTCCCAGAAATCCCAGTCGTGCGTCAGGCCGGTCACCATCCAGGTGCCCAGCGCGAAGCCGCCGAAGCCGATGCCCATCATCACGCGCGGATCGAGCAGGCTCATCAGCCGGCCGGCGACCGGCGCCGTCAGGAACATGGCCGCGCCCGTGACGAACATGGTCTCGCCGATCTGCAGCGAATTGTAGCCGCGCACCGAACTCAGGTAGATCGGATAGAGATAGGTCAGCCCGTAGAGGCCGATGCCCATGGTGAAGCTGAAGATGCAGCCCATGGTGAAGTTCTTGTCGGAGAAGGCGCGCAGGTCCACCACCGGTTCGCGCGCGGTGAAGGCCCGCCAGAAGAACACCGCCGCTCCGCCAAGGGTCAGCGCGGTGAAGAGCACGATCTCCTCGCTCTGGAACCAGTCGTCCTTCTGCCCCTCCTCCAGAACGAACTCCAGCGACCCCAGGAAGATGGCCATGGCGGCGAAACCGACCCAGTCGAAATGATCGAACAGCGACCAGTCCGGCTCGTCGAAGTCGATCAGGGTTACGGCCGCGATGGTGACCAGAATGCCCGGCACCACGTTGATCAGGAACAGCCAGTGCCAGGAGCCGAACTCGGTCAGGTAGCCGCCCAGCGTCGGCCCGATGGTGGGGGCGAGCGTCGCCACGAGGCCGATCATCGGCGAAACGATGGAAAACTTCTCGCGCGGGAAGATGATGTAGGCGGAAGCGAAGACGGTGGGGATCATGCCGCCGCCGATGAACCCCTGCAGCGCGCGCCAGACGATCATCTCGTTGATGGTCGTGGCGGTGGCGCACATCAGGCTCATCAGGGTGAAGCCGGCCGCCGACATGGCGAACATCCAGCGCGTCGACAACATGCGCGAGAGATAACCCGACAGCGGAATCATGATCACCTCGGCGATCAGATAGGCCGTCTGGACCCAGGCCACGTCATCGCGCGAGGCGCCGAGACCCGCCTGGATCTCGGGCAGGGAGGCGGAGACGATCTGGATGTCCAGGATCGCCATGAACATGCCGAACACCATGCACAGGAAGGTGAACAGCTTGCGACCGTCAAGGCCCGGCTCGACGGCCGGGCCCGCGGTGCTGTCTGCGCTCGCCATGGGAGGCGTCCTCAGTTGTGTGCGGCGTCCGCGCCGGCCCCGCCCGTGCGGGTGTCGACCTCGACCACCACGGACATGCCCGCGCGAAGCGGGTGCGCGGCGGCGTCATCCTTGTCCACGGCGATCTTCACCGGGACGCGCTGCACGACCTTGGTGAAGTTTCCGGTGGCGTTTTCCGGCGGAAGCAGGGAGAAGACCGCGCCGGTGGCGGGCGAGATGCTTTCCACCCGACCGTGCATGGTCACGTCCGGATAGGCGTCGACGGTGAAACTCACACGCGCACCGGTCGAGATACGCCCGAGCTGTGTTTCCTTGAAGTTGGCCTCCAGATAGGCGGAGCTCAGCGGCACGACGGCGGCCATGCGGCTGCCCGCCTGCACGAAGGACCCGACCTGTGCGGCACGGTTGCCGACCATGCCCGAAACCGGGGCGCGGACCTTGGTGAAGGCGAGATCGCGCTCCGCCTTCTGCAGTGCGGTTTCGGCGGCGCGCACGCTCTGTTCCGCCTCCTTCTTCTGCCCCTGCAGAACCGCGACATTGGCCTTCGCGAGATCGACGGAGGCGGCGGCCTTGTCCACGTTCGCCTGGGCGGCGAGAAGCTCGGTGCGGGCGGTGTCGAGCTGCGACTGGCTCACCACCTTGTTGGTGGTCAGCTTCGCCAGACGGTCACGGCTGAGGGTCGCGTCCTCGCGCTGCGCCTTCGCGGCCGCGACTCCCGCCTCCGCCTCGCGAACGGACGCCTGTCCGGCCACGATCTGCTCGCCGATACGCTCCACCGCCGCCTTCGCGGAGGCGACACTGTCGCGTGCCGACTGCACGGCGAGACGATAGTCGCCGTCATCGATGGTGAAGAGCACGTCGCCGGCCTTCACCTCGACGTTGTCGCCCGTCTCGAGCGAGGCGACATAGCCGGACACCTTGGACAGGATCACCGTGATGTCGGCATCCACATAGGCATCGTCCGTGCTCTCGACGAACCGGCCGTGGGTCCACCAGTGATAGCCCTCATAGCCGCCCGCCGCGAGCCCGAGCAGGACGACCGCGAGAAGCACGCGCTTCGCCTTGCCGTTCTTCTTTACAGGCCCCGCCGGCGCCTCACCGCCATTGCCGCCGTCGCCCCCTCCGGTCTTGCCCGAAACGTCCTCGGTGCCCTCGGGCGCCGGAGCGCGCGGCGCCTGGGACGGCTTGCGGTCGCTCTCCGTCAGCGGGCTTTCGCCGCGCGCGGAGGGATGCAGCGCGGTCACGACTCCGTCGGTGTCACGATCGCCCCCGAGGGAAGCGGCATCCGCCCGTGCCGGCGCGGCACCGGCCTTCGTCTTCGTTGTCGTCACGTTCAAGGTACCTCGTCCTGCCACCCGTACCATGCGCGGGCGGACGGCCCGGACCGCAATGCGTCCGGACCCGTCACGTCGCCGCCGGTGCCTGCTCCGGGGCGGAAAGTCCGCCACCGGAGCCGCTCGCGGGGAAACGCGGTGTGAAATCCATGCTGGCCGAACGGTGATCCGACACGACGCTCCGGGAAGGAGAGGCATCCGCATCTTTCCATATTGACCGAACCGTTCAGTCAATCCCTATATAGGGGAGGACAGGGGCGTCACGCAAGAGGCATGGCGGCCGGAAAACGCGGCGGAACATGACAGCGGGCCGGCGCGGGCATTGCCTTTGCCCGCAAGATGCCCGCATTAAGACCGCGAAGATCGCACGAAGGGCATCCGGGCACCGGCTCGGGCGCCTCCCTCGAACAGGCAAGCGGAGTGGACGATAATGAGCGAAGCGAAGGTCGGGGAGCTGCCGGACACGGCAGGCGATTCCCGCCCCACGCAAGACACGGCCAAGCGGCGCCAGATCCTGGAAGGCGCACGCTCGGTGTTTCGTGCGCGCGGCTACGACGGTGCCTCCATGGACCAGGTCGCGAAAACCGCCGGGGTCTCCAAGGGCACGCTCTATGTCTATTTCGAGAACAAGGCCGCGCTCTTTCGCGCGCTCATCCTGGAAGAGCGTCTCGACCAGGCCGAGACGCTGCTGGAGTGCGAGAACACCGAAGGCGACGTACGCGAGCAGCTTTCCGCCATCGGGCGCCGGTTCCTGAAGAAGATGCTGCGCCCCGAGCGCCTTTCGACCCTGCGCATGGTGATCGGCGCGACGGAGACCTTTCCCGAATTCGGCGCCCTGCTCTACGAGGCGGGCCCCCGGCGCGGGCGCGAGCGCCTTGCCAGGGTGTTCGAGCAGCGCGTCGCCCATGGCGACCTGGCCTGCAAGGATCCGCTGGCGGCGGCGTCCCACTTCATCGACCTGTGCGGATCGGGCATTCTGCGCCGGGCACTCTTCATGCCCGGCACCACCGTTCCGCAAGAGGAGATCGAGGCGAACATCGCGTCCGCGGTGGACGTGTTCATGGCCGCCTACGGACGGAAGCGATAGTCCGCGATCCCCTTACAGCAATCCGCGCGCTGCCAGATCCCGCATGGCGCGACGCAAGCCGTAGGTCCACGGGCGCGCCTTGTCCGACGTGGTGACCGTGTTCGCCAGCGTGCCCAGCAAAGGCGTGGCGATCTCCACCACGTCCCCCGGCTTGTGGGTGAAGCCGGAGCCGGGGTCGGCACGGTCCTCGCGCGGGGCGAACATGGTGCCGAGGAACAGCACAAAGCCGTCCGGATACTGGTGATTGGCGTTCAGGGTCTGGCGTACGAGTTCCGCCGGCGCGCGGCTGATCTCGGACATGTCGGAATGCCCTTCCAGAACGAAGCCGTCCCGCCCGCGCACCTTCAGCGTGATGGTCGCCGTCTCGATGTCCGCAAGGGTGAACCGCTCGTCGAAAAGGCGGATGAAGGGACCGATGGAACAAGAGGCGTTGTTGTCCTTGGCCTTGCCGAGCAGCAGCGCCGAGCGCCCCTCCACGTCGCGAAGATTGACGTCATTGCCGAGCGTCGCACCCCGGATGTTGCCGCGACTGTCGACGGCCAGCACCACTTCCGGCTCGGGATTGTTCCAGGCCGAGATCGGGTTCAGCCCGACCTCGGCACCGTGACCCACGGACGAGAGCACCGGCGCCTTGGTGAAGACCTCCGCGTCCGGCCCGATTCCCACCTCGAGATACTGCGACCACAGCCCTTCCGCCTGCAGCGCGGCCTTGCCCTCCGCCGCGCGCGCGGATCCCGCCTCGATATTGGCGAGGCTGCCGCCGATCAGATCGCCGATGCGGGTCCGGATCGCATCGGCACGCTCCGGGTCGCCGGCCGTGCGCTCGTCGATCACCCGCTCCACCATGCTGCGCGCGAAGGTGACCCCGCAGGCCTTCACCGCCTGGAAATCGATCGGCGCCAGCAGGCAGGGACGGTCCGTGTCATACCCCATCCGCTCGGGGTCGAGCACCAGGTCGTGAACGCTGCCGATCTCCTCGCCCTGAAGCGCGTCGAAGCGCGCGGCCGGGTTTTCATCCTCGAGAAAATCCGAGACGCTGACAAGCGACCCGGTCACGTCGATGACGGTCTCGCCGCGCAGGATCACCACCGAGGGCGCACCAAGATCCGGGCGCCAGACGCGGCCGACCAGCCGGGCGCCATCCATTCCTTCAGGCAACATGAATCATCCTCCCGTTTCGCCACACCATAGCCAGTTTGCCGGCCCGGGCGAAACGCCTGCACGGACCATCGACGCGGCCGCGGGCGCGCCCGGGCAGGCCACACAATCCTGACGCTGCGGCATCCGTGATGTCCCGCTTCTTGCATCTTTCACTGAATTAATGGGATCTTCATCCGGAGCGCCGATTGATGAAGGTGGTATTGGCACGCGGTCACGTCGCCACAAGACATCAACAAGAAACCACCCCAAAGGGCGTTTCCTTGACGGGAGAACAACCATGCCGCGAACCGGTCTCCTGAGGATTTCTCTTTCGATATTCCTGATCGCCGCAGGCATTGTCTCCGGATCGACTGGACCGGCGCTCGCGCAATCCTCGCTCGCAAACGGACGCGGCAATCCTGCCATCCAGTTGCGCAATGCCGGACGGGTCCGCACGATTTCCATCGCCGCCATCGAAGCCCTGCCGCAATCCGAACTGACCGGCCGCGTGTCTCCCGACGAGCCGGTCGCGACCTGCCAGGGCGCGCTTCTGAGCGACGTCGTCGACGCCATCGGCGCGACGAAGACCGACCGGATCACGGTTCGCGCGTCCGACGGCTATGCGGCGGACATTCCGCGCAAGGACTGGAAGACCTGGCCCATTCTCGTTGCCACGCGCTGCAGCGGGCACAGGCTCACCGTGCGCCAGCGGGGTCCGGCGCGCATTCTCTATCCCGCCACCCTCTACCCCGAGCTTGCCAATCGCACCTATGTGGATCGCAGCGTCTGGATGATCGCGGAGATCGAATGGTAAGGCCATGAGGCGTGCCCTGCTCTTTCTGCGACCGCTTCTTCCGCGTACGCCCCGTACGCTGAGCCTTCTGTTGCTGGCCGCGGGCGTGCTCGCGTGCCTGATCGCGGCGCGCGGCATCTCGACGCTGCGCGAGCCCGAGCCGGACGCGGGCCAGCATGTGATCCGCCACATGCGCTACACCTACGCCGAGCTTGCCTCGCTCGACACGCTGCTGGCCACACTGCAGATCAATCCGTTCACGCCGGCGGCCCACACGATGCTGGCCGACGCGGCGGATCATTTCTATGTCCGGCTGCAGATGCTCTCGGGCCTGAGCCAGGGTCCCTTTGCCGATGACAGCACCGAGCTCAAACGCCTCTCGGTCGAACTGATGGCAGGCCTCGACGCCCTCGCGCGCGCCGGCCCCCCGCTCAACGACCGCTCGCTTTCCGAACTGAACGACATCAGCAGCAAGGTGCTGCGCCTGACCGGCGACTACACCCGGGAGGTGGAAGCGCGCATCGACTCGGTTCTGAGGGAGCATGCCCGGCGCGCGACCGGCGCCTGGACCGAGATCATCACGAGCATCACGCTGATGCTCATTCTCAGCATCCTGTCCCTGTCGCTGTTTTTCCGCAACCGCCGGATGATGGACGACCTGCGCGCGGCCAGTGCCCGCGACAGTCTGACCGGACTCACGAACCGACGCGGCTTCACCGACTGGGCGACGGAACGCGAGGCACGGGACGAGAACGCCCGACGACGCCACGCGCTCCTGGTCTTCGACATCGACCATTTCAAGGCGGTCAACGACCAGTTCGGCCACGCGACGGGCGATGCGATGCTCAAGGCGGCGGCGCGGAGCCTGCTTGCCGACTTTCCCGACGCGGGACTGATCGCCCGCTGGGGCGGCGACGAGTTCGTGGTCGCCGTCCCTCTGAGCGACCTGTCGCTCCGCGAAATCGACGAACGGCTTTCCACGCGCGCAAACAAGCCCTCGCAGGTCAACGGCCCCTCGGACGCACGGTTGCCCATCGCGATGAGTTGCGGCGTCGCGGTCTGGCCCGACGACGGCGCCACCATCGACGAGGCCCTGACCTGCGCCGATGCCGCCCTGTATGAAGCCAAGGCACGCCAGCGCGGCGCGCATGTCTTCTTTCGCGAGGAGATGCTGGACCGGCAGCGGCTCCTTCAGGAAATCGCCTCGGGACTGCCCGCCGCCCTGCCGCGCCAGGAACTCTTCGTCACCTATGAACCGCGCATCTGCATCAACCGAAGGGCACTGGTCGGCGCGCGGGCACACCTTCGCTGGGCACATCCGGGCCTGTCCGCGACACTTGCGGCCGGGGACTTCATGGCCGGCGCGCGTGAACACGGTCAGGCGCGCGCGTTCGACAGCTTTCTTCTGGCGACGGCCTGCGAAACGGTGGCCCGCTGGCGTGCATCGATCCCCGAGCAGACCTATGTGGTGGTCGGCCTGTCCGCCTGTTCGCTGCGGGATGCAACGCTGGTGGAGGAGATCGACCGCCTGCTGGCCCGCTCCGGCCTCCCGCCGGAAGCGCTGGAAATCGAGGTCGCGGACGAAGCCGCCCTGTCCCGGAGCGAGGAGGTCATCGAGACGCTCTCGCGCCTTTCGGAACATGGCGTGCGCCTCGCGCTCAGCACCTTCGGCAAGGGGAACGGGGTACTGACCCTGCTCGCACGGCTGCGCCCGCAAGTGCTCACGATCAACAAGACGCTCCTGTGCGAGAGTGTCCCGGGCGACTGTCGCGCCGACGTCGCGGCACTTGCGAACATGGCCGAGACACTGGGCGCCAGAACGCTGATCGAAGGCGTGGCAACCGATGCCGACCTGGACATGGCCCGCGACGCCGCTTGCGCCCTTGCGGAGGGGCCGGGTGTGTCGCCCCCTCTCACGGCACCGGATATCTGTGCCTTTGCCCGTGCCCTGCGCAGCGGCGCTTCCCGACCGGCCAGGATCGCGACGCCATCCGCCACCTGAGATCCAGCCCGGTCAGCTCCTCAGGTATTTTATGAGCGCGAGCACGATCAGGACGACCAGGACCAGACCGAGGAGCATGGGCCAGCCGCCGAAGCCCCAGCCGTGCGAACCGTACATGTCTTGCATCATGGCGTTTTCTCCTTCTGCATGCCCCGGAAGAGGCCGGGGATCGCGACCCGGCGGGCAGATCCGCCGCCCGTGTCACTCGATGCCGTTGGCGCGCTGGATGCTGCGCACATAGGCCGTGATCCTGTCGACGTCCCGCGTTCCCACACCCTCGACAGGCGGCATGTTCCCGAACGTCCAGTGATGGGCGCGCACCCCGTTGCGCACCGCAAGCCGGAAGGCGAGATCGGCATGATGGGCGGGCGCGTAAATCCGCTGCACGAGCGAGGGTCCGATGTCCGTTCCGCCGGCGTTTTCCCCGTGACACGATGCACAGTTCGCGGCGAAAAGCCGTTCACCCTCAAGGGCGGCGCCCGAAAGCCGGGGAACGTGCAACCCGGCCTTTGGCGCGGTCGGCGCCCCCGGCGCCCCGGGGCGGAGCATCAGCCAGCCGGCGACGATCACCGCCACGACCGCGACACTCCATCCGACAGCCTTCATCGTCATTGCGCCATCCCGTGATCCGGTCCGCGACGGAGCGGTTCCACGCCAGTTTATCGCGCCCAGGATGGGGCTTCCGGTTCCGGGAAGGTCAAGCGCCTTTGCCACCGGCATGCCGGAGTCGCGCGAGAATGTCGCACGCGCCGCCGGGAGGTCCGTTTCGAACAAGCGATTGTCGCATCCAAGGCATCGAAGGGCCATGGCGAAGCTATTCTGTCGCGACATGTCAGGTGCGGCCGCGGGCACATGCAGGCGGTCGAGAATTGGGAAGCCGGTGAGAAACCGGCACTGCCCCCGCAACGGTAAGGAACGGACAAGACCGCGACACAGGCCACCGGGGAGGAGCCTCCGGGAAGGCGTCGGGGAAGCGGCGAAAGCCAGATGTTCCAAGTCCGGAAACCAGCCCGACATGACGTCAAGCCGCGGGTGGCGGTGGGGGCGATCTCGTGCCGTGCCGCTCCCGGGCACCGCGCCGATCCCCTCCCGCGCATCCGCTTCATGTTATCGCCGGCGCATTCCGGCAAGGTGAGACCTGCATGATGAACGCAGACGCCAAGGCATACGACCTTCTGGCCCGGCGGGTGCCGCATCACTCGCTTGAACAGGCCTTCTACGCGGATCCCGCCATCCTCGCGCTGGACCTCGAGCACATCTTCTACCGCGACTGGCTCTACGCCACGCCGGCCTGCGGGCTGCCCAAGCCCGGCAGCTATGTCACCCACCGCGTCGGGGCGTTTCCGCTGGTGATCGTGCGCGGATCCGACGGCGCGATCCGCGCGTTCCACAACACCTGCCGACATCGCGGCTCGGTCATCTGCAAGGCTGCCTCCGGGCATGTGCCCAAGCTGGTCTGTCCCTACCACCAGTGGACCTACGAGCTCGACGGTCGGCTTCTCTGGGCCCGAGACATGGGTCCGGACTTCGATGCCTCGGCCCACGGGCTGAAGCCGGTGCACTGTCGGGAACTGGCGGGCCTCGTCTACATCTGCCTGGCCGACGAGGCGCCGGACTTCGACACTTTCGCCACGCAGGCCGGCCCCTATCTGGCTCCGCATGACCTGGGCAACGCGCGCATCGCGCACCAGTCCACGATCATCGAAAACGGCAACTGGAAGCTCGTGTGGGAGAACAACCGCGAGTGCTACCATTGCGGGGGAAACCATCCCGCCCTTTGCCGCAGCTTTCCCGACGACCCGGCCGTGACGGGCATGGAGAACGGCGAGACGCCGCCTCACCTGCAGGCGCATGTCTCGCGCTGCGAGGCGGCCGGACTTCCCTCGCGCTTCCATCTCGCCGACAGCGGCCAGTACCGCCTCGCCCGCATGCCGCTTAAGACCGGCGCGAGAAGCTACACGATGACCGGCAACGCGGCCGTCGGGCGGCCGCTCGGCCGGGTGCCGCTGCCCGATGCGGGGGCGCTGCTGAAGTTCCATTATCCCACGACCTGGAACCACTTCCTGCCCGATCACTCGATCACCTTCCGCGTGACGCCGATCGGCCCGCAGCAGACCGAGGTCCAGACGACCTGGCTCGTCAACAAGGACGCCGTCGAGGGAGTGGACTACGACCTGAAGACGCTCACCGAGGTCTGGGAGGCGACCAACGACGAGGACCGTCGCGTGGTCGAGGACAACCAGGTCGGCATCAATTCGCCCGCCTACGCGCCCGGCCCCTATTCGCCGGTCCAGGAAAGCGGTGTCGACCAGTTCGTGGACTGGTACTGCGCCACCCTTGCAAGCCGTCTCGCCCCGCTCAGGGAGGCCGCCGAATGAGAATGCCCCACCCGCAGATCTCGCATCCGGTCGTCGTGTGGGACGGAAGCGAGGAGCTCGAGTGCGTCTCGGTCATTCCCGAGGCGCCGAACGTTGCAAGCTTCTGCTTCCAGTCCCCCTCGGGGGCGGTGTTCTCCTATGTGCCGGGCCAGTTCCTGACACTGGAGCTGCCGGTGCCGGGCGGCCCGCTCTACCGCACCTACACCATCTCCTCCTCGCCCTCGCGACCGATGTCGATCTCGGTCACGGTCAAGGCGCAGGAGGGAAGCCTCGGCACCCGATGGATGCTGGACAATCTGCGTCCGGGCGTCAGGATCCGGGCAAGCGCGCCGGCCGGCTCCTTCTCCAGCCAGCTCCATCCGGCGGACAAGTACCTGTTCATCTCCGCGGGCTCCGGCATCACGCCGATGATGTCGATGACCACATGGATGTTCGACCTCGGGCGCCCCGCCGACGTCGTCTTCGTCAACTGCGCCAGGCGTCCCTCGGAGATCATCTTCCGCCAGCGCCTGGAGCACATGGCGAGCCGCTTCCCCGAGATCGACCTGAAATTCGTCGTCGAGGAGACCGACCGCTTCCTGCCCTGGACCGGGTACCAGGGCACGTTCAACCAGCTCATGCTGGGCCTGATGGCACAGGACTACCTGGAGCGCGAGGTGTTCTGCTGCGGCCCCGAACCCTTCATGCAGGCGGTGCGCGAGGCATTGACGGGCCTCGGCTTCGACATGTCCCGCTACCATCAGGAGAGCTTCCATGCGCCGGTGCCGGAGGTGGCGGAGGATCCGGTCGAGGGCGACGTCGTTCCGGACGCGGCCGCGATGGCGGAGGTCGCCTTCGCGCTGTCGGGGGTGACTCAGCCCTGTGCCGAGACCGACACCATTCTCGCTACCGCCCGCAACGCCGGGCTCAACATTCCCTCGGGCTGCACCTTCGGCGTCTGCGGAACCTGCAAGATCCGCAAGATCTCCGGCCAGGTGCACATGGTCCACAACGGCGGCATCACCGACGAGGACGTGGAAGCGGGCTACGTGCTCGCCTGCTGCTCCCACCCCATCGGACAGGTCGAGGTGGAAGCCTGAACCTTGCCGGCGCGGGACTGAGGACGGGCACGCCTCAGAAGTCCCAGTCCTCGTCCCGCGTCGCCACGGCCTTGCCGATCACATAGGACGAGCCCGAACCGGAAAAGAAGTCGTGGTTCTCGTCCGCGTTGGGCGAAAGCGCCGCCATGATCGCCGGATTCACCCGGCAGACCTCATCGGGAAAGAGCTGCTCGAAGCCGAGGTTCTGAAGCGCCTTGTTGGCGTTGTAGTGCAGGAACTGCTTCACGTCCTCGGCAAGGCCGAGCGGATCGTAGAGACTTTCGGTGTAGCGGCTCTCGATCTCGTACAGGTCGAACAGAAGCGCGAAGGCGAAGTCCTTGATCTCCTGCCGTTCCGCCTCGCCCGCGCGCTCCATCGCGCGCTGGAACTTGTAGCCGATGTAGTAGCCGTGCACGGCCTCGTCGCGGATGATGAGCCGGATAAGGTCCGCCGTATTGGTGAGCCGCGCCCGGCTCGACCAGTGCATGGGCAGATAGAAGCCGGAATAGAAGAGGAAGGATTCCAGGAACACGCTGGCGACCTTCCTGCGCAGCGGCGACGCGCCCGCATCGTACTCGTCGAGGATCAGCCGCGACTTCTGCTGCAGATGGGCATTCTCCTCCGACCAGCGGAACGCCTCGTCCACCTCCCGGGTGGAACACAAGGTGGAGAAGATCGAGGAGTAGCTGCGCGCGTGCACCGCCTCCATGAAGGCGACATTGCTGAGCACTGCCTCCTCGTGCGGCGTCACCGCGTCGCCCATCAGCGCCGGCGCGCCGACCGCGTTCTGAATCGTGTCCAGAAGAGTGAGGCCGGTGAAGACGCGGATGGTGAGCTGGCGTTCCTCGTCGGTAAGCTGCGACCACGACTGGATGTCGTTCGACAGTGGCACCTTTTCCGGCAGCCAGAAGTTCACGGTCAGACGGTTCCAGATCTCCAGGTCCTTCTCGTCCTGAAGCCGGTTCCAGTTGATGGCGCGCGGCACATCACGCACGGGAGATTGGCGCAACACGGACATGTCGTTCATCAAAGCCTCACAGCGAGCAGGAAACGCACCCCTGCACCTCGGTCCCCTCGAGGGCCATCTGGCGCAGGCGAATGTAGTAGATGGTCTTGATGCCGGCCTTCCAGGCGTGGATCTGGGCCCGGTTGATGTCCCGCGTCGTGGCCGTGTCCTTGAAGAAAAGCGTCAGGGACAGGCCCTGGTCCACATGCCGGGTGGCGGCGGCGTAGGTGTCGATGATCGCCTCGGCGCCGATCTCGTAGGCATCCCGGTAGTACTCGAGATTGTCGTTCGTCATGTAGGGCGCGGGATAGTAGACGCGGCCGATCTTGCCTTCCTTGCGGATCTCGATCTTCGAGGTGATCGGATGGATCGAGGACGTGGCATTGTTGATGTAGCTGATCGACCCGGTCGGCGGCACCGCCTGGAGATTGCGGTTGTAGAGCCCGTCGGCCATCACCGCCTGCTTCAGGGCCGCCCAGTCCCCGCGAACCGGCAGTTCGATGCCGAAACGCCCGAAAAGCTCCTTCACCGTCTCGGTTTCGGGCAGCCAGTCCCGCTCCAGATATGTGTCAAAGAAGGTCCCGTCGGCGTATTTCGACCGCTCGAAGCCGACGAAGCTGCACCCGCGCTCGCGCGCCAGCGCGTTCGAGGCCCGCAGACAGTGGTAGAGCACGGCGGCGAAATAGACGCTGGTGAAGTCGATCCCCTCGCGCGATCCGTAGTGGATGTGCTCGCGGGCCAGGAACCCGTGCAGGTTCATCTGCCCGAGACCGATGGCATGGCTCTCGTCGTTGCCGCGCCGGATCGAGGGAACGGAGTCGATCGCCGACATCTCGGACACGGCGTTTAGCGCCCGTACCGCTGTGTCGACCGTGGCGCCGAGATCGCCGCCGTCCATGGCCCTGGCGATGTTCAGCGAGCCGAGATTGCACGAGATGTCGGTGCCCAGGTGAGCGTAGGAGAGATCGTCGTTGAACCTCGACGCCTCGTTCACCTGCAGGATCTCCGAGCACAGGTTCGACATGGTGATACGGCCCGCGACCGGGTTGGCGCGGTTCACCGTGTCCTCGAACATGATGTAGGGATAGCCGCTCTCGAACTGGATCTCGGCCAATGTCTGGAAGAACTGCCGCGCGTTGATCTTCTTCTTGCGGATCCTCGGGTTGTCGACCATCTCGTGATACTTCTCGGAGACGGAAATTTCCGAGAACGGCACCCCGTAGACACGCTCCACGTCGTGCGGCGAGAACAGGTACATGTCCTCGTTCTTCTTCGCCAGCTCGAAGGTAATGTCGGGAATGACGACGCCGAGCGAGAGCGTCTTGATGCGGATCTTCTCGTCCGCATTCTCCCGCTTGGTGTCGAGAAAGCGCAGGATGTCGGGATGTTGGGCGTGCAGGTAGACCGCGCCAGCGCCCTGACGCGCGCCGAGCTGGTTGGCGTAGGAGAAGCTGTCCTCCAGAAGCTTCATCACCGGGATGACGCCGGAGGACTGGTTCTCGATGCCCTTGATCGCCGCGCCGTGCTCGCGAATGTTGGTGAGCATCAGGGCCACGCCGCCGCCGCGCTTGCTGAGCTGGAGCGCGGAATTGATGGCGCGCCCGATGGACTCCATGTTGTCCTCGATGCGCAGCAGGAAACAGGAGATCAACTCGCCGCGCTGTGCCTTGCCCGCGTTGAGGAAGGTGGGCGTCGCGGGCTGGAAGCGCCCGGCGAGGATCTCGTGCATCAGCCGCGACGCGAATGCCTCGTCGCCGCGCGCGAGGGTGAGCGCCACCATGACGACCCGGTCCTCGAAGCGCTCCAGGTAGCGCTTCCCGTCACGCGTCTTGAGGGTGTAGCTGGTGTAGTACTTGAAGGCGCCGAGGAAGGTGGGGAAACGGAACTTCACCTTGTAGGCCGCCTCCCACAGCCCCAGGATGAACGCCCGGTCGTACAGATCGAGCACGGCGGCCTCGTAGTAGCCCTCCTCCACCAGGTACCGCAGCTTCTCCTCCAGCGAATGGAAGAAGACCGTGTTCTGGTTCACGTGCTGGAGAAAATACTGGCGCGCGGCCATGCGGTCGGCATCGAAACGGATCCGCCCGGCATCGTCATAGAGGTTCAGCATGGCGTTGAGGGCGTGATAGTCCAGCCCCTGCCACTCCGTGGGAACGGCCTGCGCCGGAGGCGCTTCGCTCACGTCGCGCTCGAGAGTTGCGTTTTCCAAAACCTGTCCAGTCCTTCACTGACACGTGCGATATCGCTCGTCGTTCCGGCAAGCTCGAAGCGGTAGAGCAGCGGCACGCCGCATTTCTCCGCGATCACGTCACCGGCCAGGGCGAAGAGCGCTCCGAAGTTGCGATTGCCCGAGGCGATGACGCCACGAAGCCTGCCGCGCGTGTCGGGGTTGTTGAGGAAGCGGATCACCTGCCTGGGCACCGCACCGCGCCCCGTGCCATCGGCAAAGGTGGGCGTGACCAGCACGAAGGGCCGCGCCGGCGCGGGCACGGGGGCGGACGAGGCAATCGGGATCCGCTCCGCGTCGATCCCGAGCCTTTCCACGAAACGCGCCGTGTTGCCGGAGCGCGAGGAAAAGAAGACCAGCCCGCCCATGTCCCGCCTCAGCGCAGCGCGGCGATCTTGTCGGGACGAAAGCCCGCCCAGTGGTCGTCACCGGCCATCACGACCGGCACCTGGCGGTAGCCGAGCCCGGTGACGCGCTCCATCGCCGCCTCGTCGAGCGTCAGGTCGACGAGTTCGTAGGAAAGCCCCTTCGCGGCAAGCGCGCGGGTCGTGGCGGCGCACTGAACACAGGCGGGTTTGGAATAGACGGTGATGCTCATCAGGTGTCCCCGGATCTCTGCCAAGACGTGGCCGATGCACAAGGGGACGCGAACGCGCGCGGACACACCGCGACCGTACGACGCCTCCGGGCCCACCGACCGGGTTCGCTCTCAAGGTCCTGGCAGGTCTCCTGACTTGCGGCTCGAGCGCCTCGGTCCACCTTCCCGGCGCTTGCGCGCCAGTGGCTCAACGGACCTCGGCTTGCCGCTCACAGTTGCGGGGGCAGTGCCGGTTTCCCACCGGCTTCCCTTTTCAGCCGCGACGAATCGCGGACACCAAGACAACACGATGTAGGCACCCGCACCGCCCTGGTGTCAACATGTAGTGGACTTCTCAACAGCCTCCCGCATGTCGCCCGACCGGAGCGGGACCGCCCCGCACGCTCTCAGGAGGCACGAGAGGGCCGCCCCGCATGGCTGAAGAAAGCCAGTGCAAGCGTGAGCAACGCCAGTCCGGCGGCCAGGGCGAAGGTCATGGAAAAGGCGTGGGCCACCTCCGCCGTGGAGGCTTCGGCCGCGTTTCCCGTTCCCAGCACCGCGACGAACACGCCCGGCATGGCCGAGGCGCCGGTCATCAACCCGAGATTCCGCGACACGCCCAGCAGGCCGGAAAGACGTCCGCGCTGCTCGACAGGGGCGTCCAGGAGCACGGCGGTGTTGTTGGCCGCGAGGAAAAGCTGAAAGGCCGGGGTCAGCACGATCAGCGCGACGATGTAGCCCGGTACGCCGAAGACCCTCGGCAGGAACGCCAGGCAGAGCAGGCCGGCCATGGTCTGCACCAGCCCGAGAACCATGACGCGCGCGCTGCCCAGCCGGTCGGTCAGGCGCCCCGCCGGAATGCCGGAAAGCGCGGCGACGACAGGCCCCACGGACATGACAAGGCCGATCATCGCCTCGTCCAGTCCGAGCGAGAACGCCAGATAGAAGGGCGCGACGACCAGCGTGGACATCATCACCGTTCCCACCAGGAGGTTCATCGCGAAACCCGCGCCGGTGCGGCGGTCACGCAGAAGCCGCATCGGCACCAGCGGCGCGGCGGAGCGGCTCTCGACCAGCACGAACAGGGCGAAGGCAACCATGGCCCCCACGACGAGCGTGCCCGTGCCGAACGGCACCTCCGGCGCCCCGCCTCCGGCCGCAAGCGCATAGGCGGCCAGCGCAATTACGAGCAGCACGGTTCCCGGAACATCCAGATCGCGAGCCGAGGCGCGCGGGCGAGGTGCGCCGCGCGCAAGGACGGCAACGGCCAACACAAGGGTAAAAAGCGCGAAGCCGGCAAGAAGCCAGAAGGCCGCCCGCCAGTCTGCCCATGCGAGCATCGCTCCGCCGAGCGAGGGGCCCAGCGCCGTTCCTGTCGCCGACATCGTACCGAGCACGCCCATCGCCATGCCGAGCCGCTCCGTCGCGACCCGGTCGCGCGCGATCGACATGGGAAGGGCGATGAGGATGGCGCCACCGGCCCCCTGGACGGCACGGCCCGCGACGAGCACCTTGAGGCTCGGGGCCATGGCGCACACGCCCGATGCCGCGATGAACGCCAGTAGACCGGCGATCAGGACCCGGCGGTGGCCGAAGAGGTCCCCCAGTCGCCCCGCGCTCACGATGGTGACCGTCACCGCCAGCAGATAGGCCAGCACGACCCACTGAACGCCGGTGATCGTGGCCGAAAAGCCGCGCGTGAGCGCGGGAAGAAGAACCGATGCGATGCTGATGCCCATCGACGCGGTGAGCGTCGCCGCGGCAAGTGCCGCAAGAACGGGGACGGAAGACCGGTCCGATGTCGTGTCGCTCATGAGTGCCACCCTTGTGATCGAAGTGAAGTGGCGCTACATCTGCCACTTCAAGTCGACTTGAGGTCAAGCATGAAACTCATCGACATCGGCGCGCTGTCACAACTCAGCGGACTGCCCGCCTCGACGCTGCGCTACTACGAGGAAATCGGTCTCATCCGTTCGGTGGCGCGGCACGGCCTGCGACGCCAGTTCGACGCGCCTGCCGTGACCCAGCTCGCCCTGATCTCTCTCGGCAAGCTCGCCGGCTTCTCGCTTGCCGACATCAAGGCGATGTTCGCCGGAGGCGGGGCGCCCCGGGTTCCGCGCGCCGAACTGCATCTGCGCGCCGATGCGCTCGACGAACAGATCCGGGGCCTGACCCGCCTGCGCGACGCCCTGCGCCACGTCGCCGACTGTCCCAAGGACGATCACCTGGAGTGCCCCAAGTTCCGCCGGCTGATGCAGTTCGCGTCCCGCAACGCGCCGGCAACCGGCGGGCTTCGCGGAAGGGCCGACTGAACCCGCCCCCTGTCCCGCACGCGCATCAACCAGAAAGCGAGTTAGGTCTGGTCACTCAAGGATTGGGCCAATACCCTGTGCGCAAAGGGATTCGTCGGAGCGGATTGTCCTGGCAGGACCATCCGGTCGATCACCGAGCGGAGTGCGCGCATCATGGTCTTTCGCCTTGGCAAGAAATATCAGGGTCTGGCGCACGGGTTTGGCTGCGCCTGTCACACACCCCAGGCCATGCAGGCCCTCGCACGCGTCGAGGCGGGCATGTCGCGGCGCTCGGTGTTGCGCGGGATCGCCGCCACCCTCGCCACTCCCGTTCTCGCCGGCACCTCGCCGCTTTTCGCGCAGCCGGCCGCGGACCGGCTTCTGCTGCGCAACGTCAGGATCTTTGACGGGCATTCGCCGAAGCTGATCGAAGGCCGGGACGTGCTGCTGGAGGCCAACCGGATCGTCGCGCTGCCCCGCGCCGGGGAGGCCGTCAGCGATGCCGCTATCATCGATTGCAAGGGCGGCACTCTGATGCCGGGCCTGATCGACGCGCACTGGCACGCGCTTCTTGCCGGCATTTCGCAACTTGCGGCACTGACCGCCGACGTTCCCTATGTGCACCTCGTGGCGGCACAGGAAGCCGAGCGTACCGTGCTGCGCGGGTTCACGACCGTGCGCGACGTGGGCGGCCCCGCCTTCTCGCTCAAGCGCGCCATCGACGAGGCACGCACTCCCGGCCCCCGTATCTACCCCTCCGGCGCCATGGTGTCGCAGACCTCCGGGCATGGCGATTTCCGCCAGCGCTACGAAGTGCCCCGCTCGCCGCAGACCAACCTGAGCCACGCGGAGGAGGCAGGCATCTCGGCAATCGCGGACGGCGTGCCGGAAGTGCGCCGCCGGGTGCGGGAGCAGCTCATGCTGGGCGCGAGCCAGATCAAGATCATGTCGGGCGGTGGCGTCGCCTCCACCCATGACCCGGTCGACAGCCTCCAGTTTTCGGAAGAGGAAACGCGTGCCGCGGTGGAGGCCGCCCGGGACTGGCAGACCTATGTCTGCGCCCACGTCTACACCTCGCAGGGCATACAGCGCGCCCTGAAATGCGGCGTGCGGTCCATCGAGCACGGACAGCTCGCCGACGAGGAGACCGTGCGCATGATGGCGGATGCGGGCGCATGGTGGTCGATCCAGCCGTTCCTCGCCGACGAGGACGCCAACGTCTACACGAACCCGACGCAGATCGAGCAGCAGAAGCTGATCGCGCAAGGCACGGTCAGGGCCCTCGAACTGGCCGACAAGCACAAGGTCAATCTGGCGCTTGGAACGGACATCCTGTTCAATCCCAGGGCGACCGCCACCCAGGGACGGCAGCTCGCCAAGTTCGCGCGCTGGTACGACAATGCCAGGGTCCTGCGACTTCTGACCGGCGGCAACGCGGAGCTTCTCGGCCTGTCCGGCCCGCGCAGCCCCTATGAGGGGCCGCTTGGCGTCATCGAGGCCGGCGCACTGGCGGATATCGTCGTCCTCGACGGAAACCCGCTTGAAACCATCGACCTGATCGCGGATCCGGAAACGCACATGAAGCTTATCGTCAAGGACGGACGGATCCACAAGAACACGCTGGAGGGCTGACCGTGGCGCGTTTCATGGCTGCTCTGGCGCTTGCATCCGCGTTGGCATGGACACCGGCAGCACTGGCCGGGGAGACCGGCCCCGCGCAGGCCGGACAGACACGCGATTGGGCCGTCCAGGTCACTCCCTATCTCTGGGCAACCGGGCTTTCGGGCGAGATCGCCCCCGTGCGACGCCTGCCGCCCATCCATGTCGAGAAGAGTTTCGGCGACGTTCTCGGCGATCTCGATTTCGGCGGGGTCGTCAATATCTGGGCGAGACGCGGCCGATACGTGTTTTCCGGCGACCTGATGTATGTGTCGACGACGGACAGCAAGCGGGTGAGCGGCGTGCCCTTCGTCGGCTTCGTCGATGCCTCCACCGACACCCGCCAGTTCACCTCGACCCTGCAGGCCGGTTACCGTTTCGTCAGCCAGAACCGCTTTACCCTCGACGTTCTCGGCGGCGCGCGCATCTGGTGGATCTCCAACACATTCGACATCCAGGCCGGTCCGGCCAGCGGATCCTATGGCGAGAACTTCGGCTGGGTGGATCCCGTGATCGGCGCCCGCGCGTTCCTGCGCCTCGGCGACAAGCTGTCACTGCAGGCACAGGCCGACGCGGGCGGGTTCGGCGCGGGAGCGCGCTCGACATTCTCCGCCCTTGCCACCGCCAATTACACGCTGAGCGACAGCCTCTCGGTGTCCGCCGGCTACAAGTATCTCAAGACCGACTACAGGAAGGGCGGCCACGTGTTCGACACTGAACTGGGCGGCCCCGTGCTCGGCCTGACCTATCGCTTCTGACCCGAGCCGGAAGGGACCCTCAGATGGATCAGATCTCAAACCGGTCGCGCACTCTCGCGACACTCGTCCTCGCCCTTTTCCTCTCGATCGCCGGAACGCCGCTCCTCGCCCAGGAGGCGCGGGAGCAGACCGAGGCCACAGGGCTGGTCATCGGTGTCCATGAAAGCCCTCCCTTCGTGATCAAGCAGGAGGAAGGGTATACGGGCATGGCGATCCGGCTGTGGGAGTTCATCGCCGGCGAACTCAATCTCACCTATTCCTACAAGGAGTTCGACACGGTCCGCCAGATGATCGACGCGGCCGCCGCGTCGCAGATCGATGTCGCGGTGACCAATCTGACGATCACCGAGGCCCGCGCGACCCGGATCGAATTCACCCAGCCCTGGTTCGACTCCGGACTTCGGATCATGGTCAACGAGAACGGCGGC
This sequence comes from Stappia sp., assembly GCA_002722295.1. Taxonomy (GTDB): domain Bacteria; phylum Pseudomonadota; class Alphaproteobacteria; order Rhizobiales; family Stappiaceae; genus Stappia. Next base: position 55,813 of record PBLF01000013.1, on the reverse strand, counting down.
ACCAGCTTCTGGAACCTGATCGAGGGGCTCTATGATTCCGGTTTCATAGCGGCCTACGGCTGGCTCGCGCTCATCATAATCGTGGCATCCATCGGCTTCACGATCTTCGACCGGCGTTTCGACAAGAACTTCCCGAAACGCTGGCGCGACGGCCTCGCCGAGAGCTTCTACCTGGTGATGACCATCGCGACGTCCGGCAAACCACCCAGCAGGAAGAACCTGTTCGGCTGGGTGGGCCGTGTCTGGCAGGGCCTGTGGCTGGTCTTCGGGATCGTGGTCGTGGCCTTCGTCACTTCCTCGGTCACGAGCGTGATGACGACACTGGCCTTCAAGGGACAAATCCGCAGCGTCGCCGACCTGCCCGGCCTCACGATCGGCGTCACGGAGGGCAGCACGGCGGAAGACTATGCGCAAGCAGCCGGTCTCACCGTCATCGCCTACCCGAACATAACCCGTTCCGCCCGGGCCCTGGTGGAGGGAGACGTCCAGGCCGTCATCGGCGACAAGCCCGTGCTCGAATACCACGCACATGTGAACCCCGACATGCCGCTGAAGGTGGTCGGGGCAATCTTCAACCCCGACAAGTACGGGTTCGGCCTGCCACCGGGAAGCCCGATCCGCAAACCCATGACCATCGAGATCGTCGGCGCGCGCGAGGACGGGACCGTCCGGGATATCGCAGCGGAGTACTTCGGCCTCAACCCCTGACGAGAGGCGGCACCAGCGGCGATCCGTCATCCAACGAACGCAGTCTGCAAGGGACCCCGAGCGCATGTGCACTTCACTCGTCTACCGCGATGCCGCGGACAGGGCCTACTTCGGCCGGACACTGGAACTGACGTCCGACCTGCCGTACCAGCTCGCCTATTGTCCGGCGGGCCAGTCCTTCTCCTCGCACGCCGAGGGCCACGCGGAGCTGGACTACACGAGCCGGCACGCATTCCTGGCCGTGACCATGCCGGGGCGCATGCGGACGCCCGACGCGCCGCTCGGGCTGTCGGACTTCAAGGTTCTCGAGGGACTGAACGACCAGGGCCTGACCTTCAGCCTGCTGTCCTATCCGGCGGCCGGAGGCCCCCGGCAGGCGGTCGCGGCGACGCAGGCCGTGCTCTCCGCCTCCGATCTCGGATCCTGGACGCTCGGCCTGTTCGCAAGCGTTGCGGAGGTGAAGGCCGCGCTGCAGGAGCAGCCCGTGCTGCTCGAGGCCCTCGCCCTGCTCGGCGGGGTCGAGTCCCCCTTCCACTACGTGGCGCACGACGCGGGCGGCGCCTCGCTCGTGATCGAGTTCAACAACGGCAGGATGTCGCTCCACGACAACCCGGTCGGGGTGATGACCAATGGTCCCGACTTCCCCTGGCATCTCACCAACCTGAACAACTACACCTTCCTCACCAATGTGGACGCCTCCAGCGCGACCTTCGGCGGCTACAAGGCCGTTCAGCCGGATTCCGGCATCGCCACGGCCGGTCTGCCGTCCTCAAGCACTTCGGTCGGCCGCTTCGTGCGCGCGGCCTACTACGCCCAGTTCACCGAGAAGGCGGCGACGCCGGACATGGCGGTGCTCACGCTTTCCCACGTGATGAACACCTTTGACCGGCCACGCGGAGCCTCGGTGACGCCCGCCGGTGCCGGCGCCGGTCATCTGGAGGTCGCGGGACTTTCCGACGGCGCGGGCGATGGCCCCGCGACCGAATACACCTGCTGGACCAACCTTTCGGATCTCGATCGCAGGCGCTTTCACCTGCGCACCTACCGAAGCCTCAACTACGCCAGCTTCGACCTCCGCGATCTCGCGGCCACGACCACGCCGCTGGTCCTGCCGCTGGAGCGCCTCGACACCCTTTCGGGCGACGCGACAGATGCTCTCAGGCAGGCCCGCCCGGCCTGAGGCACCACAGAGCAAATCCTCTTTCCGCACTTGAAACGGAGCCTTCCGATGAGCCGCAAGACCGACAAGCCCGATGACGAGATCTACGGTGCGAGGGCACTGGCGAGCGCGCTGCCGAAATCGCATTTCCCCGGCCGCGAGGAGAACCCGCGCCGGATCTACATGGCGGTGCGCGACGAACTGATGCTGGACGGAAATTCCCGCCAGAACCTGGCCACCTTCTGCCAGACCTGGGAAGAGCCGGAAATCCACGACCTGATGGATGCCTGCATCGACAAGAACATGATCGACAAGGACGAATATCCGCAGACCGCCGAGATCGAGGCACGCTGCGTACGGATGCTCGCCGATCTCTGGAACGCACCGGAAGGCCCTGCGACCGGCTGTTCGACCACCGGCTCGAGCGAGGCGGCCATGCTTGGCGGCCTGGCCATGAAGCGGCGCTGGGAGACACGGCGCAAGGCGCAGGGCAAGCCGACCGACAAGCCCAACCTCGTCACCGGCCCCGTGCAGGTGTGCTGGCACAAGTTCACCCGGTACTGGGACGTGGAGCACCGCGAGATCCCCATGGAGAACGGCCGCCTGCTGATGACGCCCGAGGAGGTGCTGAAGCTGTGCGACGAGAACACGATCGGCGTGGTGCCGACACTCGGCGTGACCTTTACCGGCGAGTTCGAGCCGGTGAAGGCGGTCAGCGACGCACTCGACGCGCTGGAACGCGAGACCGGCCTCGACATTCCCATCCACGTGGATGGCGCCAGCGGCGGATTTCTCGCCCCCTTCTGCGCGCCCGAACTGGAATGGGACTTCCGGTTGCCGCGCGTGCGCTCGATCAATGCGTCGGGACACAAGTTCGGCCTCGCCCCGCTCGGCGTGGGCTGGGTCATGTGGCGCGAGGAGAGCGACCTGCCCGAGGAGATGGTTTTCTGGGTGAACTATCTTGGCGGCGACATGAAGGACATCGCCCTCAACTTCTCCCGCCCGGGCGGGCAGATCGTCTGCCAGTACTACAACTTCCTGCGTCTCGGCCGGGAGGGCTACGCCAAGGTCCACGGAGCCTGCTACGACAGCGCCGCGTATCTTGCGCGTGAACTCGCCGCCATGGGTCCCTTCGAGATCGTCTTCGACGGAGACCGGAGCCGGGGCATTCCCGCCGTGTCATGGAAGCTGAAGGAAGGGCTGGAGACCGGGTTCACCCTGTTCGACCTCGCCGACCGGCTGCGTGTGCGCGGCTGGCAGGTGCCCGCCTACACCCTGCCGGCGCATTGCGAGGACCAGGCGGTCCAGCGCATTCTCGTGCGCAACGGCGTCAGCCGGGACCTTTGCGCAATGCTGCTGGAGGATATCCGCTCCGCGCTGGCCCATGTGGATGCCCACCCGCGCAAGACACCGCTCGGCGAGGACGACGCGTCGGGCTTCCACCACTGACCACGCCGTCTACGGTGACAAACGGCCCCGAAGGCGGACGACATCCGCCTTCGGCGGGAACACGGATACGAGAATGGACGCCAGAGGCCCAAGGCCCTTCATCACGATGCGCTGCCTCTTGCGCGACGGGCACAGGATCGTGCTGCGGGCACGACAGCACCGCAAGGGCCTGCAGCGCTCCGCGCGCCAGAAGGGCATCCCCTTCTGGCACCGGCCCGCCTACAACTGGTGGAACGGCCTTCTGTTCGCCGTGGGCTCGCTGCACTTCATTGTCGCAAGCCTGCTGTCCGTCGTGGACAGCCCCCTGACGATCCGGGAAATCGCCCTCGTCTTCTTCGCCGGCTCGATCTTCTTCACCACGGCCGGCTTCATGCAGAACCTGCAGGCGGCCAATGCCGGCGAGATGACCGGCGGACCTCCCGAAACACGAACGCGCCTTCGCCTCATCGGCTGGAAACCGTCCGACGTCGGCTGGCTCAGCACGATCACCCAGTTCGCCGGAACGGTGATGTTCAACTTCAACCCCTTCGACGCGATCGATCCGCCGGCACAATGGTATCTCGCCGATCTGACGATCTGGCTTCCCGGCCTCGTCGGCTCGGTGCTTTTTCTCGTGTCCGGCTATCTGGCCTTCATGGAAGCTGGCCACGGCTGGTGGTCCTGGAAGCCGGCCGACCTCGACTGGCAGATCGTGACGGCGAACCTGCTCGGCTGCATCTTCTTCATGGGCGCTGGCATTCTGGCCTACATACCGCGCGGACCGGAGCCCGCCTGGATCGCGACATCCGCGAACGTGCTGCTCTGCCTCGGGGCGGTGGGCTTTCTCGCCGGCGCACTGCTGATGATGAGGGAAAGCAGGCAGGCCGCCACGCTCATTCCGTGATGCGGCTTGCCGAAGGCGCCCGTGGCGGCGGGACGGCCGACGGGCAAGAAAAAAGGCTCGCGGGCGTTCGATATCCCGCGAGCCTTCGGCATGCCGATCTGAGGGGAGGATCAGCTTGCACGTGCCTCGGCAAAGGAGATCAACTCACCCAGCATGCGCTCTTCCTCGGCCGTGGGATCGGTCAGCGGCGTGCGGACGCCACCGGCATCGAAGCCCTTGAGGCGCACACCGGCCTTGATCAGCGACACAGCATAGCCCGGAGCGCGTTCGCGCAGCTTCATGAAGGGGAAGAAAAAGCCCTTCAGGAGCGTTTCGCAGGTGGCCGTGTCACCGGCGCGCAGGGCCTTGTAGAACTCGACGGCCATGCCGGGAACGAAGTTGAAGACGGCGGAGGAATAGGTCGTGAAACCGGCCGCGAGATAGGCCTCGGCGAAGAGTTCCGCCGTCGGCATGCCGCCGAGATAGGTGAGGCGATCGCCCATGGTCGCGGTCACCTCGCGCACCAGTCCCATCTCGCCGCTTCCGTCCTTGAAGCCGATCAGGTTCGGACAGGCCTCGCACAGGCGTGCGACCGTGTCCGCCTTGTAGACCGCATTGTCGCGGTTGTAGATCATGACGCCGATCGAAACGGCGTCGCAGACGGCCTTGGCATGCGCATAAAGCCCCTCCTGGGAGGCGTCGACCAGATACTGCGGCAGCAGCAGAAGCCCGTCCGCGCCGGCGGCCTCGGCCTCCTTCGCGATCGAGACGGCAAGAGCGGTGCCATAACCGCAACCGGCGACGATCGGCGTGTTGCCGGCGGCCTCCTTGGCAGCGCGAACAACGGCCGGGATCTCACTTGGCGCGAGCGAGAAGAACTCGCCCGTTCCGCCCGCCGCGAAGAGGCCGGCCGCGTCGAAACCCGACAGCCATTCGACATGCCTGCGGTAGCTCTCGGCGTTGAAACCGCCCTCGGCCCCAAAATGCGTGACAGGGAATGACAGAAGGCTCGATGCGAGCCTTTCCTTGAGTTCGATCGGGTCCATGGATGCGCTCCTCGTTGAATTGTCTGTTCAATCAGGTTCTACTCGCCGTCACATGAAAGTCAACAGTTGTATGATGTCTTATTTTATGTTGGGTTTGCCCATATCGCGATCCAACCCAATTCGAGGGAGCGCCTGAAATGACGTATCGTCCGCATGGCCAGCATCTTGTCGCAGGCCGCCGAACCGCCAGCAGCCAGCAATTCGACAGCAGGCCCGTGACCGGCCCGGCCCACTCCTTCTGCAACGGGGGCGCGGACGAGGTCGACAGTGCCGTGCGCGCCGCCGAAGCCGCCTTTGCAAGCTACGGGCAGTCCAGCCGCGAGCAGCGCGCCGCCTTTCTGGAGGCCATCGCGGACGCGATCGAGGCCCGCGCCGGCGATCTGACGCCCACTGTCATGAGCGAGACCGGCCTGCCACAGGCCCGGGTCGAGGGCGAGCGCGGCCGCACGACCGGCCAGTTGCGCATGTTCGCTGCCCACATCAGGGACGGCGCCTATCTCGACCTGCGCCGCGACGAGGCCCTTCCGGAGCGGACGCCGCCGCGCCCCGAACTCAGGCTTTGCATGCGCCCGATCGGACCCGTCGGCGTCTTCGGCGCGTCGAACTTCCCGCTTGCCTTCTCCGTGGCCGGCGGGGACACCGCCTCCGCCCTGGCCGCCGGTTGCCCGGTTGTCGTGAAAGGGCACCCGGCCCATCCCGCGACCGGAGAACTGGTGGCCGAGGCCATCAACGAGGCCCGCGCCGCATGCGGCCTGCCGGACGGCGTCTTCAGCTTCATCCAGAGCTCCGACCGCGCCGCCGGCGAGGCGCTCGTCACCCACCCGCTCGTGCAGGCGATCGGTTTCACCGGAAGCCTGCGTGGCGGGCGCGCTCTGTTCGACCTTTGCGCCGCGCGCGAGACCCCCATCCCCTTCTTCGGCGAACTCGGCTCGGTCAATCCCGTTTTCGTGCTCGAGGATGCACAACGCGCACGCGGAAGCGCCATCGCCCGCGACTGGGCGGCATCGCTCGTGATGGGTGTCGGGCAGTTCTGCACCAATCCCGGCGTCCTCGTGCTTCAGGAAGGCGCGGTCGCGGAGACATTCATCGCCGAAGCCGCCGAAGCCCTGTCGCAGGTGGCACCGCAGGCCATGCTGACGGCGGACATTGCCGCGTCCTTCAGGAAGGGCGTGGACGACCTCTCCGCCGCCGGCGGCAAGGTTGTCTGCCGCGCCGCCGCGAACGAGGACCGCGAGGCCGCCCCGGCCCTGCTCAGGACGGAAGCCGGCCGGTTCCTGGCCGACCCGCATCTCGCGGAAGAGGTGTTCGGCCCGCTCGGACTGGTCGTCACGGTCTCGTCCCGGGACGAGATGAAAGCTGTGGCGGAAGGGCTGCGCGGCCAGCTGACATGCACGCTGCAACTCGACGCAGGCGATCATGAGCAGGCGAAGGACCTGATCCCGGTCCTAGAGCGCAAGGCCGGGCGCCTGCTCGTCAACGGCTATCCGACCGGGGTGGAAGTCTGCGACGCGATGGTCCATGGCGGCCCCTATCCGGCCTCCACGAACTTCGGCGCGACCAGCGTCGGCTCACTGGCCATCAGGCGTTTCCTGCGGCCCGTCTGCTATCAGAACATGCCCGAGGACCTGCTTCCGCAGGACGCGCGGGCGGCGAACTGATCCGGGAAGGAATCGGACATCATACTTCTTGACATTCCTCTCTAGTATGTTGTCATACAACTGACATAGTGGCCGGTCCCGAACGGGACCGGCGATGGCGTAGGCAAGCGGGAGATCCGGCGAACATGACGAAGGACGGCAAGCAGATCAGGGTGGGGGCCGACATCGGCGGAACCTTCACCGACGTTGCCATGGAAGTTGGCGAGACCATGCACTCCGCGAAGGTGCTCACCAACTACACGGCGCCCGAACAGGGTATCGTGGACGGTGTCCGGCTCGTCGCCGAATGCGCCGGCGTGGCGCTCTCCGAAATCGACACGCTCATTCACGGCACCACGCTTGCCACCAACGCGCTGATCGAGCGGCGCGGCGCCCGCACGGCCCTCATCACGACGAAGGGCTTCAGGGACGTCATCGAGATGCGGACCGAGAACCGGTTCGAGCAGTACGACCTCGACATCGTGCTCCCGGCCCCGCTGGTTCCGCGCGACGAGCGTTTCGTCCTCGACGAGCGCATCGACGCGCATGGCGAGATCCTCAAGGAGATCGACGACAACGAGCTCGACGCCCTGGTCGACCGGATCATCGAGGCCGGCTTCGAGAGCATCGCGATCGGCCTGATCCACTCCTACGTCAACGGTGCGCACGAGCGGCGCGTCCGCGATGCGCTGCTGGCCCGCAAGCCCGACCTTTTCGTCTCCATCTCCTGTGAAGTCTCGCCGCAGATGCGCGAGTTCCAGCGCTTCAACACGGTCTGCGCCAACGCCTATGTGAAGCCGCTCATGGCGTCCTACCTGCGTCGCCTCACGGACAGTCTCAAGGAGGCGGGAACCACCTGCCCGGTCTTCATGATCCACTCGGGCGGCGGCATCATCAGCGTCGAGAGCGCGATCGAGTTTCCCGTTCGCCTGCTCGAGTCCGGCCCGGCCGGCGGCGCCATCTTCGCCGCCCACATCGCCAAGCAGCACGGGATCGAGCGGGTTCTGTCCTACGACATGGGCGGCACCACCGCGAAGATCTGCCTGATCGACAACCAGGTGCCCAAGACCGCCAAGACCTTTGAGGTGGCGCGCCCCTACCGCTTCAAGAAGGGAAGCGGGATGCCGATCTCCATCCCGGTCATCGAGATGGTCGAGATCGGCGCGGGCGGTGGCTCCATCGCCACCGTGGACGCCATGCGCCAGATCCGCGTCGGCCCGCACAGCGCCGGCTCAGAACCCGGCCCCGCATGTTACGGGCGCGGCGGCAGCAACCCGACGGTCACCGACGCGGACCTGCTGCTTGGAAAGCTCGCGGCGGACGGGTTTGCCGGCGGTTCGATGACCCTCGACGTCGAGGCGGCGACGGGCGCGATCGAGAACGACCTCGCGCGGCCACTTGATCTGGACGGCGCCACGGCGGCCTTCGGGCTTTGCGAAGTGGTCGACGAGAACATGAGCAACGCCGCCCGCATGCACGCGGTCGAAAACGGCATGGAGCTCGCTGACTACACGATGATCGCCTTCGGCGGCGCCGCGCCGCTGCATGCCGGCCGGCTCTGCGAAAAGCTCGGCATCGACGAGCTGCTCGTTCCCCCCGGGGCCGGTGTCGGCTCGGCCATCGGCTTCCTGCGCGCGCCCTTCGGATTCGAGTCCGTGCGCAGCGCCTTCCTGCGCCTGAGCGCCTTCGACGCCGGCAAGGTGAATTCGGTCCTGAAGGAACTCGCCGACGAGGCGACCTCCTTCGTGCGCTCCGGCGCGCCCGACGCGATCCCCACCCTCGAGTGCACCGCCTACATGCGCTACTCCGGCCAGGGCTGGGAGGTTCCGGTCACCGTGGAGGTCCGCGACTACGCCGGCAGCGAGGTCGACGTCTTCCGCAAGGGCTTCGAGGAGGTTTACGAGCAGCTCTTCGGCCGCCTGATCGACAAGCTGGACATCGAGATCGTGAGCTGGTCGCTGCGCGCAAGCTCCGAGGCCTATCCGGCGCCGCGCGTCGAGCGGGTCGAGGCCGCGCGCAGGCTCGAGCCCGCCGTCACCCGGCAGATGTTCGAGGCAAAGGCCGCGGGCTTCGTCACCTCGAACGTGGTGGCACGCGCCGACCTCAAGGCGGGCGACTGCATCCCCGGCCCGGCCGTCATCACCGAAAACGAAACCACGACGATCATCACCGATGGACAGGAAGCGATCTTCCAGGCGGACGGATGTCTGCTCGTCCGGTCGAAAGCGTGAAGGGAACAAGAGCAATGACCGCGAATTCGCTCTCCGACGTCCGCATGCAGGTCATGTGGAACCGCCTCATCTCGGTGGTCGAGGAACAGGCCGTCACCCTCATCCGGACCGCCTTCAGCACCAGTGTCCGTGAATCGGGAGACCTTTCCGCCGGTGTCTTTAACCAAGGCGGCAAGATGATCGCCCAGGCGGTTACCGGCACCCCCGGCCACGTGAACGCGATGGCCGAGGCGGTCGGCCATTTCATCAATGACATCGGCCGCGAGAACATCTTCGAAGGCGATGTCTACATCACCAACGACCCGTGGAAGGGCACCGGCCACCTTCTCGACATCACGATGGTGACCCCCTCGTTCCGCAACGGCTCGCTTGTCGGCTTCTTCGCCTGCACGGCCCATGTGGTGGACGTGGGCGGCCGGGGCTTCGGGCCCGACGCCAACGAGGTCTACGAGGAAGGCATCTTCATCCCGATCATGAAGTTCGTGGAGCGCGGCAACGTCAACCGCGACCTGGTCAACATCCTGCGCAACAACGTGCGCGAGGCGGACCAGGTCGTCGGCGACATCTTCTCCCTCGCCGCCTGCAACGAAACAGGCCATCGCCGCCTCATGGACATGATGGACGAGTTCGACCTGAGCGATCTGGAAGCGCTCGGCGAGTTCGTGTTCGACCGCAGCTACAAGGCGACGCTGGAACGCATCGCGGCCCTGCCCAAGGGATCCTACGACAACGTGATGCGTGTCGACGGATACGGCAGCCCGGTCGACATCGCGGTTCGCATCGACGTCCGCGACGATCACATCCTCGCCGACTTCGACGGCACGTCCGGCCCCAGCCCGCTGGGGATCAACGTCCCGATGATCTACTCCAAGGCCTATGCCTGCTACGGGCTGAAGTGCGCGCTGGCCCCCGACATCCCCAACAACCACGGCTCGCTTGCCCCGTTCCTCTTCGAGGCGCCAAAGGGCTGCATCCTCAATGCCCAGCGCCCGGCTCCGGTGGCCGTGCGCCATGTGCTCGGCCACTTCATCCCCGATGCGGTGCTCGGCGCGGTGCACAAGATGCTGCCGGGCCGCGTACCGGCGGAAGGATCGGGAGCGCTGTGGAACCTGCACGTCAGCGTTCGCCCCCTGCAGGGCGACAAGGCGCCGGCCGACGGCGGCCGGCGGGCCGAGGTCCTGCTCTTCAACAGCGGCGGCGCCGGCGCGCGGGCAAGCCTCGACGGCCTCAGCGCGACCGCGTTCCCCAGCGGCGTGCACTCCATGTCGATCGAGGCGACGGAACACGTCGGTCCGGTCATCTTCTGGCGCAAGGAACTGCGCGACGGTTCCGGCGGCGCGGGCCAGTATCGCGGCGGCCTGGGACAGGTCGTCGAGATCAGCGCGGCCGAGGGACACGAGTTCCACTTCAACGCCATGTTCGACCGCATCGACCACCCCGCACGCGGCCGCGACGGCGGTCATGACGGCGCGCCGGGCTCGGTCACGCTGGATGACGGAACACGGCTGGCCTCGAAGGGACGCCAGCATGTCCCGGCCGAGCGTCGCCTTGTCCTGAGCCTGCCCGGCGGTGGCGGCTTCGGCGCACCGGAAAAGCGTGCTCCGGACGCGGCCAGGCGCGACGTCGCCTTCGAATACGTGGCGGACAAATGACCCGGGCGGCACGGACAGGCTCAGGAAAGGTCATGCCATGAACTATGAAGCCGAACGCGCAAGGCGCATCAAGCTCTCCCCGGCCATGGCCGTTTCGGTCCGCGCACGCGAGCTGCGTGCCGGAGGCGCCGACATCATCGACCTCAGCGTCGGTGAGCCGGACTTCGACACGCCGCCACATGTTCTGGATGCGGCGGCAGCGGCGATGCGGGCGGGCCAGACCCACTACACCGCAGCCGACGGCACGCCGGAGCTCAAGGACGCGATCATCGGCAAGTTCGAGCGCGAGAACGGCCTGACATTCACCCGTCAGGAAATCTCGGCTGGAAACGGCGCCAAGCAGGTCATCTTCAACGCCCTGATGGCAACGCTCGAACCTGGCGACGAGATCCTCGTTCCCGCCCCCTACTGGGTATCCTACACGGACATGGCGCTTCTCCTGGGCGCCATGCCCAGCGTGGTGGAGTGCCCGATCGGGGACGGGTTCAAGCTGACGCCCGAGAAACTCGAGACGTCGCTCAGCCCGGCAACCCGCTGGCTGTTCCTCAACTCGCCCGGCAACCCCTCCGGCGCGGCCTATACACGGGCCGAACTGGAGGCTCTGGGCGAGGTGCTGCTCAGGTATCCCAGGGTCCTGATCCTCTCCGACGAGATCTACGAACACATCCGGCACGACGGCGCCGAGGCCCCGTCGTTCCTCACGGCGTGCCCGCATCTGCGCGAGCGCACCGTGATCGTCAACGGGGTGTCGAAGGCATATGCGATGACCGGTTGGCGGATCGGCTACGCGGCCGGGCCGGCGGACCTCATCAAGGTCATGGCCAAGATCCAGTCGCAGAGCACATCCAACCCCTGCTCGATCTCCCAGGCGGCCGCCGTCGCCGCGCTGAACGGCCCGCAGGACTTCATCGCGACCGCCGGCAAGGAGTACACCGCGCGCCGCGACCTGGTGCTCGAGGGGCTCTCGGGGGTCGAGGGGCTGCGGCTGCGCAAGCCCGAGGGCGCGTTCTACGCCTTCGTCGAATGCAAGGGCCTCATCGGCAAGCGCACCGGCAAGGGCACGGTCCTGTCAAACGACGCGGAGGTGGCCGAATACCTGCTGGAGGCAGCGGGCGTCGCGACCGTTCCCGGAGCCGCCTTCGGGCTGTCCCCCTGCTTCCGCCTGTCCTTCGCGGCAGCCCGACCGCTGCTTGCCTCGGCCTGCAGCCGCATCGCGGACGCGGTCACCACCCTGGAGGACGGCCGATGACCCCTTACGACAGGCTCCGGGAGCTCGGGCTCGAGCTCCCGCCCGTCCGCAAGGCCGCGGGGGCTTATGTTCCCGGGCGCCTCGCCGGCAACCTTCTCTTCCTGTCAGGGCGCGGTGGTGCCCATGCGGACGGTACGGTCGCCTCGGGTCGCGTGGGTGAAACGGTCACGACCGAGGAGGCGCATGTCCACGCCCGCTCCGCCGGCCTGCAGCTTCTCGCCGCCGCCCATGCCGAGCTCGGCGATCTCGGTCGCGTGCAGGCCGTGGTGAAACTGCTCGGCATGGTGAACGCGGTGCCGGGCTACCGCGAGCATCCCAAGGTGATCGACGGCTGTTCGGAGCTGTTCCTGCATGTGCTTGGAGAGGCCGGTCGGCACGCGCGCAGCGCTGTCGGCGTCGGATCCCTTCCCCACGACATGACGGTCGAGGTCGAGGCGATCCTGCTCGTCAAAACCTGAGCAAACGCCCGCGAACAGCCTGCAATCGCTGGTATGACCATGTGGTCTGTTATATGATGCCCAACATGTGGTCAGAGACGCCAGAAGGAACAAGAATGCTCGGGAGACGGGAAAGCCTTTCATCGCAGCTCAAGAAGCAGCTGCTGCAGAAGATCGACGACAAGGTCTATCTTCCGGGCCAGCGCATTCCCTCCGAAAGCGACCTGTGCGCGGAGTTCGGCGTGAGCCGGACCGTGGTCCGAGAGGCGGTCGCGTCCCTGCGGGCCGACGGTGTCCTGAAATCGCGGCAGGGCATCGGCGTCTTCGTCGATGACGCACCGCGACTGCTCCCCTTCGAGATCTCGCCCATTCCCGACGATGCCGTTCAGGACATCCTGCAGATCCTGGAGCTGCGTCTGAGCGTTGAACTCGAGGCAGCCGCCATGGCCGCGGAACGGCGCAGCGACGCGCAGCTCGACCAGATCCGGGAAGCGCTGGAGCGGATCCGGGCGGAGGGCAACGGCCAGAGCGGGCCGATGGATTTCGACTTCCACCTCGCCATCGCGCGCGCGACGAACAATCCCTATTTCGAGAAGTTCCTGACCTTTCTCGGGCCGCAGATCATCCCCCGCCTGCGCATCAACGCCATCGGCGCCAAGGTTCAGTCCGGCGCCTACAACGACAAGCTGCAGGAAGAGCACGGCGCCATTCTCGAGGCCATTGAAAAGCAGGATGCGGCCGCCGCGCGCGATGCCATGCGCAGGCACCTGTCCGGCAGTCTCATGCGCTACCGCCAGTCAGCGGCCTGACCGCAAGGCTTCTCCCCCGCGCGCCTCCGGATGAGGCGCGTCGGCAGCGTGCAACTGCCTCGCCAGCATGCCTGGCGAGGCAATCGTTCATTACTTCAATGATTTGACTTCTCTTTTCTCTTTCCTCAGCGCTCCCGCCGGCGCAGGCCCATTCTCCGGCCACCCTCGATAAAAAATGCAAGTTTTCGAGAAACCGGACTTTACGGTTTTGACACATATGACAACATATGACAGTCTACAGACGTAAAGCGAGAGGCAAGCCAATTGCCCGTGCGCTGGGCACGACCTGCTCCATGGCGCCAGTCACCCCAACAGATGGAGAACGAGAATGTCCCTGAAGTCTCTACTTCGCGTGTGCGCCCTGGCGACGGCCACGGTCGCGTCTGCCGGTTCGGCGTTCGCCGCCACCGAGTGGACGATGGCCTCGGGCTATCCGGAGAGCAGCTTCTTCACCCAGAACATCCGCAAGTTCATCGAGGCCGTGGAAGAGCGGACCAATGGCGAACTGAAGATCGATCTGCGTTCCAACGACAGCCTGATCAAGCTCGACAACATCAAGCGGGCGGTGCAGTCCGGACAGGTGCCGATCGGTGAGATCCGCATGGGCGTCTACGGCAACGAGCAGGAGATGTTCAACCTCGACAACATCCCGGGCGTGGTTCCGACCTTCGAGAAGTCCTGGAAGCTGATGGAAGCCCAGAAGCCCTTCTACGACAAGTGGTTCGGCCGGTACGGCATGCAGGTTCTCACCTATGTGGCGTGGCCCGGCCAGGGCTTCTTCACCAAGGAGCCGATCACCTCGCTCGACGACATCAAGGACGTGCGCCTGCGCATCTACTCCCAGCAGACCCAGATCATGGGCAAGGAACTGGGCGCGATCGCGATCATCCTGCCGTTCGCCGAAGTGCCGCAGGCCTTCGCCACGGGCATGATCGACGCGCTTTGGACCAGCGCGCAGTCGGGCACCGACGTGCAGGTCTGGGACTATCTCGACGTCTTCACCTACACCGGCACGATGCACAATAAGAACGCCATCATCGTCAACCAGCGCGCTCTGCGCGCGCTTCCCGAGGACGTTCGCCAGATCGTGATCGAGGAAGGCGAGAAGGCAACGGCCCGTGGCTGGGAAATGGCCAAGGCAGCCAGCGACGAGCGCGAGCAGGTGCTCAAGGAGCACGGCATGACCATCAACCAGGCGCCGCAGGACATCCTCGACCGGATCGACGAGATCGGCAAGGCGATGGTCGCGGACTGGATGACCCGCGCCAGCGACGAGGAAAAGGCCGTCTACGAGGCCTACCAGGCATCGCTGAAGTAAGCCGCAACCACCAAACCCGGAGGAACCGACCATGATCCGACGCGTGTTGGACGGTCTTTATTCGGCATCCGGCTATGCCGCGGCCCTGTTCCTGGTCGGCATCGGCGTCACGATCATCGTTCAGGTCGTCGCCCGGTGGATGTCGGTCACGGTCGATTCCACGGAGGCGGCCGGGCTTTGCCTGGCCGCCTCCACCTTTTTCGGCCTGGCCCACACGTTCCGAAAAGGCAGCCACGTCAGGATCACGCTGCTGGTCCGGCTGCTCCCCAGGGGCCCGAAGCGGGTCTTCGAGATCCTCAACTGCCTCATCGGCGGCGCGACGATCAGCTTTCTGGCATGGCACGTCATCGAGCTGACGCTGCAGTCCTACGAGTATCACGACGTCAGCCCCGGCCTTCTCGCCATGCCCTTCTGGATTCCCCAGCTTGGCGTCTCGATCGGCGTGACCCTCTTCGCCGTCGCCATCCTCGACGATCTCGTCACGATCCTCCTCGGCCGCGTCCCCAGCTACGCCGCCGACGAGCATCCCGAAGACACCCACGCGGACTGAGGACGCACCATGGACATGACATTCATCTCCGCGATCGTCCTGATCGTCCTGATCTTCGGATTTCTCGCCGTCGGCGTGTGGGTCTCCGTCACACTGCTCGCCGTCGGCATGCTGATGATGGGCATCTTCACCTCGGCACCGACCGGCTCCCTGATCGCCTCGACGCTCTGGGACAACAGCTGGGGCTGGGCCCTGACATCACTGCCCCTGTTCGTGTGGATGGGTGAAATCCTGTTCCGCTCGAACCTCTCGTCCGACATGTTCCGCGGACTGTCGCCCCTGGTCGGGCGCCTTCCCGGAGGACTGCTCCATGTCAACATCCTGGGGTGTGGCGTTCTGGCGGCCATCACCGGGTCGTCGGCGGTAACCTGCGCCACCATCGGCCGGATGACGGTGCCCGAACTCGGCAAGCGCGACTATCCGGTCAAGATGACCATCGGCACGCTCGCGGGCTCGGGAACGCTCGGACTGCTGATCCCGCCCTCGATCATCATGATCGTCTACGGGGTGACGGCCGAGCAATCCATCGGACGGCTGTTCATCGCGGGCGTGGTGCCGGGCCTTCTTCTCGTGACGCTGTTCATGGGCTACACGGCGATCTGGAGCCTGCTCAACAAGGGCTCCATGCCAAACCGGGAAGGGCGGATCTCCTGGCGGGAACGCATCGCCGCCATTCGCAGCCTTGGCCCGACCGTCGCCCTGATCGCACTGGTGATCGGTTCGATCTACGGCGGCTACGCCACTCCGACGGAAGCAGCCGTCGTCGGCGTTCTCGGCGCGCTCGGTCTCTCCGCGATGAGCAGGTCGCTGACCTTCGAGAGCTTCATGGACGGCGTCATGGCGGCGGTTCGCACCTCCTGCATGATCTCCTTCATCATCGCCTGCGCGGCCTGCCTGTCGATCGCCGTCGCCTTCGTCGACCTGCCGAGACAGCTCGCGACCTGGGTCGACACGCTGAACCTGTCGCCCTACGCGCTGCTCGCCGTCCTGGCCGTGCTGATCCTCGTGCTCGGCTGCTTCCTGGAAGGCATCTCGATCATCGTTCTCACCTCCTCGGTGATGCTGCCGATGGTGCAGTCGGCGGGCGTCGACCTGGTGTGGTTCGGCATCTTCATCACGGTCCTCATCGAGGCGGCACAGATAACGCCTCCCGTGGGGTTCAACCTGTTCGTGATGCAAAGCGTGACAGGCGCGAACATCCTGACGGTGGCGAAAGCGACCTTCCCGTTCTTCCTGCTGCTGATGGGAATGCTCGCCCTGATCACGGTCTGGCCCGAGATCGTTCTCTGGCTGCCGCGCTTCATGAACTAGCGACGGGTCCCCAAACAGGACCTAGAACATGACGTCAGGCGCTTCCGGTCCCGGAAGCGCCTGACGTGTTTCATCTGCCCCGAACACTCCCGGACCATCTTCCGGCCGGAAGGCCGGTCGCGACCGATGGCTCCTGGCCCGGGCGCCGACAGGTCGAGCGGCGTCCGGACGGGCATTCTGCTCGGTTGGAGTGGCGGGTCCTATTCGGCGGGCTGCGTGGCCGTGGCCGTCCCCTCATCACCGGTCGCGTGTCCCTGCAACCGCCTGTGCGTCCCCGTCAGCTTCATCACGAACACGAAGAACACAGGCGCGAACAGCAGGCCGAGCACCGTCGCGGAGATCATGCCGCCCACCACGTTGATGCCGATGGCATTCTGGCTGGCAGCCGACGGTCCCTTGGCAACGGCCATCGGCAACACGCCCATGGTGAAGGCCAGCGAGGTCATCAGGATCGGCCGGAACCGCAGGCGGCAGGCCTCGGACGTCGCCTCGATGAGATCCCTGCCCTCGGCTATCAGCTCCTTCGCCACCTCGACGATCAGGATGGCGTTCTTTGCCGAGAGGCCGACGATCGTGATGAGACCGACGGTGAAGAACACATCGTTCTGCAGCCCGGTCAGGGTCACGGCGGCAACCGTGCCGATGGCGCCCATGGGGACGATCAGCATGACCGACAAGGGTATCGACCAGCTGCCGTAAAGCCCGGCCAGGCACAGGAAAACGAAGAGAACCGACAGGCCGATCAGGATCGGTGCCTGGCTGCCGCTCTCGACCTCCTGCAGCGACTGCCCGGTCCACTCGAAGGCAAAGCCCTGCGGCAAGCCCGCGGCAAGACGCTCCATCTCGGCCAGGGCCTCACCCGAGGAATACCCCGCGGCGGCCTCGCCGTTGATACGGATCGACGGATAGCCATTGTAGCCGACGATCTGTGCGGGACCGAACCCCCACTCCGCCGTGGCGAAGGAAGAAAGCGGCACCATGCCCCCCTGAACGTTGCGTACGTTCAGCTTCATCACCTCATCGATGTTCGCCCGGGCATAGCCTTCGGCCTGGACAATGGCACTCTGCATCCGGCCCGCATTCGGGAAGTCATTCATGTAACCCGACCCGAGCGCGACGGAGATCGTGCGGTTGATCTCCCCGAACGTCACGCCAAACGCATTGGCCTTTTCCCGGTCCACCCGAAGGTTGAGCTGCGGACCGGGCTGCAGGCCCTCGATATACATCTGGCCGAGGATCGGGCTTTCCGCGCCGCCGGCCATGATCTGTCCGGCCGCCGCCTGGAGCGCCGCGTTGCCCTGATTGGCGCGGTCCTGAAGCCGGAAGGAAAAGCCGGAGCCGTTTCCCAGCCCCGGAATGGGCGGCGGTGATATCGCGAAGGCGAAGCTGTCACGAATGGAGAACAGCATGCCCGACAGCTTTCCGGCCAACGCGCCGGCACTGAGATCGGGACGTTCGCGCTCCGCCCAGTCCTTCAGGGTCACGAAGCTGATCGCCGAGTTCGGCCCCTGACCGGAGAAGGAGAAGCCCTGCACCGTGACCACGTCCTGGACGCCCTCGCTCGCGAGGGCGAATCCTTCCGCCGCCTTGGTGACTTCCCGCATCCGGAACGAGGTCGCTTCGGGCGGCGATTGCAGGCTGGCAATCAGATAGCCCTGATCCTCCTGCGGGAGGAAGGCCGAGGGGATCTGGACATAGAACCAGCCAAGACCGGCCACCAGCGCCAGATAGATCACCATCATCCGCCCGGCGCGGCGTGTCAGCCCACCGACCAGACCCGAGTATCCCTTCGAAGCACGGTCGAAGTTGCGGTTGAACCAGCCGGCGGGCCCCTTCTTGGCATGGGCATGCCCCTTTGGAATCGGCTTCAGGAAGGTCGCGCACAGGGCCGGCGTGAGCGAAAGCGCCAGAAACGCCGAAAAGAAGATCGAGACCACCATGGTCAGCGAGAACTGCTGGTAGATGATCCCGACCGACCCGGGAAAGAAGGCCAGCGGCACGAAGACCGCCATCAGCGCCAGCGTGATGCCGACGATGGCGCCCGAAATCTGGCCCATGGCCTTTTTCGAGGCCTCGCGCGGCGACACCCCCTCTTCCGACATGATCCGTTCGACATTCTCGACGACGACAATGGCGTCATCCACGAGGATGCCGATCGCAAGGATCATCGCGAACATGGTCAGCACGTTGATCGAGAAGCCCGCCGCGAGCATCACCGCAAGCGTTCCGGCCAGCGCGATGGGCACCACCAGCATCGGAATCACGGTGTAGCGGAAACTCTGCAGGAAGATCAGCATCACGACGAAGACCAGCGCCACCGCCTCGAGCAGGGTGTGCAGAACCTTTTCGATCGACGCCGAAACAAATGGCGTGGTGTCGTACGGAATGGCGTAGTGCACGCCCTTCGGGAAGGATGGCTGGAGCTCTTCCAGGAGATCGCGGATGCCCTGTGCGGTGTCGAGGGCGTTGCCGGTCGGCGAAAGCTGAATGCCGATCTGCGCGGCATCCTGTCCGTTGAGGTAGGACTTGAACGAATAGAACTCCGCGTCCACCTCGATCCGCGCAACGTCGGACAACCGTACGAGCGCGCCGTCGTCCCGGGCACGAAGCACGATCTGCCCGAACTCCTCGGGCGTGCGCAACTGTCCGGTTACCAGCAGCGTGGCCTGTACCTGCTGCCCCTCCGGCGCGGGATCGACACCCACCGAGCCGGCCGCGACCTGGGCGTTCTGCTCGGAGATGGCGGCCGTGATGTCCGTCACCGAAAGATCGAGACCCACCAGCTTGGCCGGATCTATCCAGATCCGCATGGCCCGCTCGGCCGAGAAAAGCTGTGCCTTGCCGACTCCGGGAACCCGGCGGATCTCATTCAGCACGCTTCGCGTGGCGAAATCGGCGAGCGCGATCGTATCCATGCCGACTTCGGGGTCGGCATTCAGCGAAACGAACAGAAGATAGCTCGTGCCGGCTTCCTCGACGAGCAGCCCTTCCTGCCGCACCTGCGGCGGCAACGATGCCTCGACACGGCGCAAGCGATTCTGGGTCTCCACGACGGCCTGCGCGATCGCGGTGCCCGAGGCGAAGGTCACGGTGATGGTAACCGACCCGGTCGTGTCCGACGTGGATTCGAAATAGAGCAGCCCGGGGATGCCGTTCAGCTCTTCTTCGATCGGCTGCGTGACCTGCAAGTAGAGATCTTCAGGCGATGACCCGGCAAAGCGGGTCGAGATCGTCACCTGAGGCGGCGCGACGTCCGGGTATTGCGCAACCGGCAGAGACGGCAGCGACAACACCCCGGCGATGGTGATGAAAATGGCGATGACCCAGGCGAGAACCGGGTTGTCGATGAAGAACCTTGCCATGACCGGGTCTCACTTTGCAGCGACGGAGGCCAACTGGCCAAGACGCCGGGTACAGGCGTCGGACGAGGTGGCATCCTCCCCGGCGGCGGGATCTGTCCAGCAGACCGGTGCCACGGGGGCGCCGGGCCCGATTTTCTGAAAACCGTCGACGATGACCAGGTCGTCCGCCTGCAGGCCGCTTTCGACGATCACATGATTGCCGACGGACCTTCCAAGCGTCACCGGACGCACTTCAACCGCCGAACCGTCTCCGACGACGAAGACCTGCGCCGTGCCGGACGCATCGCGACGAACCGACTGCGCCGGAACGAGGATCGCATCCTCGCGCCGGGCCTGCTCGACGGAAACGCGCACATACATGCCGGGCAGCAGGGTGCCGTCAGGATTCGGGAACTCGGCCCGAAGCGTGACCTGGCCGCTCGATCTCTCGACCGTGACTTCGGCGAACAGAAGCCGCCCCGGGTGGGGATAGAGCGTGCCGTCATCGACATAGAGCTCAACCTCAGCGGTCCCCGGCTCGATCTCCTTCAAGTCGCCGGCCGCGAGTGCACGGCGCAACCGAAGGAGTTCCGAGACCGGTTGCTGCATATCCGCATAAACGGTGTCGAGCTGCTGGATGGTCGTCAGGATCTCCCCTTGCGCGGACACAAGCGCACCCTCGGTGGTCAGGGCCCGCCCCGTGCGGCCGGAGATCGGCGCCTTGATTTCGGTGTAGCCGAGATTGACCTCGGCCGCGCGCAACCGGGCGCGTGCCTCGGCAAGGCTTGCCTCGGCCTGGAGCCGGGCGGCAACCGCCGAGTCAAGCGCAGCCTGACTGGCGACCTTTCGCTGGCTCAGGGAAACGGTCCGCTGTTCTATCTGGCGCGAGTCCGTCAGAACCGCTTCGGCGCGAGCCACTGCGGCCCGGGCCGCCTCGAGCGCGACCTCATAGGTGGCACGGTCGAGGCGAAACAGGACGTCTCCCTCGGACACGAGACTGCCCTGCTCGAAAACACGGGTTTCAATGATGCCGCCGACGCGAGGCCGGACTTCGGCAACCCGCGTGGCGCTGATCCGGCCCGGAAGTTCGGAGGTAATCGCGACGGCCTGCGGCTCGACGACGACCACACCGACAGAACTCGGCGGATATCCCTGAGCGATGGCTGCAACGGGGAAGAGGGAGGAGATCCCGACCAGGGCGGCAAAAGCCACCCTCGCAGGCTTCTCAAACGGATGGAACACCGCCCGGTGACGGGCGTACTGCGTGGCACTGTCAAGCAGCGCGCGAATGAACGACATGATGGGTCTCCTTGCCGGGCCGCATGGGAGGGTTTGACGGCCCAGCATTTTTCAAAGTTATCGCTTTGAAAAATATTTTGGAGAATATGTCAAGAAAATGCTTTGAAAAAGCCGCGCGCCCGAACGCCCGCCGGAATGACCGCATCGGAAAATTACAAGGAATTCCGCTCCCCACCCGGAGCTGCGCCCTTGCTCCAGGTCAGCCATACGTTCACGCCAAGCAGTGCCAGAACGGTCAGCGGAGGGATGGCGTGGGAGAATTCTCCATTCAACGCGACGGTTCCAGCTGCGGCGGCCATGATCGTGCCGGCGAAAACGCTGCCCGCGAGGCGGGTCGCCGGTATCGCGATCAGCACCGCCGCCGTCCATTCCATGACGCCGGTCACATAGTGAAACCAGTCCGGGTAGCCCCAGCGCCGATAGTCGGCGAGGATTTCCGGGGACGCCAGCAAGTTCATGCCTCCCCCCAGAACGAAGAAGGCGGCCAGAAGCCAGGCATAGATGTCGCGCCAGGGGAGTTTCTTCATGTCTTGTCCTTACGGTTTGGCACCATTCCGGCACGGGCCGGGCGATCTTCCGATGTGCTGTCTTGATTGCCCCGACTTGCTCCGCCCGGGCTCCGCCTGATCAAAGCGCGTTCCGGATCTCATAGCGGGCAGACCGCATGATATCGGCGGGAATGCCAGACGAGCGGCTGGAGCCCCTCGCCAAGATCGATCTCCCGCGGACCGCCGGCGAAAAGGATGTGTCCGGCCACTTCCATTTCCCCAAGCACCACGCAATCCATGACGGCAACGGCGCCGGAAAGGCGGGGCTGCCCCGAAGGCCATTCGCGCCATGAGCCATGGTCAAACCGGCGGGCGGCAACCTCCTTGCCGGCAAAGGCATCGCAGATGTCGTGCTGCGTTTCGGACAGCATCGCGAAGGAGAACCCGCCCGTTTCCCGGATTCGGCTCGCGAGTGCCGACCCGGCAGCAATGGAAACAAGGAGCGCGGGCGGGTCCACGCTCAAGGAAAAGGCGGCTGTCACCGTGCGACCGAGGCGATCGGGACCACTTCCGGCCGTCACCAGACAGGCTGTCGCGGCGAGCGACGCCATGGCATCCCGAAAGTTCTGCTGCAGAGGCTTGCCGCCGGACGTCTCGGCGAGCGTCAGAATGCCCGCCATGGCCGAATGCCGATCACCCGCCGTCATGAGCCGCCCCCGGGTCTGGGTGAGAACAGCGTCTGCAACTTGTTCGGAACGCCGTCCATCTCGTCCGCATTGGCGGGCGGCTCACCGCGCTCCGTGGCAACAGGCCAGAGATCGGCATATTTCCGGTTGAACTCGACCCAGCGCTCCATGTCCGGCTCCGTGTCCGGACGGATCGCGTCGGCGGGACATTCGGGTTCGCAGACGCCGCAGTCGATACACTCGTCCGGATGAATTACCAGCGTGTTCTCGCCCTCGTAGAAACACTCCACGGGGCAGACCTCGACACAGTCCATGTATTTGCAGGCGATACAGTTCTCGGTAACGACATAGGTCATGAAGGGGGCCTGGCGGGATGTAGAAAAACGGATCCCGCCACGGCAGAAGACTGCGGCGTGGCGGGATCCAAAAGCCTCAATCAGACGAGATTCGCTTCGGCGAATTCGTAGTTCGCCAGCCGGTCGAGAAAATTGGTCACATAGTCCGGGCGCCGGTTGCGGAAATCGACGTAGTAGCTGTGCTCCCAGACGTCGAGGCCGAGCAGCGCCGTGCCCTCGCCGGTTGCCAGCGGGTTCACGCCGTTTGGCGTCTTGGTCACGGCAAGCTTGCCGTCGGCGGTCTGGATCAGCCAGGCCCACCCCGAACCGAACTGACTGGTCGCCGCCGTCTTGAACGCCGTCTTGAACGCCTCGACCGAGCCGAAGTCGGCGATCAGGCGGGCTTCGAGCGCTCCGGGAATGCGACCGCCCTCAGGCGACAGGGCATTCCAGAAATGGATGTGGTTCCAGTGCTGGCCGGCCTGATTGAAGATCCCGGCGCGGTCGGCATCCGTACGTTCCGGTCACGATCTCCTCCAGGGTCTTGCCCTGCAGGTCCGGCGTCTTCTCCACGAAACCGTTCAGCGCGGTGACATAGGCCTGATGGTGCTTGTCATGATGCAGTTCCAGCGTCTCCTGGCTCATGCCAAGAGCCGCCAAGGCATCATGGGAATAGTTCAGGGCGGGCAGTTCAAAGGCCATGATCTGTCTCCTTGTCAGGGCCGAAGCTTGCGCGCGAGAGCGCGATCGGCTATTAAATCAAGTCAGGCCTTTGAAAAACACTTGTGAAAATATGTCAAGCGACAACTTGGAAATTTATGGATGGTCCCCGCGCGCTCCCGCCGACCGCATCCTCATGACATTGAAGATGCAGGGCGCCCTGACCTCGGCCCAGACCGGCCAGAAACTCGGCATAACGGGTGAAGCCGCGAGGCAACAGCTCGTGAAGCTGTCCGAGGATGGCCTTGTTGACGAGGAGCGGCGATCGGCCGGACGCGGGCGGCCCGCGACCTACTGGCACCTGACCGAAAAGGGGCAGGCGCGCTTTCCCGACAGCCACGCCGCACTCACCGTGGACCTTCTGAGGAGCGTCCGCGACGTGCTGGGGCAGGAAGCGCTCGACACCGTGATCGGAGCGCGCGAAGCGAGTACGCAAGCCCAGTATGAAGTGGCCATGGCAGGATGCAGAAGCCTGCGGGAACGCGTGATCAAGCTCGCGGAGTTGCGCTCTGCGGAAGGCTACATGGCAGCGGCGGAAGAAGACCAGGAAGGCGGCATGCTGCTGATCGAGAACCATTGCCCGATCTGTGCCGCCGCGACCTTCTGTCAGGGCTTTTGCCGTGCGGAGAAGGCGATTTTCGAGAACATTCTTGGCGCGGGCACCCGTGTCGAGCGCATGGAGCATATCGTGAAGGGCGGGCGTCGCTGCACCTACCGGATCCGGGAGACGGGGTGACAGGCTTCTTTCGCCGGCACATCCGGCAGGGGTCACCGAAATACAGGCAACGCTCCCCCGGACGCTGACCGAGACTGCCTCGCCAACGACATCTTGCCGCGCCGGATGGAAACGCCGGACAGTCAACACCCAACCATCCAGGCGCTTCCCTTTCCACGGCTCCCGGTTCGTCCGGGCCAGTGTTCCGCGCCAGCACCCACCAATGGAAATTTGGGGCACCTCCGGCGAGCACCACACTCCCGCGGAGCACAGGCGCGCTATTGAAGTCGACGTCATGAGCCGCATCGATTATCTATAATTCATGGTGAAAGCAGCAGACTCCCCCATCTCCGACCGGATCGCGCGCATTCTGGCGGATCGGATCATATCCGGTGAGATACAGCCCGGCGTTCGGTTGCGGCAGGACCATATCGCGACGGAGTTCGGAACCAGTCACGTACCGGTGCGCGAGGCTTTCCGTACCCTGCAAAAGCAGGGGCTGGCGGAGAACGAACCCTGGCGTGGGTTCCGCGTGACCGAGTTCGACGTTGCCGAGCTGCGCGAAGTTGCGGAGATGCGGGCAAGCCTCGAATCACTTGCCCTGCGCCACGCCGCACCGAACCTGACGCAGGAAATTCTGGCAAAAGCAGAAGAAGTTACCCGGCATGGAGATCGCGCCGGCAACGTCCGTGACTGGGAAGCCGCGAACCGCAAATTTCACAATCTGATCCTCGCGCCCTGCCAGATGCCGCGGCTGTTGCGCACGATCGATGACCTTCAAGCAGCCAGCGCACGCTTCCTGTTCGCGGCATGGCGCAGCGACTGGGAAACGCGCACCGACCACGACCACCGCGCCATTCTGGATGCCCTCCGGAAAGGCCAGACGGAGTTTGCCTGCGCGACGCTGGCACGCCACGTCGGCTGGATCGGCAAACGCAAACCGGCATCAAAAAATGTCGACCTTAGAGAGACTTACGAAATTTCTGGATGATTATCTATAATCCATATTGATCGCTCGAAGCCAGCTCCTGAATGATAGATAGAATTGAAACCTATCATCGGAGAATGGCCTCATGGCATTGTTCGCCCCCTCTTTGACGCGCTCGCCATCACTCTGGCGCAGCGTTCTCATCACACTTTGTGGCGCGGCTCTGATCGCGATCGGCGCCAAGGTGCAGATCCCGTTCTGGCCCGTACCTATGACGCTGCATACGCTTGCCGTGGTTTTGCTGGCGGCAGCGCTTGGCCCCCGGCTCGGCTTTGCGGCCATGGCCACCTATCTCGGCGCCGGAGCGATGGGCCTGCCGGTGTTTTCCGGCTCGCCGGAGCGCGGGATAGGGCTCGCCTACATGGTTGGACCGACCGGCGGCTATCTCATCGGCTACCTGCTCTCGACCCTCGTGATCGGCAGGCTGGCCGAAGGGAATGGCCCGATGCGGCTGGCGCTGGCGATGCTCGCCGGTCTCGCCGTGGTCTATGCCTTCGGCCTGGCATGGCTCACGCTGTTCGTGCCGGCCTCCGGCCTGATTGCCGCCGGCTTCGCCCCATTCATCCTCGGCGACCTGATCAAGATCCCGCTGGCAGTCGCTCTGATCACCGGCCTCGGCCGCATGAAGGGCCGCGCGGCATGACTGGCGCGAAGATCAGAACCGACTGGACCATGGAAGAGGCGCGGGCGATCCATGCCCTGCCCTTCCCGGACCTGGTCCACCGCGCTCAAACCCTGCACCGGGCCCATTTCGATCCGGCCGCGATCGAGACGGCGAGCCTGCTCAGCATCAAGACCGGCGGTTGCCCCGAGGATTGCGGCTACTGCTCGCAATCGGCCCACCACGAAACCGGGGTGAAAGCGACGAAGCTGATGGAAACCGACGCGGTTCTGGCGGCCGCCCGGCGCGCCAGGGACGCGGGCGCACAGCGCTTCTGCATGGGGGCGGCGTGGCGCAGCCCCAAGGACCGCGACATGGACAAGCTCTGCGACATGGTTCAGGGCGTTTCGGAGCTCGGACTCGAAACCTGCATGACGCTCGGCATGCTGAAGCCCGCCCAGGTGGCGCGGATGAAGGAAGCCGGGCTCGATTTCTACAACCACAATATCGACACCTCGCCGGACCACTACCGGAAGATCGCCACCACGCGGACGATGGAAGACCGGCTGGAGACCGTCGATCATGTCCGCAAGGGCGGCATCAGGGTCTGCTGCGGCGGCATCGTCGGCATGGGCGAGACGGAAGAGGATCGGATCGCGATGCTGGTGACGCTCGCCACCCTGCCTGCGCATCCGGACAGCGTACCGGTCAACCTGTGGAACGAAATTGACGGCGTGCCTGTGCAGAAAACCGCGAGGCCGGTCGATCCTTTCGCGCTCGTCCGCCTCGTGGCTCTTGCGCGTATCCTGATGCCCGCCTCGGTTGTGCGCCTGTCAGCCGGTCGCACGGAAATGAGTGATGAATTGCAGGCGCTCTGCTTCCTTGCCGGGGCAAATTCCATCTTCGTCGGAGACCAGCTGCTGACCACCGGCAATCCGGCTGCATGGAGGGACCGCGACCTGCTTGAACGGCTCGGCATGCATGTGGCGCCCACCAGCCCGCAAACCGCAAACCTGGCGGTCGGATAGCTCAACCCGTTCTCGCATCACGACCTCAAATCCTTGCATTGGGTGCTGACGAGTCACCGCCAGCCAGGCGGACTGGTCAAACCAAGCACCTTCGAGGAGATCAAGGCGGGAGTGCTCCACCAAGGCATCAAGGGAGGGATAGCTACGCTGGCAGCGCGCGGGTCGCGCTGCCTTCATGTAGCGGATCGATTACACTCTTGTCGAAGATCGCAAGATGTTGCTGACAGCCGAACACGTGCGGACAGGTGCTCACGCAATCGAGAGCGAGGATGACTCCATCTTGCGGGCCATCAGGCGCACCAATGGAGGGCGCATGAGGGCCGGGATGATCCAGGACTGGACGGCAAGACCCAGGCGGCTGCGCGGAACATAGTGCCCGCCGATCTGCTCCGACTGCTTCATCAACCGGCTTACTTTCGGCCGCAACCGCGCCTCATAGGCTGCAAGGGCGTCCTCCAACGGGCGCGAAGCCAACTCACTCGCCAACACATGGGCGCCCACGACGGCAGTGGAAGTGCCCTGCCCCGACAGGAACGTCATGCAATGCGCTGCATCGCCGACCAGCACCACCCGGCCGCGCGACCATTCCGGCGCGTTCACCTGGCAGATCGTGTCGAAAAAGCCGTTCGTCCAGTCGACACCGTGGCGGAACGTATCCGCTATCAGCGTCGGCCAGTCCGAAAAGCGGCCTGCGATCTGCGTCAGACGCATTTCCGGCGGCACTCGGGACGTATCGTCGTCCCGCCAGCAGAACAGGGTCGAGATCGTGCCGTCGCCGACCCGGTAGAGGCCCGCTTGCAGGTCGATATACATGAAGGCTGCATAGTCACAGTCCATCTCCCGCGAGGATGGCATGCGCCAGGCGGCGCTGCGATAGCCGAGTGGTTTCAGAAACGCCGAATGCGGGCCGAAATGCAGTTCCCGCACGCCGCTGCGATAGCCATCGGCCGCGACCACCAGATCGAAGCGCTCGCGCGCCCCGTCCGAGAGTTCGACCTCCACCGCCTCGCCCTCATCGGCAAGGGCGGTGATGGTCGTCCCGTACCGGATCGGCACCCGTCCGGCTAATCGCTCGACCAGAACCTCCTGTAACGCATCGCGCATGATCACCAGCATGCGGTCGTCGCAAGCTGCCGCCAGGTGCCGATAGTTGTAGGAGAACAACCTGCGACCCTGCGCGTCGCGATAGTCGGCCCGCTGGATCGAGATCGCCCGCGCCTTCAATGCGTCGATCAGGCCGAGCCGCTCGGCGACCTCCCAGCCGCCGAGATGCAGGCCGACCGCGTAGCCGGCAGTGCGCAGGGCCGGCGCCCTCTCCACCACCACCGGCGTCAGCCCCACATCGAGCAGACAGTTCGCCAGCGCCAGGCCGGCCGGGCCGGCTCCCGAAATCAGAATCCGCATGCCGTCCGCCTCAGAACGTGATCTTGAGGCGGCCGCCGATCTTGCGCCCCTGGCCGAGCTGGTAGACATTGCCGAAGCCAGAGCCGGCGGAGTCGAAGCCGTAGACCGCGTAGGTCTCGTCGGTGATGTTGTCGACGTAGAGGTCCGCAACGACACGCTCGCCATGCTTCCACGACAGGCCCGCGTCGAACAGCGCATAGGCGCCCTGCCCCACCGTGTTGGCCTCGTCGAACCAGGTCTTGCCGACATAGGTGACGCCAGCGCGCGCGACCAGATCGCCGAATTCACCCGGCAAGCCGAATGTGTAGGCCGCGGTCAGGTTGGCCGTGACGTCCGGGGCGTAGGGAACCTTGTTTCCGGTCAGGTCGACGCCGGGATTGGCGGGATTGTTATAGCTGCTGAAATAGCTGTCGTTGAAAGCGATGCCGCCGGAAAGCATGAGGGGATCGACCGGCTGCCAGCGGGCTATCAGGCTGATGCCCTTGCTCTCGACCTCGCCGACGTTCTGCAGGTACTGGCCGGTCACCGGACCGACCGAAAGCTGGTAGTCATCCGTCATCGTGAAATAAACGGAGGAGCCGAGTTCCAGCGTGTTGTCGAACAGGCTCGCCTTGATGCCAGCCTCATAGTTGTAGCTGTGCTGAGGCTGATAGGAGAAGCCGATATTGGTCGGGGTCACCGCGCGTGTGAAGCCTCCGGCCTTGAAGCCGGTGCTGAACAGCGCATAGACGAGCACGTCGTCGGTGACCTTGTAGCTGGCGCCCACCTTGGGTGAGAGCGCGGAGAAATCGGCACTGTTCGTCTGGCGCACGCCGGCAAGGGTCGTCGCAGCGTCGACCTTCTCGTAGTCGAACCGCAGGCCACCGGTCAGGTCGATCCGCTCCGTCGCATGCCAGGTGACTTCGCCGAAGGCCGCGTAGGAGCGGATTTCCTGATGCGAGGCCAGGGTTGAGGCCGGAACTTCACGGCGGAAATCGAGATCCTGGAAATAGAGACCGGCGACATAGTCGAGAATCGCCTCCTCCTGCGGATTGGAGGCGATGCGCAGTTCCTGGTTAAACGTCTTCTGCCATTCGGGCGTGTAGGAGCCGAAGATGGTGCGCAGCAGCGAGCGGTCCTGGTACCCGGTCAGCGATGTGATCGTCGCCGGGCCGAGATCGTAGGAGGCGGTCAGACCATAGCTGTCGATCGTCAGGTCGTAGTGCGAGGGCACGGGCAGGGAGATGCGGCTGTCCAGCATCGACTGCATGACGAAGCGCTCCTCATCGGATTCGCGCTGGTTCCGACCATAGGAGAACATGACGTCGAGAGGGCTGCCGACAGGCGCGTAGCGCAGGCGAGCCTGGCCAGCCAGCGTCTCGCTGTCGCCAGTGCGCTCATTGGTGGCCATGTCGCGCATCTCGCCGTCCTCACGCTCGGCGCTGAACCACGCATCGCCGTAAAGGACATCCTCGACCAGCGCACCGCCAAAGGCCACGCCGCCGAGAACGCCGAGGCTGTTCACGTCGAGGACGGGACTGAGGAAATACTCGTTCTCCGGCTTGCGGGTGACGACGTTGATCACGCCGCCGATGGCGTTGCGGCCGTAGAGTGTTCCTTGCGGACCGTACAGCAGTTCGACCCGCTCCAGCGTCTGCGGCAGAAGCTGGCTGAACAGCGCCTGATCCTGGGGCAGACCGTCGACATAGAGCTGGGTGGTCGGGTTGTAGAAGTCGACCGACGACTGACCGCGCACGGTGATGCCGGAATAGGCGCGGCTTGAGCGCTGGCGGATCAGCACGTCCGGAAACACCCGGTCGATGCTGTCGATTGTGGAAAAGCCGCGCTCTTCCAGCTCGTCCGCCTCAACGGTCGCAACCTCGCCGATCGCCTCGAACGCATCCTGTAGGCGTTTTGTGGCCGAGACGACAATACGCGGAAGCACGATCGGTTCCTCGGACGCGGCCACGTCCTGCGCATGCGAAGGGAAAGGTCGCAGCACGGCGGTCATCGCGACAAGGGAAACACCCAGCAGAGCATGGCTTCTCATTGTTTATTTCCTTGTATTTCCAACGCCCCATCGACAGACAGAGGCAGTTCCGAAGCAATCGAGAGGCGCCGGGCGAGAGCTGCACCGGCGACGAGCAGAAGAGCGGCAAGGGCAAAGACGGCGGCATGTCCGAACGCCTGTCCGATGAAGCCGGCGGCAATGCCGAAGGCGATGGCCAACACCGCATCGGCGCTCTGCAAAAGGGCGAAGTCGGTGCCGGCCTGACGCGGCGAGCACCAGCCGATCATCACCGCGTAGAGTGCGATCATCGACGTGGCCGCAGCCGCGGACTGGGCCAGGATCAGCGGCATCACGAGATCGCGGGAGAGCAGGCCGGCCCAGACGGCGGCAAGCACAAGGAACAGGATCGCGTTGGCGAGGGCGGCGAGCATCAGGGCGCGCCCAGAGGGACGCCGCAGGACGGCCATCATCGCCAGCGCAGCGGCAAGCCCAGCGGTTGCTCCGCCCGCCCCCTTGAGCCAGCCGATCTCGGCGAGCGTCAGACCGGTATCGACGAGAAACGGTCCGATCAGCGCGATGCCGAGGCGCAGGCCCGACTGGTAGACCAGCATGAAGCCGAGGCCGCGGCGATACTCGGATCTGCGGAACGACGCCGAAAGGCTCGGGCGCGACAGCCCCGCCGCAAACGGCGCGGGCGCACTCTGCTCAATCCCGCGCGCGGCGACGGCCGGAATCGTCAGCACTGCGACGACGCCTGCCATGAACAGCATCGAAGCCTGCCAGCCGAAAGCGGCATAGACGGGCAACCACGCCCCGACGCCAAGCAGGAACCCGACATATCCGCCGAAGACACCTGCGCTGCTGACGGTGGCCCGGCGATTTTCCTCGACCACCTCCACGGCCAGCGCGTCGGTGGCGATGTCCTGGGTCGCGGCGAAGACGGCGACCGCCAGCAACATGCAGAGCATCAGTTCGAAATGATCGGCCGGGGATACCTGCGACAGGACGAGGAAACTTCCGACGATCAGAGACTGGCACAACAACAGCCAGGAGCGGCGCCGGCCGAAGCGGGCGACACAGACGCCGTCGACCAGCGGTGCCCACAGGAACTTCAAAGCCCAGGGCAGGAACAACAGCGACAGCAGGCCGATGCTGTCGAGCCCCATCCCCTCCTCCCGCAGCACGGTCGGGAGACCTGTCTGCACGAGGCTGCCGGTGATGGCCTGAGCCGCGTAGAGCCCAATGAACAGGCTGAGGACCCTGAAGGTGAAAGCGCGTGACGCGCCCGAATGCGATGTCATGAAATGCTTACCCCGATCACATTCCGGCCTTAATCACCCCTCGAAAGGTCTGCCACCCGGATCGTGCCCACTTCAGCCCTGATCGGGGCCTTTCGTGTCCCCTCGTGCGAACCGTTGCCCGCATGTCACGCCAATCCCGCATGGCGGCGCAGCCGCGTTAGGACGTCTGCAAGCACCGATGGTTGAGAGAGATAGAAGTGGTCGCCCGGCAGATCCGCCCGCGCGAACCGAGATCCGCAGACCTCTTCCCAGGCATCGACATCGGCCGCCGACACTTCCGGATCGCCCTCACCGCGCAGGGCCAGAACGGGGCAGCCGATCCGCGAGCCCGCCCGCAGTGCATAGGTTTCGGTCAGTGCGAAGTCCGCCCGGATCGCCGGCAGGAAAAGCTCCAGCAGTTCCTCGCTTTCCAGCACCTCGTCACTGGTGCCACCCAGCCGGTGCAACTCGCCGACCAGCATCATGTCGGACATCGAGTGGCGCCACGGACGCGGCGTCGGCAACTGCGGCGCCCGGCGGGCCGAGGCAATGAGAGCCGATGGAGGCAGGCCCCGCGCCTGCATCGCCAGCCCCGCCTCGAAGGCGATGAGGGACCCGAGGCTGTGCCCGAAAAGGATCACGGGGCGACCGGCCGGAACGGCGCTGCACAAGGCGGGTACGAGGCCTGCCAGCAACCCGTCGACACCGGTGGTCGCGACTTCCGCGAAACGGCGGCCGCGACCGGGCAATTCGACCGGGCAGACGTCGACGTCGGCAAGCAGCGGATGATCCCGCCAGCCATGAAAGAAGGACGCGGCGCCACCGGCATGGTGGAAGGCAAAGAGCACCGCTCTCCCCCGCCCGTCCGGCAGGCCGAAGGGAAACCACGCCGGAGCTATGCGATGGGGAGCGTTCATCATGCGACCTCCACCGGCCGAAGGTCTTGGTTGAGACGCGCGGCTACGGCCTCACGCACCACGTTCGCGACGGCGGCCGCATCGTCTCGCGCCATGAAGTGGCCGCCCTCAAGCCGACGATGGGTGAAGCCTCCAGCGGTGCGCGGCCGCCAGCTTTCCACTGCCTCCTGCGAAACCAGATCGTCGCGGGTGGCGGAAAGCGCCAGCATCGGCGCGCGGATCGTCGCCTCGCTGCGATAGCTGGCGGCCATGGCCGTATCGCCTTCCATCGTCGTCTGCAGCGCCGACAGCATCTCGCCGCTCGAGAGAATGTTTTCCGGCGTGCCGCCAAGCAGCCGCAGCCGCGTTTCCATGCCGTCCTCCCCGAAGAAGCTGCTGAGATCCGGCAAGGGCTGGTGCGGCCCGGGACATACGCCCGCCACCACCAGCAACGGCTGGCAGATGTCGTTGTGCTCCAGCCTGCGCGCCAGCTCGAAGGCGATCTTGCTGCCAAGGCTCCAGCCCACGAGGACAAGCGGCGTATCACGATAGGGCCTCACCCTCGGCATCAGCGCCTCGACGGCCGCCGACAGCGTTGTGAAGGGCGGCTCGGCAATCCGTCCCTCGCGGCCGGGAAGCTGAACCGGCGACACCTGCCAGTCGCGCGGAAACTGGGCCTGCCAGTTCTTGAAGGCCGAGGCACCGGCCACCGCATGTGGAAAGGCGAGGATGTTGACGTCGGCGCCATGTCTTGGCCCGCCGAAGGGAAACCACTCGGAGCGCTCGGCGAGCGATGCGCGCGCTTCTTCCAGCAGTTCCTCGATCCGAGCCGCGCGTTCCTGGAGCACGGCAGTGTCCGCACTTCCGACGCGATCCTCGCCGCGCCGCCAGCGGCAGAGCAGATAGGCGATGGAGCCGCGATCGAGGCAATCGTACATGGCCGATCCGGGAGCCGCGAAATAATCCTGGACCTCTGCCGCTCCCCTGCTGCCGGCAAGGCGCGCCATCAGCCCGGCGGGCATCCGGTCGCGTGCGCGGCAGACCTGCCGCGTCACGTCGCGCAGGCTCTCCAGGGCGAAGCCCATCTCCTCCATCGTCTCGATGAGCGGATCGACGAGCTCCGCAGGCCAGAGATCGCCATGCAGGAAAAGTCCTCCGGGCACCAGAACGCGGCGGACATGTCGCAGGAAGGCACCCATGTTCGGATAGGCACCGGAGGATTCCAGGTTGAGGACAATGTCCTGGCTCGCATCGGCAAGCGGCACGGCGCAGGCATCGGCCACCTGCAGGCGCACCCGCCGCCCGGCAAGCAGACGGCGAGCCCCGGCGATGTTGTCGGCACTGAGATCCAGACCCGTTGCCGACAGCGGGTGAAACCGGCGCAAGATGACGTCCAGCGCGCCGCCGCGACCACAGCCGATGTCCGCCATCCTCAGATTGTCGAGCGAGACGGGACCCACGAGCTCGGCGACCAACCGCTCGCTGGTCTCGTTGGAACCGGGCCGCACGAGGCCGGGTAAGGCATTGTCGGCAAGGCCGGGAACGGGCTCGTAGCCCCAGTTGAGGAAATGCGCGTGCCCGTCGAGCCCGGCTTTCACAAATGCCTCGTCGAGGGCTGCATATGCGCTGCGGGTTCGTTCTACGACCGGTTCAGTCGGCATCGGTGAGTGTCCTTGCGAATTCTACAGGATCGGGATAGGGCGGCGGCGGTACCGGCATGGCACGTTCATGCGGAGGGCCGGCCTGGCGCAGTATGGCCAGCCAGGCCTTGCCGAGATCAGCGAGATAGGCGTCCGACTGCCAGCGCACGCTGCCTGGCGTTTCGATGGCACGGCACAGCTCGGCAAGCGCATGACCGATGGCCTCGGGGAATGCGGCATGCACCACATCCCAGAACGGCGCGCCGGCGGGCGCGCCCAGCACATGGGCACTCGGCTGCGTGAAGTGACGGCAACCGACATGGCGTTCCGGAGACAGCAGATAGGAGCTCGCCTCCCCGTCCTGCCGGTAGTCGGGTGCATAGAGCGAGTGGCTCCACACGACGGGGCCGAAACTGTTGACCAGATTGACGGTCCCCTCCGGCCAGCCGACCGCCATGCGATGCATGACCAGTGAATGGTGATCCGGGTCGGACGGGTCGAGCCAAGACTGCAGCATCAAGGAGAAGGGAACGCCACCGACCCGCCCCTGGAAGGCGTGGAACGGCAACGCCTCGGACGGGGGAACCAGAGGCCCGACGCATTCGAGCCCGGCCAGCGAGCCGAGGCTGCGCCCCAGGCTGTCGAGCGCCGAATAGAGCAGCTGCGGGCTGGTGGTGACTTCCGCAAAGGCGGCCGGCGCCCGTTCGCCGCCCGCGCTCGCATAGGCGATGAAGTGCCGGAATGCCGGCAGATGCGGGTAGAAGCTGTTGACGTGATAGCGCACGCCCACGGCTTCCGCATGCCGTCGCAGCGAGACAACCTCTCCCGGATGGACAGGGTGCTCCTGAAGCACGTGAATGCCACGCTTCAGCAATGCCTCGGCAAGGCGACTGCCGTCGCCGCCAAACAACGTGGTACGGACCACCACGCAGGCCACGTCGATATCTGCCGGCAGATCCGCAACGTCCCGGTAGAGCGGCACGTCCAGATGAGCGGAGAGCGCACGCGAGCGCGCCCCGCCGCGCGCCAGGATGCCGGCCAGGCGGACATCCCCGCCAAGCCGTGCGATGGCGGCAAGATAGTGCTCGCCGAAGCAGGTGCCGCAGACGACGACGTTCAGCGCCTCACCCGCCATGGTCGAGTCCTCCGAGCCAGGCACGCAAGCTGGCTTCGTGCTCCGCTGGCGCCCCGGAGCGGGCGAACTCCTCCAGCGGCAGCGACCATGCCGTCTCGCCTTTCGAGAGGATCGCCATCACCGTATCGAAGACGGATGCTGCGAGCCCTTGCGGGAACAGGCCGGCGATCTCGTCGATGTTGCACAGCAGTTCGCGCTCTTCCTCCAGCACCTGGAAATGCAGCGCGACCTGCGGCTGGACCGCGTATTCATAGGTGGGCATGCCGAGCAGCGGATCGGCGCTTTCCGGTAGCGCATAGGCCTGCCGCACACCGAGCAGCGACGTCATCGCGACCGGGAACACCAGCGTCGGAAGATCCGCCGCAGTGTCATCCGCAAGCCCTCCGCACAGCAGCGGCGAGAGATTCTCGCGGATTGCGTCCTCGGTGCGCTGCATGAACTCACCGAAGGTCGTCACCCTGGAGAAGTCGAATGGCACCGCCATCGCCGCGCTCGCCTCGCAGGCGGTGTTCATGGCTTCCGCATGCAGCGGCTTGCGGTCGGGGTAGGCGAGTTGCAAGGAGAACCGCTGCGTGTCCGCCGACCATCCGCGCAAACCGGCGGCGAAGGCCGCAAGCACCAGCGCCGTGCCGGACACGCCTCGGTTGGCCGCCGCATCCCGGACAGAAAGCCAGGAGGCGCGGTCAAGCGCCCGCCGCTCGATGGCAAAACGCGCCGGCAACGTTTCGGGCAGCGTTGCAAGCGGCAGGTCGGGCGCCGGCGGCAAGGCGGCAAGGCGCTCGCCGGCCGCCTTGCGCGCCACGACAGCGGCCTTCGTCTCGCCCAGCAGCGCCATCCCGCGCATGTAGTCGGTGGCCGAAAAGCTCAGCTGCGGCAACGGCCGGCCGGGATCGGCCACATACCGTCCCAGTTCACGCAGCATCACCTGGAAGCTCTCGATATCGAGGAAGGTCGTGTCGATGTCGAAATGCAGTCGAATGCGCCCCCCCGGCAGCAGCGACGCGCGCCATTCGAAGAACGGCCAGGCGGAAAGGTCGAACGCCTGTGCGCTCATGCGCCGGCGGGTTTCGGCGAGCCGCTCCTCGCACTCCACGTCGGGCAGGTCGGAAAGGTCCTCGCGGACGATCGGAGGAACCGGCCCAACCTCGGCAAGCACCGCCCCGCCCTCGTCGTCGATCGCCATCCGCAAGGCCGGGTGACGGTGGACGAACCGCGTCCAGGCCTGCTCGAAGACATCGAGGTCGAAGCTCGCCGCCGCCTTGTCGTATTCCACATACATGTGCCGGGCCGTACCGCCGAGCGGAGCTTCGTCCCGCCGGCCCAGCCACCACGCCCGCTGCAGCGGCGAAAGCGGCCAGCTCATAGCCGGGCGCGCTGGCACCGGCGCGAGATCGCCATTCGCGAGGACAAGCCCTTCGCGGCTGGCGGACAGCTCCACGAGCGCCGCGCGCAGAGATCCCGCCTCCACGTCCTCCCGCGAACTACCTTGCGAGCGGATCCCCTCAACCAGTGCAGCCACGGTGTCGAAGCGCATGGCCGTCTCGCTCGACAGCCGCAGCCCGGTCTCGGCGGCGAGCCTTTCTGAAAGGTCGAGAAACAGCAGGGAGTCGAGCCCCAGATCGATCAGCCGGCTCTCGGGGTGCACCACATCCGCAGGCAGGGAGAGAAGGTCTGCAATCAGCGCCGCGACGACGGTCGCAAGGTCCGCGCCTGCCTCCTTCGGCGGGAGCTGGCCGCCAGCCTCGCCGAGGTGCCTGGCAAGCGAGGCCAGCGTCTGGTCCTGCAAGGCGAAAGTTGCCGAGAGCTCAAGCCCGAGCTCGCCCTTCACCGCCTGCGCGAGTTCCAGCATCATCAGGGAATCGATCCCCAGCGACAGCAGGCTTGCCTGCATGTCGATCCGCTCGCGCGGAAGAGCGAGCAGGCTCGCCAGCCGCTCGACAAGCCAGGTCTCGATGCCGCGAGGTTCGACAGCATCCCCATGCGCGAGTGCCGGTTCGCGAGTCGGTGCGGCCGGCGCCATTCGCGACAGGGCCGGCGGCAGCCGCCCGCCCGCAGCATTCGTCAGAGCCTGCCAATCGACATGCAGCGGGCTTGCCACCGCGTGGCCGAGGCCCAGCGCCGTTTCCATCAGCGACAGTGCCTCATCCGGCGCAAGAGTCAGCATGCCCCGGCCGGCAAGGTCCTGGGCCAGTTGCACCCGCTCCGCGCGTCCGTCGTCCCAAAAGCCCCAGGCGAGCGCGGTCGCGGCAATGCCATCCGCGCGCAGAGCGGTTGCAAGTCCTTCCAGAGCAGCATTGGCGATGGCATGCGCGCCCTGGCCCGCCGGGCCGAAGACGGTTGCAGCCGATGAGGCGAAAACCACACGCCGGGGCGCCAACCGGGCGATATGTCGGCACAGGGCTTCGGCCGGCAGCAGCTTGGGCGCCAGCACCCGTTCCAGTGCGGCAACCTCCAGGGAGGCGAGCGGCCTGTCCTCCAGATGCCCGGCAAAGTGGAAGAGCGAGGCAAGGCCCAGCCCTTCGATGCCGGCGAACAGTTGGTCGAGATCGTTCTCGTCCGTCAGATCGACATCACTGTCCACGGTCACCCTGACCCCGGCAGCAGTCAGCGCGGCGATCCGGGCTGCCTCGGCGTCCGACGGGGTGCGACGAGCGGCGATGCGGATGCTGCGCGCGCCCTTTCCGGCAAGCCATTCAGCTGTTGCAAGGCCCATAGGCGACAATCCGCCGAGCAGAAGATGGAGGCCGTCGGCCTCCACACCGAACGAGGAAGGAGCAACCTCCTGCGCCACGAGGCGCGGCACGAAACGCCGCCCCCGACGCAATGCGACGACCGCCTCGCCATCCTCGACAAGGCACGCCCGATGCAGCGCGTCCTCGCCATGGCTGCCGTCGTCATCGACGAGCCGGAGCGCGAGGTCCGGAAATTCCTGGGCCGCCACCCGCACGAGACCGGCAAGACCGGCCATCAGCGGCGCGGCAGGCCGGTCCCAGGGCACGGCAGCCAACGCGCCGCGCGTCAGCAGCACGACCCGGCAGCCGGCTTTCTCCGCCGCAGGCAACAGCGCAGCCAGAGCGGCAGAGAGATCTGAAAGCAACCACGCCTCGCCGGCCTTTGTGAGATCGACAAGACAGGTATCTCCGCTGCCCGCATCGGGCGGCAGCGAAAGCCCGGTTTCAAATGGTATCACCGCCGCGACATGCCCCGCGTACGAGCGAGAGTTGGCAGCCTCCCAGCGCCAATGGCAGAGCTGGGGGCGTGTCGCGGCGGCAGCCGGCCGGGCGCTGCGGAGATTGTCGATCCACAGGACCGGCCAGTCCGTTTTGTCGAAGACGGCAATGTCCAGCCCGCCATCCTCGCGGGTGCGGACGGACAGCCGGCCGTCCGAGACCTCGGTGCCGGTGCCGCTCACCGCATCGGCGACAAGCGGCCCCTGCCCGTCGAAGCCGGCCAATGCCGGACGCAAGGCCTCGACAAGCGACCCGGCGACGGTGGTCGCGTTCTCGCCGGGCAGGGGCGGCAGCGCAGCACCGACAAACGGAACAGGCCTTGCCGAGATCAGGTGCTCCCCCTCT
This sequence comes from Stappia sp., assembly GCA_002722295.1. Lineage (GTDB taxonomy): Bacteria > Pseudomonadota > Alphaproteobacteria > Rhizobiales > Stappiaceae > Stappia. The sequence continues at coordinate 17,274 of PBLF01000013.1, read as the reverse complement.
TCCGTAGCAAGGGCGAGTTCATGTGAGGCAGTGATCCAGCACGCGACCTGCGCTGTTGCGGCCGGCGCAAGCTGAATGCCCGCGAACCGCCAGAAACCCTCGCCGCCGCGTGCGGCAAGGCCGGCAAGAAGGTCCGCCTCATCGCCGAAGGAACCGCGCTGCAACAGCTGCGCGGAGGTCGCGACTGCCCGCCCTGGGGCGGCCGGTCCGTTGCGGGCAAGCAGGATCGTCTCGCCAATGGCGCCGTCCTTCTGCCCTTCCGGCGGGAAGGACGACCAGTCGGACCACCCGGCTCCCGTGAGGAAGGCTCCCCAGCGGGCAAGCGAGGGGAACAGTTCGCCGCCACGCGCCTCGATGTCGTCGAGCACCGGAACAAGCGGTCCGAAAACGAAGTCGAACAAGGGCTTTGGCTGCGAAATCTCCCGCATCAGCAGGACGCCGCCGGGCGCCAGAAGGCCCCGCACATCGGCGAGAACCCGTGTCAGGTCGCGGCCGTTATGCAGCACGTTGGCCGCCACCACGAGATCGTAACCGCCCGGCTCGAAGCCCTGGGCGACAAGATCCTTCTCGATGTCCAGCGTCGCGAAGTCGAGGAACGGAAAGGCGGCGAACTTGTCGCGCGCCTTGCGCAGGAACAGCGGCCCGATATCCGTGAAGGTGTAGCGGGTCCGCCGTGCCGGCAGGACCGGCAGCAGCGCGGACGTGGTGCCGCCGGTTCCTGCCCCGATCTCCAGCACACGCAGGGGCTTGTCGGCCGGTAGCTCCTCGACGAGCGCCGCGACCGCGTCCGCGGCGAGATCGTTGAGGAAGACGCTGTCGCGCTGGCGCTCGTACATGTCCTCCACGTCGTCCATGGCGGCGGAGGGAAACACCAGCGACACCGCGTCGACTGCGCCGGTCAGCATTTCCGCAAGCTGCGGGCCGACGCGGGCGACCATGCCCGTCAGGCGGCGATAGCCGCGCCCGGCCATGTCCGTGAGCAGCGGCTCCGCCTCGCCCATAGGCGTCACCTGAAGCGCTCCGAACCTGTCTCCGTCGCGGCGAAGCACGTCCTCGTCGACGAGATCGCGCAGCAGGCGAGCGGTGAGCTGGGCGTAGTGCAGGAGAATCCCGCCCGCCGCCATCGCTTCCTCCACCGTGCGCCAGGCGCCGTCCGCAAAGACGCCGAGCCTGTCGAAGGCATGGGCCACGTAGATGGCATGCAGACGGGCGACGGCCGCCCCTTCCGCGTCGAGCGACGACCAGTCGTGCTCGGCCGCACGCAGGCGCGAGGCTTCCTGGAGACTAGCCACCATCTCACCCCAGCCGTCGTCTTCCCGCGCGCGCGCGCCTGGCCGGGCGATGCGCCCACCGACGCGCGGAGCAACGGGGGCGACGACGCGCGGTCCCGCAGGGCCGGCAGGCAGCTCAGCCTCCGTCTCCGTCTCCGTCTCCGTAACGCCGGCACGCCAGCGCGGCGCCGGTGCCGCTTCATCGCGCACGAAAGCTGCGTCCTCGCCGCCGCTCCTGGCGAACAGCGACAGCGTGCGGGCAAGCTCAAGCCCGCTGCCACCGCCGACCTCCAGCCGCGCGCCGCTGGCGCCTCGGTGCTGACGCACCAGCGTTTCGCAGTATCGCGGCAGCTCGCCCTCGTAGGCGCCTTCCAGAAGCAGGTCGGCATGGGCCTGCGACAGGACCCGGAGCGCCGGCAAGTCCGGCGCCGACAAGGCCAGCCGCAAGGGCCCCTCGGCCTTGCTCCGTGCCGGCTTCAGCGGCTCCGGCAGGTCCTCCACGATCACGTGGCAATTGGTGCCGCCGATGCCGAAGGAACTGACGCCGGCAATCCGCGGTCCATCCGGCCAGGCCTGCAGCGCCTGCGGAACGATGAAGGGCGTCGCATCGATCTCCAGCGCAGGGTTCGGCTGGTGAAAATGCAAACAGGGAGCGATCAGGCCGGTGCGCACGCTGAACGCCGCCTTGATCAGCGCACCGATCCCGGCGGCAGTGTCGAGATGGCCGGTATTCGCCTTCAGGGCGCCGAGCGCGCAGGGGTGACGGCGCGGCGTGTCGCGGCCGAAGGCCTCGGCCAGCGCATTGAGCTCGATCGGATCGCCCAGCGGTGTGGCGGTCCCGTGCGTCTCCACCATGCCGATGCGCTCCGAGATGACGCCGGCCAGCGCCATCGCCTCCTCGATCACCGCCTTCTGCCCGGCAAGCGAAGGCGCGGTGAAACCGGCCTTGTCAGTGCCGTCGTTGTTGACCGCCGATCCGCGAATGACGGCGAGAATGCCGTCGCCGTCCTCCAGCGCCCGACGCAGCGGCTTCAGCAGCACGACGCCGACACCGTTGCCGATGAAGGTGCCGGAGGCGTCCGCATCGAAGGGCCGGCAGGTCCCGTCGGGCGAGAAGATCATGCCCGGCTGGTGGAAATAGCCGGCGGCCATCGGAAAGGTCAGCGCCGCCCCGCCGGCCAGCGCGAGATCGCATTCGCCGCTGCGCAGTTGTTCGCAGGCGACGTGGACGGCAACCAGCGAACTGGAGCACGCCGTCTGCACCGTCATCGCCGGTCCTGTCAGACCCAGCTTGTAGGCGGTGCGCGTCGCCAGATAGTCCTTGTCGTTGCCGATCAGCCGCTGGAAGGTCCGCGACTGGCCGGCCGACAGCACGTCCTCGGGCTGCGGCATCGAGAAGGTGCTCATGCGCGCGGCGCCGAAGACGCCGACCCGCATGCCAGCCACGCTCTCGGCCAGCCCCGCCATGTCCAGCGCCTCGCGCGAGCAGGCAAGGAACAGTCGCTGCTGCGGGTCGATGGTCGCGGCCTCCGCCGGCGAGTAGCCGAACAACCCGGTATCGAAATGCTCGGCCTCCTCGACAACGCTGGCGACGGGAACGAAGTCGTCCCGTTCCAGCAGCGCGGGATCCAGACCGGCGGCGACGAGGTCCTGCGCGGTTATCCGGCGCGACAGTTCCTCGCCATCGGCAAGACGTCGCCAGAAGGTGAAGGGATCCGCCGCATCCATGAAGCGGCATCCCGCCCCGATGATCGCGACCGGTTCCACGTCCTGATAGATCTCGGTGAAGAGGCTCATGTCGAAAGCGCGCATGGGGCGTCCTGAATGAAGTGAAGGGAGTTGACGGTTCACAGCTCGCGCACCCGGCGCCGACGCTTGGCATTGGCCCGGCCCGCCGCCCGGCGCGAGCCCGCACGGCCGGCCTCGCCGGCAAGAGCCGGCGCCGACGCTCCGAGGTGACCGGCGAGTGCCTGAATGCAAGGGTGGGCGAACATGGCGACCACGGGGAAATTGCGCCCTATCGCCTTGCGTAGCTTCTGGTGCAGCCGCAGCAAGGTCAGCGAGGTGGCCCCCAGTTCGAAGAAACTTGCCTCCCGGTCCGGTGCGCCGATGCCCAGTTCCTGCGCCAGCAGATCGGCTATCAGGTCGGCAATCTCGCCATCGACAGGCGCGTCGACGGCAACGGCCGGTTCTGCCTCCGGCTCTTCCTCGGCTGCGTGCTGCAAGGCATCGGCAGCGACAGGATCGACGGCAGGCAACAAGGCGTGCCAGGCGCCCGGGTCGGCGGCGAGATCGGCCAGCATCCGGCAATAGGCGTTGAAGACGCCCTCGATCCACTCGGTATCGAACAGGCCTTCGACATGGTCCCAGTTGAAGGCGAGCACGCCGTCGCGGTCGACGACCTGGTGGTCGATCCACACCTGCGGCGTCTGGGTGATGCCGCCGGTGAAGCGCCCCAGCCAGTCCGCCGTGCTGCCGTCCGACGCGGTGTTGTCGACGCCAACGCCGCTGGTGAAGACCACCGGAATGGCAAGGGCCTGCGCATCCGTGCCGCGCCTTGCAGCCTCGCGCATCACCCGCACCGCCGAAACGCGGGCATGCTCCAGATCCTCCACAAGCCGGTCCTGCAGGCGCCGGGCGGCAGCGGCGAAGTCCTCTCCCGCCTGCGCCTCGAACGGGACGAGCAGCAGCGAGGTGAAATCGCCGACCAGCAGGTCGATCTGCGGGTGGATCAGATCGCGGCGGAACAGCGTCAGGTTCAGGCTGAAGCGGTCACCGCCTCCACCGCTGCGAAGGCTCGCCGCATAGGCGGAGAGAAGCGCCGCGTTGGGAGACAGGCCGGCCGCCGCCGCATTGGCACGGAAGGCCGCCCATTCGTCATGGGAGAGCGTTCCGGCAAGACGTGCAAAGCGCGGCGGCGTCAACTCCTCGGGCTTGCGCTGCAGGGGCAGGCTCGGCGCCGGTGGCAAGTCCGGCAGGCGGGCAAACCAGTGCTCAAGGCTTGCCGCATGAGCGGGTGAGCTTTCCTCGCGCTCCCAGTGCAGCACCACATCACGGAAGGAGAGTTCCAGCGGCGGCAGGACAGTCGCGTGGTCGCGCGCAAGCGCTGCCCATTCTGACAGGATCATGACCATGCTGCGCCCGTCACAGACGAGATTGTCGAGGCTGACCAACAGCCTGACGCCGCCGCCATGCTTGGCCATCCGCACATCGAACAGCGGCCATTGTGCCGTGTCGTAGACCCGGTGGCTCATCTCCCGGCGCTGCCGCTCCAGCCAGTGCTCGAGTGCTGCCTCGTCGCCTTCCGTAAGGTCCGCCGTCATGGCCGAGAAGACCGGAACCTGAGGCAGGATCCGCTGGTTGCCCTCCTCGTCGATCACCGCCCGCAACATGCCGTGCCGCTGCCCCAGCCGGTTCCATGCCCAGCCCAGCGCCTCTGCGGACAGGTCACTCACCTCGATTTCCGCGAAGATGTGGGTCGACACCCCACCCAGCGGGAACACGGGCTGGCGGCCGATGAAATAGGCCTGCTGCACATCGGTCAGCGGGAACGGCTCGAACTGCGCATGCGGGTCGACAACGAGCGGCACCGCCGCATCGTCCGGCATATCCGGCGCAGCACCACGGAGCCCGTCGAGATGGGCGGCGAGTTCGGCAAGGTCCTCCATCGCGAAGATGGTGCGCAGCTTCACCTTGTGTCCGAAGACGGCGCGAATGCGTTCGGCCATCCGCACGGCGATCAGACTGTCGCCGCCGGCCGCGAAGAAATTCGCATCCCGCCCGAGCTGATGTCCGAGAAGCTCGCTCCAGATCGCGGCAAGCCTGCGTTCGCTCTCGCTGCGCGGGGCGGCGAGCGCCTGTTGCCCGGGGGCGACCTCCCCCGGCAGCGGCAAACGCTTGCGGTCAACCTTGCCGTTGGCCGAAAGCGGCAGCGCCGCCAGCGGCACAACCTGGCGCGGAACCATATAGGCCGGCAGCAGCCCTTCGAGATGGCGGATCACCCGTTCGGGGCGGAAGTGCACCGCCGGATCGGCGTTGCGGGCGACCAGAACGGCGAGATCGCCGTTCGCGGCAGGATCGAGAGCCATGGCCGCGTCGAAGCCGGCGTCCTCAAGGCTCTGTGTCCAGGCCGGGGCGGCCATCAACGGTAGGCCGCTCCGCTTGCGTCCATCCGCCAACCCGGCGAAACCACGCTCGATCAAACCGGCAGTGAGGTCGATCATCGGCCCGTTGACGGTCAGTTCCACGGCCAGAAGGTGCCCCGCCGGTTTCAGCAGCGAGCGGACGACAGCCAGCACGGTGTCGACATCACGCGCCCGGTGCAGGGCGTTGAAGGCAAGCACGACATCGAAGCTGTTGGATTCGAGATCCACCGGCATGATGCCTTCGGGATCGAACACCACGGTTGCCGCCTGGAGCCCGCCCGGCAGGTCACGCCCAGCTTCGGTCAACAACAAGGGCGAGGGATCGGCCAGCACGAGGTCGACAAGCGTGTGCGCAGGCACCTCCCCCGCCGCCTCTACCAGTCCCGTCAGCCAGTCGCGAGCGGCGACGCCGGCACGAGCGCCGACCTCCAGAACGCGCAGGGGCCGACCGGCGGCCTTGGCCATGGCCGCGAGCGTTTCACCGATGCGGCGATGAGCATCGACCGCGCAAGGATGCATCCGGGCCAGGCGCTCGGGGCTGAGGTCGGCCCCGTCCGCGTAAAAGAGTTCCAGCGGATCCGTCTCACCACGCAGCACGGCTGCGAGCTCCGGCATCACTCCCTCGACGCGGGCAAGGAGACCGGAGGCAACTTCCACCTCGCCCGCCCGGTGCTCCAGGTCGCCCCAGGACGGCGGCAGCGCATGGGCCGCGAACCGCTCGCCCTCACGCCTCAGCACGCCTTGCCGCTCCAGATGGGCGAGCCAGCGCGGGAGCAGCGTCCGGAAGTCCGCTGCAAGTCCAAGCGCGATCTCCGCGCCCTGCGTGTCGAAGGACTTGTCTCCCTCCCCCAGAAGCCCCGCTTCGGCGAAGATATCCACGAGCATGCGAGCCGCCAGCTCGGCCTGCCAGGCCGCATAGGTACCGGCACGGCTCTCCGGCAAGGCAGCGCAAGCGATCCGGCCCTTAACGTTGTTCCCAAGGGACGCGGCAATGGCTGCAGCCTCCGCCGGATCGGCGGCAAGGTCTTCGTGGAAGTCGGGATGGGTGCCTTCGAGCCGCAGCCAGGCGACCAGCCTTCGCCCGCGCTCCTGCGAGCCCACGACATCGACCACCGCGTCCCTTATCCCCGCATGACCGGCAAGCGCGGCCTCGATGTCTCCGAGTTCGATGCGATGACCGGCGATTTTCACCTGGGTATCGCGGCGGCCCAGGAACTCGATGATCCCGTCCGGCCAGTAGCGTGCCATATCCCCGGTCCGATAGAGCCGTTCCCCATCGGGATGGGTGATAAATGCCGCTTCGGTCCGCTCCCTGTCCCCCTCATAGCCGAGCGCAAGACCGACGCCCCCTATATGCAGGTCGCCAATCACCCAGTCGGGGCGGTCGCGCAGGCGCGTGTCGAGCACCCGATAGCTCTGGTTGGACAGCGGTGTGCCGTACGGGATCGACGTCCAGCCGGAACGCACCTCCTCCACCTCGAACCAGTTGGACCAGATCGAGGCCTCGGTGGCCCCACCCATGACGATGAGCCGTGCGCCCGGCACCCGCTCGCGCAGGATCGCCGGCAGTTTCAGCGGCACCCAGTCGCCCGACAGCAGAACGAGGCGCAGGCTGGAAAGGTCGGCCTCCGTTTCGCCGAGCAGCAGGTCGCAGACCGCCGGGACGGAGTTCCACACGGTGACGCCGTGGCAGGCGATCAGTTCCGTCCAGTGCGAGGGATCGTGCGTTCCCTCCGGGTCGGGCAGGACAAGCGCCGCCCCGGCCGCAAACGCACTGAAGAGGTCGTAGACCGACAGGTCGAAGCCGAGTGCCGAGAAGCCGAAGATGCGGTCGTTTTCATCCACATCGAAGCGGGCGTTGATGTCGAGGACCGTGTTGGAAGCCCCGCGATGGTCGATCAGCACGCCCTTCGGCGTTCCTGTCGAGCCGGAAGTGTAGATGACATAGGCCTCGTCGGAGAGCGCACGCCCCGTCGCCGGGTCCGCTTCCTCGAAGCCTATGCAGGCCTCCTCGTCAGCGGGGATGAGTTTTCCGGAAAATTCCGGCAGTCCACCGATCAGCCGCGCCTGCGTCAGCCCAAGCCGAATGCCGCTCGTCTCGACGATGCTGGCAAAGCGCTGCGAGGGCATCGCCGGATCGACGGGGACATACACGCCGCCCTGGGAGAGGATGGCGAGGCACGCGGCGGCCTGCTCGGCCCCCTTTTCCATCAGCACCGCGACACGCTCACCGTGGCGGACGCCGGCCTGACGGAGCGCTCCGGCAAGGCGCCGGACCCAGCCGGCCAGTTCACCGTAGGAGTAGCTCCTTCCTCCGGAAGTCAGCGCCAAAGCTTGCGGCCTGGCCTGCGCGTTGCGGAAGAACGGCGCATCGAGCAGATCGAGCGGCAGCTCACGTGCTGTCTCGTTGACGGCGCGACGCACCTTTCTCTGGTCCTCGGGCCTGAGGTCGCCAACCGGCTCGCGCCAGGCCGCCGCCTCGTCGGCAAGCCGCTCCAGCACCGCCCCATAGGCCGTGAACATCCCCTCGACGAGTCCCGCCGGGAACAGCCCGTCCACCACATCCCAGTTGTAGACGAGCCCGCCATCCTGTTCGCCCGCCTGGTGATCGAGCCAGACCTGCGGCGTCTGCGTGATGCCGTGGACAAGCCGGCCTAGCACGTCTCCTTCGGAGGTCCCCTTGGTGGGGTCCTGCATACCGAGCTGGCTGGTGAAGACCACGGACGCCGCGAACTGCCGGCCGGAGCCGCCGCGGTTCAACTCGCGCAGCACATCGACCGCGCTGAAGGTCCGATGTTCCAGTACCTCTAACATGCGCCCCTGCACCTCGCGCAAGCGCTCGCCGAGCGGCATGGACGTACCGAAGTCAAGTGGAAGCAGGGTCAGGCAGGTGAAGTCACCGACCAGCCGGGACACGTCCTCGTGCAGGGCGAGACGGTCGAAGATCGTCAGGTTGAGCGAGAAGCGCGCCTGATCGCTCCAGGCGGCAAGCACCTCACCGAAGACACCGACGAGAAGGCCAGCCGGAGTCACCCCGACCGCGCGGGCCTGCGCCTTCAGCGCCTCCCAGCGAGGCGCGTCGAGACCTGCCTGAAGCCGCGAGAAGTGAGGTGCACCAATATGTTCCGGTGCCCGCGCCAAGGGAAGTTGCGGCCCTTGCGGCAGCTCGTCGAGCTGCGCCATCCAGTAGGCGCGGTCGATCTCCTGGCGCCGTTTGCGCTCCGCATCCGGGGCCGATTTGGCCAGAACATAGTCGCGGAAGGAGATGGTGAAGGGCGGCAGGCCGGCGGCCTCGGCCGTGCCGGAAAGGTAGAGCGCCTGCCATTCCTGCCAGAGGATCTGGCTGCTCATCGCATCATTGATAAGCATGTCGATGGAAATGTGCAGGCGGTCGCGGCCGCCGGGCATACGCGTCAGGCGGATATCGAACATCGGCCAGACCGAGGGGTCGAGCACCTGATGCGACAGGGTCTGGCGCATCTCCAGCAGGTGATAGGCGATGCGGTCCGGATCCACATCGGAAAGATCATTTACCTCAATGTGATAGCGCGGAACCTCGGCGAGGATGCGCTGACGGCCCGTGTCGTCGACGACCAACCGCAACGCGTCGTGGCGGGCGATCAGGAGGTTCCATGCCTCCTCCAGCCGGGCGATGTCGAAGGGGGTATCCGGCTCGGTTTCCAGATACGCGTGGCAGGCGATGCCCCCGAGGACATGTCGCGGATCGCGGCCGACCCAATAGGCGTATTGCAGTTCGGTAAGGGGGAACGGCTCGTGGCGGGCATTGGGATCGGCGAGGATCAGGCCCTGCCCGCCACCATCCGGCGATTTGTCCCCGCCGCCTGGAGCCGGCTCCGCTTCGCCGGCGAGTTCGACCAGATGGGCGCGCAGCCGGCCGGGCGTCGCATTCTCGAAGATCGCTCTCAAGGGGCAGGCAAGACCGAGATCGCGGGTGACGATCCGGGCGAGGTCCATCACCAGAATAGAATCGAGGCCGAGGCCGATGAGGTCCGCCTCATCGGTCAGAACCCCGGCATCGACCTTCAGCACCTCGCGCAGCGCCGCGTCGACGAAAACGCCAACTGTCTGGCGACGCTCGTCTTCCGACAGGCGAGACCAGTCCGGATGCTCGCCCTCCACCGGCCCCGCAAGCACCGGCGCGACGCGCGCCAGCAGATCGCTGCGCCCGAAGGCGCGATAGAGCGGCGCGAAGGCCGGCCACTCCACATCGACGGCGACAACATTGCCGCCAGGTCCCATGACGAGCCGGTCCAGCGTGGCGATGCCACGCGCCGGCTCGAACTTGTGGATGCGGGCGCGGCGCAGCAGGTCGAGAAGGTTATCCTCCAGATCGGAGAGCCCGCCCCTGCCACCCCACGGCCCCCAGGCGATGGACAACCCCGGCAGACCACGGGCGCGACGCGAGCGTACAAGCGCGTCCTGATAGGCATTGGCGGCGCCGTAGTGGATCTGCAGGCGCGATCCCCACACGCCGGAGATGGAGGAAAACAGCACGAAAACCGCAAGGTCGGTGCGGTGCTCCGTCAGGCGGTGGAGCACTGCCGAGCCCTGCATCTTGGAGCGCAACACGGCCGAGAAATGCTCCTCCTCCAGCTCCTCCAGCGTGTCGAAAAGACCGATGCCGGCGCAATGGAAGACGCCGCGCAGCGGCACGTTCTCCGCATCAATGCCAGCCAGGACGGTGGCCATCGCCGCTTCGTCGGCGACATCCGCCTCGACATGGCGAATATCGACGCCGGCGAGCCGGAGCCGCTCATGGGCGGCGCGGACCCTTGCTCCGGGCGCGCTGCGGGCAGTGACGACGATATGCCGGACGCCCTTTGCGGCCAGCCATTCGACCACATGCGCACCGGTCGCACCGGCTCCGCCGCATACGAGATGTACCCCGTCGACCGGCAGGCTCGCGGCCTCTTCCGGAGCCGGAGCTTCCAATGCGGCTATGCGCGGCGAGAACCAGCCGTCGGCACGGGCCTGCAGCATGTCCTGCTCTTCAAAAACGGCCTCCAGCCGCGGCAGGAGTTCCGTGAATATCCTTGCAGGATCGCAGTCCGGAGCGATGTCGACGAGCAGGATCTGCAGGTCCGGACATTCGATCGAAAGCGAGCGTGCGGCACCCCAGAACGCGGCCTGAAATGGCGCATCCGTGCCGTTTTCGCCCTGCGCAGCCCTAGTTGGGAGAAGGATGCGAAATTTCTGCGAAAACGACTGCAAATTTTGAGAAAGCCGTATCAACTTCCATAAATTCGAGACGCAGCTGACAGGATCGGTGCCCTCTCCTCCGGCCTCGAACCCATCCAGCCAGACGATCAGCTGTTCGGAACTTCCAAGGAATTCGCCATCGGAGGCGCAAGTGGCTATCTCCCGCCCCGATGCGGCCGCGCGAAGGACCCGGACAAGGTCCGGCGACCCGCCGACGGCAAGCAGCGGCGCGGCGGGGGCGGATGCGACGGCGGGAGCCGCCAGGGGCAGCTCGACCTGCTCCCACTCGACCCGGTAAAGCGGCAGCACGCCGGAGCAGTCGCGACCGGGCGCCGGCAGGGCAGCCCGAGACGGCTCGGAGGCGCCATAGTCGAGCCAGTAGGACTTGTGCACGAAGGGATAGAGCGGCAACCGGGAGGGGCTGGCACTCGGGCCACGGAAGACGGCGGCACGGTTGGCGTCCACGCCGCGCCGGTAAAGCGTGGCAAGGCTGCGGCGCAACGTCAGGGCGTCGGCATCGTCCGGCGCGGCGCTCGCCAGGAACAACGCTCCGGTCAGCTCATGGTGCTGGGCTTCACGCTGCGACAGCATGGTAAGCACCGGCCGAGGGCCGATCTCAACGAAAGTGTCGAAACCGGCTTCGAAGGCGCGCTCAAGCGCCTCGGCATAGCGAACGGTGCGGCGCGCCTGGGTACCCCAGTAGTCGGCGGCGGGCGCCTTCTCCAGCTCCGCCCCGGTGACGGTGGAGAAAACCCGAAGGCGCGGGTCGCCGGGAACGATATCCCCGGTCACCTCGGCGAAGGGAGCCAGCATCGGCTCCATCAGAGTCGAGTGAAAGGCGTGAGAGACATGCAGGCGGCGAGCGCTGACGCCCCGCCCCTCCAGTATGGCGGCGAGCCGGTCCACCTTGTCCTCACTGCCGGCAAGCACCGCATCGGCGGAAGAATTGACGGCGGCGAGCGACAGGCCGTGCTCTGCGGCCAGCGCTTCGGCCTCGTCCCGCAGCAGGCGCACGGCAAGCATCGCGCCGGCCTCCGGCAGCTCCTGCATCAACCGACCGCGGCGGGTGATGATACGGGCCGCATCGTCGAGATCCAGCATGCCCGCATGAACGAAGGCGGCGAACTCGCCGATGGAATGGCCGATGACGGCAGCCGGCTCGATGCCGAAGGCGCGCCACAGGCGGGCCAGCGCGAACTGGACGGCGAACAGTGCCGGCTGGGCGAATTCCGTGCGCCGCAGTTCCTCTTCACCGGCGCTGAAAACGAGATCGCGGGCGGACCGGCCGAGATGCGGCTGCAGGGCAGCGTCGGCGCGGTCGAAGGCCTCGCGGAAGACCGGCTCGCTGTCGTAGAGCTCCCGGCACATCATCGGATATTGCGCGCCCTGCCCGGTGAACAGGAAGGCGATGCAGGCAGGCGCGGCAGGGCGATCCTCGCAGACCGCACGTTCCAGCTCGGCAACGAGCCCAGTGGCATCGGCAGCCGCGACCGCGACGCGGTGGCCGGCCTCGTGATCGCGGCGGTGAGCTGCCGCATTGACCAGCGCGCGGGCGTCGATGCCCGGCTCCGACAGGCGCGCCGCCCAGGCACGGCACAGCTCTCCGGCGGCCTCGCGGCTACGGGCAGAGAAGGCAAGGAGCAGCGGCGGCTGCGGACCATCAACCGCGGAACCGGCCTCGGCGACCTGTCCGCTTGCCCGATCCGGCTCCTGTTCTGGCGCCTGTTCCAGCAGGATATGGCCGATGGTGCCGGCAAAACCGAAGGAGGTGACGCCCGCACGCCGAGCGGCCCCCCGGCGCGGCCAGTCGGTGGCGTGATCGGGCACCACGGCCGGGATGTCGCCCAGGCCAATCTCCGGATTGACCTCATTCAGATGGAGATGCGGCGGCACCTGTCCCGCTTCCACCGCGAGCACCGCCTTGATCAGGCCGGCGATGCCGGCGCCGGCTTCCAGGTGGCCGATATTGGTCTTCACCGAGCCGAGATAGAGCGGGTCGTTCACGGGCCGGCCAGCGAAGACGTCGCGCACGGCGCGATACTCGATGGGGTCGCCCAGCCGGGTGCCGGTGCCGTGCAGCTCCAGGTAGTCGATATCGCCCGGCGTCAGGCCTGCGCGCGTCAGGGCGGTGTCGATCATCCGGCGCTGCGCGGCGGCGTTGGGTGCCGACAGGCCGGCGCTGGCACCATCCTGCGCCAGGACGCTCTCAAGAATGACGGCACGGACCGGATCGCCGTCGCGCAGCGCATCGGACAGGCGCTTGAGCACCAGCACGCCGAGCCCCTCGCCGCGCACATAGCCGTCCGCCGAGGTATCGAAAGTCTTGCATCGACCGTCGGCGGCGAGCATGCCGGCGCGCGCCAGCACCAGGTCGATCTCGGTCAGCATCTGCAGCTTCACGCCGCCGGCCAGCGCCACCCCGCATTCGCCGAGGCGCAGCGCCTGGCAGGCGCTGTGAACGGCCGCGTGCGAGGCGGAGCAGGCCGTGTCGACCGCAAGGCTCGGCCCGTGCCAGTCGAAGAAGAAGGAGAGCCGGCCGGCGGCGGCGGCAAAGGCGGTGCCGGTGCCGTAATAGGGATCGAGATGGGAGCGGTCGCCGGTCGCGAAGGGAATGTGGCCATAGTCGCCGGTGCCGATGCCGATGAAGACGCCGGTATCCGTGCCGGCAAGGCTGGAAGGCGGAATGCCGGCATCCTCCAGCGCGTGCCATGCGGCCTCCATCAGCAGGCGCTGCTGCGGATCGGTATTGATCGCCTCGCGTGCGCCCATGCCGAAGAAGGCGGCATCGAAACCGTCGACGCGCGTGAGGCAGGCGCCGAAGCCGGGGATCTCAGGTTCCGGCGAGAAGCGCGCGGGGCTGAGCGGACGCACCGCATCGCCGCCCTCCATGAGGAAGGACCAGAAGCGGGCGGGATCGTCGAAGTCCTCGTCGCCCCCGGGAAACAGGCAAGAAAGCCCGACGATCGCCAGCGGCGCGGCGCGCGGCCTGTCGGCATCGGCGGCGGAAGCGACGACAGGAGCGCTGCCGCCCGCCTCACTCTCCACCGGACCCGAGCGGGTTAGCCAGTCGGCCAGGGCAGCGACCGTCGGATGGTCGAAGATCAGACCTTCCGGCAATTGCCGACCGAACCGGGCCTCGAGGGCAGCGATAGCCTGCGTCGCGGCAAGGGAATCGAAACCGAGTGCAAAGAGGCTGGCCTGCGGGTCGATGGAGCGGGAAGAGCCGAGGCCGAGCGCCGCGGCGGCGATCTCCGCCACCAGCGCGCGGTGGTCGGCGCCCGCTGCCGCCGGCTGCGGGGCCGGCTCGGCGGAGAGCTCCCGGACCGCCGGCACGAGTTCGCCGGCAAGATAGGCGCGGCGCATTTCCGCCCGCCGGACCTTGCCGCTGGTGGTGCGCTTCAATGTGCCCTTGCGGATGAGCGCGACATCGACGAGTGCGAGGCCGTGCTCGCGGGCGATCACCTCTCGAATGGTGCTTTCGACCTCTCCGGCGTCGAGGGCGCTGTCGCGACGCACCTCCTGCACCAGCACGACGGCCTCGCTCCCGCGCTCGTCCTGGATGGTGAAGGCCGCCGCCGCTCCGCCGACGATGGCCGGATGCGCGCCGACGAGGCTCGCTTCCAGGTCGTTGGGATAGTGGCACTGGCCGCGTAGGATCATCATGTCCTTCAAGCGGCCGGTCACATAGAGATGGCCGTCCTGCAGGAAGCCTAGATCGCCGGTGCGCAGGAACTGGCTCCCCCGCACAGCCTCCGCCACGTCGCCGACGGGAACGGCGCGGAAGGTCGCCGCGCTCGCCGCTTCGTTGCCCCAATAGCCCCAGGCGATCTCGTCGCCGCCGACCCAGATCTCGCCGACCTGCCCCGCGGGCAAGATCTGGAGAGTTTGCGGGTCGACGATCCGCACATCCTGGCCGTCCGTCTCCGCGCCGTTGGAGACATAGGTGCGCGACCCGGACGCGCTTTCGGAAACCGGAACAGCCCGCCCCTCCTCCAGGGCGACGGCATCGACGGCAAGCAGGCGCGGGCCGTCGGGCTCAAACCCGGTGGTCACCAGCAGCGTCGCCTCGGCGAGCCCGTAGGCCGGGCGGATCGCCGCCGGCCTCAGCCCATGGGGAGCAAATGTCTCGCAAAAGGCCGCCACCTGTCGCGGCAGCACCGGTTCGGCGGCGGGAATGAAGCTCTCCACCCGGTCGAGGTCGAGGCTTGCGCAGCGCGCGGCATCGTAGTTCTCGACGCAGGCATCCATGGCGAAGGCCGGGCACGGCATCATGCCCGCGCCTTCCGTGGAGGCGACTTCCAGCCAGGACAGCGGATCGGCGACGAATGAGGTCGGCGACAGGATGATCGCCTTGCCGCCCGCCACCAACGGCGCGAACACGCCCATGATCAGGCCCATGTCGTGATAGAGCGGAAGCCAGCTGACGACCACCGGCTGCTCCTTCGGCGCCAGCAGGCGGGAGATGAAACGCAGGTTGCGCATCAAGGGCGCATGGCCGTTGACCACCCCCTTGGGCTCTCCTGTCGAGCCAGACGTGTATTGCAGGAAGGCGGTGTCGGTGCCGCGAAGGGGAGCGCTCTCCCAGGAGCACCGGTCACACGGCGGATCAAGGATCAGGACCCTGGCGCCAGCCTCCTGTGCGAAGACCTCCAGATCGGCCTGCGACTGGCGGCGGATCTCCTCGGTCGTGACGATGAAGCGGGGGGTGCAGTCGGCCGCGATGGGGCCGACCTTGCCGAGCACGCGGCGAACTCTGGAGGGGCCGGGCAAGTTTACCGGAACGCCGATGAAACCGGCCTGCATGCACCCCAGCAGGGCGACCACATAGTCGATGCCCGACGGCAGCAGGATCAGCACCCGGTCGCCACGGCTGCCCTTTGCCGAAAGACGCTCGGCCAGTGCGCGGGCGCTCGCCGAGAGCTGCGCATAGGTGAGCGTCACGGGCTCGGCGCCGGCACGGGAACGGTAGTCGAGGGCGATCTGCGCCCCGCGCTCTCCGGCCCAGTGGTCGACGGCATCGACCAGCGTTTCGACGGCAGGAATCTGAGACGAGACAACGGACATGCAGGAACTCCAGCTAACCTGCGCAGTGCGATAACCCGCTGTTTCCTCGAAGCTTACGCGGAAAATCGAGGACAAAACGGGTTTCGGGGGAGCGCGATTAAATATTGACTTTTTCAGTCAAGAATTAGAGATCATCGGTGTGCCTGCCACCCCGATACGGGCCGACAAGGCCCCAATCGGATACTTATTTTCGCGTGCACTCGTCGCCCTAGGCACTTTTCTGGTGCACAGCCCCGGGGAGAGGTTCAATGGCTCTGAACATCGAAGAGCGCCCTTTGAGCCAGGCTGCCAGCGAGCTCGATCTCGCCACACGGCAGCCAAGCCACAGCGGCCTGACGGAAACCGCGATCGACGGAGAGTTCCGCCGCTTCGGCATCCGCCTCGGGCTGGAGCTGTCCGTCTATGACTTGCAGTTGCAGGACAGGGTCAGCCGCACGGCCAACATGGCGCCGGGCCTGACCATCGTGATCCTGCAGCACGCGACCGGAAGCAGCATTCTGAAGGCACTGGACGGCGATCCGCACACGGTGCGGCTGGATTACGATCCGCGCTCGGCACTGATGGTCTTCTCCAGGACACCGATTTGCGGGATCTACGACGTGCCGGCGGACACGCGGTTCCGCGGCATCGAGATCCGGGTCAGCGAAGCGTTCCTGCGGCGGCTCGACGCAATGGCGCTGTTCGAGCAGGCGCTCGGCGGGCATCCGCTGACCGTCGCAGCCACCGGCTCGTTCTGGATCGGGCGGTTTCCGGCTACGGAGATGATCGACGCGCTGGCCGCCGGGCTGGTCGCCAGCGGGCTCGACCGCAGCTGCGAGGACCTGGCCATCGAGGCGCGCTGCCTCGACCTGCTCACTGCGGCGATCTCGATGATGCGTGAGCCGCTGTTCTGCCAGAAGACCAAGATCCTGCGCGACTCGCGGAAGCTCAACGAGGCGAAAAACACGCTCCTGCGCCATCTCGACCGCAGCTGGACGATCCACGACCTCGCCACCCGTGTCGGTCTCAGCGAAAAGCGGCTGAAGGACGGCTTCCGCCGGCAGTTCGGCCTGCCGGTCTACAGCTTCCTGCAGAAGTCGCGAATGGAGGAGGCGCGCATGCTGCTGGCGCGCGACGGAGCGACGGTGACCGAGACGGCGCTGGCGGTCGGCTATGCGAACCCCAGTCGCTTCTCGCAACTGTTCCTGCGCGAATACGGCATGACGCCCTCCGACTTTGTCCGCGGCAAACGGTTGGAAGCATTCGGCGCATAGAAGCGATGACCGGTGTCAAGCCCGCCAGGCAACGCGACAGACCGCAGCGGCGGTGGGCGGCACCTCCGAACTGTATAGATCATTGATGATTTCAGCCGGGAATGCCTGGTAGCTGTCTGAGTAGCCCCGGGTTTTCTAGACGCCCTCAGTTCTCGTTGCCGGCTGCCTTTCGCACTCGACGGGCGACGGCATCCCGTTCCTGACGTGCCTGCTCTTCGGGTTAGGTCGTGTCCGTCAAGGTGGTGTAAATTCCCGGATGGCCTGAGGTCATGATCAGGCGGCTTTCGTGGTAATGCTGAGAATGGGGTCGATCTCCTCCTT
>PBLF01000012.1 GCA_002722295.1 Stappia sp. | reverse complement strand
GGCGGGCGGCCGCCTCGATGTCACCCGCCATGTAGCGGTCGGCGGTCAGCGGGGCGACATGCTCGCGTAGCTTCGCAACGGCCGCCTGCAGCGGTCGGCTTGTCACGAGCGGCGCGCGGTGTTCAACACCTTCCGCCGCGCACAGCAGCTCGACGCCGAGGACCACGGCGAGATTGTCGTTCATGCGTGCAAGCCGCCGCGCCCCGTGGGCGGCCATGGAGACATGGTCCTCCTGGTTGGCGCTGGTCGGCGTGGAATCGATCGAGCAGGGGTGGGCGAGATGCTTGTTCTCGCTCATGAGGGCCGCCGTCGTCACCTCGGCGATCATCATGCCGGAGTTGAGGCCCGGATCGCGGGCGAGGAAGGGCGGCAGGTCGAAGGAGAGGGTCGGGTCGACCATCAGCGCCACGCGGCGCTGGGCGATGGCGCCGAGCTCGGCGATGGCGAGCGCGATCTGGTCGGCGGCGAAGGCCACCGGCTCGGCGTGGAAATTGCCGCCCGAGACGATGCGGCCCTCGTCGATCAGCACCAGCGGGTTGTCGGTCGCCGCGTTCGCCTCGATCTCCAGCGTGCGGCCGGCCATGCGCAGCAGGTCGACGCAGGCGCCGGCCACCTGCGGCTGGCAGCGGATGCAGTAGGGGTCCTGCACGCGGCTGTCGCCGGTGCGGTGGCTTTCGCGGATCTGCGACCCGGCCATGAGGTCGCGCATGGCGCTGGCGACCTCGATCTGGCCGCGATGTCCGCGAAGCGCGTGGATCTCCGGCAGCAGCGGTGCCGTGGAGCCCATGATCGCGTCGGTCGAAAGGCTCGAGGTGACGAGCGTCGCTTCCGCTAGGCGCCAGGTGGAGAACAGTCCGGCGAGCGCGCAGGCGGTGGAGAACTGCGTGCCGTTGATGAGGCCGAGCCCTTCCTTGGGGCCGAGCACGACCGGAGCGAGGCCTGCCTTGGCAAGGGCTGCTCCGCCGGCCATGCGCGTGCCCTCGAACTCCGCCTCGCCCTCGCCGATGAGCACGGCGGTCATGTGGGCGAGCGGGGCGAGGTCGCCGGAGGCGCCGACCGAGCCTTGCGAGGGCACGACCGGGGTGACGCCGCGCGCAAGGCAGCCCTCGATAAGCTCCATCACCTCGAAACGGACGCCGGAGGCGCCGCGCCCGAGCGACAGGAGCTTCAGAACCATCATCAGCCGGGTCGTGGCGGTGTCGAGCGGCTCGCCGACGCCGCAGCAGTGGGAGAGGATGAGGTTGCGCTGAAGCGTGGCCGTGTCGGCGCTGGCGATCTTGACGCTGGCGAGCTTGCCGAAGCCGGTGTTGACGCCGTAGACGGCCTCCTCGCCGCTTGCGGCCTCCGCCACCCGTTCGCTTGCCAGGTCGATGGCGGGCTTGGCCGCCCGGTCGAGCGTGACGGCAAGGTTCTCGCGGTGGATTGTCTCGAGGTCGTCCAGCGTCACGGCGCCGGGGGTGAGAACGCGGGGCGTCGTCATTTGGCGTCTCCGAAAATGCGCTCGTGCAGCGGATTGAAGCCGATGCGATAGGTGAGTTCGGCCGGCTCCGCGACGTTCCAGACGGCGAGGTCGGCGATCCTGCCGGGCTCCAGCGTGCCGAGGTCGGCGCCAAGGCCGAGCGCGCGGGCCGCCTCGCGCGTGACGCCGGCAAGGCATTCCTCCGGCGTCATGCGGAACAGCGTCGCGCCCATGTTCAGGGTGAGCAGCAGTGAGGTGAGGGGCGAGGTGCCCGGATTGCAGTCGGTCGCGAGCGCGATTGCAACGCCCGCCGCGCGCAGGGCGTCGACGGGGGGAAGTTGCGTCTCGCGCAGGGTGTAGAAGGCGCCCGGCAGCAGGACCGCCACGGTGCCGGCGGCCTTCATGGCGGCGATGCCGTCCGCGGAAAGATATTCGAGGTGATCGGCGGAAAGCGCGCCGTAGCCTGCCGCGAGCTTCGCGCCGCCGAGGTCGGACAACTGCTCGGCGTGCAGTTTCACCGGGATCCCCAGAGCGCGGGCCTTGTCGAACACCCGCGCCATCTGCTCCGGCGAAAAGGCGATGCCCTCGCAGAAGCCGTCGACCGCGTCCACGAGGCCCTGCGCATGAGCCGCCTCCAGGCCGGGGATCACCACCTCGTCCACATAGGCGTCGGCGCGGTCCCTGTATTCGGCCGGCACGGCATGCGCGCCAAGGTAACTGGTGACGACGCGCACCTGGCGCTCGCCCGCCAGCCGGCGCGCGGCGGCTAGCATCTTGATCTCGTCGGCGATGGTCAGTCCGTAGCCGGACTTGATCTCGAGCGTGGTGACGCCCTCGCCGATCAGCGTGTCGAGACGGGGCAGGGCGGAGGCGATCAGGTCGTCCTCGCTCGCGGCGCGGGTCGCCGTGACCGTGGACACGATGCCGCCGCCGGCCCGGGCGATTTCCTCGTAGCTCGCGCCTTCCAGGCGCATTTCGAACTCGCGCGCCCGGTTGCCGCCGTGCACGATGTGGGTGTGGCAGTCGATGAGGCCCGGCGTGACCAGCCGCCCGCCAAGGTCGCGGCTCGGCAGGCCGGAAAACCGCGCAGGCAGGTCGGCGGCCGTTCCGCACCAGGCAATGCGTCCGTCGGCGCCGATGACCAGCGCCGCATCCTCGATCAGCCCGTAGGCCGGACCGCCGGCCCGCATGGTGGCAAGGCGAGCCCCGGTTAGGAGCTTTGCGGAACCGTCCGCGCTCGTGTTCATTGCCTGTCCCCGTCCCTTGCCGGTGTCGCGGTGCCCGCTCTGGCGTGCCTCGGACCCGGCTGCGCGCGACCGGTATGGCCGGTCGTTCGTCGTGAAATATGTATTTGTGAAATTAGGATATGTATGTACATAATTGTCAATCCTGAAAATGAGGCGAGCATGACGCGGATTTGGGCAGAGACGGCCTTGCTGGGCGAGGGATGGGCGAACGACGTGGTCGTGGAGGTCGGTGACGACGGCACGATTGTGAAGGTTCTTGAAGACGTTGGCCGTGACGAGGCGAAGGCGGGGCATCATGTCGGCGCGCTGCTTCCCGCTCCCGCCAATCTTCATTCGCACGCATTCCAGCGGGCGATGGCCGGCCTGAGCGAGCGGCGTGGACCTGGCGCCCATGACACGTTCTGGACCTGGCGCGAAATCATGTACCGCTTCCTGGGCGCCTTCACGCCGCAGGCGATCGAAGATGTCGCCGCCTTCGTGCAGATGGAGATGCTGGAGGCGGGATACGCGGCGTCCGTCGAGTTCCACTATGTGCACAACCAGGCCGACGGCACGCCCTATGACGATCCGGCCGAGCTGTCGCGCCGCATCGCCGCCGCCGCCAGGACATCCGGCGTCGGCCTGACGCTGCTGCCGGTCTACTACGCGACCGGCGGTCTCGACGGACGCCCGCTTGCCGGTGGTCAGCTTCGCTTCCGCTCCGACCTCGACGCCTTCGCCCGCATCGTGGCGGGCGCGGAGGAGGCCGTTGCCGGTCTGCCCGCCGATGCGGCGCTCGGCATCGCGCCGCATTCCCTGCGGGCCGTGCCGGCGGATGCGCTTGGCGAACTGGTGCGCATGAAGCCCGGCGCGCCGCTGCACATGCATATTGCCGAACAGACCGGCGAGGTGGAGGAGGTGCTGGCCCATCATGGCGCGCGGCCCGTGGAGTGGCTCTTTGCCAACCACGATGTGGACGAGCGCTGGTGCCTGATCCACTGCACCCACCTGAGCGACGGCGAGCGGCGGTCCATCGCCACGAGCGGCGCGGTGGCGGGCCTGTGCCCGATCACCGAATCGAGCCTCGGCGACGGTATCTTCGATGGTGCGCGATACCTTGATGAGGGCGGCACGCTGGGCGTGGGCTCCGATTCCAATATCCGCATCGCCCTTTCCGAGGAGATGCGCACGCTCGAGTATTCGCAGCGTCTTCGCGACCGCCACCGCGCGGTTCTGGCGACGAAGGAGCGCTCCTGCGGGCGCCGGCTGTTCGACGAGGTGGTGAAGGGCGGCGCGCGTGCGGCCGGACGCGCCTCCGGCGCGATTCGCGAAGACGCGTTTGCCGATCTCGTGGCGCTCGACCGCGCGTGCCTCGATCTCGACGGCCTTTCGGGCGACACCATGCTTGACGCATGGATCTTTGCCGGCGACGACAGGGCCGTTGCCGAGGTCTGGGCGGCCGGGCGACATGTCGTCAGCGGCGGGCGCCATGTCCGGCGCGATGCGATCGAGGCGCGCTACCGTGCCGCGATGAAGATGCTGAGGGCGGCCCTTTGACAGACACGACCGGGAGCGGCACGACAGGGACGGGCGCTCCCGCCTCCGGCGGCGAGCCGCCGCGCACGGCCAATTCCTTCCGCGCAATCAAGGCGGAAATCCTGCGCCGCATCCGCGACAGGATATGGCAGCCGGGGGAGCTGATCCCGGGCGAGGAGGACCTGGCGCGGGAGTTCGGCTGCGCCCGCCCCACGGTGAACCGGGCCCTGCGCGAACTCGCCGAGATCGGCATCGTGGAGCGCAAGCGGCGCGCGGGCACCCGCATCGCCGCCCATCCCTTGCGCGAGGCGCGGCTCGAGATCCCGATCGTGCGCGACGAGGTGGAGGCGCGTGGCGCGAGCTACCGCTTCTCCGTCCTGTCGCGGGGGAAGGGGCCGCCGCCCGTCGGTCTGCGGGCCCGTTTCGACCTGCCGTCCGCCGCGCCCATGCTGCATGTGCGCTGCCTGCACATGGCGGACGGTCGGCCCTGGCAGTACGAGGACCGCTGGATTCACCTCGCAGCCGTTCCCGACATCGAGAACGAGCCCTTCGACGAGCAGAGCCCGAACGAATGGCTGGTGCGCAACGCGCCCTTCTCGGAAATGGAGATGGTGCTCGGCGCCGCCGCGGCCTCGCCGCAGGAGGCGGAGCTTCTGGGTATTCGCGACGCGGACCCGGTGTTCGTCTTCGAGCGCAGCACCTGGCTGCTCGACCGGCTCATCACCCATGTGCGGATGCTCCATCGCGCCGACTACCGCATGGTGTCGCGGTTCTGAGGAGGCTCATCCGCCGGAGAACGCGGATGAGCCTTGCCGGGAAACCTCACGACGCGACCGTGAGTGGGGACTGGTACGCACGCCGCGATCCGTCAAAGGGGCGCCTCTCGATCTCGGCCAGAAGCTGATCCGCCCACGCGCCATTGCCCGGCAGGAGCCGCTTCAGACCCTCCAAGACCTCTCCTATGCTCTGGTGACTGAAGTTCCATTTGGCGTTGAAGGCGCCGAGTTCCTCAAGCACCAGATCGGCGAAGGCAACGGGTGTCATCGCCTCGGAGGCGGCGTCCAGGAGGCCGAGTTCGTTCCAGAGGTTTTCGACCGGGCCGCAGCCGTCGCAATTGCGCATCGCGACCCAGAAGATCCCGAAGCGGTAGATGTCCGGCGAGGAATAGCCGTATCTGTCGATATACATCCGGCCGAGGATCTCGGCGGAGAAGATCTCGTGCTCGCCGTCCCGGCGTGCCAGGTAGGTGCGGAACACGTCAAGACAGCCGCTGTCCTTCATGACGAGGTATTTCATCGCCTGACCGAGCCCGCCGAACTCGTGGCCCGAGACCGGGTCCGTGCCGCCGATGATCCCGGTATAGCCGGATCTGCCAAGGTCCTTTCGCTCCAGTTCGTCGAGCCAGGTGGTGAGAAGGGCGCGGCAGTCGTCCCGCAGGTTCCAGCCACGCTCCCGCGCCAGATCGAAGAAGTCGGCTTCGGTCAGGAGCGTATCCGCGTGCTTGAAGGCGGGCGCGAAGCTGGGTGAATATTGCGAGCCGCCCAGGATCGTGGAAAATCCCGTCGAAATGTCCCTGGCAAGTGTCGCGAGCGCGGCGCGGGCCGCCTGTTCGCTCAGCTCCGGCAGCGCCACGACATGCCCGCTCAGATGCAGCGTTTCACGGTCCGTCAGGTTCCTGCCGGCCCTGTCGTCGAGCACCGTGACTCGGGCCTCCGCCTCGGACACGCAGACGTCGCGTGTCATCCGCGAAACGGCTCCTACCGGGACGTGGAGGATGCAATGCGCGTTGCGGATGGCAAACGTGTCGCCGCTGTGCACCACCTCGCGCATGCGGTGGCTCCACAACGAGGGCCTCCCGGGCTGCTTTTGCTGCTCGAAGCGAACAAGGGGTGAGACGGATCCGTCCATGCCGATCCGGCGCAGGCCGTCGGAATGGATAAGCCACAGCGCGTCGCCGGTGCTCTCCCAGGCGCTTTGCCAAAGCCAGTACTGGTGCTTAAAGGTCTCATCGAGTTTTGTGAAAAACATTTGGAAGAGACGCTCCGGCGGCTGGGCGAGATCTTCCGGCTGGTGGTGGTAGAAAGGTTTGTCGAGACGCGCGAGCATGGCGCTTGCCTGTTTCCAGCGCGCTGCCTCCGTCGCGTTTGCGATCTCCATCCAGAAGACCTCGAGGTCTCGCACATGATGGCCGGTCTGCAGGTCCCAAAGCTCGAAGCTCATCAGGAACCGGTCCCTGTCGTCATGGCGAAGGTCCGGATGCCGGTAGTCCTCGCGCCTGCCGCGGAGCCTGTTGAACAGATCGACGACGAGCGACGCGTTCTGATGCGGGATCTGTCTGAAGCTCTGGCGAAGGGCCCACTTCCCGGTCGGGTCGGCGCTGACGAATGCCTGCTGCAAGCCGTGACCATAGCATTTGTCGATCTCGAGCCGGCGGATCGACCCGCTCGCAATGTCGAGAACATAGAACCCGGTTCTCTGGGCGAGATCGTCCGGGTGGCGCAGAGATCTGTTGTCCGACAGGTCATCCTCAAGGAAGCCTGTCAAGATCAGTCCGTCGGCGCGTTCGCGCGCGAAGTCGGCAAAGTGCAGGCTGTCGAAATACGGCTCGGCGCGGTCTGTCGACTGTGACGCGCCCCGATGTCTCGTTTCGAAGCGGTCCTTTTCGGCCTGCGACATGTCGCGGCGGCTCATGAGGCGTCCGCTCTGTCCGTCCCACAACACCGCGTCGGCATGAAAGGTCGTCGAGAGATCCTGGTCGCTCACCAGCATCATGGCGTAGCGGCCCATGAGCGCGATCGCTCCATGGGCCGGGCAGCGCACCATTTCCTCGACCAGGCTGCCCGCGAAAAACACCTCCGAGAGTGAACGTGAATGCAGGTGTTGCCCCGTTCTTCCGTCCAGAATGACAAGGCTGGATTTCTGTGCAAGGCAGAGCACTCTGTCCTCGTCGAGCGGGAGAACACGCTCAATCTTCTCCTTGGGAAAGGGCTGATGGAGAAATGTCTCTTTCGTTTCCACGTCGATGACCTGGAGAAACTTGCAATACTCTGTCTCGGAGCTTTGTATCCGCGCGTCGAGCATGTCGCCTCGCCCTGCAATGCGTGAAATATGCGTGCCTGTGGATGTGACCTACAGCGTGCGGGTAAACCTGCGGTTACGACGCCAGATTGTACGGAGGTCGGCAACCGTCAGTTGTTTCTTAAGGGTGTTGCCTTAGGCTAGGAGCACGCATCACGGTTGCTCAGGGGGTCGCATGTCCGATCGCTTTTTCAGTCTTGTTCTCCAGAAGGAGCCGCGACACGTGGATGACGCGGCCGTCGTCGAGCGGTTGCGTGACCTGGTCGCGCCGATCGGCCTTTCGGTGTCGCTATTGAAGGACGGTCTGGATGGTGGCCCGGCCGTTCTGGAAATCGGTGGCGCCAAGGTCAGCATCGTGAGGCAGGCCCAGCCCGTGCCCGACGGCACGCTGGAGCGCGTCGCGCGCGGCTCGATCGGCTGGCCCGAGGCCCCCGCCGCCGTCGCCGTTCACACCGGCCATGTCATCGTCGGCTGTCTGGAGGAGGCGCAGGACCACCAGCAGGCCTTGCACTTCGCCGCCATGACAACGCTTGCGACCGCCGCCGTGCTGCAGGAAAGCGACGGGCTCGGCGTCTACTGGTCGACGGGCGAGATCATGGTCTCGGGCGGAGGCTGGCAGCAGGCGGCGGCCGCGATCCTGGCGAAGTCCCTGCCGGTGGCGGACTGGATCAACCTCATCTGGCGGCGCGGCGGCGAGGGAGAGATCGGCGCCGCCACCGAAGGCGCTCGGGCGTTCTTCGGCATGGAGATCGAATTCGCGCCGGCACGGCTCCAACCGGCGGAGATCGCCGGCAAGCTCTTCAATGTCGTCCACTATCTGCTGATGAATGGGGCGGTGCTGAAGGATGGCGACACGCTGGGGCAGAGCGCGGAAGAGATCATCCGGGTGCGTTTCAGGGAGCGGGGCGCGCAGTTCGACGGTCGGGTGATCGAACTGTCGCTGGAGCGGGGCGAGCCGATGCCGGAGCCTGTGTCCCGGCCTGCGCAGCAGTCCGCGCCGATGGCGGCGTCCGCTCCCGAGGCGGCTCCCACGGGCGCCGGTCCGGTCTCTGAGGCGGGTGATGGAACGCCACCCGTTGCCATGCCGGCCATGCCGCTTCCCGACGCCGGCAAACCCGCGCGACCCAGGCGCCCGGTCTTCGGCAGGCGCGGCCTGAACTGATGGCCTATTACCTGTCTCTGCGATCCTATCAGCCCTATGCCCAGGGGCATTTCGAGTGGGAGAACGAGGGCGCTTACAAAAGCTACGGAAGCATAGCCTCCGGGCTTAGCCGTGGTTTCTGGATCGACCCGGATTTAATGCCGAAATCCGCTCGGCAGACGCGGGACAAGCGGCTCCATGATGTCATCCCCATGCCCGGGATGAATGCGGTCAACCAGCGCTTCAAGGACCTGGTGGAGGAATTCGAGCCCGGGATCCACCAGTTCATCCCCCTTGAACTCCATGATCGCAAGGGTGTGCCGATCGAGGATCAATATTACGTCTTCAACTGCATGGTCTCGATGGACGCGCTGCTCGTCCGGGAGAGCGGCCTGCACTGGCAAGTCGATGAGCCTTCCGGACAGCCTATTATCCGTATCAACACAGACAAACCGATGGTTCTGAGCAAGCCTGCAATCGGGTCACACCACCTCTGGATGGGGCTCTATCTGCACCCTCACACCAGAGATGATGTCTTCTGCTCGAACGCATTCCAGAAGGCGCTCAAGGCCCGCAAGATCCGCTATCTCGATCAGAAGCCCTGCGAGGAGCTGGACCTGCCCTGGACGCCGGAAGACAACATTCAGCCTGCGCTCGACTGGGAGAAGGTGCATGGCGAGCCCTGGGGCTACCGGCCGAAGATCCGCGCCAGCATCCTGAAGGAGCGCGGACGCCTGGAGCTTTAGGAGGCGAACTTATGGTTTGGATGATCGCGTTAGAATATCAAGATCGAGGCACTCCCCGCTTCGCTCTGGATCCGTTCGAAGACAGTCCGTCACCAAGTAACAACTTTGGTTTCAGCCGCGGCTACTGGGTGGATCCTGCCCGGCAGCCCAGGAGCGGCCAGCAGACGACCAGGAAAAAAGTCCCCGATATCTTCCCGCTTCCCGGCCTCAATGCCGTTCGCCAAAGGTTCAAGGATTTGGTGGAGGAGTTCGAACCTGGCGTTCATAAGTTCATGCCGCTTGTGCTGCGAGACAAGGACGGCAAGCAGATCGACGATCAGTTCTACGTTTTCAACTGCACGGTGTCCTTTGATGCGATCCTTGTACGTGAAATGGGTTTGGAACCTGTCCAGGAAGGCAAGGAGCCGCCAGACTATCATTTCTATTCGCACAACAAGATTTTCGTGAGCAGGCCCAGAATAGAAGGGCATCATCTCTGGATGGGACACCACCTCAGACCAGTGGGAACCTGGGTATTCATATCCGATGAACTGCACAGTGAAATGAAAAAGAGAAAGATACGCTACTTCGACGAGGAACATCCAGATGTTCTGGACGTTCCATGGCGGGCAGAAGAGCAGATCAAACCGATTCTGGATTGGGAAGCCAGTCATCCCGTCGAGCAATGGACGGCGGCGTCTCGAATAGAGAGGGAACTAAAAGGCTCGGGCGCCCGGTCTTCGGCAGGCGGGGCCTGAACTGATGGCTTGCAATATTGACCTGGCCTTCAGTCCCGCGCGAGCCAGGTTTCGAGTTTGAAGGCGAGCCGGAGGACATGCTCTCGTTCGGCTTGAGCGTTGACCGCCCGTCGGACCAGGGCGGATTGCTCCCATGCGGCGGGTTCAAGCGCTCACATCGCACCTTCCTTCGTAAAGTTCGCGATAGGACTGCCTTAATATTTCTCGTTCATCTTGCACTTTCGATTTGAGGGGGCGGGCACCCCCGACCTCATCCGGGGTTCAACAGTGTGCGATCGACCGGGGGGTGGGGCGCACGGACGGGGAAACGTCGATCGTGTACACCGTGCTGTCCTGCATTGTTGTCGACCACAATCCGTTTCTCGTGGTGCTGGCGGCGGCCATCTGCGTCGCCGGTATCTGGGTCAGCTTTCGCCTGTTCCAGCGCGCCCGCGATACCCATGGCGCGATGCGCGCCGGCTGGCTGTTCCTGAACGGCATGGCGGCCGGATCCTCGATCTGGTGCACCCATTTCGTCGCCATGCTCGCCTTCAAGACACAGGCCGCCGTCTTTTTCAGTCCGACGCTGGCGATCCTGTCCCTGTTCCTCGCAATCGTTGGCACGGGTGCCGGTTTCGCGCTCGCCTCGAGCGGGCTGTTCCGCCTTGCCCCGGAAGCCGGCGGCATGCTGGTCGGCGCCTCGGTCGCCGCCATGCACTATCTGGGGATGCTGGGGTACCGGGTGGACGGCCTCGTGCACTGGAACCAGAACTATGTGGTCGCCTCGGTCGTCGCGGGCGTGGCGCTCGGCGCGCTGTCGCTCAACCGCTCCATGCGACCTGTCACGATCTGGTGCCGCTACGGCGCCAAGGTTTCCATGGTGCTTGCCATCGTGGCGCTGCACTTCACCGGCATGGCAGCGATGATGATCACGCCGCTGCGTCCGGTGTTCGCGCCGGCCGAGGACCAGACCTGGGCGCTGGCACTCGCGGTGGGCGGCGTCGGCCTCATGGTGATGGGCATGGGCATCGTCACCGCGCTCATCGATCACCGCACCCGGACCGTTGCCGACGAGGACCTGCAGCGCATTGCCGAGATCGATCCGCTGACCGGGCTGGGCAACCGGCTCCAGTTCTCGCGCAGGCTGGAGGAGGGCTGTATCTGGGCCGACAGCAACGACACCCGCCTGTGCCTCGTGCTGGTCAACATCGATGACTTCAAGGTTCTGAACGACCTGCGCGGCCAGACCGCCGGCGATGCCTTTCTCGAGGCGCTGGGCGTGCGCGTGAACGCGTTCCTTAAGGACGGCGAACTGGCCATGCGCATCGGTGGCGACGAGTTCGCCGTTCTCAGGCGGCTGAAGGCGGATGAGCCCGTCGATGCGTTCCTGTCGCGGCTGGAGGCCATGTTCCGCCGGCCGCTCAAGGCGTCCGGCTCGCAGCTCGCGTGTTCCGCCGGCATGGGTGTCGCGATCTATCCCGACCACGGCCTGTCGCCGTCGGACCTGCTGGCCAACGCTGGAATGGCACTCGCCCGCGCCAAGGCCGATGCCGTCGAACACACCCAGTTCTGCGACGGCGTCATGGACCAGGAGGAACGCCGCCGCCGGGGGCTTTCGCAGGCCCTGCGAGGCGCGGTCGAACGCGGCGAGTTCTCGCTGTTCTTCCAGCCGCAGATGGACATTCCCGCCCGGACGCTGTCCGGAGCCGAGGCGCTCATCCGCTGGACGCACCCCGAGCACGGACCGGTGTCGCCGGCGGTCTTCATTCCCATCGCCGAGGAAAATGGCCAGATCGTTGCCATCGGCGACTGGGTTCTGGAGCAGGCCTGCCGGCTTGCCGTGACCTGGGCGGAGCCGGTCCGGGTGGCCGTCAATCTTTCCGCCGTGCAGCTTCGCCAGGAGAATCTGGTGGCGCGCGTTGCGGAGATCCTCGAGACGACGGGGCTGGATCCCGCGCGGCTCGAGCTCGAGGTCACGGAAACCTCGATCATGGCCGACCTCGGCAAGAGTTTGACGCTGCTGCACGAAATCCGTGCACTCGGCGTTTCCGTCGCCCTCGACGATTTCGGCACCGGCTATTCGGCGCTGGCGAGCCTGCGTGCCTTTCCCTTCGACAAGATCAAGCTCGACCGGGGGTTCGTCGCGGACCTGGACGGCTCGGAGGAATCGCGAGCCATCATTCACTCGGTGCTCATGCTGGGTCGCTCGCTGGGCACGCCCGTGCTTGCCGAGGGTGTGGAAAACGAGGCGCAATTGGCGTTTCTCACGGGAGCGGGCTGCGAAACCATCCAGGGCTTCCTGTTTTCACCGCCCGTGCCCGCCGGGGAGCTTGCCCGCCAGATCCAGTCCGGCAATGCCTTCGCCCACTCCGGCACGCAGCGCCACCTGCGGCTGGTCGGCAAGGAACTGGCGGTCGCCGGCTGACGCGCCGCCAGCGGCACGAAGCCCGGCCCGTGCCCGGTCCGGCGAAGGGCGTCGATCCTTCTGTTTCCCAAGGCAAAACATCCTGACGTAACGTCGGTGATGGCCGTCTGACAGTTTAGAATTGTTTTAAACTATTGATTTTTCTGGAATAAAAACTTGACTGCAAAATACCAAATAGCGTTATTTCGCCTCCGTGCCGCAAGGCGGATCCTTTGACGGCGGGGCCTTGAACCCCGTCGAGCGGGGGCAGGAATGAACGGACAGACCGACAACCGGGGCGACCCGGCGAGCGGAGACCCGGCAACCGGCGTGGAACGCCTGGTGGTTGAGGGGTTGAGGTGCTGGCTTGCCGGCTACCGTGACGGACGCATCGAGACCTGGGAGACGGCCTGGAGCCTGTTCGCCCGGACACTCGGCGTGACACGTGCCAGGGCCGCGGTCTCGGCATTGTCCTGCTATGCCCGTGCCCTGAACACATGGGCCAAGGTCGGCTTCGAGATGATGCCGAGCGAGTGCCCGGGGCGCTGCGCCCACGAGTGCCTTGCCATTGCCCTGGTGTCCGCGTGGCAGCGGGGCAGGCGTGAGGAGGCGGCGGGCATCGCCGATGAACTCGTGGTGTCGGGCGGACTTCCCGAAACGCTCGAGGCCGCCGCAAACCTCGCCGACACCCTGCGCCGTCTCGACATGGTGCTTCCGCACGGACCCGGATGTTTCGCCCGTGCCCTCGCGGGGCTGGCACCCGTGCCCGGCAACACCACCCGCCACTAGGATTTGTCGCCAGGCAAACCCTGGCCGCACACGACTTTTCGCCTTCGGGCGGACCCGCCGGTCATCCGGCAGCAGCCGCCGGCCCAGCCGGCTCCGATACCAGGCGCCGCGGGGGCGGCGCCGCCACATACCCAGGGGATGGGGAGACTGAACATGAGAAAGAAACTGCTTCTGGCAACGATCGCGGCGCTTGCGCTGCTTCCCGTGCAGCGTGCGGCCGCCGTCGAGGCGGAGGCCGTCGTCAGCGGCTATGCCGACATTGCAGCCGCCGCCTACGGCGAGTCGCTGGAAACCGCGAAGGCTCTCGAGACCGCCGTCGACGCGCTGATCGCGACGCCGAACGAGGAAACCCTCGCCGCCGCCCGCAAGGCCTGGATCGAGGCGCGCCGTCCCTACCAGCAGACGGAGGCCTACCGCTTCGGCAACGCCATCGTCGACGACTGGGAAGGCAAGGTGAACGC
Source organism: Stappia sp. (assembly GCA_002722295.1). GTDB lineage: Bacteria > Pseudomonadota > Alphaproteobacteria > Rhizobiales > Stappiaceae > Stappia. The sequence continues at coordinate 145,960 of PBLF01000012.1, read as the reverse complement.
CTGGCCGCTGGACGAGGGGCTCATCGACTACGTGGACGCCGGCTACGGCACCGAGAACCCGGAAAACCCGTTCTACACCGCCAACATCATTGCCAATCCGAAGCTTTCGGTCGCGGGCAAGGAGATCGACGCCACCGAGATCACGCCGGAGCTTCTGGCCAATGAGCTTCAGGAAGCGGGCGAGATCGAGGCCAATGTGGCGACCGGCTACCATGCCATCGAGTTCCTGCTGTGGGGCCAGGACCTGAACGGCACCGGCCCGGGCGCCGGCGCGCGCAAGGCGAGTGACTACGACACCGCGAACTGCACCAACGGCAACTGTGACCGTCGCGCGGCCTACCTGAAGGCGGCGACCGAGCTGCTTGTCGCCGACCTGCAGGAGATGGCCGATGCGTGGAAGGATGGCGGCGCCGCGCGCAAGGAGCTGTCCGACAAGGGCACCGAGGGCGGTCTTGCGACGATCCTGACCGGCATGGGCTCGCTGTCCTATGGCGAGCTTGCGGGCGAGCGCACCAAGCTCGGCCTCATGCTCCACGATCCGGAAGAGGAGCACGACTGCTTCTCCGACAACACCCACATGTCGCACCTCGATGACATCATCGGCATCCGCAACGTGTGGCTCGGCACCTACGAGGGCTTTTCCGGCAACCCGGTGAAGGTGGCCTCGCTCAAGGAGCTGGTCGAGGAGAAGGATCCCGAGCTCGCCGCCGAGGTGACCGCCAAGCTCGACGCCACCGTGGCGGCGGCCGAGAAGATGCGTGAGCGCGCCGAGACGGTCGAGGCTTACGACCAGATGATCGGCGAAGGCAACGACGAGGGCAATGCCACCGTTCAGGCCGTGGTCGACGCGCTGGTCGAGCAGACCCGCCCGATCGAGCGCGTCGTGGCAGTGCTTGGTCTTGAGTCCATCGCCTTCGAGGGCTCGGACAGCCTGGACAACCCGAACGCCGTCTTCCAGTAAGACGCCTCGGGCTGCGGACGCCTGAATTCAGAACCGGACGCGGCGGTCGACGAGGGATCGCCGCGTCCCCTTGCCTTTTGCCCGGGTTGGAGGGAAACCGGTACCGGAAACCCGTGTCGTGATGCTCACCAAGAAGATTCTCCTCAAGGCGGGGCTGCTCGGCGGCTCCCTTCTGCTCGTCCCGGCCGCGCTGGCCGACGCCGATCTTGCCCACCGTGACGACCTGTCGCCGCGCGATCGCGCGCGCGTCGCCCGCGTCCTTGCCGATCCGGACGACTGGAGCACGGCCGAGCCCTTCGAGCCCATGCAGGGGGGCGCGGCGACGCATACCAAGCGCGTCAACGCCAATGCCTTCTCCTTTCCCTCCGCCAATATCTCCTTCGAGGAGCAGCAGACATTCGCGCTGGGAAACGGCCTGTTTCGCAAGTTCTGGGTCGCCTCTCCCTCCTCGACGCAGGCCTCGGACGGACTGGGGCCGCTCTACAACGCCCGCTCCTGCCAGGGATGCCACCTGAAGGACGGGCGCGGTCATCCCCCCGCGCAGGGCGAGGAACCGGTCTCCCTGTTCCTGCGCCTTTCCGTGCCGCCGAAGACGGAGGAGGAGCGCGCGCATCTTGCCGGGGGCCATGCCCTGGTGCTGCCGGAGCCAACCTACGGCACCCAGTTCCAGACCTTCGCCGTGACCGGTCTCGCGGCGGAGGGGCGGCTTGAGGTCAGCTATACAGAGCGCCCCGTGGTGCTTGGCGACGGCACGCGGGTCATGCTGCGCGAGCCCTCCTATACAGTCTCCGACCTTGCCTACGGCCCGATGGCCGGGGACGTGATGATGTCGCCGCGCGTGGCGCCGCAGATGGTCGGACTCGGCCTGCTCGAGGCGATCCACCCCGGTGACATCGAGGCCATGGCCGACCCCGACGACGCGGATGGCGATGGCATTTCCGGTCGGGTGAGCCGCGTCCTGGATCCGGAAACCGGCGAGATGACCATCGGCCGGTTCGGCTGGAAGGCATCCGAGCGCAGCGTGCGCAGCCAGTCGGCCGGGGCGTTCGCGGGGGATATCGGCATCTCGACCCCCGATGTTCCGCGCGACCACGGCGATTGCATGCCGGCGCAAACCGCGTGTTTCGAAATGCCGTCCGGCACCCAGCCGCGCCTCGGCGACACGGAAGCGCCCGATCCGGTCATGGACCTCGTGACGTTCTACTCGCAGAACCTGGCGCTTCCCGCGCGCCGCAATCCGGGGGACCCGCAGGTCCTGGCCGGCAAGAAGATCTTTCACGATCTGGGCTGCGCCTCCTGCCATCGGCCAAAGTATGTCACGTCACGCAAGGCGGAGGTTCCCGCTCACCGCTTCCAGCTCATCTGGCCCTACACCGACATGCTGCTTCACGACATGGGCGAGGGGCTTGCCGACAATCGCCCGGCCGGAACGGCAACGGGCCGCGAATGGCGGACCGCTCCGCTGTGGGGCATCGGTCTGACGGAAACGGTCTCCGGCCAGCAGAGCTACCTGCACGACGGGCGGGCACGCACATTGGAAGAGGCCGTGCTCTGGCACGCAGGCGAGGCGGAAGCCGCCCGCGATGGCTATGCGGCGCTTGAAAAACGCGACCGGGACGCCTTGATCCGTTTCCTGGAATCGCTTTGACACAGCCGAATGGTGTAGATCAGGCTCGTGGGAGCCGATCGACGAAGAGGCCGCCACCGGCGCGCCGCAACAGGAGAGCGACATGGGCACCAGTTTTCGTCATCGCATGTCCGGACCGGCAGCAGGCCGGGGCACCGCGTCCGTCGGCGGGGCAGGGGCCGCTTTGTGGCGAACCGGTCTCGCGATCGCCTGTGCCGCTGCACTTTCCCTCGCGCCCCGGCCAGGTGTCGCCGATGAAGGAGAGCCGGAGACGGGCGCGGTCGACACGACGCCTGTCGACTATGCGCGCTTCGTGCCCGCCCTGATCGAGAATTTCGCGCGGCCCGCAGCCAGCGATCTGACCGAAAGCCTCGTGACCCTCGAAAAGACCATCGCGGGGGTCTGTGCCCAGGACGCCGGTCCCGATGCGGCCGAAGCCTTCGACGAAGCCTTCGCCGGCGCGGTTGCTGCGCACGGGCGCCTCGCCGCGCTGCGGGCAGGTGCGCTTGCCGATGACGCGCGTGCGGAGCGCCTCGCATTCGTGCCGGACTCACGTGGCGTGGTGCGGCGTCAGGTCACCCGGCTCGTCGCCGCCAGGGACGAAACCGCGATCGATCCGGCGAGCCTGCGCGAAAAGAGCGTCGCGCTTCAGGGCCTGACCGCCCTTGAGTGGATCGCCTACGACAAGACCGGCGAGGTCGTTCTGGGGCGCGCGGAAGAGGGGTCGGGGGAAGAGGCAACAAAGGCGGCCGACTATGCCTGTGCCTATGCGACGGCGCTCGGCGCGCGCCTCGAGGAGACCTCGCGCGAGGTGAGCGAGGCGTTCGGCGCTCCAAGCGGCCAGACCGCTCTCCTTCTGGCGCCCGGGCCCGACAATGCGCTCGTGCATACCGACAAGGAAGCGGCGAGCTTCGTGTTCAACGCGCTTCTCACGTCTCTGGAACTGGCACGCGACCAGATCGTCGGCCCTCTTCTCGACGAGGGCCCGGTCACCCTGCGCGCCGCGCGCATTCCCTTCTCGCGGTCCCATACCGGCTTTGTCCATCTGGCGGCCCTGATCGACGGTTTCGCCGATGCCATCGTCGCCGCCGGATACCCCGAGGCGCGCAGCGACGGAGCGTGGATCGGCAACACGCTCTCCTTCGAGGCGGGCAATGCCCACGGCGCGCTGGAGGCTGTCGATCCCGACCCCGCGCTTGCGCTGGAAGGGGAGAAGGATCTGGGCAAGCTCACCTATGTGCGCACGATCCTCGACGGCCTGCGTCCCATGGTGGCCGGAGAACTCGCCGGCCATCTCGATTTCAAGGGAGGCTTCAATGCGCTCGACGGTGATTGATCGCCGCAGTCTGCTGGTCGGGGCGGGGGCCGCCCTGACCGCCGCCGTGACGCGCTCGGGCAGTGCCCGCTCGGCGCAGATGTTTGCCGCGCTGGATGCCGAGGATCCGCTTTTCGCCGGTGCCCGGCGCGAGGCCGACGGCACCCACTCGGTGGTGGTGACCGGTGTCGACGGCCTGCCGCGCGTGAAAATCGCGCTGCCCGACCGGGGGCATGATATCGCCGTGTGCGAGAAAAGCGGCCGCTGTCTCGTCTTCGCGCGCCGTCCGGGCACCTTCGCCGTGCTGTTCGACCCGCACGGCAAGACGCCGCCGCACACCATTGCCTCCGTTCCGGGACGCCACTTCTACGGACACGGCGTGTTTTCTCCCGACGGGCAGCTCGTTTTCGCGACCGAGAACGACTACGAGACGACGCGGGGCGTGATCGGCGTCTATGATGTCTCGGGCGAGACACCGGCGCGCGTGGGCGAGCTGTGGTCGGGGGGCATCGGCCCACATGACATCCTGCCGATGCCGGGCGGAAAGACGCTGGTGGTCGCCAATGGCGGCATCGAGACGCATCCCGACCGTGATCGCGAAAAACTCAACATCGACACCATGCAGCCCAACATCACCTTCCTGGACCTGGATTCGGGCGCGGTGATCGGGCGGCTCGAGGCGCCCGCGCATCTGCACAAGCTTTCGCTGCGCCACATGGCGGTCGGCGAGAACGGTCGCGTGTGGATCGGCGCCCAGCACCAGGGCGGTCTCGACGAGACGCCGCCGCTCCTGGCATCCCTCGACCTGGGAAAGGGGCGGCTGGAGTTTCACGATCTGCCGGACGAGCTTTCCGGGAAGCTGGAAAACTACATCGGCTCGGTGGCGCTCAGCCGCGACGGGGAGGTGGTCGCAGCCTCCTGCCCGAAGGTCGGCCGGTTGCTCTATTTCTCCGCGCGCGACGGCAGCTTCATGGGAAGCCAGCAGCGCCCGGATGCCTGCGGTCTGGCGGCGCTCGACGCGAACGGCTTCCTGATTTCCGATGGCAATGGCGGACTGAGCGACAGCGCGGACGTGGCGGGGCGCCCGGTTCCGCTTGCGTCGTCGCCCGGTGTTTCCTGGGACAACCACATGGTGGCGGTCGACCCGCTGCGCTTTGGCGCCTGAATGCGGTGTGCCCGGCGGGAACCTCCTGCCGGGTCATCTCAGGTGACGTCGGCGAAGGAAATCTCCGCCATCATGTCGCCGGCAAGCCTCTCGAGTTCCTGTGACAGGTCGCTCGCGGCGAGATCGATGGGAAGCACCACGTCCACTTCGGCGCGGAACATGCGCTCGCCGCTCATGGAGCCCGCATAGGCTTCCGTTTCCAGCTCGGTGATGCTTACGCGCCTTGCGGCAAAGAGCGTTGCAAGCGCGTGCAGGATGCCGGGGTGATCCTGGCACATGAGTGAGACATGAGCCGCCTGGCCGTGGTTTTCCGATGCCGCGTCGGCCTGTTTCACCGTGACGGCAATTCCCTCGCCCGCCAGCGCGCCGAGCGCAGCCTCAAGCTCTTCGGAACGGCCGACGGGGACCTCGACGCGAACGATGCCGGCAAAGGCGCCCGCAAGCCGGGACATGGAGCTTTCGATCCAGTTGCCGTCGTGACGTGCGACGATGCTCGCCAGCGTCTCGACAAGGCCCGGCCGGTCCTCGGCAATCGCCGTCAGCACGAGTGAGGTCGTCTGCATCCCGGTGGCTCCTTCAGGCTTCGCCATACATGCCTCGTCCTTCGGGCCACACCCTAGAGGAGAGGCGATCCGCCGTCATCCCGGTCAGCGCGGCGGGCGCGAGGAAAACCCGAAGGCTGCGGTGTAGAGGCGCTCGGCGATCAGGGACAGGCGCGTGAGGATGCGCACGGGCAGCCGTGCCAGCGAGGGCACCACGTCGTGGCAGAAGGCGACCTTGCGCACATAGTCCTCCACCTCCCAGGTGAACCAGCTGTAGGCCGGGAAATAGGCCGTGTCGCCGGCTTCCAGTCGACGGGTTTCGCCGTCCGGGCCCGTTACGGTGACCGAACCCTCCAGGATGTAGACTGCCTCGTCGCATCCGAAATACCAGTGGAAACGCCCGGCGGTGCAGTCCCACACCGCCATGTTGGCGTTGCGGTCGTCCCCCTGTGCCAGGGTGAGTGCGCGGGCCCTGGGCGCGCCGTCCAGGATCCAGTCCGGGTTGATCGGTGCGTCGTGGAGCTCGAGCCCCTCGGTGCGGGCGAGCGTGAGGCCGGAGGCCATGCGCATGGCGCCCTGCGGAATGTCCCGGGACGTCGTGTCTTGCGCCGCGAGCCTTGTCATCTTTTGCATTCCTCCCTGGGTGCGGGGCCTGCCCCCGCTCGTATTGCCGGGAGATTGCCGCAAGGAGATAAACAACCGGTTAGGCGGTGGCGTGCCGGCACGTCGACACGCAGCGGCGGAATTGCCGCTTGATGCCCGCCCGCCGCTCCTCTAGCGTGCCCGGCCAATGACGGCGTCCCTTGAGGGGCTGAAAGCGATTCCGGTGGAGATCGACCCAAGTCGGGGATCCACTCCGGAGCTGTCTGGACGGCGACCTGCCAAGCACCGCCCGCGCGATGTCGCGTCGGGCGAGCGGCCTGCTGCGTTCCCCGACCCGCCCGCTCCGCAACGGTCTGCGCGTCACCCGAACAAGGACAGCCTGTCACATGGCCGAAAGCATGCCGCTAGGGCATGTCGGCGCGGGGAGCTCTCGGACGAAAGACGACTTTGTCGTTTTCCCGAGTTCGGGCAAATCTCCCTGCGCGATACGTGAGGGAGACACGACATGGCGAACGCAACCGCTCACGCCGGCGGGCAGGACGGGGCACCGGAGACGCGGGCCGCACCGCAAACGGGTCCGGTCGCCGGGGGCGAAAAGCTCGGGCTGATGATCTGCGGGCACGGCAGCCGCAACCGTGGCGCGGTGCGTGAATTCGCGCAGCTTGCCGAGCGCCTGCGCGACCGGTTTCCCGACTGGCCGGTGGAATACGGCTATCTCGAATTCGCCAATCCCGTGATCAAGGACGGTCTCGACCGGCTGCGCGAGCAGGGATGCACGCGCATTCTCGCCGTGCCGGGAATGCTGTTCGCGGCCGGGCACGCCAAGAACGATATTCCCTCCGTCCTCAACACCTACCAGGCCCAGAATCCGGGCGTGACGATCACCTACGGTCGCGAGCTTGCCGTCGATACGCGGATGATTCGCGCCGCCGGCGAGCGCATCCGCGAGGCGCTGGAGGCGGCGGGCGACGACGTGCCGATGCATGAGACGCTGCTGGTCGTCGTGGGGCGCGGAGCGTCCGATCCGGACGCTAATTCGAACGTGGCCAAGATCACCCGCATGTTGTGGGAAGGCTTCGGTTTCGGGTGGGCGGAAACGGCCTATTCCGGCGTCACCTTTCCGCTGGTCGCCCCGGGCCTCGAACATGCCGCGAAGCTTGGCTACAAGCGCATCGTGGTGTTTCCCTATTTCCTCTTCTCCGGCGTGCTGGTGAGCCGCATCTACAACACGACCGACGAAGTGGCGGAGCGTCATCCCGACATCGAGTTCCTGAAGGCGGGCTATCTCAACGACCATCCGCAGGTGATCGACACGATGGCCGACCGGGTGCAGGAGATCCTGCAGGGTGCCAACCTGATGAACTGCCAGATGTGCAAGTACCGTGAACAGGTGCTGGGCTTCGAGGAGGACGTTGGCCGGCCCCAGGAGAGCCATCACCACCACGTGGAAGGGCTCGGTGACGACGCCGAATGCAAGCTGTGCGAGGACGTTTGCACGGGAGCCTGCGATCAGGTGGCGACCGGCGACGGCCATCACCATCATCACCACGCGGACGGTCACGACCATGCCCACGGTCACGGCCATGATCATCATCATGGTCATGGGCATCACCACCATCATGATGGCCATGACCACGACCATCATCACCCGGTCTATCCGCATGCGGACCACCCGCTGGGACCGCGCTCGATGAGGAAGGACGGGTGAGCGGGCGGCCTCCCGCATACGACTATGTGAAGGACCCGGGCGAGATCTACCGGCGGTCCTTCTCGATCGTGCGCGGCGAGGCCGCGCTCGCGCACCTGCCTGCGGCCCTGCATTCGGCGGCGGTGCGGATCGTCCATGCCTGCGGCGATCCGTCCGTCACCCGCCATCTCGCCTGGAGCGAGGGGGTGGAACAGGCGGTCGCGAATGCGCTTCGGGCCGGGGCTCCGGTCTTCACCGACGTGCGCATGGTGGCGGAGGGGATCATCGCCTCGCGTCTTCCCGCCGGCAACGAGATCCGCTGCACGCTGAACGAGCCGGGGGTTCGCGACCTTGCCGCCAAGCTTGGCACGACGCGTTCGGCGGCCGCCGCCGAATTGTGGCGTGACGGGCTCGACGGCGCGGTCGTCGTGATCGGCAATGCGCCGACCGCGCTGTTCCATCTGCTGGAAATGATCGGCGCGGGCGGGCCGCGTCCGGCAGCCATCCTCGGGTTTCCAGTCGGCTTCGTCGGCGCGGCGGAATCGAAGGAGGCGCTTGCCGAAAACCCCTTCGCCATTCCGTTTCTCGCCCTGCGCGGCCGGCTTGGCGGCTCGGCGATCGCGGCGGCCGCGCTCAATGCCCTTGCCGCTGGGCTGCCCGAGGAGGAGATCGCGTGAGCGCCCGTCCGGATCCTGCGTCTCCCTGGCTGACGGTGATCGGCATCGGCGAGGATGGCCTTGCCGGGCTCTCCGCCATCGCGAGGGCTGCGCTCGACGAGGCAGGGATCGTCTACGGCGGCGCGCGCCACCAGGACCTTGCCGAGGTTCCGGGCGCGCGCTTTCGATCCTGGCCGAGCCCCTTTCACGAAGGTGTCGCGGAGCTTGAGGCGCGGCGCGACCGACCGACCGTCGTGCTGGCGTCCGGCGATCCGATGTGGTTCGGCATCGGCGCGACGCTGGCCCGGAGCATTCCCGCCGAGGAAATGCTCGTGCTGCCGGCCCCCTCGTCGCTGTCGCTTGCCGCCGCGCGTCTTGGCTGGCCGCTTGGCGAGGTGGAAATCCTGTCGCTGCACGGTCGCCCGGTCGACACGTTGCGGGCCGCGCTCCACCCCGGCGCGCGCATCCTCGCGCTGACGAGCGGGGCGCGGACGCCTGGCGAGATCGCCGATCTTCTGGTCGATGAAGGCTATGGCGAAAGCCGGGTCGTGGTGCTGGAGCACCTTGGCGGCCCGGCGGAGCGCCGCGTCGAGGCGCTTGCGGAAAGCTTCGAGGGCGTGGTCGCGGATCTCAACGTCACGGCGATCGAGGCGGTGCCGGTGCGCGACACGCCGTTGCGCGCTCGCGTGCCGGGCCTCCCCGACGACGCCTTTCGTCATGACGGCAAGCTCACCAAGCGTGAAATCCGGGCCGCGACGCTGGCACGCCTCATGCCTCTTCCAGGCTCGCTCCTGTGGGACGTCGGTGCCGGGTCGGGAGCGGTTGCCATCGAGTGGATGCGCGCCGCGCGCGGCGCGCGCGCCATCGGTCTCGAGCCTCACGACGAACGCCGGGCGGTCGCCCGCGCCAACGCAGCCGCACTTGGAACGCCAGGCCTCGAACTGCTCGACGCCGATGCGCCGGAAGGGCTCGAGGGACTGGAGGCGCCCGATGCCGTGTTCCTGGGCGGCGGCCTGACCGCGCCGGGAATGATCGAAGCGGTGCTGCGGGCCTTGAAACCGGGGGGGCGGCTGGTCGCCAACGCGGTGACGCTGGAAAGCGAGGCCGTGCTTCTCGCCGCTCACGCCAGGTTCGGTGGCGAGCTGACCCGTATCGCGATCTCGCGCGCGAGCCCTGTCGGCGGCATGACCGGCTGGCGGCCGCTGATGCCTGTCACGCAATGGAGTCTGGTGAGATGAACCAGGACGGCGGTGCCCGCGCCACGGGCACTCTTTACGGCGTCGGTCTCGGGCCGGGTGACCCGGAGTTGATGACGCTGAAGGCGCACCGGCTGATTTCGTCGGCCCGGGTGGTGGCCTATCCCGCCCCCGATACGGGGGAGAGTTTCGCCCGCTCCATCGCGGCGGATGCAATTCCGGCGGGTGCCCGCGAGATCCCCATCGTCGTGCCGATGCGTGTCGAGAGGTTTCCCGCAAGGGCCGTCTATGACCGCGCGGCGGAGGAAATCGCCGGGGAACTCTCCGCCGGCCGCGACGTGGTGGTGCTGTGCGAGGGGGACCCGTTCTTCTACGGCTCCTTCATGTATCTGTACGAGCGTCTCGTCGACCGGTTTCCGGCGGAGATCGTGCCGGGCGTCACCTCGCTGACCGCCTGCGCCGCTCGTCTGGGGCGACCGCTCACCGCGCGCAACGACGTTCTCACCGTGATCCCGGGTCCGCTCGCCGACGAGGAGATCGCCGCGCGCATCGAGGCGGCCGGCGCGGTCGCGATCATGAAGGTGGGGCGGCACCTTTCGCGCCTCAAGTCCCTGATCGCGCGGCTTGGCCTTCTCGATCATGCGGGCTATGTCGAACGGGCGACGCTTGCCGCCGAGGCGGTCGCGCCGCTCGGTGAGGTGGACACCGCCTCCGCGCCGTATTTTTCGATGATCCTGATCTACAAGGGAGATGAAGCGTGGATGCTTCCGCCGCGATCCTCGTCCTGACGCCGGCGGCGCTTTCGACCGCGCGCAAGGTGGCCGCCGCGCTGCCGGGCTCGACCCTGCACGGGTTGGCCCATCGCGTGCCGGGTCTGGATGTCGCCTTTGCCGAGACGCTCAACCACATTCGCGCGCTCTACCAGGCCGGCACGCCGATCATCGGCGTGTGCGCGTCCGGCATCCTGATCCGCGCGCTTGCCGCCGTGATCGAGGACAAGCGCGCCGAACCGCCGGTGATCGCGGTCTCTGAGGACGGTGCGAGCGTCGTGCCGCTTCTTGGCGGTCATCGCGGGGCGAATTCGCTTGCCCGCCAGGTCGCCGGCGCTCTGGACGCCCATGCGGCGGTGACGACGGCCGGTGACACGGCGCTCGGCGTTGCGCTCGACGCGCCGCCCGCCGGATGGTGGCTCGCCAATCTTCCCGATGCCAAGGGCTTCATGGCCCGCCTTCTGGCCGGTGAACCGGTGCGCATCACCGGAGAGGCGCCGTGGTTGAGCCGCTCGCGCCTTGCCGTCTCGCCGGACGCGGAACTTGAAATCGCGGTCACCGACGAGGCGATGGCGCCCGGACCCGACCGTCTCGTCTATCATCCGCGCACCCTCGTGGTGGGCGTCGGCTGCGCGCGTGGCTGTCCGGTGGAGGAACTCGTTTCGCTGGTGCGCGAGACCCTGGGCGAAGCGGGCCTGGCCGAAGGCGCCGTGGCGGCGGTCGCCTCCATCGACCTGAAGGGCGACGAGACGGCGATGGCGGAACTTTCCGCCGTGCTCGCCGCGCCGCTGCGTCTCTTCGATGCCGCGACCCTCGAGGCGGAGCGTGACCGCCTCGCCAATCCTTCCGAGGTCGTCTACGCGGAAGTCGGTTGCCATGGTGTCGCGGAAGGGGCGGCACTCGCTGGTGCGGGCGTCGACGGATCGCTTATCGTCGAAAAACGAAAGACGGCCAATGCAACGGTTGCCGTCGCGCGTGCGGTCGCTCCTGTCTCGGCAAAGGAAATCGGGCGGCCACGCGGGCGCCTCGCCGTCATCGGCATCGGTCCGGGCCGCGACGACTGGCGCACGCCCGAGGCCTCCCGCCTGCTTGCCGAAGCGGACGAGGTGATCGGCTATTCGCTTTATCTCGACATTGTCGCGCCACTCATCCAGGGCAAGCCGCGTCACGCCTTCCCGCTCGGCGCCGAGGAGGAGCGTGTCCGCTTCGCCCTTGAACGGGCGGGCGAGGGGCGGTCCGTCGCGCTTGTCTCGTCCGGTGATGCGGGCATCTATGCCATGGGCGCGCTGGTCTATGAACTGGTGCACCGTGGCCGGGATGCCGGCGGCGTGAGCGATGCGGCGCGCCGGGTGGAGATCGTCAACGCGCCGGGCATCTCGGCGCTTCAGGCCGCCTCCGCGCGTATCGGCGCGGTGCTCGGCCACGATTTCTGCACCATCTCGCTGTCCGACCTGCTCACCCCGTGGGAGGCAATCGAGAAACGGCTGAAGGCAGCCGCCGACGGTGACTTCGTGATCGCCTTCTACAACCCGGTCTCGAAGCGCCGGCGCACGCAGCTTGCCGCCGCCCGCGAGATCCTGCTCGCCGCCCGCCCCGCCGACACGCCGGTGGTTCTGGGTTTCAACCTCGGACGCGCGGGAGAGACGCTCACCGTGACCACGCTGGGCGATCTCAAGGTGGATGACGTGGACATGCTGACCACCGTGCTTGTCGGCTCGTCCGCCTCGCGCGCGGTCATGACCGGCTCCGGCAAACCCTTCGTCTACACGCCGCGCGGCTACGCCAAACGCATCGAGGAGAAGCTATGACGGTCCATTTCATCGGCGCGGGTCCGGGCGACCCGGACCTGATCACCGTGCGCGGACTGAAGCAGATCCAGTCGTGCCCGGTCTGCCTGTTCGCGGGCTCGCTGGTGCCCGAGGCGGTCGTGGCGGCCGCTCCCGAGGGCGCGCGGGTTGTCGATACGGCGCCCATGACGCTGGACGAGATCATGGCGGAAATCGTGTCCGCCCATGAAAAGGGACAGGACGTCGCCCGGGTTCATTCCGGCGATCCCTCGCTCTACGGGGCGATCGCCGAGCAGATCCGCCGCCTGCGCACGCTCGGCATTCCCTTCGACGTGACACCGGGCGTTCCCGCCTTTGCCGCCGCCGCAGCCGCGCTGGGGCAGGAACTCACCATTCCCGAGGTCGCGCAGACGGTGATCCTGACGCGCACGGCCATGCAGTCCTCCGCCATGCCGGAAGGGGAGGATCTCACGACCCTAGGGAAGAGTGGCGCGACCCTTGCGATCCATCTTTCGATCCGCAACCTGCGGGAGGTCGAGCGTCAGCTTTCGCCGCTTTACGGCGCCGATTGCCCCGTGGTGGTCGCCTATCGGGTCGGCTGGCCTGACCAGACTTTCATCCATGGCACCCTGTCCGATATTCACGAGAAGGTGCGCGCGGCGAAGATCACCCGCACGGCACTCGTGCTTGTCGGCCATGCGCTGGAGCCGCAGGAGGATTTCCGCGACAGCGCCCTCTATCACGCCGACCACGTGCACGTTCTGAGGCCGAAGAAAAAGAAGAAAACCGCCAAATACACAACCTGAAATACAAAATCTTACAATTTCAACCTATGAGTGAATCGCCTAGCCTTCTCCCGTACAAACCGGAGGAGGAAAGACCATGTCGCATGAAGAGGCGCAGCTCGAGCGTATCGTCAACCTGGGTGGTGACAGGCACAAGATCCTGGAATTCTACGAGGACTGGGCATCCACCTATGCCCGGGATGTCGTCGAGGGGATCGGCTATACCGGCCATGTCCTGACGGCGAAGGCGGTGACGGCGCGGGTCGGTCCGGAGGCGGAAATCCTCGACGTGGGCTGCGGCACCGGACTTGTCGCCGTGGAGTTGAAACAGCGCCGGCCGGCGCTGCGGATAGACGGGATCGACCTGACTCGCGGCATGCTCGACGAGGCGGAGGAGACGCAGGCGTATCGCTCTCTCGTCCTTGGCGACATGAACCATCCGCTGGACGCGGATGACGACACCTACGATGGCATCGTCAGCTCTGGCGTCTTCACCACCGGACATGTGGGGCCGGAGCGGATCGACGAACTGGTGCGTGTTGCCCGTCCCGGCGCCCCCATCGTCCTGGCCATTCGCGACACCGCCTGGGAGGGAGAGGGGTTCAGCGCTCATGTCGACCTGCTTGAGCGGCAGGGGCGCTTGCGCGTGGAGGAAAGCCGACGCGAGCCCTATCTGCTGAAAACCGGTGTCTTCTGCCAGCTCTGCGTTCTCGCGGCCGCCTGACGGACGTCGGTTTGCATCCTGACGGGTCTCTTCCTAGGGTATGGCGCAAGCCAGAAAAGGAGAGACTCGTCATGGAATCGGACAATCCGCTTCTCAAGCGCGCCTATGCCCTTGATGGAGATGCCGGCCGCATTCGCGACCTGTATGCCGACTGGGCGGCGAGCTATGACGCGGATACGCTCGACGGCATGGGGTATGTCGCGCCGGTTCTCGCGGCGCGTGCCCTGAGCGAGGCGTTGGAGGGTGAAACCGCCGAAGCCCGCATTCTCGATGCCGGATGTGGCACGGGCCTTGTCGGTGCCGAGATCGCGCGCCGCACGGAGGCCGAGATCGACGGCATCGACCTTTCGCCCGGCATGCTGGAGGAAGCCGCGCGCAAGAAGGTCTACCGGAGCCTTGCCGAGGCGGACATGACCGCGACGCTCAATCTTTCCGACAACAGCTATGACGGTGTCGTCAGCGTTGGAGTGTTCACCAGCGGTCACGTCGGGCCCGAGGCGATCGACGAACTCGCCCGCGTGGCACGTCCCGGCGCGCCGCTTGTCGTGACCGTGCACGAGAAGGTGTGGGAGCCCGACCGCTATGCGGCACATCTGGCGGAGATGGAGCGCCACGGACTGATCCGGTTGCGCGCGATCAACGATGCGCCCTACCACGAGAAGGAAGGCTACACCTGCAAGCTTTGCCTGCTGGAAGCGGCCTGAGTTGCGAAAACGGACGGGTCATGCCCGTCCGTCCGCCTTATGCGATATCGATCAGATGGCAGAAGGATCCCATGACCGTGCCGGCCCTGAGCCCGAGCGCGCCGAGGTCCGCGCCGGTCGCGTCGCGTGCCTGGAACAGCCGCTCCGCCGCACCCTCGTGCAGGATCGAGGCATAGTGCCATTCGTGTGCGGAAAAGCCGCCGGCGAATGGCGCGCCCGAAAGCCCGTCGAGGCGTCGGTATCCCAGATGGCGACGACGGCTTGCGAAGCTGGTGGTCAGCGGCAGCAGACCGAGCATCCTGTGATGTGTTCCTTCGGCGTCCACCAGAACGTCGCCCAGGGCCATGTAGCCGCCGCACTCGCCGTAGATCAGCGCTCCGCGTTGTACGGCCGATGCCATGCCCTGTTGGAAGGTTGTGGCGGCTGCCAGCCGGGCGGCATGTAGCTCGGGGTAGCCGCCGGGCAGGTAAACCGCGTCGGCCTCTTCGCAGGGGGCCTCGTCGGCCAGCGGCGAAAAGAACGAAAGTTCCGCGCCGGCTCGTCGCCAGCCTGACAGGAGATGGGGATAGGCGAAGGCGAATGCCACGTCGCGGGCAACCGCGATCCGCTGGCCGAAAGGTTCAAGCCGTTTCGGCGAAGGGGCATCGGAAGCCCTGTCCGGAACCGCCAGTTCTCCCGCGACCTTGCGCAGGGCCACGAGGTCGCAGGAGGCGGTGATGCGTGTGGCGGCGCTGTCGAGAAATGCGTCGAGGTCGTCGCGCTCCCCGGCCTGGACCAGGCCCAGATGGCGCTCGGGAAGGGCAAGGGCGGTATCGCGTGGGACGTTGCCGAGCACGGGCATTCCGACGCCTGCGAGCGCGCCGGACAGCATCGCGGCGTGGCGCTCGCTTCCCACGCGGTTGAGGATCACACCGGCGATATGGACGTCGTCGCGATGGTCGCGAAAGCCGCGTACCAGCGCCGCGACCGAGTGAGATTGTCTGGCCGCGTCGACGACAAGCACCACAGGAAGCCCGAGGCGGGCGGCGAGGTCGGCAGTCGAGCCGGATCCGTCCGCCGCGCCGTCGAAGAGACCCATGACCCCCTCGACAAGCAGCAGGTCGCAGCCCGCCGCCTGGTCGCCCGCCAGTGTGTCGACCAGCGCGCCACGCATGGCGTGGGCATCGAGGTTGACGCTCTCCCGTCCGCTGGCCGCCGCGTGAAAGGCCGGGTCGATGTAGTCCGGTCCTACCTTGGCGCTGGCAACGGCAAGCCCGGCGCGGGCGAAGGCGCGCAGCAGTGCGAGCGTGATGACCGTCTTGCCGCTTCCGGACGCGGGGGCCGCGATCACGAGGCCGGGCGCGCGGGAGGCGTGCGAATGCGAGGTGGCGGGAAGGCTCACGCCAAGCCGGCCTCGGTTTCCCTGCGCAAGCCGAGCGGGTCTGCGTCGAGCGCGCGTCCGGCCAGCGCGCCCAGCCAGTCGAGTCCGGCGCGCAGGCGCACAACCTCGCCGACACAGACGACCGCGGGCGGTTCAAGGGCGGCTTCGCGGGCAGCATTCGCCGCCTCGCCGAGCGTGGTTTCCAGGACGCTCTGGCTGGCGAGCGAGGCGTTGCAGACGATGGCGACCGGCTCCGAGGCGGCGCGTCCGGCTGCCATGAGCTCGCCCGTGATCTGCGCAAGATGCTTCATCGCCATGTACATGACGATCACCGGGGAGCCGTTTGCAATGCCGGCCCAGTCGATTGCGGAGGGGGCAAGGCCTGTCTGGTCATGACCGGTCAGGAAGGTGACCGCCTGATTGGTGTCGCGATGGGTGGCGGGAATGCCGGCGTAGGCCAGTCCGCCGATGCCGGCCGTGATGCCGGGAATGATGCGGAACGAAATGCCGGCACCGACCAGCGTCAGCGCTTCCTCGCCGCCCCGTCCGAACACGAAGGGGTCGCCGCCCTTGAGGCGAAGCACGCGTTTGCCCTCGCGCGCGTGCTCGATCAGTCGGAGCGAAATGTCGCGCTGCTTGGGGCTCGGCTTGCCGCCGCGCTTGCCGGCGTATTCGACTGCCGCGTCAGCGCGCGCGAGCTTCAGGATCGATGTGTCGACAAGCGCGTCGTAGACGATCACGTCCGCCTGCTGCAGCCCGTTGAGAAGATGCAGTGTCATCAGCCCCGGATCGCCGGGGCCCGCGCCCGCGAGCCAGACCGTGCCGGCCTCGAAAACGGGCAGCCTGAGATGGGAAGGGTCGGGGCGCTCCAGCGCGCGTGTCGTCGTATCGCTCATCAGGCTGCCGATATTAGGGGGCCTTGACCGTCGCGCCAAGGTCGCAGAACCGCCTGCGAACACCTGTTTTGCGACCCTTCCACGCGGAGCCGGCACCTGGGCCGCTGCGCGCGTGACGCATTCCCGTGCCGGGCCTATAGTCCGCCGCATGAGCGAGACCGACCCGAAGCCCCTGCGCCGTGGCTGGACCACGGGTGCCTGCGCCACGGCAGCCGCGAAGGCGGCCTGTACCGCGCTTTTGGCAGGGCGGTTTCCCGACCCCGTGACCATCGTGCTGCCGAAGGGAGAGAAGCCGGCCTTTGCGCTCTCCCGCGAGGAGGTCGGTGAGGACGAAAGGGGGACGTTCGCCCTTGCCGGCATCGTCAAGGACGCGGGCGACGATCCCGACGTGACCCATGGCGCACTCGTGATCTCGACCGTGCGCAAGGGGGAGCCTGGTTCGGGGATCGCCTATCGCGCCGGTGAAGGGGTGGGAATAGTGACCCGCGCCGGGCTTCCGATCGATCCGGGCGAGCCGGCCATCAACCCGGTGCCGCGCAGCATGATCGCGCACGTGCTTGCCGAAGTCGCGGCGATGGCCGACGTTCCGGCCGACTTCGAGGTGGAGGTTTCGATCCCCGGTGGCGAGGAGATCGCGAAACGCACCATGAACCCGCGCCTGGGAATCGTCGGCGGCCTTTCGGTCCTCGGCACCACCGGTATCGTGCGCCCCTTTTCCTGCGCGGCGTGGATCGCCTCGATCCATCGCGGGGTCGATGTGGCGCGGGCCGCCGGGCTGGAGCATGTCATCGGCGCGACCGGGTCGACCTCCGAAGCCGCCGCACGTGCCCGCCACCCCGATCTTCCCGAGATGGCCTGTCTCGACATGGGCGACTTCGCCGGCGGGCTGCTCAAGTATCTGCGCGCCCATCCCGTTCCGCGCCTGACCATGGCCGGCGGCTTCGCCAAGTTCGTCAAGCTGGCCCAGGGAGCGATGGACCTGCACTCCGCCCGCAGCCAGGTTGATTTCGATGCCCTTGCCGGGCTCATGCACGAGGCGGGCGCCCCGCCCTTCCTGGTGGAGGAAGCGCGACAGGCGAACACCGCCAAGGAGGTTCTGGACCGTGCGGCGGGCGAGGGGATCGACGTTGCCGCGCTGGTGGCCCGTGCCGCGCGTGGGCGCATTCTCGAGATTCTCAGGGGGGCGCCGGTTCGCGTCGAAGTGCTTCTCGTGGACCGCAAGGGGCACCTCGTTGCCGAACTCCCCTTCGAGGACGAGGAGACGGCCCCGTGACGCAGTCGGAAGACACCGCACCGCTCAAGGTTCTGGTGCTGGGGGGCACGGGGGATGCGCGCGCGCTTGCCGCCCGGCTTGTCACGGACACGCGCTTTTCAGCGAGCGTGTCGCTCGCCGGTGCCGTCGAGAGGCCCGACGCCTATCCGCTCCCCGTGCGCTCAGGCGGGTTCGGAGGCGTCGAGGGACTGTCCGGCTGGATCAGGGACAATGCCGTCGGTGCGCTGGTCGACGCGACCCATCCCTTTGCGACCGGCATTTCCCGGAACGCGGCCGAAGCCGCCCGCGCCACGGCCACGCCGCTCGTGCGCCTGGAGCGTCCGGCCTGGCGCGCGGGTCCGGCGGACAGGTGGCAGGAGGTCGACGATCTGGATGAGGCGGTGGCGGCGCTTCCACCCGGCGCGCGGCCGTTTCTCGCAATCGGGCGCAAGGAGATCGCGCGTTTTGCGAGCCGGTCCGATCTCGACTGCCTGATGCGCATGATCGACCCGCCCGGCGAGGAGGAACGGTTGCCCCGGGGAAGGCTTGTGCTCGCACGCCCGGTGCGGGACGCGGATGCCGAGGTCGCCTTGCTGAGCGAACACGGGGCCACCCATGTGGTTGCCAAGAACAGTGGAGGTCCGTGGGGCGAAGCGAAACTGATCGCGGCCCGAAGGCTGGGCCTTCCGGTGATCCTCCTGCGTCGTCCGCCGGCTCTGGAGGTTCATTCCGTCCCCGATGTGGACGGAGTTCTCGACTGGCTTGAAAGTCTGTCCGCCCGGTGAGGCTCAGGCGCCGCCGCGCCCCCGCAGCTTGAGAAGCGCAATCTTCCAGAGATAGCGGATCACGCCGGAGGTGTAGCGCTTGCCGAGCCGACGTGGCTCCTGCAGGAAGCGGAACACCCATTCGAGCCCGGTCCGGCGCAGGAGGGAGGGCGCGCGCACGACCTCGCCCGCCGTGAAGTCGAACAGCGCGCCGACGCCGATGGCGAGCGGGACGTCCAGATGGTCGAAGAGCCTGTCGATCAGGAACTCCTGCTTCGGATTGCCCATGGCAACAAGCAGGATGTCGGGTCGTGCGGCATTGATCCCGGCGGCGACTGCCGGCTCGTCCTTGTCCGCGAAATACCCGTCGCGCCAGCCGCAGACGTCGATGTTCGCATGATTGGCGGCGAAGCGGTCCGCCGCGCGTTCGACGATCTCCGGCTTTGCGCCGAGCAGGTAGAGACGCGTTCCCGCAGGGGCCTTGTCGAGAAGCGCGGGTATGAAATCCGTCCCGTTGAGATTGTCGGGAAACCCTTTCCCGGCGAGCACGCGCGCCCCGATCTCGGCTCCGATGCCATCGTTGAGAACGAGGAACCGTGACAGCGTGTCCGCGAAAACCGGCTCGTCCATGGCAAGCAGGATGCCGTGCGCGTTGGCAAAGGCGATCCGTTCGCGGCGGCGCGTCGCGATGGTCTCGAGAAGGCGCTGGATGGCCGCGCCCCGCGACAGGCGGACGATGCGCACCGGGCCGATGGCGACCGCGTCCGGCGCCTGCACTTCGGCGGCAACCGGATGGCTGGCCGCGCTGCTGTGCGGAACCTCGCTCATGCGGGGCTTCCGAAAAGCGGTGCGTCGGGCTGTAGGGTGGCGCTGCGGATCATCGTGCGCTGTGGGTTCCCTGTGGTTGGTTGCATATGGCGGCAACAATCGACCGCCCGGCCCTTGTCCGCAAGTCCGGACGCCGCAAATTCCCCTGTTGCCGGAGCGTTTCCCGCATGGTCGCGCAAGGGCTTGGGAGTTTCTTAACCATGATTCCGGCACTCTTGCGTACATGATCGAAGGGCCTGCCATGCGGCGGGCCCGGGCACGCGCGATTTCGGGCGCGGCGGATAAAGGTTCGGATTGCGCCGATGATCGACGTCTACCAGATACCCGGCATCCTGAGAAAGCGGTTCGCCTGGCTCATCATCGTGCCTGTGATTTGCGTCGCGCTGGCCGTCGTCTACGCGCTCCTGCGCACGCCGACATACACCGCCACGGCCGAGCTTTTGATCGAACCGCAGAATTTGCAGATTGTCGGCAACGACATCGTCCAGCGTGGGGGAACCGATGGCGTGCAGCGGCTGGCCATCGACAGCCAAGCCTATGTGATCCTGTCCAACTCGGTCCTGGATGAAGTCATCGACAAGCTCGATCTGGAGAGCGACCCGTTTATCCGGCCGACGTCGGGCGGTCTGATCTCGAGCCTGCTTGGCGGGGGCAAGGCGGAACTCAGCCCCGAGGACCGCCGCTCGGCGACCATCGACAGCCTGCGCAAGAACCTGAAGGTGGCGCGCGTCGAGAATGCCTTCATCTTCAATATTTCCATGACGCATTCGGATCGCTTCAAGGCGGCCGAGATCGCCAACGAGGCGGCCAGGGCCTACCTCGAGGAACAGCGAACACTGCGCTCGGACGCCACCTTGCGCGCCAGCGTCGAGTTGCAGGCCCAGGCCGACAGCCTGCGCAAGCGTGTCGAGGCGGCGGAAGCGGCGGGCGAGACGTTCCGCGCGGAAAACGGCCTGATCAGCACCGGGGACCGGGGGCTGGTGGTGAGCCAGAGCCTTCAGGACATCAACACCCAGCTTACCCAGGCCAGGGTCGAGCTTGAGGGAGCGAAAGCCAATGCGGAACTTCTCGAGGGGCTGACCGCCTCCGCGATCGAGGCCGGCGCGCTCCCCGCCAACCTGCAGACCTCGACGCTCGGCTCCCTGCGCGTGCAATACGCCCGCATCGCCGAGCGGGAGTCACAGGCGGCGACCACGCTTGGGGCCAACCATCCCCAGCTTCGCGAATTGCGCTCCCAGCTCGCCAACACGCGCGGCCTGATCGAGGCGGAACTGAACCGCGTGCGTCGGTCGGTGGAAGCGAGCCGTCAGCGGGCGGAGGCCAACGTGGCCGCGCTGGAGGCCGAGCTTGCCCGCGTGTCGTCCAACTCCGTCGACCAGAGCAAGGCACAGATCCGGCTGCGCCAGCTCGAGAGCGAGGCGGAATCCCTGAACACGGTCTACCGCTCGTTCCTCTCGCGGGCGAAGGAACTCGACGAGCAGCGTGAGATCGACACGAGCAATTCACGCGTCATTTCCGCCGCCGTCGCTCCGCTTCGCCCCACGGGCCCCTCGGGTGCGATCGTGGTGATCGCGGCCGCCATTTTCGGCGTGATTGCCGCGGCCGGTGGCAGTGTCGGATTCGAGATCCTGAACGGACGCCTGGGATCCGAGCGCGAGCTTGTCGATGTGACCGGCGTTCCGCTGATCGCCAGCGTCAGTGCGCCGCCGCGCCGTATCGCTGGACGAGGGGGAGCGGACCCCACCGCCGCCGAACGCCAGATGGCGGTGATGCGCATTGCCTATGCCCTGCGCCATGCCTTCGAGCATGAGCGCCCCGCGCATGTTCTCGTGCTCTCGGTGGATGAAAAACTCGAGATCTCGCCGCTGGTGCGCGCCATCGCGGCCAGCCTCTACGACATGGGCGAAGACGTGCTTCTGGCTCGTCCCGTCGACGGAAACAATGGTCGGATGCCGGAAGCGCAGGCGCCCGAGGCAATGCCGCCCGCCCGCACGCGCTTGTCGAGCCGCCGGCGCGAGGCCGCGATCGCACCCGCACCGGCTGCCACCGATGCAGGACCCTTCACGGTCGAACGCCTCGATGGCGGGGCGGGGGAGCGCGGCGTGGATCCGTTCTCCGCGACCGACCAGGAGTTTCTCGTGATCGACGGCGGCTCGGCCACCGCCAACCCGTATCTGCCGACGCTGCTCGGAGCGGCCGACGCGATCCTCCTGGTGTCCAGCGTGGGCGGTACGGCGCGCAGCGATCTCGATCGCACGCTTGCCATCCTGAAGCCCTGGGAAGACCGGATGCTCGGAAATGTCGCGCTGGCAGCCTGACCCACTGGCGCGTCCGGCCGCGAGCCGACTTCCCTCCTCGCGCCCCACGGCCGTTCGTCGTCCGGATGTCCATCACATGTGGACGCTGGCCGCGGGTATGGTCGTCGTCGGCACAGTGGTCTTCAACTTCCTGCTTGCCTTCGTGAACACCCGCCTTTTCGGCGTGTCGCAGAACCTTGTGATGCTCGCGGAACTGGTGCTGATCTCGGCAACGCTTGTGCTGGCGGTGGACAGGCGTGCCGGGCTCTACACGCTTCTGGCGGTCTATCTCGCCTACATGCTGCTGATCCTGTCGCTGCGCCCCGAGCTCGACCTCAAGGCGATCCGTGACGGATTGATCCCGATCGCCTTCTATTTTCTCGGCCGCAAGATGCGTCGCATCGAGGATGTGGACCGGGTCGTGCTCGCTTGTGCCGGCATCGTCGTGATGATCGGACTGTTCGAGTATTTCCTGCTCGACGCCTTCATCGCCAACGTCAACGTGCTGAAATACTATATTGCGCGCGGCTCGCTCGACGTGGGCGACAAGGGCATGGGCGATTCCTCCCTGTTCATCAGCGGCACACGCTTCCAGGGCCGCAACCTGCTCCCCTTCCTCGGGCCGCATCGTGTCTCCTCGGTCTTCCTGGAGCCCGTGGCGATGGGCAATTTCGGCGCGTTCCTCGCGCTGTGGGCGATGTTTCGCAAGGACATGTCCCACCGGCTCTGGCTGGCCGCGGCCGCTGTCGTGGTCATCATCATGGGCGATGCCCGGTTCGGGATGATGGTGTGTTTCGCGCTCGTGGCCGTGCTCCCGTTTTCCCGTCTGATCCCCCGTGTGGTCTGGTTCCTGATCCCGGCGTTGATCACCGTCGCGATGGCGATCTACGGCCTGTCGACCAACGCGGTGTACTGGGAAGACAACCTTGCCGGCCGCTGGCTGCACGCATCGTGGATCCTGCTCAGCCTCGACGGATGGGGGCTGTTCGGAATGTCACCGGTAACGCCGTTCCTCGAGGACAACGGATACGCCTATTCGCTGCACCAGTTCGGCATTCTCGGAGCCGGCGCGCTGTGGGGGCTTTATATCTTCGGTCCCGTGCGCTCGCAGGATGCCTGGCGGTTTCGCGCCCCGCTGGTTACCTACATCTGCCTGCTGATGATCGTCTCGAGCTCGTTCTACTCGATCAAGACGGCGGCGATCCTGTGGTTCTGTGCGGGCGCTGTGGACGTGTGGGCGGGCTTTTCCGTTCGCGGCACCTATCGCGGTGCGGCCTCGCGGCTGAGTGCCCCGCTGTAGAAATCCTCGTAGCGCTTCGCCGTGCTTTCCCACGAATAGCCGGCCGCGACGGCCATCATTGCCTCCCGCGTGGCCTCGGGCGCGTGTTGCAGGCCCGCATGGGCGGCCTCGAGTGCATCCGCCGCCACGACCGCGTCCGAATACCCCGTGAGCCGGATCCCCTCATGACGTGCGGCGAAGGCCGTGAAGGCGGCGTTCGCCTCCACCACCGGAACAAGTCCGGCGCTCATGGCCTCGATCAGGGCAATGCCGAAGCCTTCGTAGACCGAGGCGCTGGCGAACAGGCTGGCCTGACCCAGCAGTGCGCGCATGTCCGCGTCGCTCGGCCTGACATGAAGGGCGACACGGTCCTCGAGCCCATGTCGGGCGATCATCGCGCGCACGTCCTGCGCGCTCCAGTCGAAGGGTGTTCCGATGATGTCGAGACGCCAGTCCGGATGACGCGGGGCCAGTTCGGCCATGGCGTCGATCAACCGGTCTATCCGCTTGTTGGTCGAGAGCCGGCCGATTGTGACGATGGAGCGGGTCGGCTTGCGCGAGCCCGCATCGCCGAGTTTCTCCAGGTCCACGCCGTTCTCGATCAGGCGCACGGTCCCGGGTGCGATGGTCGCGAAGCGCTCGTAGTCGCTCTGGCTGCAGCAGGCCAGCCCCCGATAGGCCATGGCTGAAAGGCGGGTCAGGGTGTTGAACCAGAGTGTCTTCAATCCGCCGGCATTTCCGCTGTGAAAGAACCCGCCGTGGGTCGTGGCAACAAGCGGGATGCCCTGAAACGGACGGGCGAAGGCCAGCGCGTCGAAGAAGAAGTCTATGGCGTGGACATGGACCAGATCCGCTCCCCGGATCGCGGAGAAGACGCCGGGCGTGACCGGGTAGCGGGTCGAGAGATGCGAGGGCAGGCGCACGACCTCGATTCCCTCGATGGTTTCGCGGGCCGGAAGACGCGTGCCGTCCCCGCCGCGAAAGACGCGGTCGCAGGTGACGACGGTCACCCGCGCGAAACGGTCGCGCTGGCGTGCGGCAAGGCTTGCCACGAAATCCTCGAGCCCGCCGATGCTCGGCCGGTACTGCCGTACGACATGCACGAGATGGAGGGAGGAAACGTCCTTCATGCGTGCAAGCCTCCAGGACGCGCGACCGGGTCGCCGCCACGTGCCGAAAGAGCCCGGATCACGCCCTCGACGCCGCACAGGGCGAGATGGTGGCCGTCCTCGGGGGATTCCGCATTCTGGCGCGGGAGCAGCATCGGCGACTTGCGGTGTCCGGGAAACAGGCAGCCGGGTGTCGTCGTGACCGCGCTGGTGAACCCGATTTCGGCGAGCCACTTCGCCTCGCGCGTGCCGGTGATCGAGGGCGGGCCGTAGGGATAGGCGAAATGCGGCACCTCGCGCTGGAGCAGGGTCTCGAGGTCGGCCTTGTTTCCGGCGATGTCCGCCACCGCGTCCTCGCGCTTCAGCAGGCCCAGCGCCCGGTGGGTGCGGGTATGGGCCCCGATCGACACCAGCGGATGCTTGTCGAGCTCGCGCACCTCGTCGGTGCGCAGGAACGTGTCCCGCACCAGGTCCGGCACGCAGACGTCGTTTGCGGCGAACAACGGCCCGAGTTGCTCCGAGCGCCGGAAATTCTGCCAGACCCAGGCCGTCGCGCGGCGCAAGCCCCAGATCTTCGAGGCGGTGTCGGGGCACTGGAAACGGGTGTTCATCGGCTCGAAGTCGACCGCCTCGCGGTCGCGGAAAAGCGCGAGAAGACCCAGCCACCACGCATTGAGCGAACCGTCCATCGAGCCGGTGGGAACATAGATCGTCGCAGGCGCCTCGTGGCGTTCGAGGACGGGCAAGGCGAGATCGCGATTGGAGCGGTAGCCATCGTCGAAGGTGAGGACCACGAAGGGACGCGGGTTGTCTCCCGAAAGTCGCGTCAGTCCCTCGTCGAGTGTGACGATGTCGCGCCCCTCCGCGCGCAGGCGGGCAAGCAGCGTGTCGAGCACGGAGATCTCGCAGCCCTGGTCGAGCGTACCCTCCCGGCTTTTCACGAAATCGTGAAACATGAGGATGGTGCCGCGGCCGCGATAGCGCCGTCCGACAAGGCGCGAGAGCCCGGTCCAGTTCAGCGTCCTGAGGCCCGTAGAGAGCACGAGGGATCTGATGCGCTCGCGCACCGTGGGGCCGGGATGAATATCTCTGCCTTCGGTAAGATCCGCCAAGTTCTTTTCCCGCCCCGTTTCCTGCCTGTCGGCCCCTGCGTCTCCAGAGTTGCCGCGCGGATCCGTAGCGGCCGCGCCAGCCAAGTCTTATCCGCTGCTTATGAACGTCAGGTTGCCAGATGACGCTCATGCCCGAAGGCGACGCGAAACGGGGCCGGTCCGGGCCGCCCGAGTGTATCCCATCAAGACCCTGTTCACCGATCCTGTTGCTTTTCGGGGGCGTTCGCGTCATGGGCATTGTTCAAATACTGCGAATTAACATTCACACCCTAGGGTTTTGACTGCTGGGCGAGACACCGGAAGCGGGGCTGGCGCGACCTGACCCGTGACACTCCGGTGTGCCCTGCAGGGCCGACCTCGGACAAGGGATCCGTTCCGACTGATGCGCATTCTCATGGCCTGCGGGGCCTTTCCTCCACATTTCGAAGGCGGCGCGCCCGTTTCCGCGCTTCTCGTCGCGCGGATGCTCGTGGGAGAGGGGCACGAGTTGCGTATCATGACGGTGGGGGACGAGGACGTTCGCGAGACCTATGAGGGGCTCGAGGTGCACCGCGTTCCAACGCTCAACATCGACTGGAACTACTGGAAGCCCGGCCGTCCCGTGTGGAAGAAGGGGGTCTGGCACATCCTCGAGAACGGCAATCCGCGCGCCCATGCCGCCATGCGTCGCGAAATCGCCGAATATCGCCCCGACGTGCTGCTGACCGACAGCATCGAGAACATCAACGTCGCTTCATGGGCGGCGGCGCGGTCCATGGGCGTTCCCGTGGCGCATACCCTGCGCAATGCCTTCCTGCTGTGCTGGCGCAGCGTGATGCAGAAGAACGGCCGCAACTGCGACCCGCGCTGCGTGAGTTGCATGGTCTCCTCGCTCGGCAAGCGCTTCTTCTCGCGCTATGTGGACGCGGTCTGCGGCGAGACGCAGGGCGTGATCGAGCGACACGTGGACGAGGGATATTTCCCCCAGGCGGCGACACGCTGCATTCCCGGCGTGATCGACGGCGAGATTGCCTCCGCGCCGCGCTCCATGCCGCGGGACCGGCCTTTCCGCATCGGCTTTATCGGGGTGCACCGCCCGTTCAAGGGACTGGACGTCCTGGGCCGTGCCGCGCGCCGTCTCGAGGGCGATCCGTCGGTGGAATATGTCATCGCCGGAACCGGCAAGCCCGGCGAGGAGGACATCCAGCGGCAGGACTTCCCGCGCGAGCGTACCCGGTTCCTTGGCTGGAGCCAGCCGGAGGAGTTCTTTCCGCAGATCGACCTGCTCGTCTTTCCCTCGGTCGGTCGCGAGGCTTTCGGCCGCGTCGCGATCGAGGCCTTCGGACACGGCGTGCCCGTGATCGGCTCCGATCTTGGAGGCATTGCCGAGACGATACGGCCGGGCGATAACGGCTTCCTGTTCCCCGTCGCCGATGACGCGGCGCTTGCCGAATGCATCACCCGGGTCGCCGGGGACCAGGTGCTCTACGAAACCCTGTCACGCGGGGCACTTGCCTCGACCGATGCCTATCGGTGGGACAGGGTGGCCTCCCAATACACCGAGCTCCTCCGGCTCGCCGTGAACCAGGCATCCGCCCGGCGCGGCAGCGGAGAGCGCGAAGGACTGGCATCATGATCGAACGCATCCGGACCATCGTGGCCGGTCGCGGATTCCGCAAGCTGTTCTGGTCGCTTCTCAGTCGCGGCAGCAGCACGATTCTGAGTTTTGCGCTGCTTTTCGCCGCCAGCCATGCGCTGGAGACGGACGAATACGGCCTCTACATCTTTCTGTTCTCGGTCGGATCCTCTCTCGGCCTGATCTGCGTCTTCGGCCAGCAGGTGCTGCTGGTGAAGCACTTCCGCCTGCAGAACCACGAACCCGGCCGCACCAATCAGGGGATCCTGTTCTACAACAGTCTCTGGCTGCTGCTTGGCTGCGGTGGACAGCTTCTGGCGGCAGCGCTCCTCTGGACCTTCGGCGAGGGGCTTCCGGCCCCCTACGACCATTTGGAGATCGCGCTCGTTTTCGGTGCGATCTTCACGCTCAGCGAGTATCTTCAGGGATATTTCCTCGTGTTCGGGCGCATCGTTCTGGCGCTCATGCCGCGCGAAAACCTGTGGCGGCTGCTGTGTTCGCTGGCGCTGGTCGGTCTTGCCTGGGGGGGCTGGGTCACGAGCGGTGCGGCGGCGGCGGAACTCGTGGCGGGGCTGCTCGCGATCATGGTCGGCTATCAGGCGGTGCATTTCGTGGCGGCCGAGGGACTGGGCTTCCTGCGCTCACACGGCGCGCGCGAGGACGTTCCGGAGCGGGTCTGGCGCAACGAGACGCTGAACTTCTCCGCCAACGGGTTCTTCCAGGCGGCGGCGCTCTATCTCGAGACGATCCTGATCGGCATCGCGATCGGCCTCGACATCGCCGCCTTCTACTTCGTCGCCAACCGCATCGCCTCCCTGCTGATCCTGCCCGTTCTGGCGATCGACACGGTCGGCGTCCCGCTCATCTCCGCAAAGTTCCAGGAGAAGGACCACGATGGCGCACAGAGCCTTGTGGCGATGCTCTCCGCCGGCAGTTTCGTGCTTGCCCTGATCGGCGGCGTCGGCCTCTTCTTCGTCGGACCTTTCGTGCTGCATCTGTTCGATGACGCCTTCGTCGAACACTTTCCGGTGCTGGTGCTTCTCTCGGTCGGCGCGATCGCCCACGCATTCTTCGGTCCCGGCACGTGGCTGATGATGATCGGCGGCGGCGAGGGCTACCTGCTCAGGATCCGCAGCGTGATCTTCGTCGTCTACCTGGCCCTGCTGTTCGGGCTCGGCAGCCAGTTCGGTCCCGAAGGCGTGGCGATTGCCGGCCTGGGCCAGCTTCTCGCGCTGCACCTTGTCTCGCGGTACTGGACGATCCGTCACTGGAAGGTGGATTGCGCGGCGACGGCCTTCCTGGCCCTGCGCTGGCACGACAAGCGTGCCCGCGAGACCGGCGACGAACCGGGGGGCATGGAGCGGCCCGTGCCCGCCACGGGAGGGAGTGGGGAAAATGGGTCTTCCTGAACCGGTCCTAAGGGGCGGCGCCCTTGTCCTTGCCGCGCTCCTCTCCCTTGCCCAGCCCGTGGCCGCCGCGGAGTGCCTGCGTGGCGCCAACGCGGCGGGGGCCGAGTTCGGCTACAATATTCCCGGTGTCTTCGGACGCGACTACACGTATCCCTCCGCGAAGACGCTCGCCTACCTGCGCTCCAAGGGCATGAACGTGGTGCGCCTGCCGTTTCGCTGGGAACGGCTGCAGCCGAAGCTCGACGCGCCCTTCGATCCCGTGGAGCTCAAGCGCCTTACCGACACGGTGAAAACCATCACCGACCTCGGCATGACGGTGGTGCTGGACCCGAGCAACTTCGCCAAGCACTTCGACGATCTTGTCGGTTCCAGGCGGGTTCCGCTGTCCTCCTTCGCCGATTTCTGGCGTCGGCTCGCCCCGCTTTGGGCCGGCCGTGACGACGTGATCTATCTGGTCATGAACGAGCCGGCCTATATCGACGCCAAGGACTGGCTTCCGGCCAACAACGCGGCACTCGCCGCGATCCGCGAGACGGGTGCGGACAATTTCGTTCTGGTCGCAGGCACGATCTGGACGGCGGCCGTGCACTGGTACGCGGACCAGCCGGGCGGCTCCAACGCCGAGGTCATGCGTGGTGTCGTCGACCCGATGAACCACTTCGGCTTCGACATTCACCAGTATCTCGATGACGACTACTCCGGCACCAAACCGGCCTGCAACAAGGTCGAGGAAGCCATGGAGGCCTTGAAGCGGGTTACCGCCTGGATGGAGGAGACGGGCAATCGCGCCTTCCTCGGCGAGTTCGGCGGATACGCGCGACCCGATTGCTATCGCGGGCTTGCCCGCGTCGTCGGGTATCTCAATTCCCGGCCCGACATCTGGCTTGGCTGGTCGATCTGGGCCGCCGGCGACTGGTGGGGCGACTATCCTCTGTCCATTCAGCCGAACGAGAACGGGGACCGGCCCCAGCTCACCGCGATCGAGCGCTTCATTCCGCGCACGCGGCCGGAGGAAAAATCCTGCAAGGCGCTGGAGCGACGCTGATGGCCGGAAAGCCCGTTCTTGCCGCATCGTCCGGCGCGCTTCCTCCCCTTCGCCCTCTGGCGGTCGCGGGAACATTCGCGCTTCTGCACCGGCCTTCCGGCGATCCCGGACCGGTCGGCGTGGTGATCGCCGATCCGCTTGGCTACGACGCATTGTCCCTGCGCCGCCCCATGCGTCTGCTCGCTGACAGGCTGGCCGGTCAGGGTGTTCCCGTGTTGCGCTACGACCAGCCGGGCACGGGGGATTCCGCCGATGACGCCCTGGCCGTAACGGGCATCGACCGCCTTGCGGAGACGCTTCGCGCCGCCTGCCTCGAACTGATGGCCGAAACCGGCGTGCAGCGTGTCGTTGTCGCCGGTGTCGGTATCGGCGCCTTTCTGGCCGTGCGCTGGGCGGCTGAAAACCCGCTCGAGGCGGCCGGCCTTGCGCTTCTCGCCCCCATGGTCAGCGGTCGCAGCACGCTTCGGGAGTGGCAAATGCGCGCGGCGATGATCGGCGACATGACCGGATCGCCGCCGGTTGCGGCCGAGGGCGCCGCCCTCGCGGTTGCCGGTCTTGCGATTTCCGACCCTCTTGCTGCGGAAATCCGCGGCGTGAAACTCGACGCCGGAGAGGTGCGCCAGGACCTTCCCGTGCTCGCGCTTGCCCGTCCGGGCGTGGCGGCGGAAGAGGCTTTCGCCGATGCCTTTGCCGGGCGTCCCGACTGCGAGGCCGGCCTGTTCGAGGCCTTCGACGCGGCGGTCGCGGACCCGACCCTTTCCCTGCCGCCGGAGGACGCGTTCTCCCGCGTCGAGGCGCTGGTGCACCGGGTTGTCCTGCGGGAGCAGGAGAGCCGCGTCCAGGTGCTGCCCGCGCTTTCCTCCCCCTCCGAAGTCGCGGTTCTGGAGGGGAACGGATGGCGTGAGCAGCTTGTCGTCTTCGGCCCCGAAGAGGCCCTTGTCGGCGTATGGTGCACGCCCCGGGCGCCCCGGTTCGGCGTGTCGCATCCAGTGGTCTTCCTGGGGGCGGGCGGCAATCCGCGCGCGGGGTGGGCGCGCGGCACCGCGCAGATGGCGCGCCGGCTTGCAAGCGAGGAGGGCATTGCCTCCCTGCGTTTCGACCTGGCCGACGTTGGAGACAGTCGCGCGCGCTCAGGCGCCCCTTCCACCGTTCACTACTGGTCGGGGCAGACGGAGGAGCTCTTCGCCGCGCTGGACCTGTGCCAGCGTTTCGTGCCGGGGTCGCAGGTGATCGTCGCGGGGTCCTGTGGCGGCGCCTATCTGGCCCTCAACGGTGCCATGGCCGACACCCGCATTGCCCATGTCGTCGCGATCAACCTGCAGCGGTTTCTCTGGGATGCGCGCGACGATGTCGGTCGCATCCTCAGGCTCGGCAACGTCGCGACGCGCGACTACGGATACAAGCTTCTGGACCGTGGGAAACTCCGCCGTCTCCTGTCGGGGCAGGTCGCGGCCGGCGCGATCCTGGGAGAGGTCATGCGTCGCGGCCTTCGTGGCGTTGAGCGGGCGAGCGCGCCCTGGCTCTTCGGTCTGTCTCCCTTCTCGCGACTCTATCGGCGTGTGCATCGGGGCCTTGAGGGGCTGGCGGCACGTGGCGTTCCGGTCGATCTCGTCTACAGCGAGGGAGATCCTGGGCTCGCCCAGCTCGACCTGTTTTTCGGCAGGTCCCGTTCCGGACTGGCCGCCTATCGTAACGTCGACGTGAAGATGCTTCCCGGTGCGGACCACAGTCTGACGCGGGCCGCTGACCGGGAGCCTGTATTCGCGCGCCTGCGACAGATCGCACGACCCGCGCCGCACGGCATCAGCGCCGAGGCGGCCGAGTAGCGCCGGCGGCCTGCGAAGCGGCTGAGAAGGTAGTGGGCCAAGGGTGGCTGGCCAAGGGCGGTTGGTGGTTTCAGCCGGCGGAAAAGCCCGTTGGCGCTGCGTTGAGCGCCCGCACGCTTCCCGACGGGCCTGCGCTTGCGGGCATTTCCTCACGTGCTACGAGGCGCACAAGGCGTTCGCAGCCGGGCGCCAGGTGAAACCAGTTGTCTTGCGGAAGGTATCCGGGCGCGTCGATCGCCACGCTCTGGGCGACCCTGTCCGCGGCAATCCGCAACACCGTGTGACCCGCCTCGTCCCGCTCTGGCGTGACGGACAGATCCGCCGGGGACATCGCCCGGCTGCGCCCGAGCGGGAAATGGAAGGCTTCGTCGAGGCGCTCGCCTGTTTCCGCGTCCAGCATCGCCACATGCACGCAGTCGTGCGAGGCGGGGCCGAACCTGTAGGCATGGGTCACGTCGAAGAACGCGCCGATGAGATCGGTTGCCCAAAGGCTTCTCGAGCCATGCGGGGCCATGTCCAGAACATGCTCTCCGCTGGCGACGGCCATGCCGTTGCGTGCCAGGCAGCGCAACGCAAGCTTCACCCTGCGCGGAGCGGGCCCGTCGTTGGCCACATGCACGGCAAGGCCGTTTGTCCCTTCGTCCGTTGTCGAGATGCGCAAGGGCGCGAAGGCACGCTTCAGTGCGTAGAGCGCCGACTTCGGCGTGCCGTCACAGGAGACGATGCCCCAGCCGGCGCCCGGCATCAGGTCCTGGAAGGTCCACACCAGGGCTCCCGCGCAGGAAGAGGCAGGCCGCCGCCATTCGGCGAAGGTCGCTTCCATCACCTCCGCGACGGCCGCCCGGCCGTGGTCGAGATAGGACGCAGGATCGCCATACCGCAGATCGAGCGGGTCGACCCGGTAAAGGTCGCGCACGTAGTGATCGCGCACGTCCTCGAAATCCCATCCGACATCCCGGTCGCGCGGCACGCCGCGCTTCCAGTCCGGATGATGACAGGGGGCACCCTCGGGGCCCATCGGGGCTCCGGTCTCCGGCACATTGGAAAAGGCAAGGCATTCGCCGGCAAACCGGACGTTCGCCCGCCGTGTGTCCTCCAGCGGTCGGCGGTATGCGCCGACGCCGTAATAGTGCGCGATGCCGTTTCCCGGCAGGAACGGCAGGCCCTCGCCGGACGGGGAGTTTGGAACATAGGGCACGTCCGGGCGAACAGAGGCGGCGGCTTCGGGCAGGATCTCCCGCGTTAGCGGGCCGTTCCACCGGCTTTCGGGCAGGCCCATCATCGCGCCCTGCTGGTGCATCTCGCTGCCGCCACAGATGATGGCAAGTGACGGGCAGAACGAGGTTCCTGCCAGGATTTCGCGGGTCTCCCGCCGGACGGCTTCGGCGAAGTCCGGATCGCTTGCCGGATAGTCGAGGTTCGCAAAGGGCAGGTCCTGCCAGACGAGCAGGCCGAGTTCGTCGCAAAGCTCGAAGAAGGCGCGCGCCTCGGGGGCCATGGTTCCGCCGATGCGCAGCATGTTCATGTTGGCATCGCGGGCAAGCGTCAGCCAGGGCGCATAGGCGTCCCGTGTGCCGGGAAGCGAGACGATGTCCGCGCTCGTCCACACGGCCCCGCGACAGAACACCGGCGATCCATTGATGCGCAGCGAAAACCCCGCGCCGTCCGGTCCGTGATCGACCTCGATGCGCCGGAACCCGGTCCGGCACAGGGAAAGGTCGATGCCGTCGCCGGCGAGCCGCACCTCGTGAAGGGCGGGCGTGCCGTGCGTGTGCGGCCACCAGGGGGCGACGCCTGGAAGCGTCAGATGGGCCTCGAGCCCGTCTTCGTCGCCTGCCTTTGAAAGATCCGCCTCGTGCCCGGCGCAGGTGATGCGCAGACCCTTTGCCCCAGCAAGGTCCGGTCCCGGAACCAGACGGACCGTCAGGTGTCCGGTTCCCTCCGCGTCGAGCGTTGCCGTCACGCTCAGGTCTTCCAGACGCACAGCGCTTTCGGGGACAAGATGCAGCGGGCGCCAGGGGCCCACCGCATGAACCTCGGGACACCATCCCGGCATGTGGCCGAGGAAGGTGGTGCGTACGAGCCGCAGGCCGGGTTCGTTCACGAGTTTCGTCTTCCAGCGCGCACGGGGGCCAGGCATCTTCAGATGCGGACGCAGCGCGCGGAAGCACAGGTGGATTTCTTCCGCCCGCTCGAGGTCGATGGCGATCTCCTGGCGGGCGTACATGCTGCTCGAGATGAGAAGGGGTTCGTTGTCTAGCCAGGCCTCGCAGATCGTGGCGAGGCCTTCGGCGACAAGACGGCAAGGCCCGTTTGCGGGCACCGGCAACCTTGCGCGGTACCAGACGTCCTGATCGTGCAGGGGCAGCGGTGCGTCACGGTCGAAGCGTCCGGCCCGTTCCAGTGCCTCGGCCGCTGTTCCCGGCACCTGTGCCGCGATCCATCCGGTTTCCCCGGATAGCTCGCGCGGGGCCGAGGCAAGGCCGGCCGGCGTGAGCGCAAGTTCCCACTCCGCATCGCGAAGAAGGTCCGCGCTGCCGTCGAGCGTCGCCGCGTCGATCATGAAACCCCTCCCGGACGGATCACGCCGCCGCGTCGTGATGGCCGGATTTCGCGAGCCGCTCGCCCACGTTTTCCATCAGCGCGTCCCAGGCTCCCGCGGCAGGTTCGAGAGCGTCACCGAGCCCGGCAAAACGCCGTCGCGCCAGTGCGCGAGCGAGCTGAAACTGGAGTGTCTTGCAGGTCTCCGCGATGCGGAGCGCCTCCGAGGAGGCGCGTTCCAGGGAGCCGTCGGGTGCAAGCCACTGAAGATGGGTCGCGGCCAGCTCGAAGTTGGCGCCTGCCTGGCGCAGTGTATTGAACGCGTATTTGTGAAACACGTCGAACGGGCGCTCGGCGAGTACCTCGATCTGTCCCTCGAAGACGGCCTTGTAGGGGCGGAATGGGTTCTCCGCCGGGCGGCGCGCGAAATGGCGGGCAAGGAGATCTAGGGCGATTTCGTGCAAGTCCGTTTGCGGCGCCTTGTCTGGAAACTTCGCGAACTCCGTATAGGGCAGGAACGGAAGCGGCTGCGCGTGTTCGCCGCGCTGGAAAACACCGTCGAAATCCTCACCCGAGAGGGAGAAGAAACCGCCATTGTGGAAGTAGGAAAGCGTACGCGCCCCGGCATCGAGCGCGGTGATCGCCACCGTCGTCTTGCCGTGTTCGCTCCGGTAGCCCACCCCTTGCGTGTCGGGCAGGAAGAAGCTGTCCACCTCCACGAGACAAAGGCGGCCGCGCGCGATCTGCATGGCCACGTGGCTCTCGACCGGGTCATAGACCGCGAGCTCGGTTGCGCGGATGCCGTAGAGCCGTTCCAGGTCCTCGAGCGGCACCTTGAAGAAGGTGAACTGGTCGCCCTCGAAATCCTGAGAAAGCGTGAAGCCGAGCATGGCACGCGGTTCCAGTCCGAGCGCCGACAGGACCTCGATCCACAGATCCACATAGCAGTTGGTCTCGGGCCAGATGCGCTCCGCCGCATGAAGGGCATGCGGCCGGTAGCCGTCCGGCGACAGGCTTGCGAGACGGTCGAACATGGTCTCAGCCCCAGAGCGCTTCACGGATGGAAGCGGGCCAGGCGTCCGTGTCGAGACCGTGCCTTGCAAACAGCGCCAGCGCGATACGTTCCAGGCCGAAGCCGACACACGCCGTGTGCGCCGTCTCGCCGTCCGCGGTGGAGAGACCCCAGGTGTGGCCGAAGTGGTCCTGGTGGTAGTTGAAGCTCAGGCAGGCGGTCTTGTTGGCCTGTGAGGTCACGGGGATGAGAAGCTCGAACTTGAGCTTCTGCTCGCGCTGGCTGTTGCCCATCATCTTGCCGGCGCGGCCGAAGAAGGGGTCATTGGCCGTGTCGAGCTCGGGGTCCAGGCCCACCGCCTCGATCAGCTTCTGACCGCGCTCCATCCAGTCGGCGCGGAAGGCCATCACGTCCTCGGGCGTTCCCATGCGCACGAACTCGCGCATCCGGAAGAGCTGCATGCGCGCCGGGTCCTTGGACGGCTCGTGCCGGAAGCAATAGGACTGAAGGTCGAACAGCCCACCGCCCTCGGGCAGGGGGCCACGCCTGGCGATCACCGGATAGAGCGGATAGCAGGCCGCCGGCGTCAGGACGACGTCGGTCGCCTGCTGGCCCTGGGTCCAGTCTTCGCCTTCGGCCATGCACTGCAGCAGGTTCATGTGGTCCAGCTCGCAGCCGCAGAAGCTGTGCACGGTTCCAGCAAGCTGCGGGAAGCTCTTCATGTAGCCGGATCCCTCGAAGTGGGCCCGGTTCATGCCCGGCGGGAAGCGGATCACCTCCGGCTTCGCGTCGGCTGGCGCATGGGCGTCGATGAGGCGTTCGAAGCCGGTGATGACCGCCTCGAAGCCGCCGCCACGGCCATAGAGGCCGTCGATGCCGGTATCGATCAGGTGCCCGGCGTCGAAGAGCCGGTCGAGAAGACTTGTCTGCATGTCCATCGTTTCCCCTCCCTCAGCCGAAAAGGCTCGTGTCCTGCTTGTGGACCAGCAGCATCGTCGACGTGTTGCCGAGGATGCGGTCGTTGGAAATCATGAGCTGCGCGGAATGCGCGTCACGAAGGTGGCGACCCAGGCTGTAGGGAGTGCCGTTCTTGTAGCCGAGGATCCCGCAGATCAGCATGCAGTGGTTGATGATCGTGAGGATCGTCTGCGAGCTTGCGACCTTGAGGTTGTTCATGGCCACGGCGAAGCTCATCGAGGAGAGGGCGTCGTCGTCGGCGCGGGCGCGCTCGTACTGCTCGATGGCCGCGACCACGCTGCCCTTGACTCCCTGAAGCAGGCTGGAGGCCTCGGCCAGGCGCAGGGCGCCGGGAGGCGTCGAGCCCGGCGAGCGTCGCGCGGCGGCCCGCACGAAGGCCTGGGCGCGGGAAAAGGCGTCGGCAGCGATGCCGTACCACAGCGCGCTCCACAGGATGTGCGAATAGGCGAGCATCGACTGTGCGGCGATCTCGGCGAAGGGTTTGGGCAGGATCTGTTCCGCCGGAGCCTCGCCCTTGAACAGGAAGCCGTCCGAGCATGTGCCGCGCATACCGAGCGTGTCCCAGTCATGGGTCTTCTCGAGCGTGTACTGGCCCTTCAGGAAGACGGTCATGACCTGGTCGGAGGGTGCCGCGTCGCCATGCGCGCGCGAGGTGATCAGGATCGCGTCCGCCTCATCGCCGTAGGAGATGACGGTGGCGTCCTTCTCGAGCCGGCAGGTGTCGCCGTCGACCTCGATGGCGCAGATCGAGTTGCGCAGGTTGCCGCCGATTCCGCCTTCGGTGGTGGCGGAGGCCAGCAGAAGCTGTTCACGCGCGATGCGTTCCATGAAGCCGCGATGCCAGGGGTTGTCCTCGCCATGGGTGATGAGGCTCGACGCCTTGATCTGGTGCATGGCGAAGATCATCGCGGCGGAAGAACAGGCATGGCCGAGCTGGGTGCACAGCGCCGCGATCTCGCCGACGCTGGCGCCGTCACCGCCAAGGGCGACCGGAATGTGGGCCCCGAGCAGACGTTCGTCCCGCAAAGCCTGCACCGCCTCGCGCGGGAACCGGCCGGCGGCGTCCACGTCGCCGGCATGGGTGGCGGCGATTTCCGCCACGCGGCGCATCCGGGCGCCGAGATCCCGGGTCGCGGGCGAGGCGTGCACGTTCATCATGCCGCCCTTTGCGCCGCCGTGATCTCGTCGACCGCGGTGCTGATCGCCGCGATGGAGGCGAAGGTCTTGCGGTTCAGCCGGTTTTCCGGGAACTCGATGTCGAAGCGGTCCTCGATAGCCAGCATGAGCTGGACCGAGGCGAAGGACGACAGGCCGGCTGCGTAAAGGTCGGCATCATCGGCAAGGCTCGCCACATCGACGGGCAGCTTGCCGTGGCTTGCGAGAATCTCGCGGATTGCTTCGGTACTCGACATCGGTGCCCTCCAGAATATGCGGCAGAGTTGCGCAAGATCGCAATTGATCGGCTTGCGCGTTCCCTCGAACGGGAGAGAAGTCTCCCACGTTCGCGTTGAAGATCCCTAAAGCCGCTAAGTGAGGTTCGCGGGAATCGTTGCGTTGGTTAACCGCAGGTTGACTCCCGCCGCAAGGACGGAATGCACGGCCCGGACGACGGCAATCGCGCGCGAAGATAATTGACCGACCGGACGATCAATTTATATTCACCACAAGCCGCCCGTTGACGTCGCTGTGCGCGCCGTCGAAAAGGTGCAAGTCTCGTTTTGACCCCCCGGGAGGGAACCGAATGCGCGAAGCCTTCATCTGTGACTATGTCCGCACGCCGATCGGCCGCTTTGGCGGCGCGCTTTCGGGCGTTCGGGCGGACGATCTCGGCGCCGTTCCGATGCGGGCGCTTGTGGCGCGCAACGGCGGTGTCGACTGGAGCCGCGTGGATGACGTGATCTACGGTTGCGCCAACCAGGCGGGCGAGGACAACCGCAACGTCGCGCGCATGGCCGCCCTGCTCGCTGGGCTTCCGCTCGAGGTTTCCGGCACGACCGTGAACCGCCTCTGCGGATCGGGGATGGATGCGGTGATCATGGCCGCGCGCGCCATCCGCGCCGGCGAGGCCGACCTGCTGATCGCCGGTGGCGTGGAGAGCATGTCGCGCGCGCCCTTCGTCATGCCCAAGGCCGAGACCGCCTTTTCCCGCGCGGCCGAGATCCACGACACCACGATCGGCTGGCGCTTCGTCAACCCGGTGATGAAGGCGCAATACGGCATCGATTCCATGCCCGAGACGGCGGAAAACGTCGCCGAGGACTACAAGGTCTCGCGTGCCGACCAGGACGCCTTCGCCGCCCGCTCGCAGGAAAAGGCCGTCGCCGCGCAGGAAAACGGCCGGCTGGCGCGCGAGATCGTCCCGGTGACGATCCCCCAGCGCAAGGGCGAGCCCGTGATCGTCGAGCGGGACGAGCATCCGCGCGCCGGCACCACGGCCGGGAAGCTTGCAAAGCTGCCGACGCCCTTCCGCCAGGGCGGCTCGGTGACGGCCGGCAACGCCTCCGGTGTCAACGATGGCGCGGCGGCGCTGCTGATCGCCTCCGCCGAGGCGGTGAAGGCCCATGGCCTGACGCCGATCGCCCGGATCACGGGTGGCGCGGCGGCGGGTGTTCCGCCGCGCGTGATGGGCATCGGCCCGGTGCCGGCGACGCGCAGGCTGATGGCGCGGCTGGGGCTGACCATCGGCGACTTCGACGTGGTGGAGCTGAACGAGGCCTTCGCCGCGCAGGGGCTGGCGGTCCTGCGGGAACTCGGGCTCGCGGACGATGCCGAACAGGTGAACCCGAACGGCGGGGCGATCGCGCTCGGCCATCCGCTGGGCATGTCGGGCGCGCGCATCGTGGGCACGGCGGCGCTGGAGATCGCCTCGCGCGGCGCCTCGCGCGCGCTTGCCACCATGTGCATCGGCGTCGGACAGGGCATCGCCTGCGCCATCGAGAAAGCCTGACGCCGGCGCGAAACGCGGCGGGAGGCGTCCCCGACACGGGCGCCACGCGACAGACGGCAAAGGGGGCGGCACGCGGGGCCGCCCCTTTTTCGTGCGGGGGGTCACACTCGACTTTTCCTTAGGGGGCACTTTCCCTGGAGGGCACTCTTCCCGGGGGCATTGTGTCTGCGGGGAGGACATGATGTCCGCAACAATGACAAGGTTGCCGAGTATGCAGCCGGCCATGCATCGGGCGTCCTGTCACCATGAAGGACACCTGCCCCGACATCCTCCTCCCCCTCATGCCGCATCTGCCCGGGAACAAAAAAACCCGCCATGCGCGGGCGCGGCACGATTCATGCGTTTTGCCTGCCATGGAGGACCTGCCCCCTGATCCGGAGAGAGGCAGGACAGAAACGGCATGAGGAGGAACTCATGGATGCCAACCGCCTGACGCGACACTCCGGCCCGACCGGCAGCCGTCGGGGAGTCGCCCCATGAACGCCACGCGGCCCGCTTCGGAGCCCGCCACCGGCAATGCACCCGCCGATGACTGGATCATCGAGGCACACGGGCTTTCCAAGTCTTTTGGCGGTTTCTACGCCGTTCAGGACCTGGATCTGAAGGTGCAGCGGAACACCATTCATGCGCTGATCGGTCCCAACGGTGCCGGCAAGACCACCGTGTTCAACCTGCTGACCAAGCTGCACCAGCCCACATCCGGGAAGGTGCTGTTCAACGGCAGGGACGTGACGCGCACGACGATGGCGGAACTCGCCCGCCTGGGCATGGTCCGCTCGTTCCAGATCTCTTCCGTCTTCTCCTCGCTGACGGTCTTCGAGAACGTGCGCATCGCCCTCCAGCGAAAATCCGGCCTGTCGGCGCGCTTCTGGTTGCCGCTCTCCTCCCTGTCGCCGCTGACGGAACGCGCCGACGAACTGATCGAGCGCGTCGGCCTTTCCGAGTGGCGGAACAAGGAGGCGTCAAGCCTTCCCTACGGACGCCGGCGTGCCCTCGAACTGGCCACGACGCTCGCGCTCGATCCCGAGATGCTGCTCCTCGACGAACCGCTCGCGGGCATGGGGCACGAGGATATCGACCGCGTCGCCGACCTCATCCGCCGCATCGCCCGGGATCGGACCATCCTGATGGTCGAGCACAACCTGCCTGTCGTCGCGCATCTGTCCGACCACATCACGGTGCTCGCGCGCGGGCAGGTGCTCGCCGAGGGCTCATACGCCGAGGTCTCGGACAACCCGAAGGTGCTCGAGGCCTATATCGGAGGAGTTGCCCAATGACCGTCCAGCAAGGTCGCCTCCAGTCAGCGGAACCGACATGGGAGTCGCGGCTGACCGTCGAGGGTCTCAACGCGTTCTATCGCGACAGCCACGTCCTGCATGGCATCGACATCAATGTTCGCCGCGGCGAACTGGTGACCCTTCTCGGACGCAACGGCGCCGGCAAGACCACGACGCTGCGGGCAATCATGGGGCTCGTCACCCGCAAGGGACGCATTTCCTTCGACGGGCAGGAGATCTCCACTCTCGCGCCGCACCGGATCGCCCGGCTGGGCCTTGGCTACGTGCCCGAGGAGCGCGGGATCTTCGCCGGGCTGACCGTGACCGAGAACCTGCTCCTGCCCCCCGTCACCCGGCCCGGCGGCATGTCGGTCGACGAGATCTACACCCTGTTTCCGAACCTGAAGGAGCGGGCGTCGAGCTACGGAACGAAACTCTCGGGAGGTGAGCAGCAGATGCTCGCCATGGCGAGAATCCTGCGCACCGGCGCGGACTTCCTGCTTCTCGACGAGGTCACGGAAGGTCTCGCGCCGGTCATCATCGAGCAGATCGCCAGGACGCTGTCGATCCTCAAGCAGCGCGGTCTCACGATGATCCTCGTCGAGCAGAACTTCCCCTTCGCGCGCCTGGTTGCCGATCGTCACTACGTCGTCGAGGAAGGCGTGGTCGTCGACCATGCCACCGAAGCCGAGCTTCGAACCCCCGACATCCACGCCCGCATCCAATCCAGACTGGGGGTCTGAGACATGTTCACAATCTTCGGCATTCCCTCGGTGGTCCTGTTCGGCCAGGTGACGCTCGGACTGATCAACGGGGCCTTCTACGCCCTGCTGAGCCTCGGCCTCGCCGTCATCTTCGGCCTGCTGAACGTCGTCAACTTCGCCCATGGCGCGATCTTCATGACCGGGGCGTTCGTAAGCTGGATGCTCCTGCACTACCTGGGGATCGGCTACTGGGGCGCGCTGGTGCTGGCGCCCCTGATCGTGGCCTGCTTCGGCGCGTTGCTCGAGCGCTTCATGATCCGCCATGTCTACAAGCTTGATCACGCCTACGGCCTGCTTCTGACCTTCGGCCTGGCACTGCTGATCGAGGGCGCCTTCCGCCAGGGCTACGGCATCTCCGGCCAGCCCTATCCCTCGCCGGCCGAATTCCAGGGCGGGCTCAATCTCGGCTTCATGCTGCTTCCGGTCTATCGCGGCTGGGTGCTGCTCGCCTCGATCATTGTCTGCCTCACCACCTGGTTCGTCATCGAGAAGACCCGCTTCGGGTCCTACCTGCGCGCCGCGACGGAGAACCCGCAACTCGTGCAGGCCTTCGGCATCAACGTGCCGCTCATGGTCACGCTGACCTTCGCGTTCGGCGCCGGTCTGGCCGGGCTTGCCGGGGTCATGGCGGCGCCGATTTACCAGGTTAGCCCGCACATGGGCGCCAACCTGATCATCGTGGTCTTCGCCGTGGTGGTCATCGGCGGCATGGGCTCGATCATGGGCGCCGTGCTGTCCGGCTTCCTGCTCGGCCTCATCGAGGGCATGACCAAGGTCATCTACCCCGAGGCCTCCAACATCGTCATCTTTGTCGTCATGGCCATCGTGCTCCTGGTGAAGCCGAACGGCCTGTTCGGGAGGACCGCATGAGCGACCTTGCCGCCACCGCAAATTCCCAGGCCCCGACCGCGTCCCGCAAGGCGGGAGGCATCGTGCTCGCGGGTCTGGGGCTGCTGCTCCTGATCACCGGCCCCTGGTTCTTCTATCCGGGCTTCCTGATGAAGGCGATGTGCTTCGCCCTCTTCGCCTCCGCCTACAACCTGATCTTCGGTTTCGGCGGGCTGCTCTCGTTCGGCCACGCGGCCTTCTTCGGCGGCGGTGCCTATGTCGCGGGCCACGCGGCCAAGGTCTGGGGGTTCCCGCCCGAGTTTATGCTGCTGACGGGTGCGGTCGTCGGCATGCTGCTCGGCGCGCTGTTCGGCGTGTTCGCGATCCGCCGGCAGGGCATCTATCTGGCCATGGTCACGCTGGCCTTCGCGCAGATGGTCTACTTTCTCGCCCTGCGCGCGCCGTTCACCGGCGGCGAGGACGGCCTGCAGGGGATCCCGCGCGGGCACCTCTTCGGCCTCATCGACCTGAACGACATGGACACGATGTACTACTTCCTCGCGACAGTCTTCGTGCTTGTCGTGATGCTGATCGTGCGGATCGTGAATTCCCCGTTCGGACAGGCCCTGAAGGCGGTTCGCGACAATGAGCTGCGCGCCGCATCCCTGGGCTACGACGTCAACATGGTGAAGCTCCAGGCCTTCGTCCTCTCCGCGATGCTGAGCGGACTGGCGGGCGCCATGAA
This sequence comes from Stappia sp., assembly GCA_002722295.1. GTDB lineage: Bacteria > Pseudomonadota > Alphaproteobacteria > Rhizobiales > Stappiaceae > Stappia. The sequence continues at coordinate 103,554 of PBLF01000012.1, read as the reverse complement.
GGCGCTCGTGTTCCAGCTCGTCGCGCTGTCGGACGTGCACTGGATGATGTCGGGCGAGGTCGTGCTGATGACGCTGCTGGGGGGAGCCGGCACGCTGATCGGTCCGATCATCGGAGCCACCGCGATCGTCACCATGCAGAACTATCTCGCCGGCTTCGGGTCCTGGGTGATGATGATCCAGGGGGCGATCTTCGTCCTGTGCGTGCTGCTGCTGCGCGGCGGCATCGCCCGCGGCCTCGCCTCGCTCTGGGCCCTGGTCCGCAACCGCTGATCCCCGGCAAGAAAGTCGCAAGAAAAAGGCCATCGCGGAACGCGCTGGCACGAAAGTTGCGGAAATATCCCTGCATCCATTCCTTGGGAGGAAACAAATCATGCGTAAGACAATGCTTATGACTGCCGTCGCGACAGCCGCCCTGATGGCATCGCCGGCGCTTGCCGAACGGCAGGGTGCCGAAGACGGACAGGTGACCCTTGGCGTGCTCGTCGACATGTCCGGCCTGTACTCCGCCCACGGCGGCCCCGGTGTCGTCGCGGCGGTGGAGATGGCGGTCGCGGACTTCGGCGGCAAGGTGGGCGACAAGCCGATCGTCGTGAAGTCCGCCGACTACCAGCACAAGGTCGACGTCAGCCTGGCGACCGCCAACCGCTGGCTGGACGACGAGGGCGTCGACATGATCATCGAAAGCGCCGACAGCGCGTCGGCCATCGGCCTGTTCGACCTCAGCAAGTCGAAGGATTTCGTCGCCATCGGCGCGGGGTCCGCGTCCACGATGCTCACCAACGACCACTGTTCGCCGACCGGCATCCACTATGTCTACGACACCTGGATGCTTCCCGCCGGCACCGGCTCCGCGATCGTGAACGAAGGCGGAGACACCTGGTACTTCATCACCGCGGACTACGCCTTCGGCCACTCGCTCGAGGCCAACACGACCAAGTTCGTGGAGTCCGCCGGCGGCAAGGTCCTGGGTGGTGTCCGGGCGCCGTTGAACACGACCGACTTCTCCTCCTACCTGCTGCAGGCCCAGGCATCGGGCGCGAAGGTCGTGGGCCTGGCCAACGCCGGTTCCGACTTCGTCAATTCGATGAAGCAGGCGGGCGAGTTCGGCCTCGTGGCGGGCGGCCAGCAGCTTGCGGGAATGCTCGTCTTCATCAACGACGTCAAGGCCCTCGGCCTGCAGACCGCCAAGGGCCTGACGTTCACGGTCAGCTACTACTGGGACCGCGATGACGAGAGCCGGGCCTTCGCCGACCGCTTCTACGAGAAGGTCAACCAGCGTCCGTCCATGGTCCAGGCCGGCGCCTATTCGGCGACCATGCACTACCTGAAAGCCGTCGAGGCGGTCGGATCGGAGGACGCCAAGGCCGTCACCGACTGGATGAAGGCCAATCCGGTCAATGACTTCTTCGCCAAGAACGGCGTCATCCGCGAGGACGGGCGCATGGTGCTGGACGCCTATCTGGTCCAGGCGAAGTCTCCCGAGGAATCGAACGGCGACTGGGACCTGATGAAGGTCGTGCGCACGATCCCCGGCAAGGAGGCCTTCATGCCGATCGAGGATTCGACCTGTGATCTGGTGAAGTAACGGACCGCGACAGGACAGGCCCCGCGCCTCCCCTCACCGCAGGGACGGATGCGGGGCCTGGAATGACCGGGACCGATACGAAAAGGGCGGCCGCGCGAGTGCAGTGCATTCGCGCGGCCGCCCTGTTTCATGGTCCTGTTACCAGGGCTGGTTGGCCGGCCCCACCGTGAACTCGTTGACGGTCGTGTCGGCGGGCAGGTCGAGCGCGAAAGCCACGACTTCGGCGACCCGCTCGGGAGCGATCCCGTAGGTGTCGTAGAGCCCCTGCATCCCCTCGGCCGTGCGCTTGTCGGTGATCGTGTCGAGCAGCTCGGTGTTGATCGCCGCCGGATAGAGCGTCGCGGTGCGGATGTTGGTGCCCTCGGTGGCCGCCTCCATGCGCAGAACCTCCATGAAGTTTCGCACGAACCACTTGGTGCCGCCGTAGACCGAGGCCCCCGGATAGTTCTTGAGGCCCGCCACCGACGAGACCGCAAGGATGTGACCGGACTTCTGGTCGAGGAAGGTCGGCATGACGGCGGCGACGCCGTTGAGCACTCCCTTGATGTTGACGTCGACCATCCGGTTCCACTCATCGGTCTTCAGCGCGGACACCGGGGAGCTCGGCATCAGCCCGGCGTTGAGGAAGATCGCGTCGACGCCGCCGAAACGGTCCTTGGCGAGCTTGACGATCGCCTCGTTCTCGTCCGGGCTGGTCACGTCGAGTTCCTGCCAGGCCGCCTTGCCGCCGGCCGTCTCGATCTCCTCCGCGATCTGTTTGAGTTTCTCCGCGCGGCGCGCGCCGAGGACGACATTGGCGCCCTTCGCGGCGAGCAGCTTGGCGCTGGCCTCTCCGATGCCGGACGAGGCGCCGGTGATGATGACGGTCTTGCCGGTGATGTTGTTGCTCATGATGTTCTTCTCCTTGATGTGTTTCGGACCGGTTGCGACCGGGACATCGTTCAGCGAGCGCCCTGGCCCGCCAGTTCGATGCGAACCGGAAAGGCGCCATCCTGCATCAGCGCCTCGATGGACCCGTCGAACGCGCCCAGCCTCACCAGGCCTCGCGCGCTCTGAAACGGCTTGTGGAAGATCGCGAGATTGCCCCAGGGCGCGAAATGCGTGATATCGCCGGCCCGGGGAGTGTAGCTTGCCGGCGCGCCCGAGATGTCGAGCGGACGCGGCAGGTCGGCCACCTTCTCGGTCGCATGATAGTCGCTCAACGTCAGCTCGAGCGGCAAAAGGGACGCGAAGTCCCGCGCGACAGCGGTATCATCCAGCGTCGCGCTCAGCGTTTCATCGCCAACGATTACCCGGATCTTCGTCATGCTGGTTTCTCTCGCCGGTTGCCGGTCGGTGATGCGGACCGGTGCCGGGGCGGACGATGGGAAACGTGCCGTCACGACCCCGCTTCGGATCCGGTTCGCTCTCTGCACAATCTAGGCATCGCAACGCAAAAGATTATCCCCCGACGCACACAAGCGCTCATGAGCATCGTTCATCAATCGCTTCATCGGATGTGAAGCGGACTCTCGCTTTTCATGAGACCTCCTCATGAGCGTATCCCCCCTCGCGATCATTATCGCTGAAAGGACGCTTCCTATCTTGAAGGAGCATTGGGCAGGAAATCCGGCCCTGGCCGCGACGGCCGCCTCTCGAGCCACAAGGAGACGACCTCAAATGAAGCTCATTCTCGCATCGACCCTCGCCATGGCACTTGCAGCCCCGGCGGCACTTGCACAGACAGCGGAGGTCACCGGAGCCGCGCAGCGGAGCGGTGTCCTCGGCAGCTCCGACTTCTTCACCGGCACGGTATATGTCCAGCCCGTGTTCGACGCCCGGATGGCCAACGTCAACGCCGGCTCGGTCACCTTCATGCCCGGCGCGCGTTCGCACTGGCACACGCATCCGGTCGGGCAATGGCTTGTCGTGACCTCCGGAACCGGCTGGTACCAGGTTCGCGGCGAAGAGAAGAAGGTCATGAACGCCGGCGATGTGGTCTGGTTCCCCGCCGATCTCGACCACTGGCACGGCGCGACCGACGGGCAGTCCGTGACACACCTCGCCGTCCAGGAGGCGATTGACGGCACCGCGGTGACCTGGGGCGACCCGGTTTCGGACGAAGACTACGCACAGTGAACCGGCTGGCGGCCTGTTCCGGCGGGCCGCCTCCGCGCCATACCCGTGAACAGGAGTCTTTCGTGAGATACATGTTCGTCGCGCTTGTGGCGGCACTGGCGGTGCTGCCTCCGTCCCGATCCTTCGCGCAGCCGGTCGAGACCCTGCTTTCCGGTCTCGACTACCCCTGGGACATCGAGGCCCGCGACGGGGCCATCTACCTTACGGAAAAGGCCGGCACCCTCGGCATCTACGAGGACGGCAAGCTGACCCGGATGCCCGTCGAGACAAGCGTGCCGGTCCTCGACGATCGCGGTGGCGGGCTTCTCGGCCTTGCGCTGCGGCCCGATTTCGCCGAAAGCGGTCTCGTCGTGCTCTATCAGCACTACGGCACGCCCGACGCCCGGCTGAACCGCGTGATCGAGGCCGAACGCACCGGGCAGGGCTGGCGCGAGACACGGGTTCTCCTCGACGGCATTCCGGGTCACCCGCTCTACAATGGCGGCCGTGTCGCCTTCGGTCCCGACGGGATGCTCTATGTCACGACGGGCTGGACCGAAAGACGGGACCGGCCGCAGGACTTGGACAGTCTCGCGGGCAAGATCCTCCGGGTGACGGCCGACGGCGCGATTCCCGACGACAATCCCTTTCCCGGGTCTCCGGTCTGGTCCCTGGGACATCGCAATCCGCAGGGTCTTGCCTGGGATGACACGGGCCAGCTCTTTGCGGCCGAACACGGGCAGTCGGCACTGGACGAGGTCAACCGCATCGAGCGTGGCGGCAACTACGGCTGGCCACTGATACAGGGGGACGAGACCGGGAGCGGCATGCGGGCGCCGCTGGTTCATTCCGGCCGCGACACATGGGCTCCCTCGGGGCTCGCCTTCGATGGCGTCAACCTGCTGCTCGCGGGGCTTCGGGCGAAGGGCGTTCTTGTCATCGCCCCGCGGGACGGGGCGATCCTGGAAGCGGTCTCCCTGGGCGAGCGCATTCGCGATGTGCTGGTGATCGACGGGGACGTCTACGCCATCACCACAAATCGCTCTCCCCGTCGCGATGGCGCCTCGAACGACCGACTGATCCGCCTGGAACGCTGATTTTCCCTCGAACGGAACGAGGACAAGGGGCGGGACGGCCGCAACAAACGCGGATCGCCCGGCAAGCCAGTTGGTACGGACGGCGGGACTCGAACCCGCATGGCGCAAGGCCGAGGGATTTTAAGTCCCTTGTGTCTACCGATTCCACCACGTCCGCTGGCTTCATGCGCCCCCTGCCATTAGCCGGAGCGCGACGCGCGCGCAAGTCCGGCGGACCGCCCACCCGGAATTGCACCGCGTCCCTTCCACACGCGCGCGTCGGTGCGAATGCGATTGCGTGCGCGGTGCGCGCCAATTAAGGCTATATCTCGAAACGCGCGGCGCCCGCGTCCCCCTCCATTCGCGCCCGCCCGCCCCGGAACCGCAGGCCGGAGCACGGATGGTCCGACGGGGGACGCCGCCCGCATCCCAAGCCCGCCCCGGTCATCAGGCCGTGGTCGCCGGGCCAGACGACGAACACCGACGGAAGAGTGATGGTCACCTATGTCGACGCCGCCACGGCGCCCCTGAAGAACACCGGACAGATCCGCCTCTACGACCGCGAGGATTTCGCGGGCATGAAGAAGGCGAGCGATGTCACGGCACGCTGCCTCGACGCGCTGGTCGATCTTGTGAAACCCGGCGTCACGACCCAGGAAATCGACGACTTCGTGTTCGAGTTCGGCCTGAAGGAAAACGCGGTTCCCGCCACGCTGAACTACCGCGGCTTCACCAAGTCGACCTGCACCTCGATCAACCATGTGGTCTGTCACGGCATCCCCAACGAGAAGCCGCTGAAGGAAGGCGACATCGTCAACGTCGACGTCACCTACATCGTCGACGGCTGGTATGGCGATTCCAGCCGCATGTATCCGGTCGGCAAGCTCAAGCGCGCTGCAGAGCGACTGGTGGACGTGACCTACGAATCGCTCCTGCGCGGCATCGAGGCGGCCAAGCCCGGCAACACCACCGGCGACATCGGCGCCGCGATCCAGACCTTCGTCGAGGCAGAGCGCTGCTCGGTGGTGCGCGACTTCTGCGGCCACGGCGTCGGGCGCCTCTTCCACGACACGCCCAACATCCTGCACTACGGCCGCCCGGGTGAGGGTGTCGAGCTGAAGCCGGGCATGATCTTCACCATCGAGCCGATGGTGAACCTCGGTCGTCCGCACGTGAAGGTGCTGGCGGACGGCTGGACGGCGGTCACCCGCGACCGCTCGCTCTCGGCCCAGTTCGAGCATTCCATCGGCATCACCGACGAGGGCTGCGAGATCTTCACGCTGTCGCCGGCGGGTCTCGACAATCCGATGGTGCGTCAGCGATCCTGAGGCGAACGCGAAGCACACGGAAACGAAGGGGGGATGCATGAGCGGGAGCGACGACGGATTTTCCGACGCCAGCGCGCCCTCCCCCCATTTCCACGGTCATCGCGACCGTCTGCGCCAGCGGTTTCGCGAGGCCGGACATGAGGCCCTCCAGGACTACGAGCTCCTGGAACTCCTGCTTTTCGCTCCCATCAAGCGGGCCGACACCAAACCGATCGCCAAGGCGCTGATCGCGCGATTCGGCTCCTTCGCCGAGGTTCTGGCCGCGCCGCCCGCTCGGCTGAAGGAGGTGCGCGGCGTCGGCGACCGGGTCGTGGACGAACTCAAGCTCGCCCGCGCGGTGGCCGAGCGGTTCCTGCGCGCGCCGCTGCGCGAGCGCAAGGTCCTCTCCTCCTGGTCCTCGGTGATCGACTACGTGCGCGCGGCCATGGCCTATGCGGACCGCGAGGAATTCCGCATCCTGTTCCTCGACAAGAAGAACGCGCTGATCGCCGACGAGGTGCAGCAGCGCGGCACCATCGACCATACGCCGGTCTATCCGCGCGAGGTGATGAAGCGCGCGCTGGAGTTGTCGGCCTCGGCCATCATACTCGAGCACAACCATCCGTCCGGCGATCCGACGCCCTCGCGCGCCGACATCCAGATGACCAACCAGATCGCCGAAATCGCCAAGCCGCTCGGCATCGCCCTGCACGACCACATCATCGTGGGGCGCGACGGCCATGTGAGCTTCCGGGGCCTGCAGCTCCTGTAGCGAACCTCGCTTGCGGGGCGCGCCGGATCGGCTGCGGTGCATGCACCTTTTTCGTTGGCTGCGGGCGGGACTCCGGTTTCAGTCCCGGTTAACTAATATTCGACGGAATTTGTTAAATTCGCTATGCAACCTTTCGGCGTGTGGGGAAATGAGGCTGCAATGGGCGCGTCACGCAAGACTGCCGGAACAAAGCTAGCGAATGCCATCCTTTTTCCGGTCGTGGGTCTTGTCATGCTCGCGATCGCGTTTTCGGTCGTGCTTATTGCCTATACATCGCAGTCGGCCGACATTGCCGCGCTGAACAGCGAACGCAATCTTCTGCGTGGCGGCGCAAAACTTCAGCTCGACCTTCTGGCCAAGGAGCAGGAAGGAACGGCCGTCTGGGACCAGGCCTTCTTCTACACCCGCCCCAATTCCCTGAACCGCGCCTGGATCGACACCAACATCGGTCGCTGGATGCTGGCCAATCACGGTCACGACCAGACCGTGATCGTCGGCGTCGACGGCGAACCCGTCTATGATTTCAATCGCGGCAACGAGCACGATCCCGCGCTCGCCAAGCCGATGCTTGAGGAAATCAAGCCGCTGATCGCGCGCGTGCGGGCCCGCTTCATCAATTCCTTCCGCCGCCTGCCGTCGGGCCTGTTCGTGGTGGAGCGCCCGCGCACCGGCTTCACCCGCTCCATCAACGAGACCGGCTTCACGCTCAAGGACGGACGGCCCGCCTTCGTCTCGGTCACCGCCATCAGCCCCGAGCTGAAGCAGTTCCTGGCCGAACGCCAGCCGCCCGCCGTACTTGTCAGCATCAAGCAGCTCGATCCCGTGCGCCTTGCCGCGCTCGCCGAGCGCTCCGGCACGCGCGACCTGCGCGTATCGCATGACCGGCCGGCCGAGGAGATCGCGGCAAGTCTCGCGCTGTCCGATCCGCGCGGGCGCACCATCGGCTATCTCACCTGGCAGTCGGAAAACCCGGGAGCCCAGATCCTGGCCGGCGTCAGCCCGATGCTGTTCTTCCTGGCCACCACCATCGCCGGTCTGACCGGCCTGGTGCTGTTCTACACCCGCCAGAACACCCGCCGACTGGCCGAAAGCGAGGCGCGCGCCCAGCACGCGGCGCTGCACGACAGCCTCACCGGCCTCGCCAACCGCGACTTCTTCGCCGCCCGCTTCCGCGACGAACTGAGCGACTGGCATTCGGGCAAGGGGCTGGTGGGCGTGATCTACATCGATCTCGACCACTTCAAGGACATCAACGACACGCTGGGCCATGCCGCCGGCGACGAGGTGATCCGGGAGGCCGCCCGCCGCCTGCGGGTGCTCGCGCCCGACAACGCGACGCTCGCGCGCATCAGTGGCGACGAGTTCGCGCTGCTGCTTCCCGGCGCCGCCGACCGCTCCCGCATCGAGGCGGTGCTGAAGCGGATGCAGGACCGGTTTTCCGTGCCCATGTATGTCGCCGGCAACCACCTGCACATCAGCCTCAGCGTCGGTGCCGCGATCGCGCCCCATGACAGCCTGTCCATGGGCGAGCTGCTGCGAAAGGCCGACATCGCGCTCTATTCGGCCAAGTCGGCCGGACGTGGCCGCTGGGCCTTCTTCGACGCCTCGATGGAAGAGCACGTGCGCACGCGCGAGAACCTCGCCCACGGCCTTCGCGAGGCGATCCGCAACAACCGTCTCGACCTGGTCTACCAGCCGCAGACCACCATCGACGGCGCCAAGGTCCTGTCCGTGGAGGCGCTCCTGCGCTGGACGGATCCGGAAATGGGCCCCGTCAGCCCGGCGGTCTTCGTGCCCATCGCCGAGGAAACCGGCCTCATCTACGACCTCGGGCTCTACGTCCTGCGACGCGCCTGCCGCGACGCGGCCGCCTGGCCGCACCTCGGGGTCGCGGTCAACGTGTCGCCGACCCAGTTCCGCCACCCGCGCTTCATCGACGACGTGCGCAACACGCTGGCCGAATCCGGGTTCGAGCCGACCCGGCTCGAGATCGAGGTCACCGAGACCGTCTTCGCCGACGACGACAGCGGCATTCTCGACACGCTGACCCGTGTCCAGGAGCTTGGCGTGCGCGTGGCGCTGGACGATTTCGGCATCGGTTACTCGAGCCTGTCCTACCTGCGCCGCTTCCCCTTCGACACGCTGAAGATCGACCGCTCCTTCATCGCCGATCTCGACGTGGCGCCGCACGCCCATGCCATCTTGTCGACCATCATCGACCTGGGCGAGGCACTCGGCATGAAGGTTGTCGCGGAAGGCATCGAGACAAGCCAGCAGGCGGCGATCCTCCAGCGGACCAACTGCGACAGGCTGCAGGGCTACTTCCTGTGCCGCCCGGTGCCGCCGTCGGAGGTTCCCGCCGCCGAGCGCCGCCTCGCCGCCGGTGACCCGGCGCCGCGCCCCTCGATCAGCCTGTCCGCCTAAGGTTGGTCCGCCTGGGCGCCAAGGCGCGCCCGAAGGTCCCGGTCGAGCGCCGAGACCGCCGAGAAGGGCCCGCCCTCGCGCGCCAGCGCGGCATCCATGTCCACGAGCCCCGCACCCACGCGCCCGAAGCGCACCCGGATCGCATCCGCCACGTGATGGTGCGCCTGGCGCGCACGCAGCGCCGCAAGGCCGCCATCCCTCTCCAGACTGGCGAAGAGAGCGTCGCAGGCCGTCGTCATCTCGTCGAGCCCCTCCCCGCTCGTGGCCGAAACGGCGATCACCTCGGGAAGCGTCCGCGCGTCCGGCGGACGGGCCAGCGACAGGGCGCCGGCGACATCGGCCCGCGCGCGCGCCGCAAGGCCGCCCATGTCGGCCTTGGTGACGACGACCAGGTCGGGAAGCTCCATCACCCCCGCCTTCATGAACTGCAGGCTGTCGCCGGAGCCCGGCTGGATGCACAGCGCGAGCACATCGCTCACATGGGCGACATCGCCCTCCGACTGGCCGACGCCCACCGACTCCACGATCACCCGGTCCATCACCGCGCGCATGAGCACGATGGCCGCGACCGCGTGGTCGGAGAGGCCGCCGAGCCGGTCGCGCGCGGCCATGGAACGCACGAAGACGCGATCGTCCTCGGGATCGGTGACAAGCCGCGTGCGGTCGCCGAGCAACGCCCCGCCGGTGAGCTGGGAGGAGGGATCGACGGCGATGACGCCGACGCTCTCGCCCCTTGTGCGATAGTGGCGTATCAGGGCGTTGGTGAGCGTGGACTTGCCCACGCCCGGCGGGCCGGTCAGCCCCAGGACACGCCCGCCCGGCGCCGCACAGGCGGCGTCGAGAAGCACGTCCAGTCCCGGGTCGGCGGCATCGGTCTCGACGGCTGAAAGCGCCCGCGCAAGGGCCGCCTTGCCGCCCTTGCGCAACGCCTCCAGGCTGTCCGGCCGGCGCGCCATGCCCCGCTCCCCGTCCCGCTTACGCGGACTTCGCCTTCAGCGCCGACTGGGCGGCGGCAAGCCGGGCGATGGGTACGCGGAACGGCGAGCAGGACACATAGTCGAGCCCGACGCTCTCGCAGAAGGCGATGGACGCCGGATCGCCGCCATGCTCGCCGCAGATGCCGAGCTTGAGGCCGGGCCGCGCCGCGCGGCCGCGCTCCGCTCCGATCCGCACCAGTTCCCCGACGCCGTCCTGGTCGATGGAGACGAAGGGATCGCGCTCGATCACCCCCAGGCGCTGGTAGGCGCCGAGGAAGGAGGCCGCATCGTCGCGCGAGATGCCGAAGGTGGTCTGGGTGAGATCGTTGGTTCCGAAGGAGAAGAACTCCGCCGCCCCGGCGATCTCGCCGGCGCGCAGGCAGGCCCGCGGCAGCTCGATCATCGTGCCGACCTGATACTCGATCGCGACGCCCGCCTCCTGCGAGACGGCCTTCGCCATGGCATCGATGCGCGCCCGCACGAGGTCGAGCTCCGCCTTGACGCCGACGAGCGGCACCATGATCTCGGGCGTCACCGGCGCGCCGGTGCTCGCGGCCGCCGCGACCGCGCCCTCGAAGATGGCGCGCGCCTGCATTTCCGCGATCTCCGGATAGGAGACCAGCAGACGGCAGCCGCGATGACCCAGCATCGGGTTGAATTCGGACAGCTCCAGCGCCCGCTGGCGCAGCAGCTCCGCGTCCACGCCCATGACGGCCGCCACCTCGGCGATTTCCTCGTCCGTGTGCGGCAGGAACTCGTGCAGCGGCGGATCGAGCAGGCGGATCGTGACGGGAAGCCCCTGCATGATCTCGAAAAGCTCGGTGAAGTCGCCCCGCTGCATCGGCAGAAGCTTGGCGAGCGCGGCGCGCCGTCCCTCCTCGCTGTCGGAGAGGATCATCTCGCGCACCGCGACGATGCGCTCGCCGTCGAAGAACATGTGCTCGGTGCGGCAGAGCCCGATGCCCTCCGCACCGAAGCCGCGCGCGGCGCGCGCGTCCGCCGGCGTCTCGGCGTTGGTGCGCACCTTCATGCGGCGCTCGGCGTCGGCCCACTCCATCAGCCGCGCGAACTCGCCCGACATCTCCGGCTGGAGCATGTCGACCTCGCCCACGAGCACCTGCCCGCTGGTGCCGTCGATGGTGATCCGCTCGCCGCGCTGGAGCTTGCGGCCCGCGACCGACAGCGTTCCGGCACGCGCATCGATCCTGAGCGCGCCGGCGCCCGAGACGCAGGGCTTGCCCATGCCGCGCGCCACGACGGCGGCGTGGCTGGTCATGCCGCCGCGCAGCGTCAGGATGCCTTCCGCCGCGTGCATGCCGTGAATGTCCTCCGGGCTCGTCTCGACGCGCACCAGGATGACCTTGCGGCCGGCGTTCTTCGCCTCTTCCGCCTCGTCGGAGGAAAACACGATCTCGCCGGAGGCCGCCCCCGGCGAGGCCGGAAGGCCGGTGCCCAGGATGTCACGGGTCGCCTTCGGGTCGATCATCGGATGCAGGAGCTGGTCGAGCGCCGCCGGATCGACGCGCATCACGGCCTCGGTGGGCGTGATGAGCCCCTCGTCGGCCATGTCGACGGCGATCTTGAGGGCGGCCTTGGCCGTGCGCTTGCCCGAGCGCGTCTGCAGCATCCACAGCCGCCCGCGCTCGATGGTGAACTCGAGGTCCTGCATGTCGCGGTAGTGCGCCTCGAGCTTGTCGCAGATCCCCACGAACTCGGCGAAGGCCTCCGGCATCGCCTTTTCCAGCGAGAGCGCGTCGGATCCGGCGGCAATGCGGGCGGCCTCGGTGATGTCCTGCGGCGTGCGGATGCCGGCCACCACGTCCTCGCCCTGCGCGTTGATCAGGAACTCGCCGTAGAGCGCCTTCTCGCCGGTGGAGGGATTGCGGGTGAAGGCGACGCCCGTGGCGGAACTCTGGCCCATGTTGCCGAACACCATGGCCTGCACGTTGACCGCCGTGCCCCAGTCGTTGGGAATGTCGTGCAGGCGACGGTAGGTCACCGCGCGCGCGCTTTCCCACGACAGGAAGACGGCGCCGATCGCACCCCAGAGCTGTTCGGCCGGATCCTGCGGGAACGGCTTGCCGAGTTCGTCCTCCACCAGCTTCTTGTAGCCGGCGATCACCTCCTGCCACGCTTCGGCGGTGAGGTCGGTGTCGAGCGCCAGGTCATGCTCGTTCTTGTAGTCCTCGAGGATCTCCTCGAAGGCGTGATGGTCGAGGCCGAGCACCACGTCGGAATACATCTGGATGAAGCGGCGGTAGCTGTCATAGGCGAAGCGCGGATCGCCCGCCGCCTCGGCAAGCGCCGGCACGGTGGCGTCGTTGAGGCCGAGGTTCAGGACGGTGTCCATCATGCCCGGCATCGAGACCCGCGCGCCGGAGCGCACGGAAACCAGCAGCGGGTTGACCGTGTCGCCGAAACGCCGGCCGGTGATGCGCCCGACCTCGGAGAGTGCCGCCTCGACCTGCCCGGCCAGCCCGTCGGGGTAGCTCTGGCCATGCGTCTCGAACCAGGTGCAGACCTCGGTGGTGATGGTAAAGCCCGGCGGGACCGGAAGCCCGAGATTGCTCATCTCGGCAAGGTTCGCGCCCTTGCCACCCAGCAGGTTCCTCATGTCCGCGGCGCCCTCGGAGCGCCCATCGCCGAACCCGTACACCCATTTGGTCATTGCGTTCCTGTCCCTTCTCCCGCAGACGCGGCAACGCGCCGTCTTTTTCGTCTTGCGGCCTCCCCGTGCGCCCAGGCGACGGGGCGCGCACGTGCCATTCGCGCGCCAGCCTGTCCGGGTCGCCCCGAAAACGAGTCCTGCTCTAAATGATGCAGTGCGAGAAACAAAGGGGTTTCGAGTCCTCTCCTGCGCTTCCGCGACACCGGCAACCCGATGGCGCGGCTTGCGGGGCGACCATAGAAAGGCCATCCTTGTTCGCATATCCTGCCGTTGACTCGCCGGCCCTGGGGCCGCGGGTTTCCGGACGTGTGCCGATGCGCGCGTCCGCTGCGGGCCGTCGCCGATCGCGTGCGGCACCGCAACGGCGACACGACATGATCCCCGCGACAGCGGGCAAGCAAGAGGCAGCAAGTCCACGCCCATGATGCGACGCCTTCTCTCCTCGAACGCCCCGACCCGCATGACGCTCGCGGCCCTGGCGATGGCCACGGTCCTTGCCCAGCCGGTTCAGGCCGAAACAGCGGCCCAGGCGAGCGAGCCCCTCGGACTTGGCACGCTGGACGGCCTGCCCATCACCCTGAGCGGCAGTTACCTGGCCGGCCGTCTCGCCGGGCAGACCAACGATCTTGCCAATGCCGCCGCCTTCTTCGCCGAGGCGCTGGACGAGGATCCGGGCAACCCCTTCCTGCTCGACCGCACTTTCGTGCTCAAGCTGGCCAACGGCGATCTCGACGAGGCGCTCGAATACGCCCGTCGCCTCAAGCAGGAGCAGCCGGACCATTTCCTGGCCAACCTCGCGCTTGGCGCCGAAGCCCTTAAGCTCGGGGAGCCGGCCCGCGCCGCCGAGCTTCTGTCCGGCCCCGGACGCGGACCGCTTGCCGACCTGACCCGTGGCCTTGCCGCCGCCTGGGCGAAGGAAGCTGAAGGCGAGACCGACGCCGCGCTCGACATTCTCTCCCGTCTCAAGGGCCCTGACTGGTACACGGTCTTCGTGACCTATCATTCCGGCCTGATCCAGGACCACGCTGGCCGCCGCGAGGCCGCGATCCAGGGCTTCGCCGACGCCTTCGCAGCCGACCAGGGCGCACTGCGCGTGACCGACGCCTACGCCAGGGCGCTGGCCGCCGGCGGCCAGCCGGCCGAGGCGCTGAAGATCCTGGCCGAATACGACAAGATCCTGCCCGATCACCCGGTGCTGTCGGCGACTCGCAAGCTCATCGAGAGCGGAGAGCCCATCGGACCGATCACCGCCAGCCCGGTCACGGGCGCGGCGGAAGTGCTCTACGGCCTCGGCGCGGCCATCGGCCGCGACGGTGGCGAGGAGCTTGCCGCCGTCTATTTGCAGCTCGCGCTTGATCTCGACCCGCGCGCCGACGTGGCCGCCGTCGCGCTCGCCGGTCTCTTCGATCGCCTGGGCAAGTTCGAGCGCTCCATCGCCACGCTCGAGAAGATCGACCCGGCCTCTCCGCTCAAGCGCGATGCCGAGATCCAGATCGGGCTCAACTACAATGCCCTCGACAATCTGGAACAGTCCCGCCTGCACCTGCAGGCCCTGGTGGACGAGGACCCCTCCGATCTCGAGGCGGTGATCGCGCTCGGCAACGTGCTTCGCGCGCGCAAGCTCTTCCCCGACTGCGAGGCCGCCTATTCCGCCGGCATCGACACCCTGTCGGAGCTGGAGGAGAAGGACTGGACGATCTTCTACTATCGCGGCATCTGCCGGGAACGTCAGAAGAAATGGGGACCGGCCGAGGCGGACCTTCGCAAGGCGCTGGAGCTGTCTCCCGAACAGCCGCTCACGCTCAACTATCTCGGCTATTCCCTCGTCGACCAGGGGCTCAAGCTGCCCGAGGCGCTGGACATGATCCGCAAGGCGGTCGAGCTGCGTCCGCGTGACGGTTACATCGTCGACAGCCTGGGCTGGGCCTACTACCGCCTTGGCCGCTACGAGGAAGCGACAGAACAGCTTGAGCGTGCCGTGGAACTGCGTCCCGAGGATCCGGTCATCAACGATCACCTGGGAGACGCCTACTGGAAGGTCGGTCGCACGATCGAGGCCCGCTTCCAGTGGAATCACGCCCGCGATCTCGGCCCCGAGCCCGACGAACTGCCCAAGATCCTGAAGAAGATCGAGAACGGCTTGCGGGAAACGCCCGAGATGCCTGCCGCGCAGGCCGGCTCGGACAAGAACGGCGGCTGAGAGCCGTGCCCCGCATGACGGCCGCGCCGGCGCAAGGCGCCGCGCGCACCATGCTTGCACGTGCCAAGGTGAACTACGCCCTTCATGTCACCGGGCAGCGGGATGACGGCTACCATCTTCTGGAAAGCCTCGTCGCCTTCCCGCAGGCCGGCGACCGGCTGACACTGGAAACCGGTGGCCCCGGAACCGGAACGCCGCCGGACGGCAGCGGGCCCGGCCTGTGTGTGTCCGGGCCCTTCGCCGAAGGGCTTGATGGCGCCGGCACCGACGACAACCTGGTCCTGCGCGCGGCGCGGGCCTTTCTGTCCCGGGCGAGCGAGGACGATGCGCCCGCGCTTTCCTTTCATCTCGACAAGACCCTTCCCGTCGCCTCCGGCATCGGTGGTGGCTCGGCGGATGCGGCCGCCGCTCTCACCCTGCTGGACCAGGCGTTTCCGGGGCGCCTCACCCCTGCCGAACTGGGCGGGATCGCCGAAACGCTTGGCGCCGACGTGCCCATGTGCCTGGAGGGGCGTCCGGCGCTGGTCTCGGGCATCGGCGAGGCGGTCAGCCCCCTTGCAGCACTTCCCGGCCACGCGCTCGTTCTGGTCAATCCGGGCGTTCCCGTGGCGACCCCCGCCGTCTTTCGCGCGCTCTCGCGGCGCGACAACCCGCCCCTGCCGCCGCTTCCCGGCACGGGCCTGGCCACGCTCGACGCGCTGACCGGCTGGCTCGCCGCCACCCGCAACGACCTGGAGGCCCCGGCGATCGCCGTCTGCCCGCAGATCGAAGGCGTGCTCGCCGCCCTTCGCGACCAGGACGGCGTCCTGCTGGCACGCATGTCCGGATCCGGCGCGACCTGCTTCGCGATCCTGGAAGACCTTGCCGGCGCGCGTGCCCTCGCGAACCGCCTTGCCATCGCCCGCCCGGGCTGGTGGATCGAGGCGGCCGAAGTCGCGCCGGTCGAAGCGCCCGCGACCTAGGGAGCGGCCCATGGGAACCGGGGAAGCCGCTGCGTTTTCGCGATTGCCGGGGAATTTTGCGCGCCCCAAGTCGGTTTTTTTCTGTTTCGCGCCGCTTTTCCCGGTGGTACGGCCAGCGACGAATGCCAACACTTGCAAGCCGTTCGGACCCGGGTCCGGACCGTACCGGCCGGGCTCCGCCCGTTCGTGCCGCCACTTGCGAAACGGGGATACCGTCGATGACCGCCTTCGCCCTCACCGTCACCTGCGCCTCCCGGCGCGGGATCGTCGCCGCGATTTCGTCCTACCTGGCCGACAACGGCTGCAACATCACCGACGCCGCCCAGTTCGACGACAAGGAGACGGGCCGCTTCTTCATGCGCGTCAGCTTCAACTCCGAGACCGGAGCCACGCTCGACGCCCTGCAGGACGGGTTCGCCGACAAGGCCAGAAGCCTCGACATGGATTACACGTTCTTCGACGAGAAGGCGCGCATGAAGGTCCTGGTCATGGTCTCGCGCTTCGGCCACTGCCTGAACGACCTGCTCTACCGCTGGCGCATCGGCGCGCTGCCCATCGACATCGTCGGCGTGATCTCGAACCACCTCGAGTACCAGAAGGTCGTCGTGAACCACGACATCCCCTTCCACTACATCAAGGTCACAAAGGCCAACAAGGTCGAGGCCGAGGCCCGGCAGATGGCCATCATCGAGGAGACCGGCGCGGAGCTGATCGTGCTGGCGCGCTATATGCAGGTCCTGTCGGAGGAGATGTGCGCCACCATGTCGGGCCGCATCATCAACATCCACCACTCGTTCCTGCCGAGCTTCAAGGGCGCCAATCCCTACAAGCAGGCGTTCGAACGCGGCGTGAAGCTGATCGGCGCCACGTCCCACTACGTCACCACGGACCTCGACGAGGGACCGATCATCGAGCAGGACACGGTCAGGGTAACCCATGCCCAGTCGCCCGAGGATTACATCTCCCTCGGCCGTGACGTGGAGAGCCAGGTGCTCGCCCGTGCGATCCATGCCCACATCCACCGCCGCGTGTTTCTGAACGGCAACAAGACGGTGGTTTTCCCCGCGAGCCCGGGCAGCTTCGCCTCCGAGCGGATGGGCTGACCGCGCAAGCCTCCCTCAAACGACAAGGGCCGCCCGAAGGCGGCCCTTTTTGCTCAATCCGACAAAAGTTTCGCGCAACTCTTCGAAGAATTGCGCCGAAAATTGCCCTCAGCTCACACGCGCGATGCAGAATTCGACGGCCTCGCCAAGCGCGTCGCGCAAGGGGCCTTCCGGGCAGGCATCGAGCGCCTGAAGCGCCTGCGCGCCGAAATCGCGCGCCCGCGTCACCGTGTCGGCCAGCGCATCGGTTTCGTCCATGATGCGGATCGCGGTCGCCAGATCGCCGTCGCGTACGTCGCGCTCCTCGAGGCAGCGGGTCCAGAACGCCCGGTCCTCCGGCTTTCCGCGCTTGATCGCCAGGATCACCGGCAGCGTGATCTTGCCTTCGCGCAGGTCGTCGCCCGTGTCCTTGCCGAGATCCGCGGCCGAACCGCCGTAGTCGAGCGCGTCGTCGACGAGCTGGAATGCCAGACCCAGCGCCATTCCGTAGTCGCGGGCGGCCTTTCGGCCCGCGCCCTCGACATCCGCGACCACCGGCCCGACCTCGGCGGCCGCCGCGAACAGCGCCGCCGTCTTGGCCTCGATCACCTGCATGTAGCGGCTCTCGTCGGTGGCGAGATTCTGCGCCGCGCCGAGCTGCATCACCTCGCCTTCCGCGATCACGGCGGAGGCGGACGAAAGGATGTTCAGCGCCTCGAGCGAGCCCACGTCGACCATCATCTTGAAGGCCTGGCCGAGCAGGTAGTCGCCGACCAGAACGCTGGCCTGGTTGCCCCAGAGCTTGCGCGCGGCGAGCTTGCCGCGGCGCATGTCGCTCTCGTCGACCACATCGTCATGCAGCAGCGTCGCGGTGTGCATGAACTCGACGCTGGCCGCGAGGCCGACATGGCCCGTGCCGCGATAGCCGAAGAGATCGGCCATCGCCAGCGTCAGCATCGGACGGAGCCGCTTGCCGCCGGACGAGATCAGATGATTGGCGATCTCCGGGATGAGATCGACATTCGAGCCCGCCTTGTCCAGGATCACCTGGTTGACGGCCTGCATCCCTTCCGCGGTGAGCTCCACCAGATTCTGGATGCTCGCCGGTTCGGTCCGGGTTTCGCGCAAGGGAACCACCACGCCCACTGTCGACACCTTCCTCATTGTTCACCGGCGGGACAATAGGTCCGCCCCCCTTGTCCGGCAAGTCGTCTTTCGCTCGACAGCGGGGCGCAAACACATCTAGATGGCGGAAATCCGCCCGCGTTCGCCCTGAATGAACGCTGTGTCGCACCCAACGACCGGCACCGGCCACCATTTTACGGAGACCGACCGACCATGGTTCCCCTGCTGCGCACCAACGATGCGGTGCTGATCTCCTTCATCGAGGCGCTTCTGGACGAGTCCGGCATCCGCCACATGGTTCTCGACGGCAACATGAGCGTCGTCGAGGGCACGCTCGGCATCATTCCGCGCCGGGTGATGATTCCGGAGGACGAGAGCCTGGCGGCCGTTCGGCTGCTGCGCGACGCGGATCTGGCGCACGAGATCGATCCCGCCTGCCTGAAGGCCGCCGGCCTGAACGCGGACGGCACGCCCGCATGAGCGATGCGTCCGCCGGACGGGCCGCGAACGCGACCCGCGACGCCTTCCTGGGCGGCCTCGTCCAGTTGCTCCAGCCGGCGCGCGGCACCGGCCACCGCGCCGGGCTCGACGCTGTCTATCTGGCGGCTGCGGTCGATCCGTCAACAACAGGCCATGTCCTGGACCTCGGCAGCGGGTCGGGCGCGGCCGGTTTCTGCCTCGCGGCCCGCGTTCCCGGCGTCACCGTTTCGCTCGTCGACCGCGACACCCGCGCCCTCGCGCTTGCCGCCGATGCTCTGGACCTGCCGGAAAACGGCCATTTCGCCGACAGGGTCGCGCGTCTTGAAGCCGACATCACGGGACCGGGACGCGAGCGCCACGCCGCCGGCCTGACGCCGGGTCTCGCCGACCATGTGATCTGCAACCCGCCCTACTATCCCGACGCGCGCTTTCGCNCCTCGCCCGAAACCTCCAGGGCCGGCGCCCATGTGCTCGACGCGCGCGGCCTGGAGCCCTGGGCCCGCACGATCACGGACGTGCTGAAGGAAGGCGGAACGCTGACGCTGATCTTCCGCGCCGACGGGCTCGACGAGGTGCTCGCGGTTCTCGCCCGCCGGTTCGGCGCCGTCGACATCGTGCCGCTGCGCCCGCGCCCCGATGCCCCGGCGACGCGCATCATCGTGCGCGCGATACGCGCCAGCCGCGCGCCACTGAGGCTGTTGCCCGGCTTCGTGCTGCATGAAGGCGATGGATCGGACTTCACTCCGCTTGCCCGCGCGATCATGCGCGACGGCGCCGGCCTGCCGCTGCCGCCGCGCTGAACGTCCGCGCACTCCGCCTCAGTGGATCGGATAGGCGCAGTCCAGAATGCGCCAGTCGGCGGGCCCGACGAGATCGCGGTGGGCGATCTTCACCGAATGCAGCCGCCCCTCGATGTCGCGTTGCCAGAAATCGAGAAACCGGCGCAACTCGGGAAAGGTCGGCGCCTTGTCGAGCATCTGCCACGTAAAGCTCTGCAGAAGCGCCGGGTGATCGGGAAGGTGGTAGAGAATGCGGGCCGTCAACAGCCCGTAGCCTTCAAGCTGGCGCGAAAAATCCGATGCCGTCATATCGGTTCCTCCGTACCCCTCCCCTACGGAAAGTTTCCGCCCGACATCCCTAATGAAGGGTTAACGCGGCAAGTTCCTCCTTTTGGGTCAGATGCTTGGCAGCATTCTACCGCGAGCGCTGACAAAGCCGGCAAACAACGCGCCGAGCGGCCCGACTGACGCGGGACACGCGGATGATTCGCCACCGGCAACATCCGGCCGGCGCCTCGCCGGAAGGGCGACATCGCTGACGCGACAAACAAATCCCGCCCACGAAAAGCGCACATTGTGCGCATTACATTTTCATGACACTCTGGTGACGAAGCGATGACGATCGCGAGCTTCTTTCAGTCTGGGAGCCTTGCCGATGATGCCGAGCCTTCGCATTCCGCGCGCCGTTCTGTCTGGTCTGGCGTTTCTGGCCCTGATCCCGACCGTCCCCGCACAGGCGGACGAGGACACGGACCGGCGCGGCTACCTTCTTGAAATGAAAGCCTATTGCTCGACAGCCTACACCACCGCCGGGCGCTTCCGCACGGACAGCTACTGTGTGCGTTTCTACCGGGAACTGACCGAGCGCGGCATCGACGGCGAGGCCTATTCCTTCTATTGCGACCTGAAGGCGGAAGAGCTCTACGGCATCTACACCGACCTCATGTGCGACAAGGCCGCCGCCCTGGTTGAAATGCACCGCATGGAACGCCGCCTCGCCCTCGGTGGCGGAGAGACGGAAACCACGGCAAGTAACTGACGCCACCTGCCAAAACGCGCTCCCGGCCTGTATGATCCGGCAAGGTCGTGCGGGTGCGCGACGGGTCGCGCCTTGTCCGCCGCCCCGACGGCTCCTACCATCACGGCCGAACCACAAGGCCCGCTTCCCATCCAGGAGCCCCGAGACCCGACATGACCGCGACGCAGTTGCCCGCTTCCATCGACGACACCCTCGCCCTGCTCGACGGACAGGGGTACGTCGGCGACCGTTCGCTCGCCACCGTCCTGTTTCTCGCGCTGAAGCTCGGGCGGCCGCTGTTCCTCGAGGGCGAGGCCGGCGTCGGCAAGACCGAGATCGCCAAGGTGCTCGCCTCGGCGCTTGGACGCGACCTCATCCGCCTTCAGTGCTACGAGGGACTGGACGTCTCCTCCGCCGTCTATGAGTGGAACTACGCCGCGCAGATGGTCGAGATCCGGGTGTCGGAGGCAGCCGGAGACACCGACCACGCCGACCTGTCCAAGTCCATCTTCGCCGAACGCTTTCTCATCAAGCGCCCGGTGCTGCAGGCGCTCGAACCCTCGCTGTCCGGCCCTCCGGTCTTCCTGATCGATGAACTCGACCGCGCCGACGAGGCCTTCGAGGCGTTCCTGCTCGAGGTTCTGTCCGACTACCAGGTGACCATCCCCGAACTCGGTACGATCCGGGCGCAAGAGCCTCCCATCGTCATCATCACCACCAACCGGACCCGCGAGATCCACGACGCGCTCAAGCGCCGCTGCCTCTATCACTGGGTGGACTATCCCGATGCCGCGCGCGAACTCGCCATCGTGGAACGCAAGGTTCCAGGAGCCGGCGAACGCCTCGCGCGCGAGGTCGTCGCCTTCGTGCAGGCGCTGCGGGCCGACGAGACGCTGTTCAAGCAGCCGGGCGTGGCCGAGACACTGGACTGGGCAACGGCACTGACCGAGCTCAACGAGATCGCGCTCGACCCGGACATGGTGTCCGACACGCTGGGCGTCCTGCTCAAGTACCAGGACGACATCGAACGGGTGCGCGGCTCCGAGGCCAGGCGCATCGTCGACGACATCCGCCGGGAAAACGATCGGGAGAAGGCGGAGGCCGCCGGGGCCACGCCGTGGTGAGGACGGACGCCACGGGCGACATGCCGGACCTTCCGCGCGGACGCATTGCCGAGAACATCGCCCATTTCGCCCGCACCCTGCGACGTGCCGGCCTGCCGGTCGGCCCGGCGAGCGTGGTCGACGCGGTGCGCGCGGTCGAGGTCGCCGGCATTCGCAACCGCGACGACCTCTACTGGACGCTTCATGCCGTCTTCGTGCACAAGCGCGAGCACCGGGCGGTGTTCGACGAGGCGTTCCGCATCTACTGGAAGTCGCGCGGCCTGGTGGAGAAGCTGCTCTCCATCCTTTCCCCCGTCGCCCCCCCGCGTGGCGCACCGGAGCCTCCGAAGGCGGCACAGACACGTGTGGCCCAGGCTTTCCAGGCCACGCGCCAGCGCCGGCAGGAGCAGGAAAAGGAGGAACTGGAGGTCGATGCCCGCATGACCTCTTCCGGACGGGAGGTCCTGCAGCGCAAGGACTTCGCGCAGATGAACACGGAAGAGATCCAGGCCGCCAAGGCCGCGCTCAGGCGCATGGTGCTCCCGCTCGACACGGTGCGCCGGCGCCGTCTGGTCGCTGCTCCGCGCGGAAAGGTCGACCTGCGCCGAAGCTTTCGGGCCTCGCTGCGCACCGGTGGCGACATGATCGACCTGAAGCGCAAGCGTGCGGACGAGACGCGTCCGCCCATCGTCGCGCTTTGCGACATTTCCGGCTCCATGAGCCAGTACACCCGCATCCTGCTCCATTTCCTGCACGCCCTGACGGAGGAACGGCGCGACGTTCACACGTTCCTCTTCGGCACCCGCCTGACCAATGTGACCCGCAGCCTCAGGATGAAGGATCCCGACGAGGCGCTCATGGCCTGTACGCAAGGGGTGGAGGACTGGTCCGGCGGCACCCGCATCGCGACGGCGCTCGCCGCCTTCAACAGGCAGTGGTCTCGCCGCGTGCTTTCGGGCAACCCGATCGTCCTGCTCGTCACGGACGGACTGGAGCGCGACACGGACGAGGACCTGGCGCGCGAGGTCGACAGGCTGCACCGCTCCTGCCGCCGGCTGATCTGGCTCAACCCGCTGCTTCGCTTCGAGGGGTTCGAGGCGCGTGCCAAGGGCGTGCGGGCGCTGCTGCCCCATGTGGACGAGTTCCGCGCCGTTCACTCGCTCGACGCGGTGGAGGACCTGTGCAAGGCCCTGGCGAGGGCGGACGGCCCGCGCGCCCTTGAAACCGACCCGCGCCGCTGGCTCAGGGCGGCCGGCTGAGCGCGCTTGTGTCTCAGTTTACCGCGACGACGCGCGTGTTGACCCCGACACGGGCGAAGAGATCGGCAATGTCGGCGTTGCGCATGCGAATGCAGCCATAGGAGACGGCACGACCGATGAGGCCCGGACGGTTGGTGCCGTGAATGGCATATTCGCCGCCCGCCAGCGTCATGGCCGCCACGCCCATGGGATTGTTCGGCGCGCCGCCCGCGATCACGACCGGCAGATGCGGNAGGTCGCGCTTCACCTCGGCCGGCGGCGACCACGCGGGGCGCACATGCATTCCGGTGATGTAGGTCTGCCCGGTCCACGCCTTGCCGCGCTTGCCCACCGCCACCTGGTAGCGCAGCGCGGTACCGCCGCGATGGACGAGATAGAGGCTGCGTTCGCGGTTTTTCACCACGATCGTGCCAGGCGCGAAACGCTGGTCGGCAAAGCGTACAAGCTCGGGTGCCGCGAACGCCTTGTTGCTCCAAAGAGCCAGCCCGATCGCCAGATAGATGGCGACCATCCCCCAGACCACTTTCTGCATCCCGATCCCTCTTCAAGGTTTCGTCGAGACCAACGCCGCCGAGAGTAGGGCATGGTTTGCAAAAGCTGAATGCGGGCCCGCCGGAAATCTTCTGTTAAGGTTTATGCAGGACCTGAAAGGGAATCGCGACAGAGGTGATCCCCGCGCTCCCCACCCGGCGAAAGGGAATTGAAACCGCCGCGCAATAGCCTAAACCCATGACAGGACACCACCGGACCGCCCTGCCGGGCGGGAGACCGGGCGCGGAAGGATGACGATGACGAACGGCCCCACGCGACAGGCAGAACCGACCGACGGCATTGACTCCCTCGCCTTTCGCGAGGCCATGAGCCGTCTCGGCGCCGCCGTCCACATCGCCACGACCGATGGGGCGGGCGGGCGCTGCGGCACGACCGTTTCCGCCGTCACATCCGTTTCAGATACCCCGCCCTCGATCCTTGTCTGCGTGAACAGGCGCGCGCGGATCAACACCGCCATCAAGGAAAACGGCGTCTTCGCCATCAACACCCTGCCCGCGCATGCCGAGGCCCTGTCCGACGCCTTCGCGGGAAAGGGCGATCTCGGTTTCGACGACCGCTTCGCCCTCGCCGAGTGGAACGCGGCGCTTACCGGCGCGCCAATGCTGGCGAATGCCCGCGTGGCGCTGGACTGCCGCGTCACAGAGGTTACGGAAGTGGGGACGCATTCCGTCATCTTCGGCGAGGTCGTCGCGCTCACGCTCGGCGACCGGGGTCCGGCCCTGATCTACCTCGACCGCGCCTACCACCGCATCTGAGACGGCCGCAAGGCCGCACCGCCCGGGAGCCTTCCTTGCGCAATCTCATCACCGACGTTCCCGGCCTGAAGGTCGGCAACGCACAGGACGACCGGCTGAAGTCCGGCGTCACCGTGCTGGTGCCCGACGAAGCGGCCACCGCCTCCGTTTCCATCCTCGGCGGGGCGCCGGGCACACGCGACACCACGCTGCTGGAGCCGGAATACACCGCCGGGCAGATCGATGCGCTGGTGCTTTCCGGCGGTTCCGCCTTTGGCCTCGACGCCGCCTCCGGTGTCCAGGCGGGCCTTGCCGCCATGGGGCGCGGCTTCGCAATTGGGCCCGCGCGCGTGCCGCTTGTGCCCGCCGCGATCCTCTTCGACCTGCTGAACGGCGGAGACAAGGACTGGGGCGAGACCAATCCTTATGCAGCCCTCGGCCGCGAGGCGCTCGCCTCCGCCGGCGAGACGTTTGCGCTCGGCACGTCCGGAGCGGGAACGGGCGCCACCACGGCGACCTTCAAGGGCGGCCTCGGCTCCGCCTCCGCAAGGCTCTCGAACGGTGCCGTGATCGGCGCGCTGGTTGCCGTCAACGCACTCGGCTCCGCGACCATGGGGGACACGCCCCATTTCTGGGCCGCGCCCTTCGAGCGCGACGGCGAGTTCGGCGGCCTCGGCCTTCCCTCCGAAGCACCGGGGGCGGACGCGATACACACCAAGTTCAATGCCGCAAGGCCTGGCGCGAACACGACCATCGGCATCGTCGCGACCGACCTTGCCCTCGACAAGGCGGCTCTCAAGCGGCTCGCGATCATGACCCACGACGGCTATGCGCGCGCGCTCTGGCCCTCGCACACGGCTCTCGACGGCGATCTGGTCTTCGCCCTGTCCACCGGGCGCGTGCCCCTGCGCGAGGAAATGGCCGAAACGATCGAGGCCGGCGCGCTGGCCGCGGCCGTGATGAGCCGCGCGATCGCCCGCGCCGTTCACGCGGCGACACCCGCCCCCGGCGACACGCTGCCCGCCTGGTCGCAGCACTTCGGCGGACGGCCCTGACCGCCCTCCTCGAAGTCCTTCCGCTGCTCTGGCGTTTTCCGTTCGGAACACGAAATTTCCGCTGCAATCGGCGAGGAAATTTCCTATGACACGCTCATGAGCGAAAAAACTCTCCTCGACCCGTCCGACATCCGCGTGCTGAAGATCCTGCAGCGCGACGCCTCGCTGTCCATCGCCGAGGTTGCCCGCGAGGCGGGCATGAGCCAGACGCCGTGCTGGCGCCGGATCAAGAAACTGAAGGAGAGCGGCGTGATCCGCCAGACGGTGGCGGTCGTCGACAGCGAGGCGGTGGGGCTCGGCTTCGTCGCCTACGCCTTCGTGAAACTCGCGGTGCCCAGCCGCGAGAACATGGAGACCTTCGACAAGCTCGTCTATCGCTGGCCCGAGGTGGTGATCTGCGAACGCATCACCGGCGCCGTCGACTATCTGATCAAGGTCGTGGCCAGCGACATAAAGGCCTATGACGACTTCCTGCGCCTGAAGCTGCTCGACAATGCCATGGTCTCGGACGTCCAGTCGCGCATCGTCGTCAACACCGTCAAGCAGACCGTCGCCCTGCCGCTTCGCGAAAGCTGAGGGAACGAACCGCGCGGTTACCGGTCGGCGACCGCGATGCGCAGCCCGAGCAGGATGAGCACGCCGCCGAGCACGCGCGAGACCATCGCCTGCGCGCCCTCCAGCACCCGGCGCACCGGCGCCGCGTCCAGCGTCATCACGAAGACCACCCAGAACGCCGCGCTGACCGAGATCGTCGTCGCCACCAGCACCGCGACGCCCGCCGCGGAGGTCTGCGGCGTGACGATCATGGTGAAGACGCCGAGGTAGAACAGCGTCCCCTTCGGATTCAGGATGTTGTTGAGGAACCCCTGCGTCCAGGCCGAACGCCGGCTTGTGCGGGTCTTCGCCGCAATGTCGAGCGAGAACCGTCCGCCGGCGTTGCGAATGCTCATGACGCCCAGATACAGCAGGTAGGCGGCGGCCAGATACTTCAGGATGGAGAACGCCAGGATGCTTTGCGAGATCAGGAAGCCCACGCCCACGGCGCAATAGCCGATATGCACCAGGTTTCCGGCAAGGACGCCGAGCGAGGTCAGCAGGCCGGCGCCGCGTCCGTGCAGCAGCGTGTTGCGCAGCACGATGATCATGTCCGGGCCGGGGCTGATCATGATGAGGGCGGTAAGGCCGGCAAGCACCGCAACCTGATGGGCAAGCATGTCGTGTATCCTGTGTAAGGCGGGCGTGAAACAAGTCCGCCGGAGAAGACAGCTTGCCGCAAGAAAAGGCAAGGCGTCAATTTAGGCAGAATAGCGAACAGCCCTCCGCCTTTCAGGGCAGCCGGATCCGGGTCACAATGCCTGCCGGAATCACACCACCTCGCCGCCCTGACCTGGAGTCTTCCATGAAACCGCTTGTCGGATCCTGCCGTTGCGGCAGCACGGAGATCGAGATATCCGCCGCACCGATCGTGACCGCCGCCTGCCATTGCGACGGCTGCCGCAAGATGAGCTCCAGCGCCTTCTCGCTCACGGCCATGGTGCCGGCGCCCGCCTTCCGCGTCACGAAGGGCGACCCGGTCAAGGGCGGGGCGAAGGGGCCGCAGCTCGATCACTACTTCTGCCCCGACTGCATGACCTGGATGTTCACCCGCATCACGGGCATGGACGCCTTCGTCAACGTGCGCCCGACCATGTTCGACGACAAGAACCTCGCCCACCCCTTCATGGAAACGATGACCGCGGAGAAGCTCGACTGGGTGACCCTTCCGGTCGAACGCAGCTACACGGGCTTCCCCCCGCCCGAGGATTTCCCGGAGCTCATGCAGGCGTTCGCGGCGCACTGGGCGGAGAAAACAGCCGGCGTCTAACCGACGAGAAGCCGCGCCGGCGCGAAAGGCACCGGGTCGACGAAGACCGGATCACCGCTCATGAGTTCCGCGAGCATCCGGCCCATGGCGGGCGCTAGCGCGAAGCCGGCACTTCCCGATCCCAGTTGCAGCCAGAGACCGGCGGCACCCGGCACCTGACCGATGGCCGGAAGCCCGTCGGGCGTCAGCACCCGACGCCCGACCACGGGCACATCCTCGACCGACGCACCGAGGGGCATCAGGGCGCGGGCCCGCTCCACCGCCCTCTCGAAACCGGGCGACCCCGCCTCCTCGTCCCCCGGGCGCCCGGCGGGTGCGAGCTGCCGGTCGGCGACGAGGCGCACGCCACGCTCCATCGGCGTGAGCAGAAATCCCCCGTCCACATCGCTCACCGGCCGCGACAGGCCGACACCCGAGACCGCACGGAAATGGCGATGCCGGTTGCACAATTCGGCGAGCGGCATCGACAGGCCGAAACGGGCGAGAAGCGGCAACGTGTCCGCGCCCAGCGCCAGAACGACGTGGTTCGCGGCGACCATGCCGCGCGCGGTCCGCACCTGCCACCCGCTCCAGGCCGGTTCCAGGCTTGACGGATCGCCGCTGGCGATCTCGCCGCCGCGCTCGCGGAAGAAACGAGCATAGGCCTTTGTCACCCCACCCGGCGACGACACCGACTGGCTTTCCGGCCAGAACACGCCGGCGGCACCATGCACGACGAGATCCGGCTCCAGCCGGGCGATGTCATGCGCACCGCAATCCTCGTAGGGAACGCCGATGATCCGCGCGAAATGCCGCTCCACCTCGCAGGAGGCCAGCCCCCGCTCGCTGCGATAGATCTTGAGCCACCCGGTGCGACGAAAGAAGCGAAACGCGCTGGCAGCGCGCGCGATCGCGAGGTGCTCGCCGATCGCCGAGGACTGGAGAGGCGCAAGGGCGCGCGCAAGCCGTCCGACCGAGGGCGAGGCGGTGTGCTGGCGGGCGAGTCGCAGGAACTTCAGCAACGCGGGAAGCGTGCGCGCCTCGATTCGCATGGCCGGACCGCGCCCGAGAACGCTCGACAGAACTTCTCCCGCGCCCGAGGGAACATCGAGGGGAAGAAACCCTGTGCGCTCCAGAATGCCCGTGTTTCCACGCGAGGAGACCTCGCCGGGCCCCTGGGCATCGACGACGAGCGCGTTCCAGCCGCGCCCCTGAAGATGAAGGGCGGCACTGATGCCGGTGATGCCGGCGCCAAGGACCAGGACGTCGACGCTTCGCATAGGGTCTTTCGACACCGAACCGTCGCGCCTTGCAAGCAGCAAGACAACCCTGAGCCGAGAAAGGCGTGTTCTCGCCCGGATTTGCCAAACCCGCTGCCCGGGTTCATGGTGCCTTCCTCACCGTTTCATCTCCCGGTCCGGAGTGTTCNTCATGCAGGCCCTCGCCCTGCCCTTCACCCTGCTCGCCTGGCTCGGACGGCACGGCACGCGGGCCGTCGCCATCAGCGCCATCCTCGGCCTGATGCTGCCTCAGCTCTCGGCCTTCTTCCGGCCGTATGTCTCCGAGGCGATCTTTATCCTGCTTGTGCTCGCGTTCCTGCGCGTGGACCCCATCGCCGTCGTCGCCCACATGCGCCGCCCCCGGCTCATCATCGCCGCCATGGTCTGGATGCAGGTGGTCGTGCCGCTCGCGGCGGCGGGAATGATCCGCCTGGTCGACCCGCAGGGCCTCCACCCCGACATCGCGCTCGCGGTCTTCCTCGTCACCGCCGGGCCGGCCGTCATGTCCGCACCGGCCTTCATCGCCCTGATCGGCCTCGACAGCGCCCTGTCGCTGGCGCTCGTGTGCGTGTGCATGATGCTCACGCCCTTCACCGCCCCGCTTGTCGGCGGTCTGATGCTGGGAGACACGCTCCCCATCGACACCCTGGCACTCGGCATCCGCCTCGCCGGACTGCTGGTGGCGACCGCAGGGGTTGCCTGGCTTCTGCGAAGGATCGCCGGCCGGAACCGCATTGCCGCCGCGCGCCATCACATCGACGGGCTGAACGTCCTGATCCTCTTCGTCTTCGCGGTCGCCGTGATGGACGGTGTCGCGGACCATTTTCTCGCCGATCCGCTGCTCACGGCGGGGGNCGCGGTTCTCACCTTCGTCGTGGCTCTGTTCCAGATGGGCATGACCATGCTTGTCTTCGCGCGCACACCGCGCGACCAGGCCTTCGTGCTTGCCCATTCCTGCGGCAATCGAAACATGGGCCTTCTCGTCGCCGCCCTTGGCGGCACGCTGCCGGAACTCGCCTGGCTCTACTTCGGCCTCGGCCAGTTGCCGATCTACCTGCTGCCCTGGATGCTGAAACCGGTTGCAACACGTCTCGCCGCCGAACGCGACGCGCGTGACCCCGGTCACATCGCTCCCACAGGAACGCCATAGGCTGTATCCTTGGAGCTGGCACGGCGATCCGGCCGGAGCAAACGGGAGGTGAAGATGGCCATCTGCAGGCGGATCTGGCTGAAACCCTGGAATCTTGCCGGCGCGCTCGTCGTCGCACTCGCGGCAGCGATCCCGCTCGCGGCCCATGCGGCGNAATTCGCCCGCACGGAAATCCTGGGCTTTTCGAAAGACGGATCGCGCTTCGCCTTCGAGGAATTCGGGATCCAGGATGGATCCGGTTTTCCCTATTCCTCCATCTATGTCATCGACACGGACACCGACAGCTGGCTTCCCGGGAGCCCGTTTCGGCGCATCGACGAGGTCGACGACAGCCAGCCGCTCGACTTCGACGCGGAACTGGAACGCACCCGCGCCCGCAATCGCGCCGAGGCGCAGCCACTTCTCGACGAGGCGGGGATCGCCGGGCGAGGGGCCACGCTGGCTCACAACCCCGCCACGGAACGGCTTGTCGATCCCTTTCGCATGGAAGCGATGCCCTTGCCGGCCGCACCGAACATTGGCGAGCCGATCATTCTGGAACTCGCCGAGTACCCGCTCGAGGCTGGCACATTCTGCCCCTCCGGCATGGGGCAGACGCAAGGCTTCCGTCTCACGCTCGCCCATGAGGGAAACACGCGTGTTCTCAACGATGACACAAGTCTTCCGAAAAGCCGGGGCTGCCCGCTTCGATACCGCATCGAGCGCCTGGTCGTGCATCGCGAGAGCGACCGCGCTCCCGCGCACTTCGCGGTCATCGTCCTGATGGAGGTGATCGGCTTCGAGGGGGCCGGCGGGCGGTATCTCGCGATCACCGGGAAGCTGTGAGCCGCGCCGTCCGGCCGGGACCGTCGGCGGCGCTAAATCGCGGCATCTTCGCGGCGTGCCTTGTCGCCACGGGAGGGCTATGATAGCGGCATGCGCGAAGACCGGGCGCGCCTGCCGCCCGCCGCACAATTCTCCGGAGCCTCCGCCATGTCCCGTCCCCTCGTCATCGCCCCCTCGATGCTCGCTTCCGATTTCTCCGCCTTCGGCCAGGAAGTGCGCGACGTCGTGGAGGCCGGCGCCGACTGGATCCATCTCGACGTGATGGACGGACACTTCGTGCCCAACATCAGCTTCGGCCCGGACGTGATCGCCGCCATGCGTAAGCACACCGACAAGGTGTTCGACACGCATCTGATGATCGCGCCCTGCGATGCCTACCTGGAGGCCTTCGCCAAGGCCGGCTCGGACATCATCACGGTACACGCGGAGGCCGGCCCGCATCTCGACCGCTCACTGCAGGCGATCCGCGCACTCGGCAAGAAGGCCGGCGTCTCGCTGAACCCGGGAACGCCGGAGAGCGTCATCGAGTATGTGCTCGACCGCCTCGACCTCGTGCTCGTCATGAGCGTCAATCCAGGCTTCGGCGGCCAGTCCTTCATTCCCGCGATGGTCGACAAGGTGGCCCGCATCAAGGCGCTGATCGGCGACCGCCCCATCGACATCGAGGTCGATGGCGGTGTCACGGCAGAGACCGCCCCGCTCGTTGCCGCCGCCGGCGCGAACGCCCTTGTCGCCGGCTCGGCCGTGTTCAAGGGCAAGGGCATCGAGGGCTATCGCGCCAACATCGATGCGATCCGCTCGGCCGCCGAAGGCGCCGCGCGCGCCGCGGCCTGACGGCCCCGTGCTCCGCCCGCTCCTCTTCGCGCTTGTCTGGTCGCTCGTCGTGACCGGCTGCGAGATCGCCGCCCTCGCCCTTCGCGGCGAGGCGCTGAGCGGGCGCCTTCTCGGCGTGATCGCAATCTTCGCGACCGGCTCGCTTCTGGGCGGACTGACCGCATGGCCGATTGCCCGGTTGCTGACCTTCGCGCGCAGGCGCAACCGCGCGCGCGCCTGCTTCGCCGCCATGACCCTCTCCCTGGCCGTGACCACTACCGCGATCACGGGGTTCCTGTTCTACCTCCAGTTCGCCCAGTATTATGGCCAGTGGCATACGGACCGGCCCTCCTTGCGCATGCTGTGGGAGACGATCTTCACCTCGGCGACGAGCAGCTACATCTTCGCGGTGGCGGGCATCCGCCCGCTGCTGCCGGTGCTGCTGCCGGCACTGCTTGTCGCAGCCCTCGCCTTTGCCCGCATTGAGCCCCGCCGCTCCGTCTGATATTGGACGCGGCGTCACGAGACTTCCCGCCAAGAGGACCCCGCATGATCCCGCGCTATTCCCGGCCCGAGATGGTCGACATCTGGTCGCCCGAGACCAAGTTCCGTATCTGGTTCGAGATCGAGGCACACGCCTGCGACGCCCTGGCGGACCTCGGCGTGATCCCGAAGGAAGCCGCCCGGACCATCTGGGACAAGGGTGGCAAGGCCACCTTCGACGTTGCCCGCATCGACGAGATCGAGCGCGAGACCAAGCACGACGTCATCGCCTTCCTCACCCATCTGGCGGAAATCGTCGGGCCGGACGCGCGCTTCGTGCATCAGGGCATGACGTCCTCGGACGTCCTGGACACCTGCCTCAACGTGCAGCTCACCCGCGCCGCCGACCTGCTGCTGGCCGACATCGACGCGCTGCTGGCCGCCCTCAAGCGCCGCGCCCATGAGCACAAGGACACGGTCTGCATCGGCCGCTCGCACGGCATTCATGCCGAGCCCGTCACCTTCGGCCTCAAGATGGCCGAGGCCTACGCCGAGTTCGACCGCTGCCGCACGCGTCTCGTCGCGGCGCGTGAGGAGATCGCCACCTGCGCCATTTCCGGCGCTGTCGGCACCTTCGCCAATATCGATCCGCGCATCGAGGAACATGTCGCCAGCGCCATGGGCCTCGCCGTCGAGCCGGTCTCGACCCAGGTGATTCCGCGCGACCGCCACGCGATGTTCTTCGCCACGCTGGGCGTGATCGCCTCCTCGATCGAGCGCGTCGCGACGGAAATCCGCCACCTGCAGCGCACCGAGGTCCTGGAAGCGGAAGAGTATTTCTCGCCGGGCCAGAAGGGCTCCAGCGCCATGCCGCACAAGCGCAATCCGGTGCTGACCGAAAACCTCACGGGCCTCGCACGCATGGTGCGCGCCTACGCCATGCCGGCCATGGAAAACGTTGCGCTCTGGCACGAGCGCGACATCTCGCACTCCTCGGTCGAGCGCATGATCGGCCCGGACGCGACCGTGACGCTCGACTTCGCGCTCGCACGCCTGACCGGCGTGATCGACAAGCTTCTGGTCTACCCGGAGCGGATGCTGGCCAACATGAACCGCCTCGGCGGCCTCGTGCACTCCCAGCGCATCCTGCTCGCCCTGACCCAGGCCGGCGTCAGCCGCGAGGACGCCTACCGTCTCGTTCAGCGCAACGCCATGAAGGTCTGGGCAAGCTACCAGGTCGAGGGCAGCGCCAGTGTCGACTTCCTCGAGGAACTGCTGAACGACGCCGATGTGCGCGCCGCCCTCTCCGAGGAGGAAATCCGCGCCCGCTTCGACCTCGGCTATCACACCAAGGCGGTCGACACGATCTTCGCCCGCGTCTTTGGCGAAGACTGAGACGGGGAGCGGCGGGGATGCGTATCGCGGTTCTTGCCGATATCCATGCAAATGTCCGCGCGCTTCAGGCCGTCATCGACGATCTGGAGCGCGCGCGCCCCGACATGGTCGTCAACCTGGGCGACTGTGTCTCCGGACCGCTCTGGCCGGAGGAAACCGCCCGCCTGCTGATCGAGCGTGACTGGATCACCGTGCGCGGCAATCACGACCGGGTGGTTGCGGCGAGGAACATACCGCCGGAAAACCGCACCGACAGTTTCACTCTCGACCGGCTGTCCGGGGGCAGCCCGGCGTGGCTCTCGGCGCTTCCCGTGACCGCACGGCCCGCGCCCGGCGTCTTCGCCTGTCACGCCACGCCCGGACATGACGACACCTATCTCGCGGAAACCGTGGACGGACCCGACCCGCGCCTGTCCGGGGAAAGCGAGATCCTGGCAAGGCTTGGTGACGAAACGGCCCCGCTCGTGCTGTTTGGACACAGCCACACGCCGCGCCTGCTGCATCTCGCCTCGAGCGGCCAGACACTGCTCAATCCCGGCAGTGTCGGCCTCCCGGGCTACAGCGATGCGACGCCGATACCGCACCGGATGCAGGCGGGAAGTCCCCATGCACGCTACTGCCTCGCCGAAAGCGACGGCGATGGCTGGCGGTTCGAGATGCGCGCGATCGCCTACGACTGGGCCGAGGCCGCGGAACAGGCACGGCGGAACGGGCGCCCCGACTGGGCGCGACCGCTCGAGACCGGCTTCTATGGCCCGCTCGCCGATCAGGGCGTGGAGCCGTAACGGGGCGGGTCCCGTTTGACAGCGGACCCAAAGCTTGCCATCAGGCACTTCTCGTCACGCAAGCGGACCCGGTGCCATGAAGATCTCCGAGACAGACATCCTCCTCGTGCCGGGCTACGGCGAAACGCCCGCCGCGCACTGGCTTCATCGCTGGCAGGAGAAGATCCCCACGGCACGCTTCGTCGAACTGCCGTCGACGTTTCATCCGGTGCGCAAGCAGTGGGTCGAGACGATCACCGCCGGGGTGGAGAGCGCCGAGCGGCCTGTCGTGCTCGTCGCCCATTCGCTCGGCGCGATCGCCTGCGTCCATGCCGCCCATGCGCTGCCGGCGGACAAGGTGAAGGCCGCCTTCCTGGTCGCGCCGACCGATCTCGCCCGCAGCGCCCCCAAACCGGCCTTCGAGGTCGGTGATTTCCTGCCGGTTCCCAAGGGCCCGCTTCCCTTCAGGGCGCGCGTCGTCGCAAGCCGCAACGACCCGCATTGCGACTACGACACGGCGCACGGCTTCGCGCTCGACTGGGGAGCGCATTTCCAGGATGCCGGCGAGGCCGGTCACATCAATCACGAAAGCGACCACGGCCCCTGGCCGGAGGGGCTGATGTCCTTCGCCTATCTGATGAAGGACCTGTGAGACACAGGCTTATCCGGCCGTGCGTGGGCCGGCCTTGGTCAGCGCGTTGATCCGGCGCGCGACGAAAAGCGCGACCGGTACGGCCACCACGACACCGCCGCNCGCGAAGGCGGCCAGAAGCCAGGGCTCGTAATCGTTGATTCCGTAGAAGGTCATCGGAACAAGCGCGAAGACGCCGGCAAGCGTCGGCGCGATGACGATGAAGAGAATGGCGGCAAGCTTCCACATGGCTGCGTCCCCCGTGCAGGACACGGCGACCGCTCTCCCGACCCGATGCCGGACAGGCGCGCCGGTCTACGGTTTCGCAGCGTAACATTCAAAAAATAGAAAGTAATGCGACGGCCTGCCCCATGGGAGTTTCCCGTAAGGGACAGGCCCGTCGCGGCGTGATCAGCCGAGCTCCGCGCGCTTGCGCGAGGCCTCGGCGGCAAACATCGCCAGGTCGCTGCCATGCGCGACGAACCGATACCCCATGCCGATCGCCGACGTCGCATCCGCCGCGCTGTTGCAGTAGATGCCGGCGACCTTGCCCGCGGCAAGCGTGCGCGTAGCGATGTCGGCCGCATGGGCCTGGACGGGAGCGCTGGAGGGCGCCACTTCGCGCCCCTCGGACAGGGTGAGCGACAGGTCGCCCGGCCCGACGAATACGCCGTCCAGGCCATCGACCGCCAGAATGTCATCGAGCGCGGCAAGGGCTGCCGGCGTCTCGATCATGGCAAGGACCAGTGTCTCGGAGTTTGCCTCGGCAAGATACTCCGCCGGCGTGCGGCCGAGCAGCATGGCCGCGCGGTGCGGCCCCCAGCTGCGGGCTCCCTGCGGGGGATATTTGGCCGCGACCACGAGCGCCATGGCATCCTCGGGCGAATTGATCATCGGCATGATGACCGCCTCGGCGCCGAGGTCGAGCGCGCGGCTCACGTTGGCGAAATCATCCACCGGCGGGCGCACGACGGCATGGGCCCCACCCAGTCGCGCGGCCGCGATGCCCTCGCGGACCGAGGCGAGATCGTGAAAGCCGTGCTGCATGTCCAGGGTGATCGACTCGTAGCCGGCGCGTCCGCCCATCTCGGCAAGAAGCGGCACGGCAAGCGACGACCACATGGTGACGATGGTCTCGCCGGCACGAAGGCGTGCTGCGAGCGTGGGCGCGGAAACGGTCATGACGGACTCCCGGATGAGGGCCGGATGGCGCCTCCCCCGAACGCCACTGTCCCGGCCCCAAGATCGCAACCCGAAGGTCGCCAGCAGGGAAAGCGCGCGAACCCTCACGGGGCGCCAGAAAGGCGCCGGGCCGCGCGAGACACCGGGCAGGACACGATCGCCCCGCCCGGTGTGAATTCAGGCTTCAGAGACCCTGCTGGATCTGCTCGGCCGCCGTGTGCAGAAGCTCGTCCATCGTGCGGCGGATCTGGTGATCCGACTGCTCGACACCGGCGTCATCGAAGTCCTTGCGGATCTTGCGGAAGACATCTTCCTCGCCCGGCTCCTCGAAATCGGAACGCACGACTTCCTTCGCGTATTCCGCGGCCTTCTCGGCGTTCAGGCCAAGCTTCTCCGCCGCCCACAGGCCGAGCAGCTTGTTACGCCGCGCAATCGCCTTGAAGCGCAATTCCTCATCGTGAGCGAACTTGCTCTCGAAGCTATCTTCGCGGCTGTTGAACGTGTTCATGCGCTCTTTCTCCTGCCTCTCGGTCGCTCGTGTCTCTTGCGGTGCGGCGTGTCATCGCTGCAATGCGTTTGTCCGGCTGCCGCTCGTATCCTCATTCGGTCACGCAAGGGCGGCCATCCCCCATATGGGTATTGGAGCGCCCCTTGCATATCCTCGCAAGCCCCCCAAATCAACGCGATAAGACCGCCATTCCGCAACTGCCCACGACTACCGCGAACACGGTCGCGGGTCGGGCGACGGACGGCCTCGCGAACCGCCGCAAGCCGCCCGCTCGCGCGCTCCCGCCCCATGCCACGGCTTCATTGTACTTTGCCGGGCGATCGTGTAGGTTCCGCGCCATCGAGCGGGGGGCCGGTACTGCTGCCGCTCCGGCCCGACATCGAAACCCGCCCGTGCGTTGGCGAAAGCGACGCGAGAGCGTTGGTTCCGACGGGACCGGATCTCGGCAGCACATTGGAGCAACTCCGCCGAAATGGATTTTCTTTCACCAACACGGTACGTGCCTATGAACCGCCGCCGGCGCATTTACGAGGGCAAGGGCAAGATCCTCTATGAGGGTCCGGAGCCCGGTACGCTCATTCAGCACTTCAAGGACGATGCCACGGCGTTCAACGCCAAGAAGCACGAGATCGTCGATGGCAAGGGCGTCCTGAACAACAGGATTTCCGAGTTCATCTTCAACCAGCTCAACGCGATCGGCATCCCGACGCACTTCCTGCGCCGGATGAACATGCGCGAGCAGCTCATCCGCGAGGTGGAGGTCATCCCGCTGGAGGTGGTCGTGCGCAACGTCGCGGCCGGGTCGCTGTCCAAGCGCCTTGGTCTCGAGGAAGGCACGCAGCTTCCGCGCTCGATCATCGAGTTCTACTACAAGAACGACGCGCTCGACGATCCGATGGTCTCCGAGGAGCATATCACTGCCTTCGGGTGGTGCACGCCGCAGGAGATGGACGACATCATGGCGCTGGCGATCCGCGTCAACGACTTCCTGACCGGCCTGTTTCTCGGTGTCGGCATTCGCCTCGTCGACTTCAAGATCGAGTGCGGACGCCTCTGGGAAGGCGACATGATGCGCATCGTCGTCGCCGACGAGATCTCGCCCGACAGCTGCCGCCTGTGGGACATCCAGTCCAACGAGAAGATGGACAAGGACCGCTTTCGCCGCGATCTGGGCGGAATGCTCGAGGCCTACCAGGAAGTGGCCCGCCGGCTCGGCATCCTGAACGACAATGACCGCCCCGCCGGAACCGGTCCGGTCCTCGTCAAGTAGGATTGCCTGACGGACCATAGCGGACCCACCGCCGCCACATGATCCCGAAACCCCGGCCGGCACGGCCGGGGTTTTTTTGCAAGCAAGCGTGATGCACCCTGATTGCAACTCTTGAACGAGTCCCGTAGCCTCCGCGAGGCTGAACAAACGGGGGCTTTGCCATGAGAAATATCGGTTCCGCGCACAATCGCGGAAGGATTGTGTTCGTTCTGCTCGCAGGTCTTTTTCTGGCGGCGTGCCAGACGGCGGGACTGAAGCCGGGCGCACTGACGACCACCTTCCCGCCCAAGGGCTGGAGCAGTCAGAAAGTCGGGAGCGTCACCACATATGAGTGTCCGAAAGCCACCTGCGGCCAAAGGCAGACGGTTCTCGTAAAGCCGGGCAAGGTCCACGGCGATGTGGAATCCGCGATCCGGAGAGGAAAACTGAACACGGAACTCTTGGCATCCTTCCTGAAATTCGTTCACGTCGCCACTGACAAGAAGGTCTCCTTCTCCGCTACACGCCGTATCACCACCCCGACCTACTCCGGTTTCCAGTTCGTCGTGACGACCCGCAATAGACGTGGCAAAAGATTCTACATGGCCACACGTATCGTCGCCCAGAACAATCGCGGTGTGCAGGTGCAGTCCTTCGCACATTCTCGTGCACTCGCCGTGCGCAATCTCGAAAGGTACTTCGCCAATACGAGGATCAGGCGGGTTAATTGAGCAGTTGTCGTCAAGAGGTCTGAAGCGCTTGGCGCGATGGTTCCCCGGTCACGTCCCCGATTGCCGTGAAAGCCCGGGCAAGGCCCGCGCAAAAGGTCTTTCATCGGCGCGGCCGGCGCGCTAGAAGCGGCGCAACGAAGAGGCGCCTGCCACCTGCCGGCGCAAGCCGGCGTGGCGGAACCGCACCGGCTGGAACCTTGTGTTCGGAGACGAGCCCCATGAAAGCACGCGTGACCGTCACCCTGAAGACCGGCGTCCTCGACCCCCAGGGCCAGGCGATCGAAGGCGGACTTGCGGCCCTCGGCTTTTCCGGCGTTGAAAGCGTGCGGCAGGGCAAGGTCTTCGACGTGGAGCTTTCCTCCACCGACAGCGAAAGTGCCCGCACGGAGCTTGCCGCCATGTGCGACAAGCTGCTTGCCAACACGGTGATCGAGAACTACGCGATCGAGATCCTCTGAAACCCGGAGCTTGCGGACCCGCCCGGGTCCGTTGCCGGTTGCAGAGAACGCAGGGTCCTGAAATGGACGAGGACAGCGCCAGAGCGATCCGCTTCCTTCTGCTGAAGGCAGCGCTCTTCATCGCCCTTCCGGCCGCCCTGGCTCTCGTCGCCGCCCTGTTTTTCGTGTGAGCGCCCGCTTGCCGACAGACTGTCCGGGCAGCGCCCGAAACGGAGACATGCCGACATGAAGTCCGCCGTCATCACCTTCCCCGGCTCCAACCGCGAGCGCGACATGATGCACGCGCTCAGGCTCGCCACCGGCATCGACCCGGTGTCCGTCTGGCACGCGGAAACCAGCCTGCCCGACGTCGATCTGGTGGTGCTGCCGGGCGGCTTCTCCTACGGCGACTACCTGCGCTCCGGCGCCATCGCCGCCCGCGCGCCCGTCATGGACGCGGTGCGCGACTTCGCGGCACGCGGCCGGCTGGTGCTTGGCGTTTGCAACGGCTTCCAGATGCTGACCGAGGCCGGCCTTCTGCCGGGCGCGCTGATGCGAAACAAGGGCCTGACGTTCGTCTGCCGCGAGGTGCTGCTCGAGACGAGCTCAACCGCCAGCCCCTTCACCCGTCACCTCGAGAAGGGCAACGTCTGGCGCTGCCCCGTCGCCCACCACGACGGAAATTATTTCGCCGACGCCGAAACGCTCGATCGCCTTGAGGCCGAGGACCGGGTCGCTTTCCGCTATGCGAACGGCACCAACCCGAACGGTTCGGCCCGCGACATTGCCGGCATCACCAACGAGAGCGGCAATGTGCTCGGCATGATGCCGCACCCGGAGAACTACGTCGACGCACAGCAGACGGCCACCGACGGCGCCGCGTTCTTCAAGGGGATCGCAGAGGCTTTCGAAACGGCCTGAGCAGGCGGCAGGGTTCCGGGGCTACGAGGCCTCCCTCCCGGACAAGGAGCCCACGGAATGGCCAACATCGAACTGTCCACGCCCGAACGCGCCGCCCTTGCCGAATGGCTTCGCGAGCGAATCGCGGAGGAAACCGGCGAGGAGATCGGCGGCCTTGAAGCCGAGTCGCTCGCGGGCGCACTGGTGCGCGACATCGCCGGACATTTCTACAATCGCGGCCTTCATGACGCCCGCGCCGCGATCTCGGCGCGGCTCGAGGAGGTCAGCGAAATCGTCTACGCAATGGAAGAGGCGAACATCCTGACGCGTCGCTGACACGCCGTTCGCGGGTCTCACGCGCCGGTGACGAAGCGCAACGCCTTCGGCATCACCTCCACCTCGAGACGCCGGGCCGACATGGGCTCGCCATCGAGGTTCACCGCCAGTTCGTCGTCCGCATCGACCACCAGCCGTGTGAAGCGATGGGTGCGGGCATACCCGTCCAGCGTCCCCTCCCCCTCGCTCAAGAGACCCGAGAGAAGCGACAGCATGTGATCGGCGTCGGGCCTCGGGAACAACGCGAGATCCAGTTCTCCGTCGTCGTAGCGCGCATTGGCGCAAAGCGGCACACCGCCACCCGCGAGACGCCCGTTGCCGACGGCGAGCGCCACGAATTCATCGTCGAAGGAAAACCCGTCGCCCTCGATCCGGGCGCGGGAGGGCACGAGATCCCCAAGCCGGCTGGCGCCGGCGATCAGGTAGGCGGCACCGCCCAGAAGCTCCTTTGCGCGCGGATCCGCCTCCCGCGTGATCCGGGTGACCGATCCGGCGCTCGCCACATTCACGAAGATGCGCCCGTTGATGCGCCCCGCATCGATGGGACGAGGCGTTCCGGTGGCGCACAGCATGAGTGCGGCGCGGACATCGTCCACCGGAAGCCCCATGCCGGTGGCGAAATCATTGGCCGTGCCCAGCGGCAGCGCGCCGAAGGCACAGTCCGTCTCGGGCCGGGTCTCGAGAGCCGAGGCGATGACCTGGTTGATGGTCCCGTCGCCACCGCCGGCGACGATCACCCCGGGACGCGCGTCCTCGCGTTCCACGGCTTCGCGCACGAAGCGCCCCGCATCGTCTCCATCGTAGGTCACGCGCACCTCGAGCGTATGACCCGCGCCGCGCACGGCTTCCACCGCCGACCGCACATCCTCTCGCGGTGCCGCCTTTCCGTTCAGGACCAGAAGCAGATGCCGCTTTTCGCTCGGGGTCTGGTCATGTGCCATCGCGTTTTTCCTGTTGTGGCGGGGGACCGGATGCCCCCACGCGCTGCTGCCATGCGTACGGAACAACCGTCCGTCCAATGTCTGCAATTCCCTTTGCGGCCCCGGTTTGCTACACGGGCGCATCTTTCGCTGCCAAGGTCAGAACCGCACATGATCCCCAACGACATCGCGATCACACCCGAGCTGATCGAGGCCCATGGCCTCAAGCCCGACGAGTACGAGCGCATTCTGGCGCTGATCGGGCGGACGCCGACCTTCACGGAGCTGGGCATCTTCTCGGCCATGTGGAACGAACACTGCTCCTACAAGTCCTCCAAGAAGTGGCTCAAGACGCTGCCGACCACCGGCAAGCGCGTGCTTCAGGGGCCGGGCGAAAACGCCGGCGTCGTCGACATCGGCGACGGCGAATGCGTTGTCTTCAAGATGGAAAGCCACAACCACCCCTCCTACATCGAACCCTATCAGGGCGCGGCGACGGGTGTCGGCGGCATCCTGCGTGACGTGTTCACGATGGGCGCGCGGCCGGTCGCGGCCATGAACGCCCTCCGGTTCGGCGATCCCGAGCATCCACGCACGAAGCATCTGGTGTCCGGCGTGGTGGCCGGCGTGGGCGGCTACGGCAACTCCTTCGGGGTCCCAACGGTCGGGGGCGAGGTCGAGTTCCATTCCCGCTACAACGGCAACTGTCTCGTGAACGCCTTCGCCGCCGGAATCGCGCGCACGGACGGGATCTTCCTGTCCAAGGCGGAAGGCGTCGGCCTGCCGGTCGTCTACCTCGGCGCCAAGACCGGTCGTGACGGCGTCGGCGGCGCCACCATGGCCTCGGCCGAGTTCGACGAGACCATCGAGGAAAAGCGTCCGACCGTTCAGGTCGGCGACCCCTTCACCGAGAAGTGCCTGCTCGAGGCCTGCCTGGAACTGATGACCACAGGCGCCGTGATCGCCATCCAGGACATGGGCGCGGCCGGCCTCACCTGCTCGGCCGTGGAAATGGGCGCCAAGGGCAATCTCGGCATCGAGCTCGATCTCGACAGG
This sequence comes from Stappia sp., assembly GCA_002722295.1. Classification (GTDB taxonomy): domain Bacteria; phylum Pseudomonadota; class Alphaproteobacteria; order Rhizobiales; family Stappiaceae; genus Stappia. The sequence goes on along the minus strand of PBLF01000012.1, from coordinate 61,795 downwards.
GTTCCGGTGCGCGAGGAGCGCATGACGGCCTACGAAATGATGCTCTCCGAAAGCCAGGAGCGCATGCTGATGGTCCTGCGCCCCGAGAAGGAGGCCGAGGCCGAGGCGATCTTCACCAAGTGGGGCCTCGACTTCGCCATCGTGGGCGTGACAACCGACACGCTGCGCTTCATCGTCAAGCACCAGGGCGAGACCGTCGCTGACCTGCCGATCAAGGAACTCGGCGACGAGGCCCCGGAATACGATCGCCCCTGGGCAGAGACGCCGCGCAAGCCGGTTCTGCCTGCCTCGGGCATTGCCGAACCGGACGACTACGCGGCCGCACTGCTCACGCTGGTCGGAAACGCCAACGGCGCCTCCCGGCGCTGGGTCTGGGAGCAGTACGACACACTCGTCCAGGGCAACACCATCGCGCGCCCGGGCGGCGATGCCGGCCTCATCCGCGTCGGCGACAAGGGCAAGGGCCTCGCCTTCGCCGTCGACGTGACCCCGCGCTACGTGGAGGCGGATCCCTTCGAGGGCGGCAAGCAGGCGGTCGCCGAGTGCTGGCGTAACATCACCGCCACCGGTGCCGACCCGCTCGCGGCGACCGACAACCTCAACTTCGGCAATCCCGAGAAGCCCGAGAGCATGGGCCAGCTCGTGGGAGCCATCAAGGGCATCGGCGAGGCCTGTCGCGCGCTCGATTTCCCGATCGTCTCGGGCAACGTCTCGCTCTACAACGAGACCAGCGGCGAGGCGATCCTGCCGACGCCCGCGATCGGCGGTGTCGGGCTGCTCGACGACGTGACCAAACGCGCGGGCGCTGCCTTCGCCAATGAGGGCGACGTCATCGTCGTCGTCGGCGGTCACGGCACCCACCTGGGCCAGAGTGCCTATCTGCGCGACATCCTGGGCCGCGAGGACGGCGCGCCGCCACCGGTCGACCTGGATGCGGAGCGCAGGCGCGGCGATTTCGTGCGTGACCTCATCCGCGCGGGCCGCGTCACCGGCGTGCACGACGTCTCCAGCGGCGGCCTCGCGGTCGCGCTGGCGGAGATGGCGATCGCCGGCGGCACGGGCGCGCGCGTGAAGGTGTCCGGCCCCGCCCATGCCGCGCTCTTCGGCGAGGACCAGGGCCGCTATGTGCTCACCATCGATGCCGAGCGCGCCGGACGGGTCGTCGAGGATGCCATCGATGCCGGCCTCGAGATCGTCGAGATCGGCCATGTCGGCGGAAGCGATTTGACGGTTGAGGACATTCTCACCATATCCGTTGCAAAGCTTGCCGAGAGCCATGAGACTTGGTTCCCGGACTACATGAACGGGGCGCGCTGAGCGCCTGGAAGAGGAGACCGGCGGGACTGACCGCCGGCTGGGCACGAAGGACGACCACATGGCAATGCAGGCGCGCGAGATCGAGGCGCTCATCAAGGAGGCTCTTCCCGACGCACGGGTGGAGATCCGTGATCTTGCGGGCGACGGCGACCACTACGCCGCCGTCGTTGTCTCCGAGGCCTTTCGCGGCAAGACGCGCGTACAGCAGCACCAGCTCGTCTACCAGGCCCTCAAGGGCAACATGGGCGGCGATCTTCATGCCCTCGCACTGCAGACGAACGCGCCGGACTGAACGGCCGTCCGAGGCAGGAACGAAACGCCGGACCTTGGACCCGGCGGAACGAAAGGACAGACCATGAGCATTCAGGACTGGATCAGGAACGAAGTCGACAGCAACGAGGTCGTCGTCTTCATGAAGGGCACGCCGGCTTTCCCGCAGTGCGGGTTCTCGGGGCAGGTCGTTCAGATTCTTGACTACATCGGCGTGCCCTACAAGGGCATCAACGTGCTCGAGGACGACGATCTGCGCCAGGGAATCAAGGAATTCTCCGACTGGCCGACCATTCCCCAGCTCTACGTGAAGGGTGAGTTCGTCGGCGGCTGCGACATCGTCCGCGAGATGTTCCAGAACCAGGAACTGCAGCAGCACTTCACCGACAAGGGCATCGAGACCCGCCAGTCGGCCTGACGAACAAGTTAACAAATGGTTAACGGAGGGGCGGATCCAAGTGGATTCGCCCTTTCATTTTGCAATATTTCAGTACTGGGCAAATTTTTCCGAATCGCCCTAAGATGAATGATACCTGAACGCCTGTTTCAGGCTTCGATCATCGTTGCAGTGTTACGTCACTCGGGAAGACGGGGGCGAAACGGAGCGGCGGAAGCCGAACGGGTCCGAAACGCGCTGGCCATAGCAGGCCACCGGGTTTGCGCCTTTGTCCCTCGCGGGCATTGATCGTTCGCGGGACACCTGGCATCGGGAGGGCTGGACGCCATGCGTATCGCAAAACTGCTCGGCATCGGTTTCGCACTGACCCTGTGCGTCGGACTCTCCGGCTTCGCCGGCGAAACGGACGCGGGCCTTCGTCGCATTTCCTGCGCCAACCTGATGGTTTTCGCACCCGTCAACGGCGTCAGCGACGCGGATGTCTGCCGCTCCCACGGCGGCGTGGCGAGCGCGGATGCCAAGGACGCGAGTTCCGCACTCGTTATCCTCGTTCGCAACCGGCCGGCCGGCGGCGACACGGGTCTGGCCAGCTTCAACAAGGGCTCCTGACCCACCCGGCACTCGGTGCGGGCCATGGCCGATGGCCGAAGGAGCCTTGCCTGCGTCTCGGTCGGGTCAGGCGGCGCCGAACTTGCGCGCCGCATCGAGCGCCAGACCCGTTCCCACACTCCCGAAAACGTCGCCCTGCACGACCCGCGCCTGCGGCATCAGAGCCGTAAGCCGGTCGCGCACGAAGGGAATCGACGCGGAGCCGCCGGTGAGAAACACCGACGAGATATCCCGCGCTTCGATCCCTGCCTGAGCACGGCACTCCTCGAGCGCGCCCTCGACGCCGGAAACGGCCTGACCGATCGCGCCCTCGAATGCCTGCCGCTCAACCTCCAGATCGAGCGGCGCGCCGCGCAGGGCAAAACGTAGCCGCGCCCGTTCCGTCTCCGACAGATCGATCTTCACGCCCTCCACGGCGGCCGCCAGCGCATGGCCCAGGCGTTCGTCCACGATGTCCATGAGCCGCTCGACGAGTTCGGGCCGTGCCGCATCCTGACGCAACTCGCGCAGCCGGGGTTCGACCTGCGGCGCATAGAGGAAGTTGATGCGATGCCAGGTCGCCAGCTCGAAAAACGCCCAGTTCGGCAGGTCCCGGCGCGGATCGCGCGAAGGTGTTCCGTAGCCGAGTTCCCGCATCACCGTTGCAAGGCTGAGCAGGCGGTCGAAATCCGTACCGCCAATGTGAACACCCGTGCTTGCGAGAATGTCGTCGCGGCGATCGGCACGATTTCGTCCTTCGGGCGATACGCGCACGATGGCGAAATCCGAGGTACCGCCGCCAAGATCGATGATCGCGGCAAGTTCCTCGCCCTCCACGCCACGCTCATAGTCGAGGGCCGCGGCAATCGGCTCGTACTGGAACGCGATCTCGGAAAACCCGGACGCCCGGGCGATGGCCTCGAGTTCGTCCTGGGCGCGCGCGTCGGCCTGAGGATTGTTGTCGACGAAATGCACCGGCCTGCCGAGCACCACCTGCGACAGTTCGTGTCCCGCCGCCTCTTCGGCACGATGCTTCACCTGGGTCAGGAACAGCCCGATAATCTCGGAGAACGACCAGCGCTGCGCGCGGATCATGGTCTTCTCGTTCATGGTGCTTGACCCCAGAACGCTCTTGAGCGCCCGCATGAGCCGCCCCTCGACGCCCTCCACGTAACTTCCGACCGCCTCGCGGCCATACCGCACCCTGCCTTCCTCGAAAGAGAAGAACAGCGCGCTCGGCAACACCACGCTGTCGCCTTCCAGCGGAAGCAGGCGCGCCTGTCCGTTCTCCGCGGGAAGGGCCGCCGTGGAGTTGGAGGTACCGAAATCGATGCCGCAGGAGCGCGTCTTGATCATGGGAGAAAGCCTGACAGGAAAGGGCCGCCGGGGCGGTCGGGGACGGACGGAAACGGAAAGCCGGGGAAGAGCCCCTCCCCGGCCGGATCGTGTCTTGATTGTGGGGAGCCGTTATTCGGCGGCGAAAAGGCGTGCCGTCATGGCAAGACCGGCGCCGCAGGCCTCCGGTTCCTCGCGCGCATCGGCCGGCGTGTCGGCACCTTCGGGCGCGAGCTCCGCGAAGTCGAAGACGCGCTGGTCGTGCAGGTGCGAGGGACGGACATTCGACAAGGCGCGCGCCATCACGGAAAGGCGGCCCGGATTGTCCCGCTCCCATCCCTGCAGAAGCTTCTTGACCTCGGCCCGCTGAAGCCCGTCCTGGCTGCCGCAGAGATCGCAGGGAATGATGGGGAACTCGAGCGCCTTGGCGAAGCGGGCAATGTCATCCTCCGCGCAGGCAATGAGCGGGCGCAGGACCATCAGGTCGCCCTCGTCGTTGACGAGCTTCGGCGGCATGGAGGCAAGGCGCCCGCCATGAAAGAGGTTCATGAACATCGTCTCGAGCGCGTCTTCGCGGTGATGACCGAGAACGATGGCCTGGCACCCCTCCTCCCGCGCGGTGCGGTAAAGCAGCCCCCGGCGCAGGCGCGAACACAAGGAGCAATAGGTCTTTCCAGCCGGGACCTTCTCCGTGACGATGGAGTAGGTGTCCTCACGCACGATTCGGTGGGCAATCCCGTTGCTCTCGAAAAACTCCGGCAGGATATGCGCCGGGAAGCCCGGCTGTGCCTGATCGAGGTTGCAGGCAAGAAGGTCGACGGGCAGAAGGCCGCGCCACTTCAGGTCCATGAGGACAGCGAGTAGTGTGTAACTGTCCTTGCCGCCGGACAGGCAGACCAGCCACCTGGGCCGTTCGCCGCTCGCCTCGATCATCGCGTTGGCGGTGATCGTCTCGCGCACCTGACGCAACAACCGCTTGCGAAGCTTCTTGAAGCTGACCGAGGACGGGGCGTTGCGGAAAAGCGCCGGCAGGTCGTCCAGCGGATCGTCGGGAAAGTCGGTCATGATGGCAATGTCTCTTGGCTGCGCTGGTGCCTTGGCCCCTGACATACCGGTGTCGCCGCCTCAGGCCAAGAGAAAACCCGGCCCTCGTCTCGGGGGGAGCCGACGGTGCGGCTTCAGACCTTCTCGACGCCGATGTCCTCGTAGACGGTAACGTTGCGCCCCGTCTCCTTGGCCCGCAGAAGCGCCAGATCCGCACGCGTTCGCACCGTCGAGACCTTCCGGCCATCGCGGTTGTCGGCGATGCCGACCGACACGGTGATCGACCCGAGGATGCGCCCCGCGTGTTCCAGCCTGGCCGTGGCGGCACGGGTCCGCACGAGGTCGGCAACCTGCCGGGCCGTATCACTGGAAGCATCCTGAAGGAGGACGGCGAACTCCTCGCCGCCGAACCTGTAGCAGCGTCCGCGCGTTCCCACCGCATCCGTCAGAACGGTCGCGAAGGTTTCCAGAACGGCATCTCCCGCATCGTGGCCGAATTCATCGTTGAAGTGCTTGAAGTGGTCGATATCGACAACGAGGCACGTAAGATCCGGCTCGGGCTCCTCGAGCGCGGCGGATGCAAGCGCCTCGTCAAGCGCGCGCCTGTTCATCAGCCCCGTCAAAGGATCGCGCACCGCCAGATGCGTCAGCCGCTCCCGCAGCCGCAGGTTCGCCGTCGCCAGAGCCACATTCTCGGCAATCATGCCCAGATAGGCCCGGTCATCCTCGGGCGTGGAGACGTCCGCCGACAGAGAAACGAAGGACAGCAGCCCGATCGTGTCGCCATGCGCATTGAGAGGCACGCAAAAGGTCGAAATGCCCTCTTGCACCGGCAGATGGTTGCAGCGGACGTCCGCATTCCCTCTCAGGCTTTGATGGATCCTGCCGCGCCGCAGCCCCCAGCACTGATCCTGCTCGAACCGTGCCGAGGCCCCTTCGGGCCAGTCCCAGGAGGCGACGGCACGCAGGGACGTCCTGGGATCATCGCGGATGAAGAAGGCTCCGCCGAGCTCGGGAAAGATCTGCGGACAGAATCTTGCCACGACATTGGCAACCTCTTCGACGGTCTGGCAGGCCTGCATCCTGTACATCAGCTGCAGGATGAGGTTCTTCATCTTCAGGTCGCGCCTTCGCTCGGCATCGAGCCGTTCGCGCTCCAGCCCGTTCTCGCGAAACACGCGGATCGCCGACGTGAGTTCGCCGATCTCGTCGTGCCGGGGATCGTCGGGAACCTCCACTTCGAAATCCTGCCGGGCAAGGCGCTTGACCACGCCCGCCATGCGCGTCAGCGGAAGGGACACGCGCCGACGCAGCACGAAGTAAAGCACCGCGAGAAACACCGCCGCCGTCACGCCCAGCAGGATGCGGGCGGTCAGCCCGAGCCAGTCGCTCCACATCTGCGCACGCTGCAGTTCAAGCCCGGTACGGGTGTCGATCACCTTGCGAAGGCGCCCGATCTCACCCAACAGCTTCAGGTGCAAGGTGTAATGCGCGTCCCCGAACAGTGTTGCGCGGGCGGCTTCCCGCTCGCCGGAGCGATAGGCCTCGATAGCCTGGGTCTCGATCTCCTCCAGCTGGTCGGCCAGGACCGCGACCCCCTCGAGGAGCGCCTTCTCGTCCTCCGTTCCGCCCAGGGTTCCAAGGCGATGCGCCAGCGCTTCCAGACGGTGCTCTTCCTCGGTGACGCGCTCGAAAACGGAAAGATGGGCCGGATCCCCGCGCATGACGAACAGGCGCGCCTCGTCGGTCCGAAGTTCCGCGTCGGTCTCGACCTGTGCGCCAAGGTCCTCGAGCGCCATGCGGATCTCGACCGCCTGCCGCTCCTCGCTTGCCATCCGGTTGGAAAGGATGAACGCGGTTCCCGCCAAGGCCGTGAGGGCCACCGTGATGCCGTAGGCCGCGTTCGTGATCGTGCTGATTTTCATGCCGGTGCCGGACCAACGTGGGGGACGTTGTTGGACGGGTAGCACACACCCGGGACAATGGACACCGGCATGCGATCAAGGCGTCGGCCCGTGGGCCACATCCTAGACTTCGGCAACGTAGCGCCAGGCAGCCCCCTTTGTCTCCACACGTCCAACGCCTGGCCAGGGGAGATGATAACCGACCAGCAGAAGACCGTCGGTGGCCGCCCGGTCGAGCAGTTGGCGCCGGGTCGCGGCCGCGACCTCGGGAAGCTGGTCGGTGGAGGGTTGCCAGTCCGGGCGCTCGAAGGAAACGGCGGGATGCGTGAGCGCATCGCCGGTGACGAGAAGCTGGCCGCCCCCGTCCTCGACCAACACCGACATGTGCCCGGGCGTGTGCCCCGGCGTATCGATCATGGTCACCCCGGGAATCACCGTGTGGTCCGCGTTCACGCGTGTCGTCTTGTCCGCCACGGCCCCGAGATTGCGCTGCGCGCCGAGCGCGAAGGAATGCAGGATCTCGGGCTGGGTCGACAGGAAGTCCTCAGCATTCCAGAAATCCCATTCACGCGCACCCATGACATACCGCGCATTGGGGAACCGCTCGCTCTCGTCGAAGTCATCGACGATTCCCCACACATGATCGGGATGGCCATGGGTCAGAACCACATGCGTGACGGCCTCGCGATCGATCCCCGCCGTCTCGAAACTGTCGGCAAGCCGGCCGGCGTCCTGAAAGAAGTTCATGCCCGCCCCCGTGTCCACGAGCACGAGATTGTCGTCCTTGCGGATCAGCGTCACGTTGAGGGCGCTCGCGCGCGTGGCGGTGTCATGGCCCGCAGCCGCGAGGAAGGCGGAACGCTCCTCTTCCGGAACATTGTTCGCGACCGTGGAAGCTGGAAGCGACAGGCCGCCATCCGTCAGCACCACGATTTCCGTGGTTCCGAGCAGGAAGCGGTGGGCGGCGGGATTGCCCTGTGCCCGCACCGCACCGGACAACAATCCGGTCCCGGCGGCCCCTCCAGCCAGGCCACGCAGGATGGCGGGCGAGGCAAGCCGCGCGCCCGCGCCCGCGGCAAACCCTCCCGACAGGAAGCGCCTGCGCGAGAGCCTGTCCCTGTTTTCGTCGTGTGACGTCGACATGTTCCTTCCTCCCGATCTGTCCCCCAAATCATATTCTGCGAGCGGAATATGAAAAGGGCAACCGGTGTTCCATGGCGGGAGAGCGTATGCCGACAAAGAAAAAGGGGCGCCCCGAAGGAGCGCCCCTTTCGATTTCGGACCGGAGAGCCGGATCAGCGCGAGTAGAACTCGACGATCAGGTTCGGCTCCATCTGGACCGGGTACGGAACGTCGCCGAGCGCCGGAACGCGCTGGAACGTCGCGGTCATCTTGTTGTGGTCGGCAACGACATAGTCCGGCACGTCACGCTCGGCGAGCTGGGTTGCCTCGATGACGATCGCGAGCTGGCGCGACTTCTCGCGGACCTCGATCACGTCGCCCGGCTTGCAGCGGTAGCTGCAGATGTTGACCCGGCGGCCGTTGACCTTGACGTGGCCGTGGTTGATGAACTGGCGCGCGGCGAACACGGTCGGCACGAACTTGGCGCGGTACACGACCGCGTCGAGACGGCGCTCCAGGAGACCGATGAGGTTCTCCGAGGTGTCGCCCTTCATCCGCGAGGCTTCCACGTAGATCTTGTGGAACTGCTTCTCGGAGATGTTGCCGTAGTAGCCCTTGAGCTTCTGCTTGGCGCGAAGCTGCACGCCGAAGTCGGAGAGCTTGCCCTTGCGGCGCTGGCCGTGCTGGCCCGGGCCGTACTCACGGCGGTTGGCCGGGGACTTCGGACGGCCCCAGACGTTCTCGCCCATGCGGCGATCGAGTTTGTACTTTACGCTATGGCGCTTCGACATGCGCGGTTCCTTCGCGTTTTCTGGTCTTTCAAAGGAAACACGCCCTCCTTTCCTGACGGCCCGGAGGCTTACAGGCGACAGGACTTCCGGCCAAACAGCGCCGGCGCGGATGTCCACGGGTGTGCAAATGCGAAAGCGGGCCGCCATGGCCCGCCAAGCGCGCGAGAACTAGCCGAAAGGCCGGCCGCTGTCAAACATGCCGTGCAAGCCCCGCATCGCATGTTTCCGGGCTTTCGCCGATCAAAGCCAGCAGATGTGACAGGTCCGTGTCGTTGCTGCACAGGATGCGGTCGCGCTCGGGCGCCGCCGGGCCGGAAATTTCCGCCTGCGAGCCCCCCGGCACGAGGTCGAGCACATCCGCAAGGCGTCGCGCGATGGCCGGAGCCGGATCGATCCAGGTCACCGGCCAGGGCGCGACCTCGCGCAGTTCGGGCAGCAACAGAGGGTAGTGCGTGCAGGCCAGCACCACGACGTCGGTGCGCCGACCGGCCTTCTCCACGAAGCAGGGACGGATTTCGGCCAGGAGCGCCTCGCGGGAAACCACGCCTCCCCGGAGCCGCTCCTCGGCAAGGCGGGCAAGCCCCCTCGAGCCGACGAGGGTGACGGCAACCTCCGACGCGAAGCGCTCGATCAGGTCGAAGGTATATTCCCTGCGGACGGTGCCCGGCGTTGCAAGCACGGCGACGACACCGGACCGGGTCAGTTGCGCGGCCGGCTTGATCGCCGGCACCGTCCCCACCACGGGAATGTCGAGAACCGCACGAAGCGGCGGCAGGATCAGCGTCGAGGCGGTATTGCAGGCAATGACGAGGGCACGCGGGCAATGAGTCGCGACAAGCTCGCGAACGAGCCCGACACAGTGATGCGTCAGCGCGGCCGGATCCCAGTCACCATAGGGAAAGGCGGCAAGGTCGGCGTAGTAGAGAATGGGAAGACCGGGAAGCGCGGCGCGGATCGCGCGCGCGACCGACACCCCGCCAACACCGCTGTCGAACACAAGGACCGGTGCGTCGCCCGCATGGAGCGCCCTTCCAGCCGGGGTTCGTGTCTCGCTCATTCCTCACCCCCGTGCGCTGGACGCGGCGGGAGAGGTCCTTCCCGCCTCAGCCTTTTCCGCTCTCGCCAGAGCCGGAATGCGGTCGCGTCTTGCGTCCTTCAAGCGCTGCGATCACACCGCGCAAGGTCTTCACTTCCTGATCCGTCAATGCGGCTTTTTGCAGGATGTTTCGCAGGTTGCGCACCATGGACGGGCGCTTTTCCGGCGGGCGGAAGAAGTTCACGGCATCGAGCGCGCCTTCGAAATGGTCGAAAAGCCGCTGCAGGTCGTCCTTGCTTGCCGGCGGATTCGCCTCTTCGTCGAGCCGGAAGGGCAGCGCGCCTCCGTTGGCCTTCACCCGCCACTCATAGGAACAGACGAGAACCGCCTGGGCAATGTTGAGCGAGGCAAAATCCGGGTCGACCGGCAGCGTGACGATTTCGTCGGCCAGCGCCACCTCGTCGTTGTTGAGCCCCCAGCGCTCGCGCCCGAAGAGGTAACCGACCTTCGCACCTTCGGCACCGAGCCGGCTCGTCGTCGCGGCCGCCTCGTCCGGACCGCGCACAGGCTTTGCCACCTCGCGCGAGCGCGCCGTGGTCGCAAAGACGAACGACAGATCCGCGATCGCCGCCTCGACGCTGTCGAACACCTGCACGCCGTCGATCACATGGTCGGCACGGCTCGCGGCCGCGCGCGCCTTCTCGCTCGGCCAGCCATCGCGCGGATTGACCAGGCGCAGGTCGCTCAGGCCGAAGTTCGCCATGGCGCGGGCGGCCGTGCCGATGTTCTCGCCAAGCTGCGGCTCGCACAGGATGACGCAGGGCGCGGTCAGGGAAAGTCCCGTTGCCGCAGGATCGATATGGGCGTTGCGTGTCATGGCGCGCAGATACCCCAAGCCGAGACGCTTTTCCAGTGCAACGAGCCCCTGTACCGCCTCTCCCCCAAGACGGTGCGCGTGCGGTAAGGTTTCGTTACGTCTTGTGGTCGAGGGNGCAGGTCGGCGTACCACCCCGCCCGACGCAGTGTTTTCACCGGAAAAAGATCGGATCAAGCCATGTCTTCCCACCCCGCCCCGGCCCAGCCGCCCGTGTCGATCACCGAGACAGTTCGCGCGAAGTGGATCTGGTTCCTTCTGCTCGGCATTGCACTCGTGATCGGCGGCACCGCCATGATCGCCCTGCCGCTGGCAAGCTCCATCGCCGTCACCCTGGTCATCGCCCTCGTCTTCACCGTGGGCGGCGTGCTGCAGATCTGGCATTCCTTCTCGGTGAAGGAGTGGAGCGGCTTTCTGTGGAACATCGCCACCGGCGTCATCGCGCTGATCGGCGGCGTGACCATCTACATCAATCCGGCCGTCGGAGCCTTCACGCTGACGCTCGTGATCGCCGGCATCCTGCTTGCCCAGGGCGTGACGCAGTTGCTGCTCGCCTTCAAGGTCCGCCCGCACGACGGCTGGGGCTGGCTGGCGCTTGCCGGCGCCATCTCGCTCCTCGCCGGTCTCTGCATCTGGTTCGAGTTCCCCAGCTCCGCCCAGTGGGTGCTCGGTCTCATGGGCGGCGTCGCCGTGCTCATGAACGGCTGGAGCTACATTGCCATCGCCCTGGCAGCCCGTCGCCTCGGGTCCGCCTGAGGCGCCCGCGCGATTTCCCTATTCCGCCGCCGGACGGTCCTCGGACCGCTCCGACGGCAGGTCGGGGGCGAAATCCACCGTGAAGCGCGACCCTTCGCCGGGCACGCTGGTGGCATCCAGTTCCCAGCCGTGCCGTCGCGAGATCGCGGCGCAGATGGCAAGCCCCATGCCCGTGCCGGCATATCTTTCACGCGAATGCAGCCGGCGGAACGGCTCGAACACCAGCCCCTTGTGCCGCATGTCGAAGCCGATGCCGTTGTCGCTGACGTGAACACGCAACGGCCGGTCCGCCTCGTCGGTCTCGACGGTGATGCGCACCTGCGGCGCACGCTCGGGATGACTGAACTTGACCGCGTTGCCGATCAGGTTCTGGAACAGCTGCTCGAGAAACACGGCATCGCCGTGAAGCCACGTCTCCGGCGCCTCGATTGAGATCTCCGCACCACTTTCGCGAATGAGCTCGGACAGGCTGTCGGTCACGCGACCGACCAGTTCGCCAAGCTCGACGGTCTCCGCCTCGAGGGGGCGCTCCGAGGCGGCCGAGTAGGTGAGAAGGTTCGAGATCAGCGTGCGCGCCCGTCCGGCCGAGGCACGCATCACGCCGGCGGCATAGTCGACCATCTCGCGGTCGTCCTTCTCCATCCCCTCCGCGAGCAGGTCCGCGAAAACGCCGATCTTGCGGACAGGCTCCTTGAGATCGTGGGATGCGAGATTGTTGAACTGGCTGAGTCGCTCGTTGGCCGCCCGCAGTTCTGCATTGGCACGACCCAACTCGCCGGTTCTCTCGATCACCCGTCGCTCCAGGTGTTCGCCAAGCCGCATGAGCTGATGGCGTTCGCGCAGCAGCAGCCCCCCCATGGCGAAGCCGGTGACCAACAGGCCGATAATGAGGAAAAGGACCAGATTGACCGTCTGCCGCAACTCCTCGCGCTGTCGCGTCGCCGCCTCGAGCTGGAGCCGGTAAACGGCTGAGCGAAAGGAATCCAGCAGCGGCTGGAGCCTGGTGAAGCTGTCGCGGATATCCCTGGCCAGGGACAGGTCGCCGTCCATTGCGCTGGCGAGCCGCTTGTCCGCGCTGCGAAGCGCCGCCGTCAGCGCTTCCATGAGATTTCCCGAGTCACCCACATCGATGAGCGCCGCGCCGGCCTCGCCCTCGTCGAGGCGGATCGCACGGCTCCAGAGAATATCGAAACGTGCGTTGACCTCGGCCGCGTATTCTTCCTTGCCCTCGTGAACCAGGAAGGTGTCGAAGGCCTGCAACAGATCCTGATACTCGACCACCAGCTGGGCGGTGTACCAGATCAGGCTCTGGCGGTACTCGGACCGGTCATCGTTGTTCTGACGGTTGAGGATGGAGAGAACGAAGAACAGCGAGCCGGTGATGATCGTGACGCCAACCAGCAAAAGCACATAGAGCGTTCTCACCCATCGCGTGCCGAAATCCATGAAGATCACATCCGCTCGCAAGGCGCATCGCAAGAGCGCCGTCGCTTCTCGCGCGTCACGGGAATGCACGCGCTCGCGCAAGGATAGCAGGCGGGGGCGGGACCCGTCAGCCCCGTCAAGATAGTTGGCCTCAGCGGCGCAGGATCAACTCGCGAAGCTGCCAGATGGCGCGCGAATAATAGAGTTCCGTGCGAAGATCCTCGCGCACGCCCCAGGGATAGATCACCCAAAGCGGTCCGCGCTCGCGAACGCCGATCATCTTCCCGTCCACCTTCATGGCAAGGATCATGTCCGTCTCGCGCGAATCGGAAACCGGAATTTCGACCCTGTAGTCGTTGAGCGCCACGGCCTCGATATGCGCGCCGTCCACGTCCGCCTTTTCCAGGACGTCACGCAACAGCGGCCCTTCGAAGGTCGTTACCTTGTCGGTCCAGGGAGTGTCCGTTTCGATACGGTGGATACCCAGGGCCGTCAGCTGGGCACGGGTAAAGGTAACGGGTTCCCCGTCAACGGTTTCACGAACCGTCAGAACCGGCCTGCCGTCATCGCTCGCCTGCACGGACACGGGGGCCAACAGCACCAGAAGTCCGAGAAAACGGACAAGCCATGCGCGGGCGCCCGACATCCATCCGGCGCCGGAATATGTGCCCGAGTCTTGGCACGCTGCGCGAACGACCGCGGTCATGGCTGACTCCTATCCGAAAACTTGACAGGTACGGTATGCGCCGAATTGCGATATGTGGCAAGCCATCTGCGCCCGGAGCTTGCATTCCCGAGACAGAACGAAAGGCCTGCTTTGCGTTTTGCCGCCCCTTTGCTATAGGGGCCGCGCGACCATTGCCGGCGGCAACGAGGCCGGCCGGCCGAATGAGCGGAAATCGGGCGCATCAGGCGCACACGCCACCCCCAAGACGCGAGGTCACCAGCACATGGCGAAGATTAAGGTTGCCAACCCGGTTGTCGAGCTCGACGGCGACGAGATGACTCGNATCATCTGGCAGTTCATCAAGGACAAGCTGATCCATCCCTATCTCGACCTCGAGCTGAAGTATTTCGACCTGGGCATCGAGAAGCGCGACGAGACCGACGACCAGATCACCGTCGATGCGGCCAACGCGATCAAGGAGTATGGTGTCGGCGTCAAGTGCGCGACCATCACCCCGGACGAGGCCCGCGTCGAGGAATTCGGCCTGAAGAAGATGTGGCGCTCGCCCAACGGCACGATCCGCAACATCCTCGGCGGCGTGATCTTCCGCGAGCCGATCATCATTTCCAACGTTCCGCGCCTGGTGCCGGGCTGGACGCAGCCGATCATCGTCGGCCGTCATGCCTTCGGCGACCAGTACCGCGCGACGGACTTCAAATTCCCCGGCAAGGGAAAGCTGACCATCAAGTTCGTCGGCGACGACGGCACCGAGATCGAGCACGAGGTGTTCGACGCTCCCTCCTCCGGCGTTGCCATGGCCATGTACAACCTCGACGATTCGATCCGCGACTTCGCCCGCGCCTCGATGAACTACGCGCTCGCGCGCGGCGTGCCATGCTACCTCTCCACCAAGAACACGATCCTCAAGGCCTATGACGGCCGCTTCAAGGACCTGTTCCAGGAGGTCTACGAGGCCGAGTTCAAGTCCGACTTCGAGGCCAAGGGCATCACCTACGAGCACCGCCTGATCGACGACATGGTCGCCTCGGCGCTCAAGTGGTCCGGTGGCTACGTCTGGGCCTGCAAGAACTACGACGGCGACGTCCAGTCCGACACCGTCGCCCAGGGCTTTGGCTCGCTCGGCCTGATGACCTCGGTTCTGATGAGCCCGGACGGCAAGACCGTCGAAGCCGAGGCCGCGCACGGCACGGTCACGCGTCACTACCGCCAGCACCAGCGCGGCGAGGATACCTCGACCAACCCGATCGCCTCGATCTTCGCCTGGACCCGTGGCCTCGCCCATCGCGCCAAGCTGGATGACAACGCCGATCTGGCGAAGTTCGCCGACACGCTCGAGCAGGTCTGCATCAAGACCGTGGAAGACGGTCACATGACCAAGGACCTCGCCCTGCTTGTCGGCCCGGACCAGAAGTGGCTGACCACCAGCGGTTTCCTCGACAAGATCGACGAGAACCTGCAGAAGGCGATGGCCGCCTGAGGCGGAAATTCCTGACGAAAACGGAAAAGGCGCCCGCGAGGCGCCTTTTTCTTGGCGGGCGACATGCGACCTTGAGCGTTGCCCGTCAACGCATCAAAAGGGGGACAGTCCATGACAGAAGCGACCATTTCGACACTGCCGGCATCGCTTCGCAGTGCATTTCTCGCAATCGTCTGCGCAGTTGTGCTTGCCCTGCCTGGAAGCCTTGCATNGGCTCCGGCCGCCCGCGCCCAGCAGGCGCACGAGCCCGCCCGCGGCACGGCGGAACGGAGCGAGGTACTCGACAGCATCCGCCCGCTGCTCGAGGTCCGTGTCGGGCCGCCCGTGCAATTCGTGGTCGAGTGGCTGCGCGTCTCAGGGCCCTGGGCCTTCGCGATCGTCAATCCCCAGCGTCCGGGCGGCGCGCAGATCAACACGGCCGGCACGACGCTGGAGGAAGCCGCCGAGTACATGGACGGGCTGCGCNCCTACGCGCTGCTTTATCACGCCAACGGTCGCTGGAACGTGGTCGACAAGGCAATCGGTCCGACCGACGCCTTCTGGTATGGCGATCCGCTTTACACGCGCCTGCCGGCGGGACTTATGCCCGACTAGGATGTGGACCCGGGATGGAATTAAGAGCGGTCGGGGCGGTCGGAGGCATCGTCATCCTCCGCCGTTTCGCTCTCTCCATCGTCGTCGCCCTCGTCCGGGGAGCCCGTCTCTGGCAGATCGATACCGGCTCCGGTAAACAGGTCCGGAGCATTCGCGGCCGTCAGATCCGCAAAGGCGCTTTCGCGAAGCGCCACGTCCACCGCCGTTTCCCCCTCGGCCGCCGCGGCCACCTCTTCTTCCGACAGATCCCCGTCGAACATCTCCTGGCGACGTGACACCTCCTCCAGGATGTTGCGCGCGACAGCCGGCTTGCGTCTCATCAATGCGTGCAGGTCGTGCGTGTCGAGCACGAGAAGCTGCGCATCCGCGATCGCCGTGACGGTCGCGGTACGCCGCCGGTCGCCAAGGATCGCGAGTTCGCCAAAGAAGGCACCTTCTTCCAGCCGCAGCCTGGTATCCCCGAACGACGCCTCGACCGCACCGGATGCGATGAAATACATGCTGCTGGCCGGATCGCCCTTGCGTGTCACCACATCGCCGCTGGACACGGACTGGGCTCTCAGAAGCTTCGCGATCTCGGCGATTTCCGCTGCCTTCAGATCCTGGAACAATGGCACGCGCGCCACCATCCCCCAGGTCACGGCAAAGTCCCGGGAGTGGATTTCGCGGGCAAAGGCGGTGGCGACGATGCCGACCGGCAGCGCGAAGAGCCCGTAACCGAGCAACATGACCAGACCGCCGATCAGCTTGCCCGACGGGGTGACCGGAACCACGTCGCCATACCCCACGGTCGTCACCGTGGTGAGCGCCCACCACATGGCCGCCGGGATCGTGCCCAGGGCCTCGGGCTGCACCTCGCGCTCGACGATATACATGCCCGTCGCAGCCAGCATGACGACGCCAAAGATGATGATCAGGCTGGCGCCGATGGCGTGCCGCTCGGCGAAGACCGCATTGGTGAGCGAGCGCAGCGCAGGCGAATAACGCGCCAGCTTGAAGAACCGGGCCAGGCGGAGGAAGACGAGGATCTTGAAGTCGGCGGCAGTGAACGTCAGCGCCAGCAGGAAGGGCATGACCGCCAGCAGGTCTATGATCGCCGAGGGCTGCAGCGCGTAGCGCAGTCTCGCCCCCGCCTTCGAGTACCGGCGCAAGGGCGGATGCAGATCGGCAACCCAGAGGCGCGCCACATACTCGATAAGGAACGTGGCGCCGATCACGATCTCGCAGAGATCGAACACGCCATCCCACTCGGAGAAGGACGGCACCGTCTCCAAGGCGACGAGAAGCACCGCGAGAAGAACGAGAAGAATGAGAAAACGGTCGACCCAGCGCCCTTCCGGATCACCGGCGGACCCGAGCTCGAGCCAGCGGTAAAGGCGCTTTCGCAGTCGGATGAACCGGCGATGCCCCGTGCCCGCCTGTTTTTCTCCAGGTGCGCGCGGGTCCGCCGGGTCGGTCACGCTCTCACGAGGCGAACGACCCGGCGCCACGGGATCAGGCCCCCGCGGACGTCAGTGCGCTCTCAAGCCCGGCTTCGACGGCCGCTATCGCCGCTTCCGCCTGACTTGCGTCGCTGCCGCCAGCCTGTGCCATGTCGGGCCGACCGCCGCCGCCCTTGCCACCGAGCTTGTCGGCCGCGATGCGCACGAGATCGACCGCGGACACGCGGCCTGCCAGATCCTGCGTCACGCCGACGACCACGGCGGCCTTGTTGTCCTCGCCCTTGTTGATCAGCACGACGATGCCGGACCCCAGCTGCGTCTTTGCCTCGTCCACAAGGCCCTTGAGATCCTTCGGGTTCAGTCCTTCCACCACACGGGCGGACAGCTTCACGCCGGCAATCTCCTTCGGTCCGGCACTTTCGCCGCCACCGCCGCCCATGGCGAGCTTCTTGCGCATTTCGCCCAGCTCGCGCTCAAGCTTGCGCCGCTCGTCCACGAGCGCCGCAACGCGGGAGGCGACATCGGCGGGCACGACCTTGAGCGCGTTCGCGGCCTCGCGCAGGCGCTCGTCCTGCTCGGTGAGATGATGACGCGCCGCGGCGCCGGTCAGCGCCTCCACACGACGGACGCCGGCCGCGACGGCTCCCTCGGACACGAGGCGCACCAGGCCGATATCGCCGGTACGCCGGACATGGGTGCCGCCGCACAGCTCCAGCGAGTAGGTCTTTCCGGCCTTGTCGCCCTCAAGCGCCGTGCCCATGGAGACAACACGCACCTCGTCGCCGTACTTCTCGCCGAACAGCGCCATCGCCCCTTCCTCGATGGCATCCTCGACGCCCATGAGGCGGGTTTCCACCGCGGAATTCTGCAGGACGATCTCGTTGGCCAGATCCTCGACCCTGCGCAGTTCATCCTCCGACATAGGCTTGGGATGAGAGAAGTCGAAGCGCAGGCGCGACGGGCTGACGAGCGAGCCTTTCTGCGCCACATGTGTGCCGAGCACCTCGCGCAGTGCCTCATGCACCAGATGGGTGGCGGAATGGTTCGCACGGATCGCGCCGCGACGCGCGCCATCGACAACGAGCTCCAGCGCGGCGTCTCGCGTCAACGAGCCGGACACGACCTTCACCTCGTGAACGAACAGGCCGTCCGCCTTCTTCTGGGTGTCGGTGACCTGAAGCTCGACGCCCTCGCCCTTCATGAGGCCAGTGTCGCCGACCTGGCCGCCCGATTCCCCGTAGAAGGGAGTCTGGTTCAGGATCACGAGACCGGTGTCGCCTTCCGCGAGCGTCTCCACTTCCTTGCCGTCGGACACGATGGCCAGCACCACACCCTCGGCCTTTTCGGTCTCGTAGCCCAGGAAATCGGTCGCCCCGCAACGGTCCTTGACGGCGAACCAGACGGCATCGGTCGCCGCCTCGCCGGAACCGGACCAGGCCGCGCGGGCTTCCGCCTTCTGGCGTTCCATGGCGCTTGCAAAGCCGTCGGTATCGACGGCGATGCCACGCGCGCGCAGCGCATCCTGGGTCAAGTCGAGCGGGAAGCCGTAGGTGTCGTAGAGCTTGAAGGCGGTCTCGCCATCCAGTTCGCCCCCCTCGGAAAGATCGGACGTTGCCGTCTCCAGAAGACCGAGGCCGCGCTCGAGCGTCTTGCGGAACCGCGTCTCCTCGAGCCTCAGGGTCTCGGTGATGAGCGCCTCGGCGCGACCAAGCTCCGGATAGGCACGCCCCATCTCGCGGATGAGCGCGGGAACCAGCTTCCACACCAGAGGCTCGCGCGCGCCAAGAAGATGCGCATGACGCATGGCACGACGCATGATGCGCCGCAGGACATAGCCGCGCCCTTCGTTCGACGGCAGCACGCCGTCGGCGATCAGGAAGCTCGACGACCGCAGGTGGTCGGCGATGACGCGGTGGCTGGCCTGTGCAGCGCCCTCGGCCTCGACGCCGGTCGCGTTCACCGACGCGGAGATCAGCGCCCGGAAGAGGTCGATATCGTAGTTGTCATGCACACCCTGCAGGACGGCGGCGATGCGCTCCAGTCCCATGCCGGTGTCGATCGACGGGTGCGGCAGGTCGTGACGCCCCTCGCCCGTCTGTTCGTACTGCATGAACACGAGATTCCAGATCTCGATGAACCGGTCGCCATCCTCCTCTGCGGACCCCGGAGGTCCACCCCAGATGTGATCGCCATGATCGTAGAAGATCTCCGAGCACGGACCGCACGGGCCAGTGTCGCCCATGGTCCAGAAGTTGTCGGAGGTCGGGATGCGGATGATGCGATCGTCGGAAAGGCCGGCGATCTTCTTCCACAGGGCATGCGCCTCGTCGTCCTCGGAATAGACGGTCACGATGAGCCGGTCCTTGGGAAGGCCGTATTCCTTCGTGATGAGGTTCCAGGCCAGTTCGATCGCGCGATCCTTGAAGTAGTCGCCGAACGAGAAATTGCCGAGCATCTCGAAGAACGTATGGTGACGCGCGGTGTAGCCGACGTTGTCCAGGTCGTTGTGCTTGCCGCCGGCGCGCACGACTTTTTGCGCGGTCACGGCGCGGTCGTAATCGCGCTTTTCAAGGCCGGTGAACANGTTCTTGAACTGGTTCATGCCGGCGTTGGTGAACATCAGCGTCGGGTCGTTGCGCGGAACGAGCGGGCCGGAGGACACCACCTGATGGCCGTTCTTTGCGAAATACTCGAGAAACGCCGACCGGATTTCGTTTACACCGCTCATAAAGCCGTCCAATGCTCCCTGGCTCGACGGGTCCGTGCACGCCCTGCCGCACACCGCTTCCGCCGCTCTCGCCATGCCCAATATCTCGGGCCGCTTTTAGCTTTGCCCCGCCGACAAGTCCAGCATTGCAGGCGTCTTCCGGTGGCAGAACGCAAGGCGCCCGGCCTTCTTCGCACACATCATGCCGAAGAAAACCGGGCGCTCGACTTTTCAGCAGGAAAGTCAGGCCATCAGCGATGACCTCCCCTTGCGATCACTCGTCGACGACACCGTCCTCATCCGCGTGACCGGAGGGATCGGTGATACGCTCGGCGATGAGGCCGGCGTTCTGGCGGATCGCCAGTTCGATCTCGTTCGCCGCATCCGGGTTGTCACGCAGGAACTGCTTTGCGTTCTCGCGTCCCTGCCCAAGCCGCTGGCTGTTGTAGGAGAACCAGGCACCCGACTTCTCGACGATGCCGCCCTTGACGCCAAGATCGATCAGTTCGCCCATCTTCGAAACGCCCTCACCGTAGATGATGTCGAACTCGACCTGCCGGAACGGAGGCGCAAGCTTGTTCTTCACCACCTTCACGCGGGTCTGGTTGCCGATCACCTCGTCGCGATCCTTGATCGCGCCGATGCGGCGGATGTCGAGGCGCACTGAGGCATAGAACTTCAGCGCGTTGCCGCCGGTGGTCGTTTCCGGCGAACCGAACATCACGCCGATCTTCATGCGGATCTGGTTGATGAAGATGACCATGCATTTCGAACGCGAGATAGAGGCCGTGAGCTTGCGCAGCGCCTGGCTCATCAGGCGCGCCTGCATGCCCGGCAGGCTGTCTCCCATCTCGCCGTCGAGTTCCGCTTTCGGCGTCAGCGCGGCGACCGAGTCGACCACGAGAACGTCGATCGCTCCGGAGCGCACCAGCGTGTCGGCAATCTCCAGAGCCTGCTCGCCAGCATCCGGCTGCGAGATCAGCAGGTCATCGATGTTGACGCCCAGCTTCCGGGCGTAAATCGGATCAAGCGCGTGCTCGGCATCGATGAAGGCGCAGATACCGCCCTTCTTCTGTGCCTCGGCAACCGTGTGAAGCGCCAGCGTCGTCTTGCCCGAGGACTCAGGCCCGTAAATCTCGATGATACGCCCGCGCGGCAGGCCGCCGATGCCAAGCGCGATGTCGAGTCCGAGGGAGCCGGTGGAGACCGTCTGAACCTCGACGACCTGCCCCTGGCCCATGCGCATGATGGAGCCCTTGCCGAAGGCCCGTTCGATCTGCGAGAGCGCGGCGTCGAGCGCCTTGGTTTTGTCCATCTGAATGCCTTCGACCAAGCGGAGTGAGTTTTGCGACATGCGAGACATCCTTATTTCACGCCGGCGACGGCGTTTCAAACCGCGCTTTTGTACCACCTTTGTTCTCATTCGGCAAATCGCATTGAGATATTGAATCAAAACGTTGATTTGTCTTTTGTTCTTTATTCGTTCAAGATCTGGGGACAAGTTTCGGGACGCGCGCTCGGCAGCCCGGCTCGACAAGTCCCGTCTTCTCGAAGAATCACCCCTCATCCTCGTGCGGCTTTCGCATCGGGCACACTCGTGTCATCAAGACCGGCCATTCCCTGTCTCCGGGCCCCGCCATGACCGTCTGCTGTTTCGGTGCCATTCATCTCGACACGCTCGTGCATGCCTCCCGCGCCATCCGGCCGGAGACCTCGACACCCGGCGCCTTCTCCACGCGGCCTGGCGGTGTTGCGACCAACGTGGCGCGCGGGCTGGCGCGCCTCGGAAGTGATGTGTTCCTCGCCGGCGCGCTCGGCAACGACCCGGAAGCGGGTGTTCTTCGCGACTGGCTGGCACGCGAAAGAATCCGGCTTCTCGAGGTACGGCGCGAAGATGCCCCGACCGGCCGGTACATCGCCCTTCACAACCCGGACGGCTCCTTGCCGGCGGCGGTCGTGGACGCGCGCATCACCGACACGCTCGATGCCGGAGCCTTTTGCGCCGACATGGCTGCCGCAAGCTCCGCCTCCCTCTGGTTTCTGGATGCGAACCTTCCCGAAGACGTCCTTGACCGGCTCTGCACCACGGCGGGATCCCGACGGATCGCCGCCGACGCGGTGTCGCGGGCAAAGGCCGGGCGTCTGCGGCCGGTGCTGCCCCGCCTCGACATGCTTTTCTGCAACAGGGCCGAGGCACAGGTGATCCTCGGTGAGGAAAACGACGCCCGGGAGCTGCCCGGGACACGACACCTCGCGACCGCACTGGTGCGTGCGGGCGTACGCGCCTGTCTCGTCAGCGACGGAGGGGCCGACCTCGTGGTGGCAACAGCCGACGGATGCGTCGGCATTCCCGTTCCGCAACCTGAACGCATTCACGATGTAACGGGCGCAGGTGACGCGCTCGTGGCCGGCACGCTGCGCGCGGTCGAAAACGGCCTCGACCTCCCGTCCGCGGCCGCCTGCGGTCTTCGCGCGGCGGCCCTCACGCTGGCATCGCCCGGCGCCGTGTCGGACGCGCTTTGCTGGTCGGCGGTCGCCCCTCCGACNCCCGCCTCGACAGCCGGGGCCCGGAGGTCCTATAAGCCCGGGCCGTCCGGCGCTCGCCGGACACCTGCCAATGGAGACCGGACATGAGCGAGAAGACCTCGGGCACGCGCATCGGACCACATGTCTCCCGCGAAGCGCCTCCGGTGCTCTACAGTGAAGAGGTTGCCCGCGCCAGGGACAAGGGGCTCCCCATCGTCGCTCTGGAATCAACCATCGTCACCCATGGCATGCCGTGGCCTCGAAATGTGGACACCGCTCGTCAGGTCGAGGCCGACATCCGCGCGGAAGGGGCGGTTCCGGCCACCATTGCCCTGCTGGACGGACACCTGCACGTCGGGCTCTCGGACGGCAATCTTGAGCGTCTGGCCCAGGCGCGCGGCGTGATGAAGTGCTCGCGGGCCGACCTCGCCTTCGCGCTCGCCTCCGCCCGCCCGGGCTCGACGACGGTCGCGGCGACCATGATGGCCGCCCATGCGGCCGGCATCGAGGTCTTTGCCACCGGAGGCATCGGTGGCGTTCACCGGGGAGCGGAGGAAAGCTTCGACATCTCCGCCGATCTCGAGGAGCTTGCCCGCACGCCGGTCTGCGTCGTCGCGGCCGGTGCAAAGGCGCTTCTCGATTTGCCGAAGACGCTTGAAGTGCTTGAAACCCGTGGCGTGCCCGTCGTGGCTTTCGGAACCGACGTCTTTCCCGCCTTCTGGTCGCGCGACAGCGGCCTCGCCGCGCCTTACCGGCTCGACACGGCGGAAGAAATCGCCCGGCTCCTGGCGATGCGTGCGGCCTTTCCGGGACACGGCGGCATCCTTGTCGCCAACCCGGTGCCGGAAGCTGCCGAGATCCCCTCCGACGAGATTGCCGGCGCGATCGAAACGGCCGTCTCGGAGGCGGCCCGGCGCGGTGTCGCGGGCAAGGAGGTCACCCCTTTCGTGCTCTCCATGATCCTGGAGCTCACGCAAGGACGCAGCCTGGAAACCAACATCGCGCTCGTGCGCAACAACGCCCGCCTCGCGGCCCGCATCGCCCTCGCCCGGGTGCAAGGCTGACACGCCGGTCGCTTGGATGGTGCAACCTCATGCGGGAATGTGCTTAACTCGCCTCGCCGTCCGAGCGTGCCTGTCACGATGAAGTCGCGTTTGGCGGTGACAACTGGGTGACGACGCATGCGCGCGGGGCCGCCCGCGCGGGAGAGTTTCCAACCGGATACACTGGTTGCATCGCGAATTTGCCGGACAGTCTGGTCCGGTCTTCTTGTGGGACGCCCGATGGGTCCCGGATCGGCGCACGCGCAAGGCGGCGCAGCTTGATATGGCGGAGACGGACATGTCGAATACGGATATGGCAGAGACGACCCCTGCAAATCTTCCCTCGCCGATGCAGTATCTTGATCGGGCCGTCGGCGCCCTGCGGGATCTCGGCCTGATGCCCGACAGCACCGCCGAGGCGCCGATCAACGCGCTTCTGGAGAAGATCTCCGACCTCTCGCCCGACAAGGTCGCGGTCATCACCCGGACCCTCGGGCAGGCGCAAACGTTCAACGAGGTGGTGCGCAACGAGATCCAGAGCATGTCCATCGGCGAGCGCTACGAGGCGATCACCGAAGCGTTCAACTCCATCCGCGACGATGCCAAGGGCATGGTCGACCAGCTCTCCGACGGCAAGATCTCCTTCATGGAGAGCCTTTCCAACAAGTGGCGCGACATGACGCGCGGCACGATCTCGGACCGTTTCGGCAAGATTCGCGACACCTATGTCGACGTGGCGCGCGACACCAAGGACCAGATCGAGCGCGAACAGCGCATCCTGGACGCCTATCGCGACTTTCGCGGTGCCCTGAAACAGGCCGAGGTCCTGGCGCTCGAGGTGCTGAACACGGCGACCGCGAAGCTTGAGGGTGCCAAGGAAGCACTCGAGAAGGCGAACGCCGCGGTCGAGGCTCATGACGGCGCCGACGCCGCTGCCAAGGCCCGTCTCGAGCTTGCCCGCGACGAGACCATGCGCGAGATGCAGGATGAGGAAAAGCGCTACCAGATCGCCAAGGACCTCTCCGACAACCTGACGATCGGCTACAACACGTCCGAGGTCATCATGGCCCGGCTGATGCAGACGACGAACGCCAAGGAACGGGTCTACGCACAGGCCGTCAGCTTCTTCTCCACCAACGATTCGGTGCTGACCGCGCTCAACGCGTCCTTCACCGGCCTGCAGGGACTGCATGAGTCGACAGAGACCCTGAACGCCATGAAGGAAGGCGTGTCGAAATCTCTCGAGACACTCGCCGAGATCGGTGACGCGGTACAGGAAGCGGCACTCAAGGCGGGCTACGGCCCCACCGTCCAGGCGGCGGCGGTCAAGAAGCTTGTCGATTCCGTGATCACATTCCAGGTCAATTCGCGCGAGATCATCACCGAGATGCGCAAGATGTCGACGAAGAACTCCGAAGAGATCCGCGATGCGGTCGAGGACGGAAAGCGTCGCCTGGCAAAGCTCGCGGCCAAGGGCAACGCGCTGAACGCGTGATCCCGATCCGGTCCGGCCAGCCCCTGCTCGGTACGATGGCCGGAGGACCGAACTGAACGAAAGGGCCGGCCCCGGGTTTTCCGGGTCCGTGCCGCTCGCGCCTCTCCGGGCATGACGGGCTCAACAGGAAGGACGGCATGGGTTCCGACAGCGCATCCACCAGGCCACCGCTGGATGATCTGATGCTGGCGATGGACGTCGTCGACACGCTCCGGCACGACGAGAGGATCGCCCTCAGGGAACTCGACAGCGACCATCGCGACCAGGCGATGATCGAGCGCCTGCGCCAGATCTACAAGAGCCAGGGCATCGAGGTCTCCGAACGCATTCTTTCCGAGGGCGTCGAAAGCCTGAAGGAAAACCGGTTCGTCTACTCGCCGCCAGCTCTTGGCGTCTCGCGAACGCTGGCGACGATCTATGTCACCCGGGCGAAGTGGGGGAAGATCCTTCTCATCGTCCTCGCCCTTCTCCTTGCGGCCTTCCTGGCCTGGCGGTTTCTGGTCGTCGCGCCACGCGAGCGCGCGGCGGAAGCGCTGCGCGTGGAGCTGAGCCAGACGCTGCCGGAAAGCTACACCGAACTCGAACAGCGCATCGCAGCCCTTGCATCCGCTCCGGAGGCAGGCGAACGGGCGCAGGCGATCGCAGCCGACGGACGGGCCGCGGCGGCGCGTGGCGACGCGACCGCGGCAAGGGCGGCCCTGGCCGGCCTTCAGGCGCTCGAGGCACGGCTTCTGGAGACCTATCAGGTGCGCGTTGTTTCACGCCCCGGCACGCCGACCGGCGTGACCCGCATTCCGCAGGCGAACCGGGCTTCGCGGAACTACTATCTGGTTGTCGAGGCCATCGGCCCGGAGGGCACGCCCCTTTCGCGCGACATCACCTCCGAGGAGGACGGCGAGACGACGGCCGTGACGATCTGGGCCCAGCGCGTGCCGCAATCCACCTTCGAGGCGGTCCGGCGCGACAAGGAGGACGACGGCATCGTCCAGAACGCTGTTCTCGGCGTCAAGGAGCGCGGAAAACTGGAGCCGGACTGGAACATGCCGGTCGATGCCGGAGCGATCACCCGTTGGTAGACGCGGCAGAAACACCTGAAGGGGCTGGACGGCAGACATGGTAAGCGGACGCCAGACGCTGGGATCGATCGAGCGCACGCTCGGCGAACTTCGCCAGGAAGAGACCGCGATGAAACGCGCGGTCGAGACGGCCATGGCCGACATTGCCGACCTGCGCCGCGCCGAACTGGACGCCTATCGCGAGCTTGCGCGCTTCCGGCTGCGCGACGGCGGCGAGCACGCCTTCGGCCAGCGCATCGATCGCGACGAGGCGGAAGCACGCAAGCGCCTGGAGCAGCGCGGCCTCGCCCTGTCGGACCTGCGCGCCCAGCATGCCGCGCTTGAAGCGGAGGTTGCCTCCCTTACCGACGAGCGACGCAAGCTGACACGGGAACGCGACGCGGCAAGCGACCGCCTGGACAATATCCTCGAGGCGGTGGACACGCGGCTCGCCGACGATCCGGAGTACGCCGCCCAGCGCGAGCGCGCGGATGCGGCCCGGGCAACCGCCGAAGCGGCCCGCGAGAAGGCCCGCCGCGCGGCCGAGGATCGTGCCGAGAAAGGCAAGGCCTACGAAGGCGATCCGCTGTTCGTCTATCTCTGGCAACGCGGCTTCGGCACCTCGTCCTACGGCTCGTCCGGCGTGGTGCGGATGCTCGATCGCTGGGTCGCCGGGCTGATCCGCTACGACGATGCAAGGCCCAACTACGCGATGCTGGTCGAGATCCCCGAGCGTCTCGACGTCTACGCCAGCGAGCGTGAAACGGAGGCCAGGGCGGAGCGGGAGCGCCTGGGCGCGCTTTCGCGCCAGGCAGCCGCCGAAATTGCAGGCGAGGACCTCGCGGCCACGATCGACGCGGCCGAAGCCAAGATCGAGGAAATCACGGCCCGGCTGGAGGACCTCGAAACGGAACTCGCCGAGGTGGTGCGTCGCGAACAGCCCTTCCTCGTCGGCGAAGACGCGGATTATCGGGGCGCGGAGGAAGCGCTTCTGCGCTCGCTGCGCTCCGAGCAGCTCTCCACGTTGTGGAAGGAAGCCCGCGCCACACCCTCCCGCGAGGACGAGGCCATTGTCCGGCGCCTTCAGGATCTCGATGCACGCATCGGTCAGGCGGCACTGGCACTGGAAAATGATCAGAGCGCCCTGCGCGACCTGGAACGGCGGCGGGGTGAACTGGTCAAGGTCGCCCGGCAATTCCGCACCCGCCGCTACGATACGTGGGATTCGACCTTCGACGACGACAGCCTGACAGGGGTGCTCCTCGGCGAACTCGCCAGGGGAACGCTGTCGGGCTCAGACTACTGGGCCAAGGCCGAGAAAGCCCGCCGCCGCCGACCACGTCACGGCAACCGCGTCGGCTTTCCCGGCGGAATCGGCCTGCCCGGCTCCATGGGAGGCGACAGCGGCGGCTTCGGCGGAGGCGGTTTCTCGGGCGGCGGTTCCTTCGGCGGTGGCGGTTTCGACACGGGCGACACGTTCTGAAACCATTTTCGCGTCCGCACGTTGTGCGGATGCGCGCTCCTGCAGGGTCTGTTAATCTGGCCGGCACATGCTGGGCCGCACCGGGTGCGGATCGTTCGTCCCTCCGCCCGCATGTGAGTGTCCGCCAGGAGATGAATTCGACATGTACCTTCGCCTGACCGTCGTCCTTGCCGCCGCGCTGGCCCTGGCAGCCTGCCAGTCCGGACGACGTACGAACATCGACACCGCCCCCAAGCAGGCGGTCCTGACCGTCCCGGCGGGCGCCCAGTCGATCAAGGTCGCCGCCAATACGGAAACCGTACGCCAGACCATCGTTGCCAACGCCATCGAACGTGGAACGGCAATCGCCCAGAACCAGCCGAACATGGTGGTTCTCGAGCGCACGGTCACCGGCTCGAATCCGGCCCTCGACAGCGAGTTCGGCCCCTCCGACAACGGCCCGCGCAAGTTCCGCATCCGCGTGCGGTTCCAGGGAGCCGGCTGCGATACCTTCGTGGTCCAGGACGTTGCTGTCGTGAACAACGCCGGCACCGCGCTCGAGCAGGTCTTCACCCTGACCCAGCCGCAGTACAATCCGCGTGACAGCCTTGTCGGTCTCAAGACCAAGGCCGAGGGCTCGGCCTCCTGCATCTAGGCGCCACGGTCCATTCAGAAGCGCCCTGACCGTTCAGGGGTGTCCTGACGCGACAGTCCAGCAAGACGAAAGGCCCCGCCATTGGCGGGGCCTTTCTGTTCCGTGCAACCGGTCCGACCTGCCGCCGGCCGGGATCGACTGAGAGCCTCAACCCGCCAGAACGTCCTTCACCACGGTGGCAAGCTGCTTCAGCGTGAAAGGCTTGGGCAGGAAGGAGAACTTCTCGTTCTCCGGCAGGTTCTTCTCGAACGCGTCCTCGGCATAGCCCGAGACGAAGATGATCTTGAGGTCCGGCTGGGTCTTGCGCAGCTCCCGCAGCAGCGAGGGGCCGTCCATTTCCGGCATGACCACGTCCGAGACGACCAGATCCACCTCGCCGCCGGTCTCTTCCATGATTTCCAGGGCCTCTGCACCGCTGGATGCCTCATGCACGGTGTAGCCGCGCGAGGTCAGCGCGCGGGCGGCGAAGGCGCGCACCGCTTCCTCGTCCTCCACCAGGAGGATTGTCGCGGAGCCGGTAAGATCGGTAAGCGGCGTTTGCTCGACCGGACGAGCCTCCACCTGCTCCGACTCGTCGCGGACGTGCCGTGGCAGGAAGATGCGGAACGTGGTTCCCGCTCCCATTTCGCTGGAGCAGAAAATGAAGCCGCCGGTCTGCTTCACGATGCCATAGACGGTGGAAAGCCCGAGCCCCGTTCCCTTGCCCACGTCCTTGGTGGAGAAGAACGGCTCGAAGATCTTTTCCATGACCTCCGGTGTCATGCCGGTGCCGGTATCGGTCACCTCGACAAGGACATACTCGGCCGCCGGCATGCCGCGCGTGTTGTCGAAATCACGCGACTGCTCCTCACTCACATTGAGCGTGCGGATGGTCAGCCTTCCACCCTCGGGCATGGCATCACGCGCATTCACGGCAAGATTGACGATCACCTGCTCGAGCTGGTTCAGGTCCGCCATCACCGGCCAAAGGTCGCGCCCGTGCACGACGCTGAGTTCGACCTTCTCGCTCAGAAGCCGGTCGAGCAGGATCGACAGGTCCGCCAGAACGTCGTTGAGCGCCAGTTCCTTCGGCCGCAACGTCTGCCGGCGCGAGAACGCCAGAAGCTGGCGCACGAGCCCGGCGGCACGGTTGGCGTTCTGCTTGATGTTCATGATGTCCTGGAAGGACGGATCGCTCGGCCGATGGCTTGCAAGCAGGAGGTCCGAGAACCCGATGATCGCCGTCAGGACGTTGTTGAAGTCATGCGCCACGCCGCCGGCAAGCTGGCCGATGGCCTGCATCTTCTGCCCCTGGGCGAACTGGGCCTCGAGCGCCCGCTGGGCGGTGGTCTCGAGCACATAGACGATGGCGACGTCGCCGTCCTCCTCGCCATCACGCACCGCGGAGACATAGACCGTGGCGCAGCGACCGTCCTCGCGTTCGTCGAGACGCACCTCGATCGGGGGAATCTCGCTCTGCCCGTCGGCGGCGGAGGCGAGTTGCTCCGCAAGCCGCTGCCGCGAGCCCGGCGCCACGAGATCGACCAGCTTCACGGTCCCAGCGGCCCCGTCGGATGTACCGAACAACCGCACGAAGGGGGCATTG
Organism: Stappia sp.; assembly: GCA_002722295.1. Classification (GTDB taxonomy): domain Bacteria; phylum Pseudomonadota; class Alphaproteobacteria; order Rhizobiales; family Stappiaceae; genus Stappia. Next base: position 32,207 of record PBLF01000012.1, on the reverse strand, counting down.
GTCTTGTGAATGTTGCCGTCGCGCAGGATCGAGGCGATCGCGATCGGCGTGTTGTTGAAGAAGCGCGCGAAGCGCACCTCGGACGACCGCAACGCCTCGGCGGAATCCTCGCCGCGCGATCGGTTGAGAACGATGGTACGGCTCTCGCCGGCCCGTCCCTCCGGTCCGAACGGAACCCTGTGCAGGATCCGGACGGGAACGCCGCGCCCGTTGCGCGCGACCAGGTCCAGATCGAAGCTCTCGTTCTTGACCTCGCCCGGACGCCCTTGAAGCGACAGCAGGAGTTCCGCGCCATCACCGCGAATGAAATCTCCCAGCGACAGCGACCCGGCCTCGAACTGCACCAGATCGTAGCCGAGCCAGTCGGCGAGCGTGGCGTTGATGTAGACCACCCGTCCGCGCCCGTCGCAGGAGAAGAAGCCCGCCGGCGCATGGTCCAGGAAGTTGATGACGCGCTGCAGCTCCTGGAAGGAGGTTTCCTGCTCGGTACGGTCGCCGGAAATGTCGGCGACCTGCCAGACGGTGGCAACGCGCCCGCCACGGCCACCCTGCTCCATCTTCAGGGGACGCACCCCGACCCGATACCAGCGCGGCTCGCCGTCGTTCCGCCCAAGCGGATGCGGAAGACGGATCTCCTCTTCTCCCGTGGCTTCGTCGGCCACCGCCCGCGACAGCCGGAAGATCGTGTCGGTTGCGGCGGGGTCGGCGGAGAACACGCGCTCCACGCCGCGCACCTCGGCCGCGCTCTGGGCGCCGATCAGCCGGGCATAGGCCGCGTTGGAATAGACGATGCGTCCGTCACGCTCACAGATGAGGACGCCTTCGGCGAAGGAATCGAGAAATGCCGCCGGCAGCGGACTGGCAGGCGCACGGCCGGAAAATCTCAGCAGGCCGATCGCTCCGGCAAAGAGCGAAAAGATGCCGACCACCGAAAGGATGCCAAGAAGGGCAAGCACATAGGGTTGCGCCTGGTCCCTGGGCATGAGCGCCAGACCAGCGACCGCCGCCACGAGCGCAAGCGCCAGGACGATCAGAAGCCAGATGCTTCCCGTACGTTCCGGCCGCTCAACGGCCGCATCCCGAACCACCGGTTCGATGTCGTTCATGCCAACCCCCGAAGGCAGCAGCCACGTCCCGGCAGGACCTCCGGCCGCGCACACCTGTCAGATCTCCAGCGCTCCGCCGGCCGGTCATCCCGGTCTTCGGGCCGGTCACGGCGTCTCCCCCTGAAGAAGGCGCCCCGGCACGTTCCGGGACGAGTCGTCAGCCGCGCCAGGATTTGCGCTCCCGCATTCGATAAACGAAACCGATCACTTCCGCCACCGCGCGATACTGGTCTTCCGGCACTTCCTGCTCGATCTCGATGGTCGCGAAAAGAGCACGGGCAAGCGGCGGGTTCTCGATGACCGGCACATCGTTCTCCTTCGCCACCTCGCGAATGCGCAAAGCAACGCGGTCCGTTCCCTTCGCGACGCAGACCGGCGCCTGCATGCCGCTTTCGTATTTCAGGGCCACCGCATAGTGGGTCGGGTTGGTGACGACCACGGTGGCGTCGGGAACCGAGGCCATCATGCGCTTGCGCGAGCGCTCCATGCGCAACTGCCGGATCTTGCCCTTCACCAGCGGGTCGCCCTCGGACTGTTTGTACTCGTCCTTGATCTCGCGCTGGCTCATCTTCTGCTTGTCGAACCATTTCTTGCGCTGCCACACGTAGTCGAGTGCCGCCACCACGGTCATGACGCCGAGAACGGCCATGACGAGTTGCAGCACGAGATCGCGCACCTCGATCAGAAGCAGTCCGGTCTCACGCAGGATCATCGTGTCGATCTCGGCGCGATGGGGCCATATGACGGCGACCATCAGCCCGCCCACGACAAAGATCTTCACCAGCCCCTTGGCAAAGTTCACCAGGCTTTCGGAGGAGAACAGACGCTTGAACCCGGCGACCGGAGAGATCTTCTCCAGCTTCGGCTTCATGCGTTCGGTGGTCCATATGAGGTTGTGCTGGATCATATTGCCGGCCACCGCCAGCAGGAGGAGGAGCAGCAGGGGGAAGGCCAGGATCGCGGCCACCTTGAGGCCGGTCGTGCGCCAAAGATCGGTCAGCGCGGCGCCGTCGACCGGAATGTCGTGGGCATGAACCAGATAGCCGCGCAGCGTCGCGTAGAGACTTTCCGCCGTGGAGGGGGCGAGCATGGCGATCACCAGCCCGGTGCCCAGCATCGCGAACCAGGTCGAGACCTCCTGGCTCTTGGCGACGTCACCCTTTTCGAGCGCGTCGTCGAGCTTTTTTTGCGTGGGGTCTTCTGTCTTTTCGGCGTCGTCCTGCTCGGCCATCGCCCTACCCCGCGATGAACCGGCCGAGAGCCATTTCGAAGTGCGACAGATACCACATCATCATGGTCGTCAGCAGCGCGAACAGCATCAGGGCGCCGACGCCGATGGTAACCGGCATCGCAATGAAGAAGATCTGCATCTGCGGCATCAGCTTGTTGAGCAGGCCGAGGCCGAAATAGAAGACGAGCCCCACGACGAGGAAGGGCGCGGACAGCCGCATGGCCACCGTGAAGAGGTCCGCGACCATGGTCGTCGCCATCTCTGCCATATCGCCGACGGGCAGCGGCGCACCGGGCGGGAACATCGTGAAACTGTCGTTCATGGCCGCAATCACGAGGTAGTGGAGGTTCGTGGCGAACACCATCGTTACCGCGAGAAGACTCAGGAAGGAGCCAATCACGGCACCCTGCTGGCCATCCATGGTCGGGTCGGTCGCCATGGCGAAGGCGAGGCCGGTCTGGTTGGCGATGATCATCCCGGCCACCGACAGCGCGTAGGTTATCATGCGCGCGCCCAGCCCGATGAAGAAGCCGACCGCGAACTCCAGCGCCAGCATCTGCGCAACCTGCGGCAATCCCGTCGCCGTATCGATCCCGTAGAGCGGCTGCGCCAGCGGATAGAAGATCAGCGTCAGCAGGACAGCCAGGGAAAGACGCACGCGCGTCGAGATCGACCCCTCACCGAGCGCCGGCATCAGCATCAGCATTGTGCCGATACGCGCGAAGACCAGCATGAACACGAGAGCGATATCCGGCAGGAAGGAGACGTCGAACTGCATTCCGGTTCAGCCCCGGCGCGCGGCAACGGGCCGCCCTGCGGAGCGCCCCTGCCGTTGTCTCTTGCCCGCAACGACGAGCATTGCGCCGGTCTCCTCTGCCGCGACGATCGGGAACGCTAGCTTCCGTTGATGATGATATCCGCGACGCGCGCGGTAAAGCTCTGCAACACCTGCCCCATGAACGGCAGCGTAATGATGAGCGTGATGAAGATCGCGAGGATCTTCGGCACGAAGACAAGCGTCATTTCCTGAATCTGCGTCAGCGCCTGGAACAGGGCGATCACCACACCGACAAGAAGCCCCACCACCATCGGCGGCGCCGAAATGATGATGAGGGTCCAGATGCCCTGACGGGCGATATCGAGAACTTCAGGCCCGGTCATGATCCATTCGCTGCGCTTGGCGTCGCGTTCCGCTCCCGAGGGCGCCCGCCCGGCAAACCGTCGCTGCCATGGCGCGACGGCAATGGCGAGCCCGGCTCAGATCGGCATCCGCATGATCTCCTGATAGGCGGAGATCACCCGGTCACGCACGGAAACGAGCGTCTCAAGCGCCACTTCGGTCTCGGCAACGGCCGTCACCACGTCGACCACATTGGCCTTGCCCTCGGTGAGCGCCATGGCCTGATTGTCCGACTTCTTGCCCTGTTCGACAACCGTCTCGACGGCAGATTTCACCATTCCGGCGAAATCCGGCGAACCGGTCGTGTTCTGGGCCTTTCCGTCCTGGGCCGCGCCGGACAGGGCCGACGTCATGCGATAGGCATTTGCGGCGATCGACGGGATAGACATGGGAAGGGCTCCGTAGGCTCTTGAATGCAGTCAGGCGGGCCGGTCAGGCGCGCAGGATATCGATGGTCTTCTGAACCATGCGACGGGTTGCCGAGATGAGATTGAGGTTCGCCTCGTAGGACCGCTGCGCTTCCCGCATGTCCACCATCTCGACCAGCGTGTCGACGTTCGGCATCTTGACGTTGCCGTCCTGGTCAGCCGCCGGATGCCCCGGCTCGTAGCGGCTCTTGAAGTCGGACTTGTCGAATTCGACCGGTCCGAGTTCGACGACCTCAGCCTTGAGGTCGCGGTCGAGTTCCGCCTGAAACGTCGGGATCTTGCGCCGGTAGGGATCCTCGCCCGGCGTACGACCGGTGGAATCGGCGTTGGCAATATTCTCCGCGATGATCCGCATGCGCCCGCTCTGGGCCTTGAGGCCCGACGCGGCCACGAAGATCGACTTGACGAAGTCCATGGATCACTCCTTCACCGCGCGAGCCCGCTCATCCGGGCCGGCGATGCGTTAGCCGTTGCGCGACAGCGCGGTACGCAGAAGACCGAGGCTCTTCGTGTAGAGCGAAGCGACCGCCTGATAGTCGAGCTGGTTCTCGGTCACCTTCATCATCTGCTCCTCGAGACTGACCGTGTTGCCGTCCGGCGTGGTCTCGAAGCCCTCGCGTCCATCGACCTTGGCGGCGTCCGTTTCACGCATCATCGAGCCCGTCAGGTGGCTTTGACTCGTGCGCGTCGTCTGCAGACCCATGGGCTGCTGGTCCATTGCGTCCTTGAACGAGAAGCTCTTCAGGTCGCGCCCCTGGTATCCGGGCGTATCGGTGTTGGCGACATTCTCCGCCAGCACACCCTGCCGGGTCTGATGCCACTGCATCTTCGTCTTCAGCATCTGGAACAGAGGCAGGCTGGTGACCGACATGGCCAGGCTCCGACAGTTTCGTTACTAGGCAGATCCTGCCGCCTTGATGGTTAACAAGCGGTTAACGATTAACCATCCAGTAAGATGCGAGGCGCCAAACCGGTGATTTTCCGGGCTGAAGCGGTCCAATCGGCACTTGCAGAAAGCGGCACCGAGCGCGTGATCGGCATTTTTTGCCCCGCCGAGTCGGCGCCTTTGCGTTCCCTCTTTGAGGGAATCGCGCAAAACGGATAAACAGAAACGTTAATGACAGGATTCGCGCCCGTCGCGAAGGTCGCCACGCGGCCTTGCAAGGAGCGCGGCGAAGGGGTGGAATGGCGCATCGGTGCGTCATTCCCGGGCAAGGAGCCGGATGCGGCTGGCAAGCGCACCCGAAAGCTCAAGAGAAAAGGCCGTTGGGCATGACAAGTTGGCTGGTCGACACCTTCCAGATGGAACCGGGCTGGGCCCGCGGAATCGGTTTCTTCATCGCCGTCATAATCGTGCTGGCGCTGATCTCGATCTTCGTCTGGGTCCTCCGGCGCATCGCCACCACCCGCGCGCTCGGCGGCCGCTCGCGCCAGCCACGCATTGCCGTGATGGATGCAGCGGCACTGGATACGCGCCGCCGTCTCGTGCTGATCCGCCGTGACAACGTCGAACACCTGATCCTGGTCGGCGGTCCGAGCGACGTCGTGGTGGAACAGAACATCGTGCGCGGTGTTCCCGTCTCCCAGTCCTATCCGCGTCAACCGGCACCGGGTTTCGCCCCGCCGCCGATGGAAACGCCTGCCGTCCCCGCGGACCCCACGCTTGAGCCCGCACCGTCCTCCCCGGCAATGCAGCAGCCGGTCGCGACCATGCAAGCGCCTGCACAAGGCCCGGCCCCGACGTCACAGCGCGCGCCCGAGCCTCCGCGCGGCGAGGCGCCTCGCGGCCCCTCCCCGACCCGGCCCGTGCCGAGCACGCCTCGTGCGCCGGCGCCCGCACCGCAACGCCCCGCCGCACCGCGTCCGCAGCAGCAAACCACACCGGCCTCAGACGCCTCCTCTCCCCTGCGCCGCGCCGGAACCTCGGCGGCGGCCGCCGGTTCGGCAGTCGCGGCGGCCGGCGCCGCCGTTGCGGGGCTTGCCAAGCGCACCGCATCGCGTGCAGGCGACGTGGCAACACCGGGAACGCGCTCCGAGACACCGGCTCGCTCCGAGCCGGTAGCACGCACGGAGCCTCCGGTCCGCCGCACCCTCACACCGCCGTCTTCCGGCCCGGCGGCGAGTGCCCGCACCGCCTATCCGCAACAGGGACAGACGGCATCCCCCGAGACCGCCCGCCGCCCCGGTCTCACACCGGCCGCAGCGCCTGCAACCTCTCGGGAGCCGCAAAGCGGCCTGACGGCAACAACGGTCAGCGCACCTTCAACAGGCAGCCTGGCATCGGCTCCGCTTTCCCCGCGCCCCGCTCCGGCGGTGACCCCGGAGCCTGCTGCAACGCCGGAGGCCAAGGCCCCGGCCGCCGCCGCGCCTGCCGAGGTGAAGGCTCCCGTCCAGGAAGACAAGCCGAAGGCCGACAGGGACGCGGCGCCCAGCGTCTCCGCTCCGACGTCCGGCACATCCCGCGAAATGGACACGGCGCTCGAGGACGCCCTCCTTGCTGAACTGGGAGGTGCTCCCGCACCCGCGTCGCCGGTTCCGCCACGCAGCGAACCGGCCATGTCTGCAGCCCCCTCCCAGCCCGCCACAAAGACGGAACCCGCCACGGATACAACCGTGACCGGACAGGAGGACACCTCGCCCTCTTCCGCCACCGAAACGCCCGAGGAGCCGATCAAGGGCTCCGCCGCTCCGTCGGCTGAACCGGAAAAGAAGGCCGAAGGCCCGGCGGATGCAAAGGACGGCTCGATGGATGCCATCGAGGAGGAGATGGCGCGCCTTCTCAACGAGATCAACGGGTCGCGCAAATCATGACACGGGGCCGCGGCGTCCGGCCGGACCAAGCCATCGCCGCTCCCCTGATCCGCGGTATGCGTGTCGCGGGGCTGGTCCTTGCGGTGGTTGCCGGCGTGTTCGCGCTCGCCGCGCCCGCAATGGCGCAGGACATTTCGATCGGGTTCGGTGAAGGCACGAGCCTCACCGAACGCGCCGTTCAGCTCGTCGCCCTTCTGACGGTTCTCAGTCTCGCGCCATCGATCCTGGTGATGGTGACGAGCTTCACGCGCATCGTCGTGGTGCTCTCGCTTCTGCGGTCGGCGATCGGCCTTCAGACCGCACCGCCCAACGCGGTGATGACCTCTCTGGCCCTTTTCCTTACCGCCTTCATCATGGCCCCGGTGTTCGAGACAGCCTACAGCGAAGGCGTGCAGCCGCTCGTCGACGGCAACATCGAACTCACCGAGGCCTATGAGCGGGCCTCGATCCCCTTTCACACGTTCATGCGCGCCAACGTGCGAGAAAACGACCTGGCCCTCTTCGTGGAACTCTCCGGCCAGGAGGCGCCGGAAAACCCGGAAGACATCAGCATGCGCATCCTGGTGCCGGCCTTCATGATCAGCGAGTTGCGTCGAGCCTTCGAGATCGGCTTCCTGATCTACCTGCCCTTCCTGATCATCGACCTTGTGATTGCATCGGTTCTCATGTCCATGGGCATGATGATGCTGCCACCGGTGGTGATCTCGCTGCCGTTCAAGCTGATCTTCTTCGTGCTCGTGGACGGCTGGAACCTGCTTGCAGGCAGCCTCGTCCAGTCCTTCGCCACCGGATAGCCGCGCGTCTCGCGTCCGGTCCACGCTGAAAGACGGTCCCGTTCGTCTTGACTATCAGAAGGAGAAAGCCCGGGGCTCCGGGCTTTTGCCGTTCAGCCTGCGGTCTCGTCAGGCGCGCTTGCGGGCCGCCGGTCGACGGTCTGGTCCTGGGGGCGGACCTCCGGCGGGCGCGGATCCTCGGCGAGCGGGTTGCTCGGCTGAAGATACTTGCGCTGATATTCAGACAGGAAGACGTCGAGGGAATCCACGGCCTGCAGGCTGTCGAGCACCGAGAGGAACTCCACTCCACGTTCCTCGACCGGGCGGGTCACGACCTGGAACGCCTTGGCGTCCGGGCTGTCGCTCATCTTGCTCGCGAACTTTGTCGCCAGACGGCTCAGGCTGAAACCGTCCTCGGCCAGCGAATAGGCAATCGCCGCCCGGAGAAGGTCGCTGCGCTCCTGATCGGCGAGCGGAACGTCGTCGGCCCAGCGGCCGCCGAGGAGACCCTCGATCTGCTCGCCCGCTTCCCGCCAGCTCCTTGCCGCCCACAACGTGTCGGCGCGCAGCCGGTCGACGTCCTCGCCGCGCATGTTTCGCACGATCTCGAGCGCGAGGTCGGGACGACCGCTTTCGGTAAGCGCGCGGGCCTCGACCACGTTGCGCTGCCGCTCCAGCTCGCGCGGCAGCTTCGCCTGGCGGGTCTGGTTGAGAACACGCAACGCCCGCTCCGGCTTGCGATCCATCAGGTAAACCACCCCGAGATCGGCCGCCACCTGGGCACGGGCCGCGCCCTTCAGGCGATGATCGATCTGGTGCCGCAGGAGATCGGCAGCCTGGTCAAGCAGGTCCATTGCGATCAGCCGGTTGGCAAGGCGACGCACCATCTCGTCACCGCGCCGCCCGACCGGTGTCATCTCGCGAAAGTCATAGAAGAGAGCCAGAGCCTTGACCGGCTCCATCTTGTCCACTCCGCCACGCAGGAACAGGTTGCTGAAGACAGCCCCCATCTCGTCCTGCAGCAGGCGCGCGGTCTCGGCGGCGGGGTTCGCCTGCAGCGCCGCCTGCATGGCCTCGAACGCCTCACGGTAGTTCCCCGCCTGCGCCTGCAGCTGGGCCAGGAAGCGCAAGGTCTTGAGCTCCGTCTCGTCGCCGCGCCACGAGGTCGCGAGGCCCGAAAGCTGGTCGATCGCCTCCTGCGTGGAAATTTCGCCGTCCCGGTGCCGGATCCGCAACGCACGATAGGTCGCTTCCGCCGAAAGCGGACGCTCATCCGACCGGCGGACAACGTCAAACGCCGTGAGCGCCTCCCGCGACCGCCCCGAAGCGTCGGCGATCTGGCCGCGCAGGAGGTCATAGCGTCCGGCCTGGCGCGAGGTGGCGAGACTCGGGTCGATTTCCGACAGGATGCCGCCCGCCCTTCCGAAGTCGTTGATCTCGACCATCGTCTCGGCCGCGGCCAGATTGAACTCCGTCTGCACGAAAACCGGGTAGTTGCCGACCACCGCGCGCGCGCGGGCGAGCCCTTCGCGCGCCATGTTCCAGTCACGCATTTCCGCCGCCGCGATCGTGCGCCACACCGCCGCATCAGGGCTTTGAAGCAGATCCGGCTGATTGAGATACTCCAGCGCATCCTTGGGTCTTGCTGCAAGCACCTGTGCCGCGCCCATGAGCAGGCTGAAGGTCGCGTCCCTTTCCAGCGTGGGATCGTCTTCCGCAGCCAGCCGCATCAGTCCAAGCGCTTCCTGGGCAAAGCCATGCGCCAGGTAGAAGCGCGAGAGGTCCATGCGCGGAACCCGCCGCGCGCCCTCGGGAGCGCTGGCGATGCGATATTCCATCGCCTTGACCTTCTGCAGAAAATCCTTGGTGTCGCTCGCCGTGAGCTTGCCCAGTTCGACATGGGCAGGCGCGTGCCTGTCGGTCACCGGCTGCAGGATCCGGGTTCCTTCCGAGAGGTCCCCGTTTGAAATCGAAAGTCCCTGCGGGCGCTGCAGCACGATCTTGTCGCCCGCCGTCTCGACAACAAGATCGTCGGCGCGCGGAACCACCGCGACGCCATGGGCCGACATCAGCGCATCGAACTCGACGAAACGATGCGGCTTGAGAACGCCACGGGCGGGACCGAAGCCGGTCACCGTCTTGATCACGTCGCCCACGAAGGGGTCGCGGACCTCATGGATCCTGCCCGGCTCCTGGAAAGGAACCGTGATGATCGTTCCGCCATCTCCTCGCACCGTCCGCTCGAGCGTCAAGGGGCGGGAAGGCTCAAGGATCGTGTCACCGATCGTGAGGATCCACGAACTGCCATCGACGCCGACCGTGGCAAGGGCATCGTCGGCAAGATCGACGCGAATGGTCTGCCAGTCGGCGGCCCCGGTGACCTCGACGGTTTCCACCATGTCGGCGAGAACGGAGCGCATTCCGCGAACGTCGATCGGATCCGAGGTATCGAAGACAAGGAACACGCTCTCGTGCCGACGGAAGACCGAAGAGGCGACCTCCTCGGAAAAGGGAAACACGATCCGGACCATGTCGCCGATACGGCGGGCTTCCACGGCCACGAAGCGCCGGCTCTCGTCGTCATACCCCGCGGGCGGTTGTTCCGGAGATGCGCGGGCCTCGGGCTGCTCCTGAGCTTGGGGAGCCCTGATCGAGGTGAGATCGATGGCGTCGGGAATGTCGTCCGCCACTTGCCCGGCATCGGCGGCGGCAGCAGCAACCGGCGGCGTGGCAGGCGCTTCCTGCGGCCCGGGCTGCTGCTCGGCAGGCGCATCGGCAACCGCCTCCGCGTTTTCGCTCGTCGCCTGGGTGGGCTCGCCGGAGGCTCCGGGAAGGGCATCCTGCGTCGCCTCGGCCGTCGCCGGCGGCGAGGAGACGGGCGGGGCCGCCTCCGGTGTCGCGACGTCGGCAACCTCACCGGCCTTGTCCGGCTTCGTGCGCGGCGTCGGCGTGACAGTGCTCCGGGCGGGCTCACCTTCGGGACCAACGGGGGCCGGATCCTCGGGAAGCGCCGCCGCCTCACCGGGCTGCGCCTGTTCGCTGGCTGCAGCCGTCTGACTATCGTCCGCGTTTGCCGTCTGACCGGACGGCGCCATGCCCGCATCCAGGTTCGTCTCACCCTGCGCTCCGGACTCGGGCGGCATCGCCGGAGCGCCGCCGCCTTCGCCGGCCGAAATCTGGCGCCCGGGGGCGTTCACGACGCCGGTCTTTCCCTCGCCCTCGTTGCTCAATGCCTTGTCGAACGCCGCGTTGATCGCGTCCGCGGGCATCGCCGGCGGCGTCACGTCCACCACATAGGTCTGATCCTCGCGGAAGGCGCGAATGTCCACATCAGGCGAGATGCGCAGCAGGAACTTCAGCTTGCCCTGGTCCGGAAAGGCGGTCGCGTCCACCACGCCGGGGGGCAGGTGTGCCTTGAGCTGACCAAGGTCGAGATCAGCGTCATGGTTGAAGGTGACCTTGACCATGTCGTTCTCGCGAACGAAGGCGGAATCGAAGTTCACATTCCACTCGAAGGCGAGCCGCGTGAAGGTCGGATGACTTCCGATCGCCAGGTTCACCGCCGGCTCTTCCTGCCCCTTGAGGCGCGCCTGCTCAAGCGCCCGGGCCTTGCGGATCGCCTCCTCCGCGCGCTTCGCCAGTTCCCGCACCACGTCATCGGGCAGGCCCGGCGGCATGCCCTGCCAGTTCGGCGGCAGAAGGTCGATGAACAGCTTCTCGCCCGCTTCCATCGTATTGACCCGGAAGTCCTGCATGAGGGCGAAACGGAGCGCCGAACCATCCGGATCCCGACGGGCGATCGAGATGTAGCCGGGCAACTTCACCGGCACGTCGTCGACGCTGGTCAGCACCTCGTCGCGGAACCGGATGCGCAGCACGCCATTGGACGATAGCGCGTCATACTGCGGCAGAAGGGAGAGGTCATGAAAGGTCAGGACCATGCGGGCGAAGCCCTGCTCCATGGTCGCCTTGAGGTCCGCCTCAAGCGTTTCGGCACGTGCGGTCGTGCCGACGGAAGCCAGAAGAGGCACCACGGCAAGTGCCGGGAGCACAACACGACAAACCGCCGGCGCGATCTTCGCGACGACGGCTCCAGCGCGCTGCATTGTCCGGCCAAACCTGCTCACCGGGCACCCCATGAAGGACTTTACGGACGGTCAGCTTAGACCATCCGGCTTAACGTCCTGTTTAACCGATGACTGAAATCGCGATGCTTCCGCCCCGGAAATGCAACGCCCGTCATCCCGGACCGCTCAGTTGCCCATGATCTTCGGGAGAGCTTCGACAGCCGGTTTCGGCTGCTCGTCGCGCGGCTTGCGCCCCGTGACAAGCGCCACGGTCAGCCTTTCACTCACTTCCGGAGACATCTTGGCCATCACATCGGCCATCTTGCGCGGCTTCATCGCGCGCGAAACCTTGAGCAGAATATCGAGATCGAGACGGTCGAAGATTCGCGCGGCATCCTTCGGCTTCATGGACTCATACATGGTCACGAGGCCGCGCAGTTCCTCCTGCTCTTTCTTTTCCTGCTCCTCCCGCATGGCCTTGATGCTCGCCTCGAGAGCGGACATCTCATCCACCTTCTTCTGCAGCCGGTCTTCGGTCTGCTGAAGGAGTTGCTGGCGCAGCTCGAACTGCTTTTCCCGCTTGTCGAGCTCCCGCCGGCGCCCGGAAAGGGATTCGAGAACCTTTCGCTCCGCAATCGAGCTGCCGAGTTCCAGCCCCTCGGGCAGGCTTCCCGGCGCGGTGTCGTCTCCACCATCGGAAGACGCCGCATCTCCCGCAGGCATCGCCTGGGGATTCTGATCCCCGTCGGAGCCGGCGGCATCGCCCTGCACCTGTGCGGGCGCACCCGCGTCCTGCGCCATGGCCACACCGATGCTCGACGGCGCGGAAAGCCCGCCGTCGAACACGATCGCAAGCACCTTCACCCCGAGAAGGGCGCTGGCGGCAAGCAACAGCGTGGGGAACAGGCGCAGGCTGGTCATGCGGCCTGCTCCGCGGTGCGCTTGCGGAAATGCTCGAGGCGCGCGGTCGCCTCGATCGCTGCCGAGCGGATGTCGCTGGCACGCATGGCCGGAGCCGGGCGGGCAGGCTCGGCCGGCTGGGCAAGGGTCGTCTCCGCCGGCTGGGCGGGAGACGCGGCCGCCGCGGTGATCTGGGTGATGCGGTCGAGGACGTTGGAGCCCTTCTCGATCTGCGCATTCAGGTCATGGGAGAGCTGCTCGGCCTCGACCAGACGCTGTCCAAGGGTGCGATCCGCCTCGCCGGCGGTCGCCTTCAGGCCCAGGATCGCACGCTCCGCGATTTCCGACGCGGTGATCAGCTCGGAGATCGTGGCACGCAGGGACTCCTCGTCGGCGCGGAGACGCTTCAGCCGCGAATTGAGGATGACGCAGTAACCGATCGTGACCATCAGCAGCACGGCGACGAGGGTTTCGATCATCAGTCCGAGAGGCAGCGTGCTCATGACGGGTCCATTTCCTTTTGCATCGCGCGCTCGAAGGCGGCCAAGGTCATCTTGGGTTTCTGCAGGCCCCGATCGACGCGAACGGCAATCGAATCCTCATCCTTGCCCATCGTACCCTGAGTCAGGGGAATGCCGCCGCACTTGATCGACACCGGATCGTTTGGCGACACATCGAAAAGAAGGGTTTCCCCCACCTTCAGGTCGAGTACACGTCCAAGCGGGACCTGGGTCTCGTGCAGGACAGCATCGACCTTCATCTCGGCCGCGAAGATCTCGGTGGCCAGATGGCCCTCCCAGATCGGATCGCGACCGAATTTCTCGCCCATGAACATCTGCAGGAGCAGATCGCGGATCGGCTCGAGCGTCGCATAGGGCATCATGATCTCGATCTTGCCGCCGCGGTCTTCCATGTCGATACGCAGCTCGACGAGGATGGCCGCGTTGGCCGGGCGCGAGATCGCCGCGAAACGAGGGTTTGTCTCGAGTCGCTCCAAATTGAAATGGACAGGTGAGAGCGGCGAGAACGCCTGCTCCATGTCGTGCATGATGATCTCGATCATGCGCCGCACGAGATTGGTCTCGATGGTCGTGTAGGGACGCCCCTCGACACGCACGGCGGACATGCCGCGACCGCCACCCAGCAGCACATCGATGATCGAGTAGATCAGGCTCGACTCGACGGTGCACAGGCCGAACCCGTCCCATTCCTCCGCCTTGAACACACCAAGGATCGCCGGCAGCGGAATGGAGTTGAGGTAGTCGCCGAAACGCACGGACGAAATATTGTCGAGCGACACCTCGACGTTGTCGGAGGTGAAATTGCGCAGGCTGGTCGTCGTCAGCCGGACGAGCCGGTCGAAGACGATCTCGAGCATCGGCAGACGCTCGTAGGAGACCATCGCCGAGTTGATGAGGGCACGGATACCGCTCTGGTCGGCGGCGATCGTGTCCTCGATGTTGAAGCCCAGAAGGTTGTCGATCTCCTCCTGGTTCAGGATTCGATCGGCACCCCTGGTGGCGTTCTCGAGTTCGGGCTCGCTGTCATCGATCATGGCCGCCCATTGCGCGGCCATGTCGTCGCCGCCGGAGACGCCCTGCTCTTCCAGAGCGGCGCCCCACGCGGCTGCGAGATCCTCGTCGTCCTCGCCATCGTCGCTGCGCTGCTCGGCCAGTGCCTCGCCCCACGCCTCGTCGATATCGCCCAGATCGTCTTCCTCAGCCATTGGCCCCAAGCCTTACTGAACCAGGATTTCCTTGAACAGCACGCCTTCGACGCGTGCCGGATAGACGGCCGTGTTGATCCGCCTCAACAGCTCTTCCTTGAGCCGGAACAGTCCCGAGGATCCCTCGAGATCGGTCGGCCGGAGCTCGCGCAGATAAACCTGGAACGCATCCAGGATGCGCGGCAGCAAAGGCTCGATCTTCGCGATCGCATCGCGGTCGGCGACCTCAAGCGCAATACGAACCTTCAAGTACGTCGCGCGACCGGACGACGAGAGATTCACCGTCATCTCCGGCAGGTCGTAGAACACCGCCGGCCGCTGCTCCGGAACCGCCTCGCCCTCGGGCAACTCCGCTACAGGTTCCGCCGAGTCGAAGAAACCCATGAAATAGGCACCGCCGGCACCGCCACCCAGAAGGAGAACGAGAGCGCCTGCGGCGATGATGATGAGCTTCTTCTTCGACTTGCCGCCACCTTCGGTGACTTCGGCCTCGGCCGCATCCGCATCTGCCGTCATGACTGGTCTCGTTCGCTGCGCTTCCCTCCCGCGCGTATGATTAATTTCTAAAGCCGTAATGGTTAACGAGAAGTTACCGAGCCGTTAACGACTCGCATGACCGGGCATTTTTTGCCGACCGGCAAGCCCGCACGGGCGTTCCTGCCGGGTTCTCAACCCCACCCTCGACGCAAAACCGTGGATTTCCGCGCAATCCGAAACTGGCACGCCCCGTGCTTTAGGGTTAACGGCGCCTGTTCTGGGGAGTTCAGGTGCCGGCTGGGGAGCATAGGAACGACGTCATGGAGAATTCACTCCTGATCGGGCTGTCGCGACAGACGGCTCTCAGAAACGAGTTGAACGTGGTGGCCAACAATCTGGCCAACATCAACACCAGCGGCTTCAAGGCGCAGCGCCTCCTGTTCGAGGAGTATCTGATGCCGGTTGCCGAAGCCTCGACCTTTCAGCCGAGCGACAAGGATTATTCCTACGTTCTGGACTACGGCGTGAGCTCGAACTTCACCGCCGGCTCGATCTCGCTGACCGGCGGCGCGCTGGATGTGGCCATCGAGGGCGACGGCTTCTTCGCTGTCGATACGCCAGGCGGCGAACGCTACACGCGTGCCGGTGCGCTGCATCTGGACAACACCGGCCAGCTTGTCACCGACGCCGGCTTTCCGGTGCTTGGCGACGGTGGCCCGATCACCTTCGGCGCGGACGAAACCGACATCACGATCGCCCAGGATGGCACCGTGTCGTCCTCCGTCGGCGTGAAGGGACGCCTCAGGGTCGTCTCGTTCGAGAACCTCGGCGAACTGCAGCGCGTCGGCAGCAATCTCTACACCGGTGAAAACCCGCTTCCGGCGGAAAGCGTGCGCGTGCTTCAGGGCGCGGTGGAGAAGTCCAACGTCTCCGGCGTGACCGAGGTCTCCCGCATGATCGAGATCACCCGCAACTATACCTCGGTTTCCAAGATGATCGAGCAGGGTGACGAACTGCTGCGCAAGGCCATCGACCGGCTCGGCTCGGTCCAGGCCTGACGCGGGCGAGAAGGAAGGATTTCATCATGAAGGCACTTCACATCGCCGCTACCGGCATGCGGGCGCAGGAACTGAACGTCGAGGTCATCTCGAACAACATCGCCAACATGCGCACGACCGGCTACAAGCGCCAGCGTGCAGACTTTCAGGATCTGCTTTACCAGAACCTGCGCCGCATGGGCACGAACACCTCCGCGACCGGCACCATCGTCCCGACGGGCGTACAGATCGGTTCGGGCGTGAAGACGGCCTCGACCGCCCGCATCATGACCCAGGGCAACCTGGCCGAATCCGGCAAGGACCTGGACGTCGCGGTGCGCGGCGAAGGCTTCTTCCAGATCCAGATGCCGGACGGCACCACCGCCTATACCCGTGACGGTTCCTTCGAGCGCGACGCCAACGGCCAGCTCGTCACCATCGACGGCTATGCGGTCCAGCCGGGTATCGTGCTGCCGCAGGACGCCCGTGACGTCACCATTTCGGCCGACGGTCAGGTCCAGATCGTCGATGCCGGCGGCGCGATCCAGCAGCTCGGACAGCTCCAGCTCGCACGCTTCATCAACAAGTCGGGCCTTGAGGCCATCGGCGACAACCTGTTCCTCGAGACCGAGTCGAGCGGCGCGGCCGTCGTCGGCACGCCGGGCGAGGACGGGTTCGGCGACCTGATGCAGAAGCATCTCGAAATGGCGAACGTCGAGGCGGTGTCGGAAATCTCCGACCTCATCGCCGCACAGCGTGCCTACGAGATGAACTCGCGCATCATCAAGGCCGCGGACGAGATGTCCGCCACCACCTCGAACATCCGCTAGGAGGCCTGAAGATGACCCGCAGCCTCCTGACCCGTTTCGTCCGCCTGGCAGGCCTCGCCGCCACGCTCGCAGCCGCGGTCTCGGTATCCGCCTCCGCAGCCACGCTGCGCTCGGAAGTGCGCGTCGTCGGGCCGGTCGTGACGATCGGCGACTTCTTTTCCGACGCCGGCACTCATGCCGCGACCCCGCTGTTTCGTGCTCCCGACCTGGGGACCCGGGGCAACGTTCCCGCGAGCCTCGTCGTCGAGCGCGCCCGCGCGGCCGGGTTCGGCGATGCCACGACCGACGGGCTGCGGTCCGTTTCCGTGGAGCGCCTGGCCGTCACCATCGGCATCACCGACATTGAGGAAGCTGTCCGTGCCGCGTTGCTCGAGCGCAATCCGGATCTCGACGCGAAGGCTCTGTCCCTGTCGCTGAACGGCCTGCGCCAGCCGGTCATGGCCGATGCGGGCTCGAGCTCGCCGCTGAGCGTCGTCGACCTGGACTGGAACCCGGTCTCCGGCCAGATCCGGACATCCGTGCGTATCCGCACCGACGAGACGCTGCGACTGGTGACCCTGCACGGCATCGCGCAGGAGACGGTCGAGATCTTCACCGCCGCCCGCCCTCTTGAGCGTGGCGCCGTTGTGTCCGAAGGCGATCTCCAGGTGAGCCGCATCCCGCGCCATCGCGCGACGGCACGCCAGATCACCGAGCGCGGCGATATCGTCGGACTGGCGGCCCGCCGCGCTGTCCAGGCCGGTCGCCCCCTCTTCAAGAGCGACTTCGAGGAACCCGTTCTCGTGCGCCGTGGCGACCGCGTCACCATGATCTACCGCGTTGCCGGCATGACCCTGACCACGCTCGGCCAGGCCATGGAAAACGGCTCCGACGGCGCCATGATCGATGTTCTCAACCTTCAGTCCCGCCGCACCATCACCGCCATCGTTCGTGGCCGTGACCAGGTCGAGGTCGGGTTTGCCCACCGCCGCCTCGCCCAGCTTGAGGAGACGATCCGATGAGCCTCCGCAATCCCTCTTCCACCGTGGCCCGCCGCACCGCTCCGCTTCTTGCCATCGCGCTTGCCACGACGCTTGGCGCCTGCGGCTCGGCTGATCGCCTGGCGAATGTCGGCAAGACGCCGTCGCTGTCCGCGATCCAGGACCCGACGACCACCGCCGGCTACCGCCCTGTCCAGATGCCGATGCCGACCGCGCAGCCCGAGCACTACAACTCGAACTCGCTCTGGCGGTCCGGCGCGCGCGCCTTCTTCAAGGACCAGCGTGCCGCGCGCGTCGGCGACATCCTCACCGTCCTGGTGACGATCTCCGACAAGGCGCAGTTCGACAACGAGACCTCCCGCAAGCGCGAGAGCAGCGACAGCAGCGGAACCGGCGGCGCCGTGGGCGCGGCGATCAACACCTTCCTGCTGCCGTCCGGCACCAGCTCCGACAATCTCGTGTCGGCCTCGGGAGCATCCGACTTCAAGGGAACCGGCAAGGTCGACCGCGAGGAGAAGCTCCAGACCAAGGTCGCCGCGGTGGTCACGCAGGTGCTGCCCAACGGCAACATGGTCATCGAGGGACGCCAGGAGGTCCGCGTGAACTTCGAGGTGCGCGAACTCATCGTCGCCGGCGTCGTGCGTCCCGAGGACATCTCGGCAAGCAATACCATCGAGAGCGAGAAGATCGCCGAGGCCCGTATCGGCTACGGCGGACGCGGACAGATCACCGAGGTCCAGCAGCCGCGCTACGGCTCGCAGGTGCTCGACATCGTCCTTCCGTTCTGACCTTTCAGGGGCGCGTTCAAACGTTCCGCGCGCCCCTGGCCGGCCGGGCTCCGTTCCCCAGCGGCTTCCGGCCCTTCCCTGTCCGTTCGAACTCCCCAGTTGCGAACGGCAAGATGGCGAAAAGGCACGGCCTCATGCTCCCCGGCAGGCCGTGCCTTTTTCGACTCCGTCAGGCTGTTTCTGGACGCGCTGCTACGCAGCCGAGTTCGAGGAATGTCGGCGCACGTCTTCGAACGTTGAGCCATCGAGCGGGTGCAGGCCGGCCCGCAGGCTCGCGTGAGGCGCCCGTGTCGCCGGCTCCTGCCCCTTGCGCGTCGCGGCGAAGGCGGGCTCCAGGGTCATCTTCCGAAACTCGGCAAAGAGACGTTGATCGAGCTTCGTCTTCATGCGGGCCAGTTCGGCAATCGCGAGACGGGGCGTGAGGGACTCCCGATAGACCCGCTCCTCGGTCAGGGCGGAATAGATGTCGATGATCGTGATCAGGCGGACGAGCGGTGTGATTGCGTCCCCGCCCAGGCCGTCCGGATAGCCGGAGCCATCGAGATACTCGTGGTGCGAACGCGCGGCGGCGATCAGCATCGCGTCCTCCACACCGCTGTGAACGAGCGCTTCCGCTCCCCTCCCCGGATGCAGGTTGATCATCGACCGCTCGGCATCCGTCAGCCGTCCCGGCTTTTCCAGAATTGCGATCGGGATGAAAAGCTTGCCCACGTCATGAAGGATGCTTGCCTCGATGAGAAGGCTCGTATCGGCCGCGTCCAGTTCCAGGTGAGTGGCAAATGCGACCGCGAGTCCCGCGACGTTCAACACATGCCGGCAGGTCTGGCTGTGATGCATCTTCACCGCGTTCAACCACGTTGACAGCCCTTCGGAACGAACGGCCGAGCCGATGGCATCGCTTGTCGAGCGCAGGTTTCCCAGCGGAAGCGGCTTGGACTGTCGCATGGCGCTGGCGACGTTGTTGTGAAAGGAGTCCGTGACTTCCATGGCCTTGTTGACGGACCGGGAGAACCTGGCGAGCCGTCGAGACAGTTCACGGTTCAGGATCTCGCGCACTCCCCGGCGCACGTCATCGACCGTCTTGTGGGGGGCATAAACGCGTCCCAGGCCGATGGATTCTGCCTGCACGATGCCTGCCCGTTCGATGCTCGGGGCAACGTAGATCATGTTTGTAATACGAAAGGACGGAGGGAAAATCGCGCTGAGACGGTCCACATCCGTCGAGCGCCGCAGTTCGCTGTAGACGACAACGACCGTTGCATCGACAGCATCTTCCGCCGTGACTTCCGAGAGCGTTCGAACCTTGCATGTATAGGCTGAGGCGATGGGACCCGCGAGAGCCTCGCCCCCCATGCCCTCATCCCTCAAGATCATCACGTCGTACATGCGTCCATCCCGCCTAGTCCGGACCTTGAGGCCCTTCTTACCTTGGGGGATGCTATCGGACGCATCTTGTGGATTCCTTAAATCGATCAAGTACAGAAATTTAACAAAAGCTTCAGCGCGTCCCGAACGCACAAACAAGCCATTGTGAAAGAACGATATTTACAAAAAAGCCCGGATCGGTCGGATCCGGGCATCTATATCGACATAGACAAATTTACTAGGAACGGGGCAACACGCGTTCAGTCGTCCCGATAAACCTTTTCGCGGCGCTCGTGCGCCTCCTGGGCCTCGAGAGACAGCGTCGCGATCGGACGCGCCTCGAGGCGCTTGAGCGAGATCGGCTCACCCGTTTCGATGCAGTAGCCATACGATCCGTCCGCGATGCGCTCCAGCGCCGCGTCGATCTTGGCAATCAGCTTGCGCTGCCGATCCCGTGCCCTGAGTTCGATCGATCGATCGGTCTCGGACGATGCGCGATCGGCGATGTCCGGATGATTCTGACTTTCTTCCTGCAGATTGGTAAGGGTCTCTCGGCTTTCCTTGAGGAGATCCTCTTTCCAGCGCAGAAGCTTGTTCCGGAAATACTCACGCTGACGCTCGTTCATGAAGGGTTCGCCCTCGCTGGGACGATACTCGGCATCCAACTCAACCGTCATGTTCCACTCCGGCTCCATCTAGGCCGGGCGGAATATAGCGGCCAAGACGTGCTCGCACAACGTTGCGGACGCCGAAAATAGGTTCAAATTTCTGGCATAAAATTCAAGTAGTTATACAATTTTGCCGCAGAATTGAACTTCACGCGCCATAGCATTGGCGAGGCTTGCGCCCGACTAGAGGTCGAATTGTCCGAGCTTGGCGAGCTCCACCCTGGCGCGCAGTTCGATCTCGTCGATCACCTTCTCGAGCTCCGGGTTGCCACTCGACTCGCGACGGGACAGAAGCATGGCGATACGCCCGAGCCGCTCCGGCGAGACCCGCCCGGCAAGAACGTCCGCCTTGAGGTTCTCGAGCGTGTCGAGAAGGTCGTGTCCCCGCGCCATGGCCTTGCGCCGGCCGGTCAGCGGATCGTCGACCTCCTGCAACGAAAGCAACGCATCCAGCCCGCCGGTGCGCGCGGCCGGCGCACTCTGGCCCGACGACCCCGTTTCCTCGTGGGACTGGACGTCGAAGATACTGCCGGAGTCGCCCGCGCGCTTCCTGCTCGCGCGTCCCTGGACGCCGCCGAGATGGGAGTAGCCTGTGATCCTCATGGGGACGGCACCACGCCTCGAATGTCTCTGGTCATGGGCTACAGAATTTTCCGAGTTGGTAAACGAAGCGTTAACGACCCGGCAATTCCTGCCCACGAGACGCATCACCCACGGCCACGAAACACCCCCAAAAGAGAATTATCATATATATTTCAATGAATTGCAAAATTGCATCATGGCCATGAAAAACTGGCACGGCAATCGCATTGCGCGTCTCGAAACAGTCTTGCCGATGGAAAGACCCGCATGATGCCGTTCCGACTAGCCATTGTCCTGAGCATGCTTGTGACGCTGTTCGCGGCGCCCGCCGCCCTTGCCTCCTCGCGGATCAAGGACATTGCCGACTTCGAGGGCATCCGTGACAACCAGTTG
Source organism: Stappia sp. (assembly GCA_002722295.1). GTDB lineage: Bacteria > Pseudomonadota > Alphaproteobacteria > Rhizobiales > Stappiaceae > Stappia. The sequence continues at coordinate 10,865 of PBLF01000012.1, read as the reverse complement.
ATCGGATACGGCCTGGTGGTCGGCCTCCAGGGTACGGGAGACAGCCTGCGCAACGCCCCCTTCACCCGCCAGAGCCTCGAAGCCATGCTCGAGCGCCTCGGCGTGAACACGCGCGGCTTCGATCTCAACACCAAGAATGTCGCGGCCGTCATGGTGACGGCGAACCTGCCGGCCTTTTCCACCCAGGGCACCCGCATCGACGTCTCGATCTCGGCTCTTGGCGATGCCGACAGCCTTCAGGGTGGCACGCTTCTGGTTACCCCGCTTCTCGGCGCCGATGGCGAGGTCTACGCCATCGCCCAGGGCCCGCTCGCGATCGGCGGCTTCCTGGCGCAGGGCGACGCCGCCTCCGTGGTGCGTGGTGTTCCGACCTCCGCCCGTATCGCGAACGGCGCCCTGGTCGAGCGCGAAATCGAGTTCAAGCTCGCATCCATGACAAGCCTGCGCCTGGCCCTGCGCAACCCGGATCTCACGACGGCGCGCCGCGTCGCGCTGGCGGTGAACGAGCTGATCGGCCTTCCGACGGCGGAGCCGCTTGACCCCGCGACCGTGCGCATCGACCTGCCGCGTCAGTTCCAGGGCAACATCGTCGATCTTCTTACGGACATCGAGCAGCTTATCGTCGAACCCGACCTGCCGGCGCGCATCGTGATCGACGAAAACTCCGGCATCATCGTCATGGGCCAGAACGTGCGGGTCTCCACCGTGGCGATCGCCCAGGGCAACCTGACGGTTACCGTGGCCGAGACGCCGGAGGTGGTTCAGCCGCTTCCCTTCGCGAACGGCCAGACAGCCATCGAGCCACGCACCGACATTCTTGTCGACGACGCCTCGGACAACAAGCTGGCCGTGGTGCCGGAGTCGGTGACGCTGCAGCAGCTTGTCGACGGCCTCAACGCACTCGGCATCGGCCCGCGCGACATGATCTCCATCCTGCAGGCAATCAAGGCCTCCGGCGCCCTTCAGGCAGAAATCGAGGTGATGTGATGAACGGACTGGGCATCGACACGATCCTGTCCTCCGCGCAGGCTTCCAGCTCCAGCCCGGCAACACTTGCCGCCCGCTCAGGCGGGCGGACGGGCGAGCCCCTTTCGAGCGCGGAAGCCCGCGCCGATGCGCAGGGGCAGGAGTTCGAAGCGGTTTTTCTCAACACCATGTTCAAGTCGATGTTCGCCGGTCTCGGCGAAGAGGCCGGCACCTGGGGCGGCGGCAGCGGCTCCGATGCCTGGCGCGACATGCTCGTGGAACAATATGCCGACACCATTGCCCGCTCGGGCGGCATCGGGATCGGCGACAGCATCAAGCGGGAATTGCTTGCCTTGCAGGAAGGGGTGGCGTGATGAGTCTCGACAGCAAACAGATCGCGGAAATGGCTCCAGAGTTCTTTTCCGGCGCCATTGTCGACGCGGAGGCCGCAGAAGCCACGTGCCGGCGTCTCGAGGGCGCCATGGCGCGCCTTCTCGCGGTCGTCGAGAAGGAGACCGAACTGGTCAGGCTCGGAAAACTCGACGAGGCCGGCAGCCTTCAACCGGAGAAGGCGAAGCTCGTGAGCGTATACATGCGCGGCATGACCTATGTGCGTGACCAGACCATTTCGCTCGGCAACCTTGCGCCGGTCGCGGTCGAGCGCCTGAAGCGTCAACACCAGGAGTTCCAGCCCGTCCTGCGGATCAACCTCGCGGTGCTCGCCACCGCTCGCGAGGTCGCCGACGGACTGCTGCGAAAGGTCGCCGAGGGCGCGGGATCGGCCAGGAAGCCGCTCACCTATGGCCCCGGTGGTCAGGGGCCGCGAACCTCCGAACTCGCCGATGGTATCGCCGTCAACCGGGCGCTCTGACCCATCGGTTCCCGAGCGCTGACCGCCCGTGAAAAGACCACATGAAGCAACCGGCCGGAGGCAACTCCGGCCGGTTTTTTCGTTTCGCACCGGTTGCGTTCCCGCGCGCCGGCCACGCACGGCAAACAGGCCTGACGGAGAACGAATCAGGATCGTGAAAAACCGCGATAAATCCTAACAAATCCCTTAACATCCGATTCACAACTATACGATAAATTACGCGATGGAAGATGCGCGTGATTACTTGAAAATCGCATGTCCCTGACGTGATTCGAAAAGACGAAAGCGCGAGGACTTTCGAAACGACGCATCTCCCTCAACAGCACGAGACCGTCTTTCTCCTTCCCGGTCGAGAGACGGTACGGGAGTGTGTCATGGAAACTGGAGCGATCAGACCGAACCTTTATCCGCCGCCGGTAACCGTGCGGTCGACGGAGCCTGCCGACCGGCCGGCCGATACGACCGAAGTGGCGCCGGAAAAGGCGGTGCAGGCCACCAATGATGCCAGGGAGACACGCGCCGAGGCCGAGAACGGCTCGTCGGGCGAGCCCGTTGCAGCCCCCTCATCCAGGATCAAGCGCGAGGAATACAGGGATACGATCACGGATTCCCTCGTTTATCGCGCCATCGACACGCAGACCGGCGAGGTCGTGCGGCAGATCCCGGAAGAGTCCCTTTTGCGTCTGCGGCGGGCTTTCGCGCTTACCACGCATCAGGACATGACAGGGCTGGACGTCAATCGGAGCCTGTAGGCGCGCCGTGACGCCCGATTGAGGGATCGCGTCGAGAGCATCCGCGAATCGGATAGGGTTGAGTCAACTTCTCCTCCGAGCGGACAACCCGATGTCGATGACCCCGCAGGCCCTTCTTGAGCAGATGCGCAAGGCTCTCGTGCTCCAGCGCGACGGCAAGCCCGCGCGTGCGCGTTCGATCTACGAGCGGATCCTGAAGCAGGATCCGGCAAACTCAGAGGCGACCAATCTGCTCGCCCTTTGTTTTCTCGAGTTGAACTATCCCAAGCGCGCGCTCTCCCTCCTTGAGCGCGCCATCTCCTTGTCGCCGGACGAAGCCCGTTACCATCTCAACCTGGCGGATTGCCACGAGCGGTTTGGTGACCTGCCGGCCTCCCTCGCCGCCGTCGAAGCGGGCCTGTCGCAAACACCGGACGATCCCGAGCTGCTGCGCACCCGCGCCCAAACCCTTCGGCGGGCCAATCGCCTCGACGAGGCCATGGGCGCTTTCGACGCGGCCGTTCGCGCCGCCCCCCAGGATACCGATCTTCTGGCCGACTACGGTCACGTTCTGCTTCTTGCCGGACAACACGAACAGGCGGAAAAGGTGTTCCGCTTCGTGCTGCAGACGGGGGCATCCCACCGCCTCGCCCTGCTCGGCCTGGCAGACACGCTGAACCAGCTCGATCGTCCCGACGAGGCGCTCGAACTGCTCGCCGGCGCCGAGGGCATCATCCCCGAAAGGGATGCGGAATATCAGCTTCATCTCGCCAATGCGCTGTGGGGCGCCGGCAGCTTCGAGGACGCCCTTGCGGCCCTCGATATCGTTCTGGCGCTTGGACATCGCACGCCGGACACCTGTCTCCTGCGCGGCAAGACCCTCTATCACCTCGGTCGCTTCGCCGAGGCGCGCACGGATCTGGAGGCAGCCCTTGCAGCCGACCCCGGTCGGGACGACGTGGCCATGACACTCGGCTTCTGCTGCCTGTCCCAGGGCGATCTCGAGACCGGTTGGGCCCTGGCCGAGCGGCGTTTCGACATGCAGGCGAAAGGCGTGATCCGCCGCCGCTTTCAGGCTCCGACCTGGCAGGGCGAGCCGCTTTCCGGCAAGACGCTGATGATCTGGGACGACCAGGGCATCGGCGACGTGCTGCGCTCTTCCTCCATGTTCAAGGAGATGCGCGCGCGCTGCCAGAACCTGATCGTGGAATGCCACCCCAAGCTCGTTCCGCTTCTGTCGCGCAATTTCCCCGAAATCGAGGTCCGCGTGCGTCGCCACGACGGCGCCAACGCACTGCTTGGCGGTGGCGAGGACTTCGATGTCCAGTGCTCCATGGGAACCCTGCCGCTGTACCTGCGCCGGAGCATCGATGCCTTCCCCGCCACGCCCGGCTTCCTGGTCGCGGAAGGCAACCGGACCGAGGAACTGCGGCAGCGTCCGCCATTGAATGGCGACAAGCCGCTCATCGGCCTTTCATGGACGAGTGGCAATCGCAGCGGGCTTCGTGCCCGCTCCTATCTGACGCTGGCGGACCTGCTGCCGTTGCTGGCGGTGCCCGGAGCGGAATTCGTCCTGCTCGATTACACCGACCGGACAGCGGAAATTGCCGCCCTGCGCGCCGGGCATGACTTCACGCTGCACCATTGGAGCGACCTTGACCTCTTCGACGACATGGAGACGGTCGGTGCGCTCACCTCCTGCATGGATCTCGTCATCTCGGCCAATACCTCGGTCGCCGACATGTCGGGCGCGCTCGGCATTCCCTGCATGCGTTTCGGAACGGTCAACACGGGCATCCTGCTCGGTCAGGACAACCCGCCCTGGTATCCGTCCACGCGCTACTACAGGATCCCGCCGGGAGAGCCGGCCGTTTCGGTGGTTCCCCGTATGGTCAATGATTTCAAGGCGTGGCTCCAGGCCTTCGAACGCCAGAGCTGACACGAGGCTCGTGGCCCCATGCCGGGTGCTCAGGCGAGCGCTCCGAACAGCTTCTCGTGGAACGCACGGCTTGTGTCCCGGCATTGCGCCAGTGCCTGGCTCGATGCCCCCCTGATGCGGTCCGCGTCATCGAGAATCCCCTGGATTCTGGCAGCGATCGCCGCCGCTCCGCCGGCCGTCGCATCCCCCTGGGTGTTCAACCAATGGTCGGCGAGCCCGACCTCCGACAGGAAAAAGCCGACCTTGTCGTGGCTGCCCAGCCCGATCACGGGCGTGCCCATGCCAAAGGGGATGATATTGGCGTGACCACGCATGCCGATCGACACATCCATCTGCCGGTAGGCATCGGCCAGGAAACAGGCCTGGGAGAGAGACGGCGGGTATATCCGCGCCACATCGTCCTCAAGGTTGATGATCATGTCGCCCAGGCGCGCCTTGAACTCTTCCCACACATCGCTGTCGATGCGGTTCTCGAGATGCGGGATGAAATAGACGCGCAGCCTTGGGTGCCGTCCGGCGAGCAACTGGAAGGCTTCGCAGAGCGAGTCGATCAATGCCGTACGGTTTTCCCGCCAGGGTTCGCTGAACCGGAAATGAGGACGATCACCGGCCCAGTTGAGGCCGATCCGGATGTCGGCCTCGTCCGCGCCCGGCAGGGTCAGGCGTCGCGGTTGCACATACATGCCGGGATCGGGGATCACGTCGATCCGCTCACCCGCCAGACCGCCATTTTGCAGCGCCTGCCACGTCCCGCGATTGCGCACTGAAAAGACGACGGACTTTTTCTGTGTCGCCGCCAGGTGCGTCATCGTCTGCGGCAGAAGCTTGAGCTCGTCAAAGTGAAACGGATTGTAGCCGATCGCGTAGACCGCCAGCGGAACCTTGATCTTTTCCAGATCCTCGAGGGCTATGTTGAATTGCCATCCGGAGCGGCTGGAGTCCTCGGGGCGATGAAAGATCATGCCGCCGCCGCCCAGCATCAACAGATCACAGGTCTCATTGATCATGTCGATCAGATCGTCGTGAAACCAGGTCTGCTGGCAATGGATCGGGAGGAAATCGAGCGCTTCGGGAGCGTCCTCGCGCAGGACCCGCATCTGACCGGCCTGCAGCGCCAAGTCTCCATAGTTCCGGCCCCAGCCCCCGACATGCGCGATGCGGATCATCGTGTTTCTTCCTCTGCCAGCAAGCTCTTGTCCAGGTCGAAGTCAGGCGACTTCAAAAGGTGTTCCGCCATGGCGAAATCGTCGAGCGAATTGATGTCGAGCGAATGGAGCCTGTCCATAACGAAAGGACGCGCCTCTTCGGTGTGGAAGGTGCCATGGCGACGCAGAACCTCCGGCGGTGCGATGTAGATCGAACCGTTCACGCCATAGAGCGGCTTCAGGTCCTGCCGCTGGAGGTTCATCGTTTCCGCTGCGGCGACCGGAACCAGTCGGCCGGCCTCGAGCCAGCGAAAACTGATCATCGGCGTCAGGCTCCGGTAGACGGAGATCACCGGGCACCCCGGATCCTCCATGAAGGCCTGCAAGGCCTGACGGATATGCCAGGCGCGCCGCAAGGGCGACGTCGGCAGGATCATCATTATCGCATCGGGAAGACGGCCCTGCTCTTCCAGCCAGTCGAGACAATGAAGGATGACGTGGATGGCATGGACATTGTCGGCCGCCAGGTCGGCGGGACGAATGAAGGGTACGCTTGCGCCGAAGGTCCGTGCGACGCCGGCGATTTCCGGGTCGTCGGTGCTGACGATGATATCGTCAAGGCCGGCGACCTCACGTGCGGCCTCGATGGTCCAGCCGATCAGAGGTTTGCCCGCAAGCGGCCGCAGGTTTTTCCCCGGCACCCCTTTCGAGCCTCCGCGCGCCGGAACAATCGCAATGCATTTCATCGGGCCACCCCAGAATCTTCATTCGCAGACACCTTCGCACGTCGACCGTCAGCGGCGTTCTTTTGCAAGGTTTTTTTCTGCAGCATAATCAGGCGGGTTCCGATTCGAAGCCTATCGATGCGGGAAGAGACGCCTTCAAGGGCGCCTCGGGAAAGCAGTCATCGCCAAGGGTGAGCCGTGTCCGTGAAGACAGCAAGCATCATTCCGGACGAGAGCCATATCGTCTTCCGGCAGTTATGTAAGCTCGGACTGGCGGAGGCTTCCAGCGTCGAGCTTCTGTGGCCAAGGACGCGTGACGCCGAAATTCCCGTGCTGCGCGACCGGAAATCCGGTGTCATCTTGCTCGCGTCCATTCCGGACCTCGACAGCCACTATGATGAAAAGGTCATCGGAAAGAGCGCCTCGGCCGAGGTTGCGACCCGCAGCGGACTTCTCAGGCTCAAGCGCAATGACGACCTGGAGCGTCGGCTGAGCCAGACCTCAACTCTCCTGCAGGGCGCCGATCTTTGCGACTTCGGTACAGGACAGGGGCAATTTCTGGACGAGGCCCTTGAACGGTGCCGCAGTGTGACCGGCGTCGAGATCCGGGACGATCTCCGAAGCATGATTTGCGACCGGCTCGGGGGTGAGGTCTCCCTCCTTCGCTCCCTCGCCGGGCGAACGGCGCAATTCGACCTCGTGACCCTGTTCCATGTCCTGGAACACATTCCCGACCAGCTCGAGACGCTGCGCGAAATTCGCTCCGCGCTTCGCCCCGACGGCACGATCTTCGTCGAGGTTCCCCACGCGCGCGATTTCCTCATCGCCGAAATGCAGTTGCCCGATTTCTACGACTTCACCTTCTGGAGCGAGCATCTGGTGTTGCACACGAAACAAAGCCTGACGGCTTTTCTGCAAGAGGCCGGGTATACGGACATTCGGGTGAAGGGCTTCCAACGCTACGGTTTCGCCAATCACCTTCACTGGATCCGCCACCACCGCCCTGGCGGCCACGAAGCCTTTCGCCACCTGTCGAGCGCGGACATGGACGCAGCCTATTGCGCGCACCTGGAAAGCCTCGACCGGACGGACACACTCATCGCCACGGCAACCGCGGGGCCCGCCTGAACAGCTTGCAGTGCGAGAAGCGTCCGCCTTGCCAGCCTGAAAAGGCCGGATACCCTTGAAATCACACAAGGTTTCGGGAAAGCGGATACCGCCTCAAACGGGTTCCAGCGTGTCCTTGCGACGCAGCTTCTCCATCACCGGCCGCTCGCGCGGATAGATCTGAAGCACGCCATCTCCCCGGCAGATCTCGGCCAGGCGGATGCCGGCCACCATCGCGGCCATCTGCTCCGGATCGATCGAGGCCGCCTGGTCGGACCCCCACATGGACCGGTCGAGCGTGAAGTGCCGCTCCACCGAAACCGCCCCGTGCGCAACTGCGAGAATGCTCGGCAGAATGCCGTCTTCATGGCCGGAATAGCCGATCCGCAGATGCGGGAACGCCGCCTTGAGCGTTGCGATACCGGACAGGTTGATCTCCTCGGGAAGCGAGGGATAGGTCGACGTGCAATGATAGAGACACGCGATCTTGCCGCCGGCCGCCTCGATCACGCCCACGGCCGCGCGGACCATCGACAGGTCGCACATGCCCGTGGACACGAGAAGCGGCACGCCGGAGCGCGCGCAATGCTCGATCAATCCCACATCGGTAATCGAGGCGGAAGCGATCTTGAGATAGGGAACGTCGAGCGCGGTCAGGAAGTCGACGGAATCCTCGTCCCAGGGAGAGGCAAACCACGCGATACCGAGGTCGGCGCAGAACGCCCTGATTTTCTCGTACCCGGCCTGTCCGAACTCCAGACCGCGCTTCAGGTCGCCGTTGGTCTCGCCGAGCGGTGACTTTCTCGGCCGCTCAAGTTCGTCGGCCGTATAGACCACGTCGACGGTGCGCTTCTGGAACTTGACCGCGTCACATCCGGCCGCCTTGGCCTTGCGGATCATCTCGAGCGCCAGATCAAGGTCGCCGTTGTGGTTGATCCCGATCTCGGCAACCACTGCGCACCTGTCGGAAGTAAACAAGGTCATCGCGTTCTTGTCTCGGATTGCGCGCCCGGCACGGCCGGCCGCATGTACATCGCTCGTCCGGTTTCCCAAGGCACCCCTGCCCCGCCTCCGCAGTTCCTCCCGTCCGTGGCCGGGGCCCGGGTGTGCCTGCAAGAGCGCGCCGGCTGTTGCCGGACCCATGACATGCGCTTGAGAGGAAAGAGCTTTTGTATCGGCAGGCTGTCCGGTCGGGCCCTGTCGAGGTTCGCGTCCGATTATCGCTCTTTCCGCCCGATTCGGCGAGACCTTTTTCCCCAGGCGGAACAGCCTGCCGATGTCCGGTCGGACCACTAACGTTCCGTTTACCTTACTCCGGGTTAACCATATGATTTTACTGCTTATTTATTTGAGAAAACGCAGAGTGACCAGGCAACGAGGATGCGTTGCGTCTGTAAGTTACCAGAAAGGTACACACAATGAGCGTCACTCTTTCCGCCGGTGTGCGGCAGAACCTTCTGACCCTTCAGAAGACCGCCGACATGATGTCGTCGACCCAGAACCGTCTTGCCACCGGCAAGAAGGTCAACTCGGCCCTCGACAATCCGACGAACTTCTTTACCTCGCAGTCTCTTGGCTCGCGCGCCAACGAGCTGTCGAGCCTGCTTGACGGCATCTCCAACGCCACCAAGACGCTGGAAGCGGCTGACAACGGTATCAAGTCGATCACGAAGCTCGTCGAGAGCGCCCAGTCGACTGCCCGTCAGGCCCTTCAGGACGGCGGCGCCGGTGCCGGCACGGTCGTCGAGAGCTCCTCGTCGATCTCCACGAATGGTCTCACGCCGCAGGCGGGCGAGTCCATTCAGGACCAGGCAAAGCGCCAGACCCTGTCGAACCTCGGCTTCTCGGCCGGTGACACGATCACCATCGAGGCCACCGACACGGCAACGGGTACCGTTTCCAACATCGAGATCACCGTCGGCACCACCCAGAAGGTGGATGGCACGGGTCCGGTCGCGTCCGTTCAGGACGTCGTCGATGTCGTCAACAACAGTGGCGTTGCCGCTGCCGAGGTGACCGACGCCGGCAAGCTGAAGATCACCGGTTCGGACACGGACACGCTGAACCTGTCGATCGTCGACACGGGCGGTGACGCCTCCACGGCAACCACCCAGGCGACCTCGCTGGCTGCCTCGCTCGGCTTCGGCACCAACTCCAACGTCGACCTCTCTGACCCCGCGGACGGTGACTATGTCGACGCTGGCGAGACCGCGGTGACCTTCACCGACGGTGCGTCCGCTGGTGCCGCCGACACCCTGTCGATCACGACCCAGGCCAATCCGGCTGCGAACTCCTCTTCCCGTCAGAAGCTGGTGTCGCAGTTCAACGAGATCCTGGGCCAGATCGACAAGCTCGCCGCCGATTCCAGCTACAACGGCGTCAACCTCATCGACTCCTCCTCGTCGAAGCTCACCGTGGCCTTCAACGAGAAGCGCGATGCGACCAACAAGTCGGAGCTCACCATCTCCGGCAGGGATCTGACGTCGTCCGGCCTCGGCCTGACCAATGCCTCGAGCCTGAGCAACGACGAGGCGAATGCCGCGCTCGACTCGCTCTCGAACGCACTGTCCACGCTGCGCGAGTCGTCCTCGACCTTCGGTTCGAACCTGAACACGGTCTCGATCCGCGAGGACTTCACCAAGGACCTGATCAACACCCTGCAGACGGGTGCCGACAACCTGGTGCTCGCCGACACCAACGAGGAAGGCGCCAACCTGCTCGCCCTGCAGACCCGTCAGTCGCTGTCCACGACGGCCCTGTCGCTGTCTTCGCAGGCCGACCAGGCGGTCCTGCGTCTCCTCTAAGGTCTTCGGACGCAACAGCTACAAAGGGCGGCGGGCATCGACTCGCCGCCCTTTTTTGCATCCCTTGCCATATGGTTAACAAGTCCTTTGTTTAACAACACTATTTCGCAACCAACGTAGCCTCCGATTAACCTTAATTTAGCCTTTCGGGACCAATCTGGCGTCGAGCCTCAGGACGAAGCTCCCCATTCGATTTGGACAGCCTGAAAGGATTTCCGTATGTCCGACATCACCCTCTCCGCAGGTGTGCGCACGAATCTTCTGACTCTGCAGAACACCGCCGACATGATGGCCACCACGCAGAACCGTCTTGCCACCGGCAAGAAGGTCAACTCGGCCCTCGACAATCCGACGAACTTCTTCACCTCGCAGAACCTGAGCGCCCGCGCCAATGACCTGAGCAACCTGCTCGACGGCATCGGCAACGCGATCAAGACGATCGAGGCCGCCGACAACGGCATCACCGCGATCACCAAGCTCGTGGAAAGCGCCCAGTCGACCGCCCGTCAGGCCCTGCAGGACGGTGGCGCCGGTGCCGGCACGGTCGTCGAGAGCTCCTCGTCGATCTCCACCAACG
>PBLF01000011.1 GCA_002722295.1 Stappia sp. | reverse complement strand
GATCGACCCCATTCTCAGCATTACCACGAAAGCCGCCTGATCATGACCTCAGGCCATCCGGGAATTTACACCACCTTGACGGACACGACCCTCGCGAGATTCGCCAAGGCCCTGCCGGCCGTACGCGGCCTGACACCCGGGACGCTGGCGCGGCATCCGCTTCGCCTGCACGACACACAATCCTGCATCGCCCGCGAATACGGGTTCGCCTCGTGGGCCGACCTTCGGACCCATGTGGAGATCAGCCGCCTTCGTTCCTCGGACCCGGACGCTCTCGCGACCGCCTTCCTCGACCTCGTCTACTCGAGCGACATTGCAGGCGGCATGACCCGGTCCCGCCCTCATCTGGCGGCGCGGCTCCTGGAGGAACACCCGAACCTTGTCCGGCACGATCCATGGATTGCCTGCGCGGCGGGCGATGTCGGGACGGTGCGGGCGACACTGGCAGGCGATCCCGACTGGGTGAACCGGCAAGGCGGCAAGCTCGACCTGACGCCACTCATCGCAACGACCCACTCCAGCCTTCTCACGCTTGGCGACCATGGCGAAAGGCTTCGGACCATCGTGAGCCTCCTACTCGACGCCGGCGCAGATCCCAACCGGTGCATCGAGCGGACCTGGCAATTGTCCTCCCGCATCCCGGCCGAGACCTGGCAGGTCAGCGCGCTGCACGGAGCCGCCGGCGTCAACCACGACCCGGCGCTCACCGGGCGCCTTCTCGCGGCCGGAGCCGACCCGAACGACGGCGAGTCACTCTACCATTCGCTGGACAATCCGGTCTGCACGCCGTTGCTGCTTGAAGCAGGTGCAACCGTGACAGGCACCAACGCACTCATGCGCTGCCTCGATTTCGACGACATCGACACCTTCCGGCTGCTTCTGGCCCATGCCGGCGAAAGCGAGGAGCTTTCCGACGGACGGGTGCTCCTCCACGCGATCCGGCGCCGGCGCTCGCGCGCGCACGTCGAGGCGATCCTCGCCGCCGGAGCCGATCCGTCCGCACGCTCCGGTGATGGCGTCAGTGCCCGCATCCAGGCTGTGCGCAACGGCCTGACGGAGGTGGCGGAGCTTCTGGGCAAGGCTGACGGCGACACACGGGTGAGCGAGAAAGACGCCTTTCTCTCGGCCTGTGCGCAAGCCGACGAGAGCGCCGCACGAGAGATCCTTTCCCGCCGGGCGGACCTTCCCGCCTCGCTCGACCCGGTACGTCTGAAACTGCTTCCGGAACTCGCCGAGGCCGGGTGCGCCGAGGCCGTGAAGCTGATGGTGGACCTGGGCTGGCCGATCGACGTTGCCGGCGGCGACTGGTCGGCAAGCGCCCTGAACCACGCCGTGTTCCAGGGCAATGCGAGCCTTGCCGATCACCTGCTGGCCCATGGCGCCTCATGGCACGCCCGGCACGCCTTTGGCGACGATGTCTGCGGCACTCTGAGCTGGGCATCGGTCAACCGCCCGAGGGACGACGGCGACTGGGTCGGTTGCGCTCAGGTGCTGCGCGCACACGGTCTTGCCCGCGCGCTGCGCGACCCCGCACATCCCGAATGCGTGCTCCTGGAAGGCCGTCGGCGCCTGTTCGACGAGGACGTCAGCGCGTTGCTGCTCGGCGAGGCACGGGACGACGCGCCGCTTCCTCCTCAGTAGAGGAAGATGTCCTTTTCCACGATCAGCAGCGAGAAGGCCTGGCTTCGAAGGAAATCGAGCTGGGCCTGCCGCGCCTCCTGGGCCGCGCGCGGTTCGCTGCGCCGGAGCCTGTCGTCCACCTCGCCCGGCTGGCAGAGCACGACGGCTCCGTCCTCCTGTCCGTTGAGGCCGCGCCAGACATGCTGTTCCAGCGCCTTGCGGCCGGGGCTCGTGGGGAAGGACGGCGCGCGGGGCACGATCCTCAGTCCGTTCTCCCGGGCGAGCCGGGCAAGGCGCTTTTCCGCGCGCCCGGGCCGGGCGGCGGGATCGGTCGGGAACGGCGAAACGATCGAGGGCCGCACGCGGCGAAGGCCGGTCTGCTTGAGCACGACGCGCGCGATACGCGGACAGGCCAGAAGGTCATCGCCCACATGCAGGAACTCGGCGGGGCGCTGGTAGAACTCCTCGAAACAGGTGAACTGCGCGTCGGTTTCCTCTGCCAGCACCTCGTCGGGCACGAGCCGCAACCGGTCTCGCCAGCGCCACCAGCGCGCACGCGGAAGCTGCTCGCCGAAGAGTTCCCGACCACGCACCGACAGCGGTGCATGCGGGCCGGTGAGCGTCAGTGTCAGGCCGACCCGCGTGTGATGGCGCACGGCGTCCACCGCATCGCGCAGGGGCAGGTATTCGCGCGACCACAGATCGGAGGCGACGACGCAGCCGATTGCCGAAAGCAACCCGTCCTGCGCGAGCTGGCGCAGCGCGCGGTCGATGCCGAATGTGAGCCCGTAGTCGGGCGCGGTAAGCTGAATGCGCTTCATGCGTTGTTTTCGCGACCTGTCGTCCGAGGTCCCGTCCCGATCACGGGACCACGCCATGGGGCGCGGACCCATAAGCTATGGCCGAGGCACTTTGCCTTGCCAAGCGTCAATTCCTGCAAGGGCCCTTCGCCTCACGCTGCTCAGGGAAGCGGGTAGACCGGATCGCGCGGGTCGCCGCCGTGCGGATTGGCCACCTTGTAGACCAGAAGGTTCTCGAGCGTGACGCCCTTCACCGTGCGCGTGAGGGTGCCAAGGCGAACCACCTCGCCGAAGCGCTCCCGCAGCTTGTCGACGCCCGGATCGCGCCGCTTCTCGGTCAGGAAGAGCGCCGGACGCGAAACGACCTCCACAGGCAGCGGCTCCGCCATCACATAGCGGATACGTTCGCTGACCTGCTCGACGCGCAGCGTGGTGTCGCGCAGGGCGAAGGAGAGCTGGGCGTTGAGCCCGTAGCCATGAGTGGCGATCCAGGAGACCTTCTGCTCCTTCGCCATGCGCAGCACCGCACCGCGAATGCCCTCCCAGCCCCGGATCTGGAAAGTCGGATCCTTGCGCGCGAAGGCGCCGGTGATCGGGACGACGGCGTGGATCTGCACCAGCGTGCCCAGGGCGATGCCGACGACGATGGCGCAGGCGGCAAGGCCGCGCCAGACCCTGCGTCCCGTCAGCGGCGGCGCGGCGGCAACGCTTGCCGCCAGCAGCACGAGCGCGGGATAGAGCGGCGCCGGCCAGTTGGCCTGCACACGGGTGTGGAAGGAATGAAACAGCAGATAGGCCAGGAACGGCAGGCTGGTCCAGAACAGCAACCCGGCCTCGGCCCGCCCCTTGCGCACATCCGCGACCAAGCCGCCAAGGCCGACAAGGACCAGAACCGCCGTGATCGGGTTCAAAAGCCCCGCGAGCGCGCCGAAGAACTCGCCGACGTACTTCAGCGTCCAGCCGTGCGGCACGGCCCGGCCGAACTGCTTGACGAAAGAGGCCCATTCGTGGGCCGCGTTCCAGGAGATCACCGGGGCGAAAAGCGCAACCGCGACAGCACCACCCGCCCACAGTTGCCAGGAGCGCCACCAGCGCCGCGCCTCGGGCACGAAAACGAGCCACAGCACGATGCCCGCACCGAGGAACAGGACGGAGTATTTCGATGTCAGGCCAAGGCCCGCGATCGCTCCGATGGCGATCCACCACCAGCCGTTGCCGCTCCGGTGCAGTTCGGCCAGCGCCCAGATCGCCAGCCCCCAGAAGAAGACGGAGGGCGCGTCCGGCGTTGCCATCAGGCCGCCGATGCCGATGATGGGCGCCGCGTTGAACAGCAGCACCGCGTAGCCGCCCGCCCGCTCGCCGAAGAGCAGCAGGCCCGTGCGCCACAGCGCAAGCGAGCCGAGCATCCCGGCAAGCACCGGCATCAGGCGCACGCCAAGCGATCCGTCGCCCGACAGCGACAGGCCCGCCCAGGTCCACCAGGCGATCATGGGCGGATGATCGTAGTAACCAAGCGCCGGCGCGAGGCCCCAAAGGCGGTAGTAGGCCTCGTCCTCGGCAAGGCCGGAGGCGCCGGCGACGAAGAGCTTGATCGCCGTCAGCACGCCGACGACGAGCACGAGCCCGGCGGGACGCAGGAAGAACGGAAGTGTCGGATCGCTTTCGCGACGCGGCGCGGCGGTCGTCATGGCGGGATCAGGCCTTGCGCCAGGTCAGCACGGAGCTTGCGGCATAGTTCCACACCGCACCCATGACCGCGCCGGCGGCGCCGGCAATGCCGATGAGCAGAGGACCACCGTCCTCGCGGTAGATCATGGTCGCGACGCCGACGTTGGCCAGAACGCCGAAGCTGCACACCAGGTAGAAGGTGAGCAGGCCGCGCAGGGCCGCAAGCCCCTTCAGCCGGCGATCCCGGTAGGTCAGGCGGTTGTTGAGCCAGAAGTTCGACGTCATCGCGACGAATGTGGCCGACGTCTGCGCTGCGGTGAAGGGCACGGCGAAGAGTTCGGTCAGCGTGAAGAGCACCGCCATGTGCACGACGACGCCCGAGGCTCCCACCATCATGAACATCAGGAAGCGGATGGAGACGAGATCCCCGGCGAGCTTGGACAAGATGAGCCCCAGAAAATCGAGTGCGACGAGGGTGTCGAGCTTGCTTTCGCCGTGCAGCCGCTCGCGGAAGACGAAGGGAAGCTCGACGATCCGCAACGAGCCGCGTGCGCTCGCGACGATATCGAGCAGGATCTTGAACCCCTGCGACGACAATTTCGGGGCAAGGCGTTCGACCTCCGCCCGGCGGATCATGAAGAAACCGCTCATGGGATCGGAAAGCTCGACCTTGAGAAAGGTGCGTGCCAGACGGTTGGCAAGACCCGATCCCGAAGCGCGCACGCCCGAAAGCCCCTCGCCCACCGCTCCGCCTTCGACGTGGCGGCTGGCAACGGCAAGATCCGCGCCGCCCTTGTTGTCGGCGCCGGAAAGCGCGGCAAGCATCCTGGGCAGCAGCGTCTCGTCATGCTGAAGGTCGGCGTCCATCACCGCGACATAGTCGGCGGAGGACGCCAGCATCCCTTCCACGCAGGCGCCCGACAGACCGCGCCGTCCGACCCTGCGGATCACGCGCAGACGCGGGTTGATGTGGGCGAGTTCGCGGGCGAGTTCCCCGGTTCCGTCGGGCGAATTGTCGTCGACGACGATCGCCTCCCAGTCGATACCGGCGAGCGCCGTCTCGAGCCGCTCCAGCAGCACGGGCAGGTTGTCGCGCTCGTTATAGGTCGGAAGCACCACGGAAAGCACGGCCGGTGCAAAGGCGTCCGCGCGGTTGCGCTCACGGTCGCTGCCGGAGACGCCGGCGGAAAAATCGGAACGGGTCGGTTTCACGCCTGAATTCGCTGTCCTGTTGCCGGTGGCCGGTTCGCGCAGCGCGCCGGTCGATCCCTCCCATGCCGCGCGGGACCATAGTCCGCCGCGCCCCGATTGCAAGCGTCTTGGACAGCGCCCCCTCGCGACACGACGCAGCGCTTCCCCTGACGCACGTTCACCCGGCGGCCGGGATCTTTTCGGCCAGCGCGTCGAACAGCGGGTTCTGCGCGGTGAAGACATAGTCGAGCGTCGTCACGCTGACATGCGGCGCGCCGTGATCGCGCAGCAGCCTGGCGCAATCGGCGGCGTTTCCCGTCGGGCAGTGCAGAAGCAGGGGCTGGCCGACCTGCGTGCCGAAGGGCGCGATGGCGCCGAAGGTCTCCCCCGCAGCCCGCGCGGTCAGTTCCGGCGCCTGCACGAGCGCGCGGATCTCGCGGAAGCCGCGCGCGCGTTCCTCGGCGGAAATCCGGTCGAGGATGAGACGGGCGGCCGCGCGCTGCGCCTCGCTCCAGGACGCGCTGCGGGAGGCGACCAGGTTGGCCTCGCTCTTGAGGATGACGCCGTCGTCGAGCACCTTGAGATTGTTCGCCGCAAGGGTCGAGCCGGTGGTCGTGATGTCGACGATGAGCTCCGCCGTACCGGCGGCGGGTGCGCCTTCCGTCGCGCCGGCGCTTTCGACGATGCGGTAGTCGGACAGGCCGTGTTCCGCGAAAAAGGCCCGGGTCAGCGCCAGATACTTGGTCGCGACACGGATGCGCCCGCCGGCGACGGAGGCCCCGCCCCGCGCGCGGAAATGCGAGGCGACATCCACGAGGTCGGCCATGGTCGAGACATCGATCCAGGCGTCCGGCACCGCGACGACCACATCCGCGAAGCCGAAGCCGAGCGGCGTCACCACATGCACGCTCTCCTCGGGGTTCGCGATGGTCTCGCTCACCAGGTCGAGGCCGGTGACACCGAGATGCGCCTTGCCGGCGCTGAGCTCGCGCGCGATCTCGGAGGCCGACAGGAAGGCGATCTCCACATCCGCCGCATCGAAACGTCCCAGACGGCCACGGTAGTTGCGCGCGCCTCCCGGCCGCTTCACCGGCAGGCCGGCGCGGGCGAAGAAGTCGTGGGTGTTGTCCTGCAGCCGGCCCTTGGAGGGAATGGCGATGATCAATGGTGTCGTCATGTCTGCCTCATGTCGGGCGGCCCGAGCCGCTCGTGCCGGGCGTGGCGTGTCCCCCGCCACGTCCGCTCTCCCGGGGTGTCAGATGCGATCGAGCCAGATGGAAAAGCCTGTCGCGGGAATGGGCTCGCTGGCGCCAAGAAGCGACAGCAGCCGGTCATAGCGACCACCGCCGACGATGTGTCCCGCGTGCGGGCGCGAGCTGGAATGAATTTCGAAGACGAAGCCCGTGTAATAGTCGAGCCGGCGGCCGAAGCTGGCCGAGAAGCTCATGCCGTCCGCGGCAATCCCCCGCGCCTCCAGGGCCTCAAGGCGCGCGGCGAAGCGCGCGGGCGCGGTGCCGAGGTCCAGCCCTTGCGCGGCGGCGAAGGCCTCGATTTCGGCGAGCGCCGCACGCGGCGTGCCGGAAATCTTCAGGTAGCGTGACAAAAGCTCCGCCGCCCGGACCGTTGCCGGGTCCTGGGCCGAGAGGCTCGCCTGCTCCAGCAGGCGCTCGGCGATATCGGCGGCCGAGCGCCCGCCGACCGGGCGCAGGCCCGTCAGCCCGAGAAGCTCGGCGACCGCTCCCTTGGCCGCCGCCGGATCCAGCCCTTCGAGCACACGGGCAAGCGTCGGCGTTGCCGGAAGGGCGCTGCCGGTCTCCTCGCTCGCGCCCATGACGGCAAGCGCCGCCTCGAGACGGTCGGTCTCGCCAAAAAGCTCGCCAAGGCGACGGCTCCAGGCCGCTGGCGGGCAAAGCGCCTCCAGAACGGCACGAAACAGACCCTCGTCGCCGATGCGCACATCCGCGTCGTCAACGCCGAGGTGGCGGACGCTGTCGAGGCCGAGCGCCAGGATTTCCGCGTCGGCGGCTTCCAGATCGTCGCGTCCAAAGCACTCGACACCCGCCTGCAGGAACTCCGGCGCACCCTGGCTGCGCTGGCGGAACACCTTGCCGACATAGGAATAACGCGCCGGCGTGCGCGCGTCCTCGCCGTCGAGATGGGCGCGGCAGACGGGGATGGTGTAGTCGGGCCGCAGACACATCTCCTCGCCGTCCGGACCGGCGGTCAGGAACATGCGGCCGCGAATGTCCTCGCCGATCAGGTCGAGAAACAGGGACGCGGGCTGCAGGATCGCGGGCTCGACGCGCGGGAAGCCGGCCGTTTCCAGAAGGGAGGCCAGTCCGGCGTGGGTTTCGCTGAGAAGGCTCATCGGCTGCCTGCTCCCTTTTCGCGGTCGTCCGCCTGCTCGGCCAGCATCCGGCGCACGGTGGCGACAAGCTCGCCCTCCGGCACGCTCACCTGCGCCGGGCGGCTCTCGCGCCAGGTCACATTGTCGGCGATCTCGCCGGACAGACGCTTGCCTTCCACCAGGTCCTTGATCTGGACGGTGCCCTCGGCGCGCTCGTCACCGCCCTGGATGATGGCGAGCGGACAGTCGCGCCGGTCGGCATACTTGAGCTGGTTGCCGAACTTCTTCCAGTTGCCCTGATACATCTCGGTGCGGATGCCGGCGGCGCGCAGTTCCTGCGTCATGCGCTGGTAGCGCGCCAGGCTCTCCGCATCGCCGTCCATCACGGTGACGAGGACGGGGGCAAGCACCTCCTCGGCCTCGAGCTTGCCGAGGTTCTTGAGCGCCGTCATGAGGCGCGAGACACCGATGGAGAAGCCCGTCGCCGGAACGTCGCGGCCCGTGAAGCGCTTGACGAGCCCGTCATAGCGCCCGCCGCCGCCGACGGAACCGAACTGCACGACCTCGCCCTTCTCGTTGGGGACGGGAAACAGCAACTCCGCCTCATAGACCGGGCCGGTGTAATACTCGAGGCCACGGACGACGGAGGTGTCGATCAAAATGCGCTTGGTGCCATAACCCGCAGCCGTGACCAGTCGGCTGATTGCGAGCAATTCTTCCGCGCCTTCCCGCTCGACGTCGTTGGTCGCGTCACGTACCAGCCTCTCGCAGGTGGCGATATTGTCCGCGAAGTTTCCGGTTTTCTCGTTCGGGATCATGTCATCAAAGGGAAGGTCGGAGCCCTCCACCTTGGGCACGGCCACCCTGAAGCCCATGATTACAGGCTCCAAGCGGTCTATCTGCTCGCCGCTCAGCCCCGCACCCTTGGTAAAGTCGCCGCTCTCGTCCTTGCGGCCCTCGCCAAGCAGCAGGCGCACACCCTCCATGCCGAACTTGTCGAGCTTGTCGATGGCGCGCAGCACGGTCAGCCGGCGCTCGGCGTT
Organism: Stappia sp.; assembly: GCA_002722295.1. GTDB lineage: Bacteria > Pseudomonadota > Alphaproteobacteria > Rhizobiales > Stappiaceae > Stappia. The sequence goes on along the minus strand of PBLF01000011.1, from coordinate 174,390 downwards.
TTCCTCGCCGCCAAGGCCGATGGCCTCCATCACGCCGTCGAGCACCTTGCGGTTGTTGACGCGGATGACGTATTGCCCGCTCGGAATGCCAAGGGCCTCCATCGTATCGGCCATCATCATGCACATCTCGGCATCCGCCTGGACGCCCGGCGCGCCGACCGTGTCGGCGTCGAACTGCATGAACTGGCGGAAGCGGCCCGGTCCCGGCTTCTCGTTGCGGAACACCCAGCCCGCGCGATAGCTGCGGAAGGGAAGCTGGATCTCGTTGATGTGTTCCGCCACATGGCGGGCGAGCGGCGCGGTGAGATCGTAGCGCAGGCTCATCCACTGTTCGTCATCGTCCTGCACGGAGAAGACGCCGGCATTGGGCCGATCCGTGTCGGGCAGGAACTTGCCGAGACAGTCGGTATACTCGAAGGCCGGCGTCTCGACCGGATCGAAGCCGTAGCTCTCGTAGACGCCCCTGATCTTCGACAGCATCGCGTCGGTGGCGCGAATGTCGGACGCGGAACGGTCGACGAAGCCGCGCGGCAGGCGCGCCTTCAGCTTGTTCGGTTTGGTCTTTGCCATGGACGAGCGGGATCCGTCAGAAAGTGCCTCGGGCGGCGGGGTGCCGCCGGTTGCCGGTGTCCTAGACGAAAGCGGGCTTTCGGGCAAGGATCGCGGGGATTTGCAAGCCCCCGCCGGTGCATCGCACCGCCTATCGAGGCGACTGGATCCCTGCCTTCGCAGGGATGACAAGGTGCGTGGTCCCGGCTTCCTCGTGTCCTCGACCTCCACCGCCCCCCCCGGACGCAGCGAAGCGGAGATCCGGGGCCCAATCCACGCGGCCGCATGTGAGGCCGGCGCGGCGGAGCCTCGCCCTCGCAGCTCCCGCCGGGCCTTTCACCCTCGGCTGGGGGTGCCAATAGGCCCCGGGTCGCGGGCCTGCTGCCCTTGCCCGGGGTGACGCTTGAGAGGGGGAGCTTCCCCTCAAAGTCGAGCGCCCCCCCCGAAAAGGGCATTTTCCCCGCGCGGGCGATGGACTAGATTTCAGAGCCTTCCGTCGAGGACGTGCGATACACGTCCGCAGTTCCCCGCCGCTTCGCCCAGAACAAGGACACGGTTCGTGGCCCATGACACCAGCCCCGCAGGGGACACCGGTTCCGAGCCCGTCACGGGGCCGCGCGTCCGACCGTTCGAGGTGACGAACAGAAGCGTTCTCGCCATCGCCGTGCCGATGACGCTCGCCTATCTGTCCACGCCGCTGCTTGGCCTGGTCGACACGGCGGTCATCGGACAGTTGGGCGATGCGGCGCTGCTGGGCGGCATCGCGCTCGGCGGCGTGCTGTTCGACCTCGTCTTCACGAGTTTCAACTTCCTGCGCTCCGGCACCACGGGACTGACGGCACAGGCGGTGGGCGCGGAGGAGCACACGGAAGAACGTGCCGTGCTTCTGCGGGCGCTGATACTTGCCGCCACCATCGGGCTTGCGGTGGTCGCGCTGCACCTCCCGCTGCTCGGCATCGGCCTCTGGCTGATGGGCGGCAGCGCGGACGTGCAGGCGGCGACCAGCACCTATTTTTCGATCCGCGCCCTGTCCGCCCCCCTGGCACTGGCGAACTACGCGTTCCTCGGCTGGTTCATCGGCCGGGGCCAGGCCATGACGGCGCTGCTGCTCCAGACCGGCCTCAACGGCCTCAACATCGCGCTTTCGGTGGTGTTCGTGCTGGGTCTCGGGTGGGGCGTGACCGGCGTCGCCGCAGCGACGGTTGCCGCGGAAGCCGCCGCCTGCCTTGCCGGCGCCCTGCTCGCCTGGCGGGTGCTGCGAGGGGCGCCGCTTCCCTCGCGCGCAAGGCTGATGGACGGCGAGAAGTTCCGCCGCATGATGGCGCTCAACGGCGACATCATGATCCGCTCCTTCGCCCTGATCGCCGCCTTCGGCTTCTTCTATTCCCGCTCGGCCGTGCAGGGAGACACCGTGCTTGCCGCCAACGCGGTGCTGGAGAAGCTGTTCATGGTGGCGAGCTTCTTCCTCGACGGACTGGCGACGGCGGCCGAACAGCTTTCGGGCAAGGCGGTCGGGGCGCGCTATCGCCCCGCCTTCGACCGTTCGCTCAAGTTGAGCCTGCTCTGGGGATATGTGCTCGCCGGGCTTCTGGCGGTGGTGTTCCTGACGCTCGGCCCGCTGCTCATCGAGACGATCACCACGGCCGAAGACGTGCGCGAGGTGGCCGAAACCTTCCTGCCCTGGGCGGCGGCAACGCCGCTGCTCGGCGTTCTCGCCTTCCAGATGGACGGCGTCTTCATCGGGGCCACCTGGTCGCGCGACATGCGCAACATGATGCTGGTATCGCTGGTCAGCTTTCTGGCGGTCTACTGGATCGCCTTTCCGCTGCTCGGCAATCACGGCCTGTGGCTGGCGTTCTCGGTGTTCCTCGCAATGCGCGGCTTCTCGCTGCTGGCGATCGCGCCCAGACGCGCGGCCGCGACCTTCCCGGCCGCGCCCGCGTAAGCGGCCGTCAGGACAGGCAGTCGAGGATTTCCCCGGCGCCGATCACACCGAGCGGACGGCCGTCCTCGACAACCAGCACCGGCCCATCGCTCGCTCTCTTCATCGCAATCACCTCGCGCACCGGTGCACGCGGCGCACAGGTGGGCGCTCCCGCTTCCGCAAGACCCTCCTCGCCGGAGGCGAGCGGCCGCATGACGTCGCGCGCGCGCAACACGCCGAGCGGGTTCATGTGGGCCACGAACTCCGCCACATAATCGTCCGCGGGCTTGCGCACGATCTCCTGCGGACGACCGAGCTGGACCACGCGTCCGCTTTCCATGATCGCGATGCGCGAGCCGATCTTTGCCGCCTCGTCGAGATCGTGACTGACGAAGATGATGGTCTTGCCGAGCTTGTCCTGCAGCGCCAGAAGCTCGTCCTGCAGATGCCCGCGAATGAGCGGGTCGAGCGCGGAGAAGGGCTCGTCCATGAGCAGGATCGGCGCGTCGGTGGCGAAAGCGCGGGCGAGCCCGACGCGCTGCTGCATTCCGCCGGAAAGCTCGTGCACATGCTTGTCGGCCCAGGGGGTGAGCCCCACGAGATCGAGCTGGTTGTCGACCTTCTCGCGGCGCTGCGCAGCGGACATGCCGGCGAGCTCGAGGCCGAAGCCCACGTTTTCCCGCACGCTGCGCCAGGGCAGGAGCGCGAAATTCTGGAACACCATGGCGATACGCCCGCGCCTGAGCGCGCGCAGCTCCGCCGGCGAACAGGTCGAGGGGTTCACCGAACCGCCGTCGCCGTCATGCACCAGAACCTCGCCGCGCGAAATCCGGTTGAGGCCGTTGACGGCGCGCAGGAGCGTCGACTTCCCCGAACCCGAAAGCCCCATGAGAACGAGAAGCTCGCCCTCGTGAATGTCGAAGGTCGCGTCATGAACGCCGAGCGTCTGCCCCGTGCGCTCCAGGATGTCGGCACGCGACACGCCTTCGTCCATCAGCGGAAAGGCCGATTGCGGCTTGCGGCCAAAGACGATGTCGACGTTCTTGAAGGAAACGGCGGTCCTGGTCATCACGAACGCCCTTCCTTGCCGTCGTTGCGGAAAAAGCGGTCGAGGACGATGGCGATCAGCACGATGGCGATGCCGACCTCGAAGCCGCGCGCGATGTTGACGGTGTTGAGCGCCCGCAGGGTCGGCACGCCCAGTCCGTCCGCTCCGACGAGGGCGGCGATCACGACCATGGACAGCGACAGCATGATGGTCTGCGTGAGCCCCGCCATGATCTGCGGCAGCGCATAGGGAAGCTCGACCTTCCACAGAAGCTGCGACTTCGTCGCGCCGAACGCCTCGCCCGCCTCGATGAGCTGGCGCGGGGTGGAGGAAACGCCGAGCTGTGTCAGGCGAATGGGGGCGGGAATCGCGAAGACGACGGTCGCGATCAGACCCGGCACCATGCCGAGGCCGAAGAGGATCAGGGCCGGAATGAGATAGACGAAGGTCGGGATCGTCTGCATGAGGTCGAGAACGGGCCGCATGGCGGCGAAAAGCCTGGGACGGTGCGCGGCGGCGACGCCGAGCGGCACGCCGATGGCCATGCAGACGATGGAGGCCGCGATCACCAGCGACAGCGTTTCCGTCGTTTCCTCCCAGTAGCCCTGGTTCAGGATGAGCAGGAGGCTGGCGGCGACGAAGACGGCGAAGGACACCTTGCGCCTGACGAGGTAGGCGAGCGCGGCGGCGATCAGCACCGCCACAAGCGGAGGCGGTGCCTGCAACACCGCGAGGATCGCGTCGATCATCGCCTCGAGAACGGCGGACAGGCCGTCGAAAAACCAGGCGCCATTGTCGGTGAGCCAATCGACGCCGGACTTCGCCCAGGCCCCGATCGGCAGCTTCTCGTCGGTCAGCCAGTTCACGGCAGCCCGCCCCCTCTCATGCCGGATTTCGGATCAGGCCGCCCCCGGAACCGGGCGCGGCAGGCAGGCGGTGACGTCACCGCCCCAAGGTGTCGCGCCGGACCGAAAAGGCCCGGCGCGGTGCCATGTTTCGGGATCAGACGCCCCTCAAAGGCCGAGATCGCCCTTCAGCGCGGCGGCGGCATCCCCGCCATCGAGCGTCGTGACGCCCTCAAGCCATGCGTCGGCGGCCGTCGGGTTGGCCTTCAGCCAGGCACGCGCGGCATCCTCCGGCTCGGTGCCGTCATTGAGGATCGCGCCCATGATCTCGTTCTCCATCTTGAGCGAGAAGACGAGGTTTACAAGGAACTTGCCGACGTTCGGGCAGTCGTCGCCATAACCGGCGCGGACGTTGGTGTAGACCGTGGCTCCGCCGTAATTCGGGCCGAAGACATCATCGCCGCCATCGAGGTAGGCCATCTCGAAGTTGGCGTTCATCGGGTGCGGCTCCCAGCCCAGGAACACCACGTCCTCGTCCCGCTTGGTGGCGCGGGAGACCTGGGACAGCATGCCGGCCTCGGAGCTCTCGACGATCTCGAATCCCTTCAGGCCGAAGGTGTCATTGTCGATCATCTCGATGATGAGACGGTTGCCGTCGTTACCCGCCTCGATGCCATAGATCTTGCCGTCGAGCTGGTCCTTGAACTTGGCAATGTCAGCAAAGGACTTGAGCCCCTTGTCGTAGGTGTATTTCGGAACGGCGAGCGTGTACTTGGCGCCTTCGAGGTTGGCGCGCACGGTCTCCACCGAGCCGTCCTCGCGGTAGGCCGCGATGTCGCCCTCCATGGTCGGCATCCAGTTGCCGAGGAAGACGTCGATGTCCTTGTTCTTCATCGAGGCGTAGGTCACCGGAACGGAGAGGATCTTCACGTCCGTCTCGTAGCCGAGCGAATCCAGGACAACAGAGGCAACCGCCGTCGTTGCCGTGATGTCCGTCCAGCCCACGTCAGAGAACCGGACCGTCTTGCAGGCGGCGGGCTCCGCGGCGAAGGCCGTTCCGGCCGACAGGCCGAGAGCAAGCGCGGCAGCGCCGAAGCGCAGGGCAAATGTCGTCATGTGATCTTGTCCTTCCCTCTTTAGGATCACGACCCCTCTCCAGGATCACAACGTGCCCGGCGCACAGGGCAACGGGCACGAAACGAATCCGGCCTGGCGGCCGGATGATGAACGCGGCGACGGCCCCGCGCAATCGCGCAAGGGAACCTTGCACGCCGGGCGGGGCCCGTCGTTTCACGCAAGTGTCGCATGGCGGGGCGAACGCCCGTTCCGGAAGCCCGCACCTCGCGCGGCAGCCAACCCGTGCCCCGGACGCTCGTCCCGGCCCGGAGAAAACAGGTGGCGCACAGCATCAAGGCTGCGTCCGGGTCGACGCAGGCGGCATAAGGCCGACAGCACCCCGACGGCCGATATGAAAGCACTTTTCGCCGGGGTTGGCAAATGCTCCGCCAAAATGCCTTTTTTTCATTGATTGAATGACCAATCAAAAATAGACCTGAAAAGCAGCGGGCGAACGGTCGACGTGTCCGGAAACGAATGCTGGCGCACACGCGCAATGCACCGACGAACAGTCGCACCGCAGACATGCCCCACACCACCAACGAGGCTCGCCATGCCGCGCATCGGAATGGAATCGCATCGCCGCAAGGCCCTGATCGACGCGACCGTGGAAACCATCCATGCGCGCGGCTTCCAGGACGCGACAATGGCAGAGATCGCGAGGCGCGCCGGCGTGTCGGGTGGGCTTGCACATCACTATTTCGGCTCCAAGGCGGGACTGTTGAACGCCACCATGCGCGCGCTGCTGGCCGACCTGTCGCGTGAAACGCAAGCCCGCATGGGCCGTTCGACAGGCCCGCGCACCCGTATCTCGGCGATGATCGCGGCAAGTTTCGCACCGGCCCAGTTCCAGCCCGCCCTGATCTCCGCGTGGCTCGCGTTTTATCTCCAGGCGCGCACCGAGCCCGAAACACGCCGGCTGCTGCGGATCTATCACGCGCGTCTGGTCTCGAACCTCGCCCACGCCTACAGCGCGCTGGATCTCGGCGAGCGCGCCCGCGCGGCGGCGGAGGGAACGGCCGCGATGATCGACGGGCTTTGGCTGCAGCATGTCTTCGCCGAAGGGCCGCCGCAGCCCCGCATCGCGATCCGCCGGGTCGAGGATTACGTGGACCGGCAGATCGGCGCGCCGCAGGGCCAATCCGGAGACTGACACCATGCAGGACGCCACACATATCGTGATCGGCGCCGGTTCGGCCGGCGCGGCCCTGGCCTACCGCCTTTCGGAAGACCCCGCCAACCGGGTTCTGGTGCTGGAAGCCGGTGGCACGGACGCCGGACCCTTCATCCAGATGCCGGCCGCGCTCTCTTATCCCATGAACATGTCACGCTACGACTGGGGCTTTTCGAGCGATCCCGAGCCGTATCTGGGCGGACGGCGGCTTGCCACGCCGCGCGGGCGGGTCGTCGGCGGCTCGTCCTCGATCAACGGCATGGTCTATGTGCGCGGCCACGCACGCGATTTCGACACCTGGGAAGCGATGGGGGCGAAGGGCTGGGCCTACAGGGACGTCGCCCCCTATTTCGCCCGCATGGAGACCTCCCACGGCGGCGAAGCGGGCGTGCGCGGCTCGACGGGTCCGCTGCATGTGACGCGCGGAACCAAGTGGAGCCCGCTCTACGACGCCTTCATCGAGGCGGGGCGCCAGGCCGGCTACGAGACCACCGCCGACTACAACGGGCTGAAGCAGGAAGGCTTCGCCGACATGGAGATGACCGTGTGGCGCGGGCGCCGCTGGTCGACGGCCAACGCCTATCTGAAGCCGGCGCTCAAGCGGGACAACCTGCGTCTCGTCTCCGGCGTCACCGCGCGTCGCATCCTGTTCGATGGCACGCGGGCCACAGGCGTCGAGATCGCACGCGGAAACGGCATCGAGACCTACAGCGCCTCGCGCGAGGTGATCCTCGCCGCCTCGTCGATCAACTCGCCCCGACTTCTGATGCTGTCGGGCATCGGCGACGCGGACGCCCTGTCTGCGCTCGGCATTCCTGTGATCGCCGACCGCAAGGGGGTCGGCCAGAACCTGCAGGACCACCTGGAACTCTATATCCAGCAGGCGTGCACCCAGCCGATCACGCTCTACAAGCACTGGAACCTGTTTTCCAAGGCGCTGATCGGCGCGCGCTGGCTTCTCACGGGCACCGGCCTTGGCGCGTCCAACCACTTCGAGGCCTGCGCCTTCATCCGCTCCGGAGCCGGCGTCGAGTATCCCGACATCCAGTACCACTTCCTGCCCTTTGCCGTGCGCTATGACGGCAAGGCCGCGGCGGAAGGACACGGTTTCCAGGCGCACGTGGGACCGATGCGTTCGAAGTCGCGCGGGCGTGTCGCCCTGACCTCGCCCGACCCGCGGGCCGCGCCATCGATCCTGTTCAACTACATGTCGCATCCAGACGACTGGGCGGACTTCCGCAAGGCGATCCGCCTGACACGGGAGATCTTCGGCCAGGAGGCCTTCGCCCCTTATCGCGGCAAGGAAATCCAGCCGGGTGCGGCGGTTCAGAGCGACGAGGACCTCGACGGCTTCATCAAGGAGCACGTGGAAAGCGCCTACCCCCCTTGCGGCACCTGCCGCATGGGCGACGCCGGCGACCCCATGGCCGTGGTCGACCCGGAAGGGCGCGTGATCGGCGTGGAGGGCCTGCGCGTCGCCGACAGTTCCATCTTCCCCCAGATCACGAACGGCAACCTCAACGGCCCCTCGATCATGGTCGGCGAGAAGATCGCCGACCTCGTCATGGGCAAGGATCCGCTTCCGGCCTCCAACCAGGAGCCCTGGATCCACCCGGACTGGCGGACAAGCCAGCGCTGAGGTCTGGTCAGGCCCCGTTTGTCCGCTATCCTCAAGATGATACGCCGCACGCCCGCAAGACACTTCAGGGAGACGCCCATGCGCGCACAGCCGCAAGCCTCGCATTTCATCAACGGCGCCTATCAGGAAGATCTCCACGGCCGGCCGCTGGAGAGCCTTTATCCGGCCACCGGCGAGGTGATCGCGCGGCTTCATGCGGCCGGCTCCGAGACAGTGAACGCGGCGGTGGCCGCCGCACGCACCGGACAGAAGATCTGGGCGGCAACGCCACCGGTCGAGCGGGGGCGGGTGCTGCTCCAGGCGGCGGCACTGCTACGCGAACGCAACCGCGCGCTTTCGGAACTGGAAACGCTCGACACGGGCAAACCGCTTCAGGAAACGCTGGTCGCCGATGCCGCCTCGGGCGCCGAGTGCCTTGAGTATTATGGCGGACTGGCGGGGACATTGACGGGCGAGCACATCGATCTCGGCGGATCCTTCGCCTACACGCGCCGCGAGCCTCTGGGCGTTGTCGCGGCCATCGGTGCATGGAACTACCCGATCCAGATCGCCTGCTGGAAGGCCGCGCCCGCCCTTGCGTGCGGCAACGCCGTCGTATTCAAGCCATCGGAAATCACGCCCCTGTCGGCGCTGAAGCTTGCCGAGATCCTTCAGGAAGCCGGACTTCCCGACGGCTGTTTCAACGTCGTCCAGGGCTTCGGCGAGACAGGCGCGCACCTCGTGAGCCATCCGGATGTCGCGAAGGTCTCCCTGACCGGGTCAGTTCCCACGGGCACGAAGGTGGCCGGACTCGCGGCGCAAACGCTCAAGCACGTAACACTGGAGCTTGGCGGCAAGTCGCCGCTCATCGTCTTCGACGATGCCCATCTCGACAACGCGGTCTCGGCGGCGATCAACGCCAACTTCTATTCAAGCGGCCAGATCTGCTCCAACGGCACACGGGTCTTCGTCCAGAAAGGCATCAAGGAAGCCTTCCTCGCCCGGCTCGCCGAGCGCACCGCGAAGGCGCGCATGGGGGACCCGATGGACGAGGCCGTCGACACCGGTCCCCTCGTATCGCAGGCGCAATATGAAAAGGTCACCAGCTATATCGAGGCCGGCAAGGCCGAGGGTGCGCGCCTCGTCTGCGGCGGTGACCGGGCCAGGGTCGAGGAACTGCCGGACGGGCTCTTCGTGACGCCGACGGTCTTCGCCGACGTCGCCGATCACATGACGATCGCGCGCGAGGAGATCTTCGGCCCCGTCATGTGCGTTCTCGACTTCGAGGCCGAGGACGAAGCCGTGGCGCGCGCCAATGCGACCGAGTTCGGCCTCGCGGCAGGCGTCTTCACCCGCGACATCACCCGCGCGCACCGAGTGATCGCCGGCCTGAACGCGGGAACCTGCTGGATCAACACCTACAACCTAACGCCGATCCAGATGCCGTTCGGCGGCATGAAACATTCCGGCATCGGACGCGAGAACGGTCACGCGGCCATCGAGCACTACAGCCAGATCAAGTCCGTCTACGTCGAGATGGGAGACGTCGAAAGCGCCTACTGAGCGCGAAGGAGGGCGAGAACAGCCTCGGGAGGGCGCCCGATGACCGCACGCCCGCGCGCGATCACGACCGGGCGTTCGATCAGGATCGGATGCCTGGCCATCGCGTCAACGAGAGCATCCGGATCGGAAACCTCGTCAAGTCCCTCTTCACGGTAGACCGGCTCGCACGTCCGCATCAGAGCACGCGGGTCGTCGAGGCCAAGGGCCGCGAGGACCGACCTGATCTCTCTTTCATCGGGCGCATCCGAGAGATAGAGGCGAACCGTTGGCTCAACGCCCTCCTCGCGCAGCAGGTCCAGCGTTCTCCGCGACTTGGAGCAGCGCGGATTGTGCCAGATGATGGCTTCACCGCTCATATGCCGCCCTCCCCGTCCGGGTCGAGGCGCGCCCAGGCGTCCGTGTTGCGCCCCGTGGCCTCGGAAAGGTTCGCCAGCCCTTCCCGGTCGAGGCTGGCGGCGAGGTGCTTCGTGATACGCGAGAGAAGTTCAGGCCCCTCGTAGACGAGCCCGGTGTAAAGCTGAAGCAGGGTCGCGCCGGCGGCGATCTTGGTCCATGCGGCTTCGCCGCTGCCGACGCCGCCGACACCGATGATCGGCAGATCGGGACCGACACGCTGGCGCATCCGCGCAAGGGTGATCGTGGCACGGCGAAAGAGCGGGCGCCCCGACACGCCCCCCGTTTCCGACGCCCCCTTGCGGTCCGACACACCGGCGCGAGACAGCGTCGTGTTGGAGACGACAAGCCCTTCGATGCCGGAGGCCAGCACCTCGGCTGCGATGTCATCGAGACCCGCCTCGTCCATGTCGGGCGCGATCTTGAGGAAGACCGGCACGCGGCGCCCCACACGCTCGACCTGCCGTTCACGCGCCTCCACGACACGCCCCAGAAGCTCCGCAAGCGCGGCGCGGGCCTGAAGGTCGCGCAATCCAGGCGTGTTCGGCGAGGAGATGTTGACCGTGAAATAGGACGCACGGGCGGCAAAGGTCTCGATGCCGGTCACATAGTCGGCGACGCGGTCCTCCGCGTCCTTGTTGGCCCCCACATTCACGCCGACGATACCATCGCGGCCGGCGCGCGCATCAAGACGGGCGAGCAACGCGGCGTGACCGTCATTGTTGAAGCCGAGCCGGTTGACGATCGCCTTGTCCCGTTCAAGACGGAACACGCGCGGTTTGGGGTTCCCCGACTGCGGTCGCGGCGTGACCGTTCCAACCTCGGTATGGCCGAAACCGATGCGCAACAACGCGTCCGGCACCTCGCCGTTCTTGTCGAACCCGGCCGCCATGCCAAGCGGATTGGGAAACGCGAGGCCCGCCGCATGAACAGCGAGACGCGGGTCCGCCGTCGGCGGACAAACGGGAGCAAGGCCGCTGGCAAGCGCCTTGACCGTCAGGCCGTGCGCGGTTTCGGCGTCGAGCGTGAAAAGCGCGCGCCGCGCCAGTCCGGAAGCGAGCGACGCGAACATCAAAGCCCCTCCGGAAAGACGTGACTGCCGTCACCGCCAAGCGGCAGGGCAACGCAGGAGACGACGGCACTCATCGGAAGATCGCCGTAAAGATGTGGGAAGAGCGCTCCGCCGCGCGACGGCTCCCACCTGAGCGCGTCGCCAAGGGCTTCCGCGTCGATGGCGGCAAGCACCAGATCCGACTGGCCGGCAAAGTGCTTTTGTGCCGTGGCCCGCACCTGATCGGCCGCTGAGAAATGGATGAAACCGTCGGCGAGATCGACCGGCGCTCCGGTGTAGACGCCCGCATCCTCTGCCGCGCGCCACGCCGCGCGCGGGGAAATCTTGTAGATCAGCGTCATGCCTTGCGCCCTCGTCTCGTGCCCTCGTCCGCGCCCGCCGGATTACAGGGTGACAGGCATCCGCACAAGGCCGCGCGCGGACTTTGACATGTCGGCACCCCTGCCATTTGTCCGCACGACACGGCAGCGCACTGGCACACCGGCATCAATAGGAATATATACCGGAGCGGGGACAAGTTCCGCCGGACGGTCGCCGGGGCGCACCGGGGCGGGTCTCTGAAAGGGCATGGAGCGGGCGCATGTTGTCGCACGAAAGCGTATGGTCGGCGATCGACCGGCTGGCCCGGCACAACGGGATGACGCCATCGGGCCTTGCCCGTCGCGCCGGCCTGGATCCGACGACATTCAATCCCTCCAAGCGGATTGCCGCGGACGGACGCCCGCGCTGGCCGTCGATGGAATCGATCTCGAAGATTCTCGACGCCACGAAGGCGGATCTGGCCGAGTTCGTCGCGCTCATGCGGCATCCCGAAGCGCCGTCCATGACGCCCATGCCACCGACCGCAATGGCCGGCTTCTTCAGCGATGCCTCAGCGGCCAGTTCGGAAAGCTGGCCCGACCATGACGACGTGGAAGCGGCGGAACGGGTGGCGGCGCTTCCCGATCATGACCTGACGCTCAAGGTGCACGGGCGCGACCTCATGCCCCTTTACAGGGACGGTGACGTTCTGGTCGTCTCCCCGGCAGCCGACATCCGTCCGGGAGACAGGGTGCTCGTTCGTCATGCCGGGGGGCGACTCTCGGCCCATGTGCTGCTGCGCCGGACCCGAACCCGCGTGGAATTCGCCGGAGCGCGCGAAAGCGACCCGCCGCTGCGCCATGGCATCACCGAAATTGCCTGGATCGCAAGGGTGATCTGGGCGAGCCAGTAAAAGACGGGCACGCCACCCGCGCGCCCGAGGAGACCGCAATGAGACGTATCCTGCTGCCGCTTGCCGCCGGTCTGGCGACGGTCGGCCTCGTCGTGCTCGCGCTCCTGCGCCTTACCGCCCCCCCTCCCCCCTCGGCCGAGGAAGCCAGCGCCCGCATCGCCCTGCAAAACGAGCAAGCAGAACGCCGCGCGGCGGAGGAGGCCCTCGCCGCCAGCCTGCCGCCGGCGCCCCTGCCGGATACGCTGCGCAATGTCACTCCGGGCGGTATCCTGCCGCTTCCACCCGTCAACGGGCCCTTGAAACGTGTCGCCCCGCGCCTGCCCGAAGTTGAGAAACGGGAGGTGCCCGACGAGATCACCGTACGCCAACCGGTGGTGCTGGACGGGGGAACACTGGAAGCCGACGGGCTCGTGATCCGCCTCGCGGGCATCGAGGCGCCAGGCCTGGACGCGGCCTGCCCGTCGCACCTCGGTGGCTCCTGGCCCTGTGGCGTGCGTGCGCGCACCGCGCTTCGTGCCTTCGTCCGCCGTTTCGCCATCACCTGCTCCGACATCGCTCGTCCGGAAAACGGCCCGGTCACGGCGACCTGCAGGCGCAACACCACCGATCTCGCAACCTGGATGGTCGAACAGGGCTGGGCGCTCCCGGAAAACGGCGCGCCGAATGCCCTCGTGGAAGCCGCGAAGACCGCACGCAATGAGCGCAAGGGACGCTGGCAGCTCGAGGGACTGCCGAAACTGGACCCGGAACTCTCCCGGCCGGTGGAGCCCGAGTTCGAACTCGACCTTCCCGGCGTCCTTCCGGACAGCCCCGCGATCCAACCTCCTCCCGCTGAAGGGGACGGCCGCAACGCTCTGTCAAACGCGGCGAATCCAACACCCTGAAGACCCGGGCCCGCAGGTCTCGCACAACGCTTCAGGCACCTCCCCTTGCACGGCGGAGCAGGCCGGGCATTTGTTTCACGCGGCCAAATCGCACATGAAACAGGCCCACCAGAGACCCTGACCACAGGCCGAGGCAACTGCTCCTGAATATTCAAAGAAAAATTCGAGAAACAAAGTCATCATAAACACATTATTAACCTGAATTTACATTCATTCGCTCATGACTTCGCTGAAGTGAAAGACATGGAGCTTATTCAAAAGGAACATCAAGAATAAATACTTTCATACACATGAAATAAAAATCTTGCCCGCTCCTTTGCTCGAATACCTCCCGGCTCGCTCCAGCATCGTTTCCATTTCTCCCTGGGGGTACACGGTGATCCGGTTCTCAAATTTCAAGACCCTGTACAAGGTCATCTGCGTCGTCGCACTTCTGAGCGCGATCGCAGCCTTGCTCACTTATCAGGCCACCACGGCCATGAACGTAATGAACAGTGCCAGCGTCCAAATGGATACGCAGGCGACGAACTCCCGTCTCGTTGCCATGCTTGGCGCCAACCTTCTCGCGGTCAGCCGCGAGGACTACCGCATGGCGGCGGACCCGAGCGATGCGGTGATCCAGGAGGCCATCGCCAGTATCCAGAAGGAGCGCAAGACCTTCGCCAGCCGCGTTCGGAGCATTCGTGAAAACGACTCGACACTGATTGCGGAAGATCTCGCGGATATCGAACGCCTCTGGAATTCCCTGCAGGACGAAATCGACGAGGACATCGAGTTCAACCGAACGTTCGGCGAGGATCGCTCGGCGGAGCAGGTGGCCGAGTTGCGTGAGTCGCTTTCGCGGACTCATGGGGCAACCCGCAAGCTGCGCCAGGCCTTTATCGACCTCTCCGGAAAAATCGAAAATCAGGTGGACGAGGCACGGCAGTCGGCCACCCAGGTCTATCAGTCCAGCGAACGCTTCATGCTGATCCTCGCCGGAACGGGCATTCTCGGTGGCGTCCTGATCGGCTTTCTCATCACGCGCTTCGGTATCGTCAATCCGATCCGGGCTCTCATGGGAAGCGTTCAGCAGCTCGCCGCCGGCCAATTCGACATCCAGGTTGCCGGCCGCGACCGCAAGGACGAGATCGGCGAGATCGCGCAGGCGGTTGAGGCATTCAAGGTGAAACTTGCCGAAGAAGCCCGCCGTGAGGCCGAAGAGAAGACCGAGACGGACCGTATCGCCTCGGAAAGACGCCGCGCGGAGATGGTCCGCCTCGCGGACGATTTCGAAGGTGCCGTCGGAGAGATCGTCAACATCGTCTCCTCGGCATCGGCCGAACTCCAGGCGGCCGCCAGCACGCTGACCTCCTCGGCCGAGGAGACGAGTTCGCAGTCGGCCTCGGTGTCCAGCGCGGCGGAACAGGCCGCAATGAACGTGCAGACGGTTGCCGCAGCTATCGAGGAACTGGCGAGTTCCGCGACGGAGATCGGTCGCCAGGCCGAACAGTCGAAATCCGTGGCCGCACGCGCGGTCAGCGAGGCAGAGCGCACCAACGGCCAGATGCGAGAGTTGCGCCAGAACGCCGACCAGATCGGCGCCATCATCAGCCTGATCGACGAAATCGCGGAGAAGACGAACCTGCTTGCGCTTAACGCCACCATCGAGGCGGCACGCGCCGGAGAGGCGGGCAAGGGATTTGCCGTCGTCGCAAACGAGGTCAAGGGGCTCGCCGAGCAGACCGCGAAGGCAACGGCCGAGATCTCGGGTCAGATCAAGTCCATGCAGGGTTCAACCACGGTTGCGGGCGAGGCCATCGCCTCGATTGGCAAGACAATCGACGACATGAGCTCGATTTCAGACGCGATCTTCGGAGCCATTGGCGAGCAGAGCAACACGACGACCGAGGTCGCCCGCAACATCCAGCAAACCGCTCAGGGCACACAGGAAGTCACGGACAACATCACCGGGGTCACGGTCGCGGCACAGGAATCGAGCTCGGCGGCGGCGCAGGTTCTGTCATCCGCCAACGAACTGGCGGAGCAATCGGCCGTCCTGCGCACGCAGATGGATCGCTTTCTGGAGACCGTGCGGGCCGCCTGACCGACCGGCCTCTCCACGTTTCCTTCGGCAAAAAGAAAAGCCCCGGCGGGTCATCCCGCCGGGGCTTTTCCGTTTCATGCGCGACCGGATTTCTCAGGCGTTGCCGGAAACCAGCTCGCCGGAGATCGCCTTGGCAATCAGGGCCCGGGTCTCGGGAATGCCGTAAAGCGCCACGAAGGAGCCGAAGCGCGGTCCACGCTCCTGGCCAAGCAGGAGCCGATAGAGCGCGTTGAACCAGGACACGGAGACGCCCGGGCCGCCGTCCGGCCCCTTCTTCTTCTCGTCCTGATAGCGCTCGATCGGGCGCGCCACATCAAGCACGGCGTCCTGTATCGTGTTGCCGTCCGCGTCCGTGGGCAGCTCCGCAAGCGTGGCATCCAGCGTTTTCAGCGCGGCAAGCTCCACGTCGTCGGGCGCGTGGAACACCTTCGTCGGCTTGACGAAGTCATCGAAGTAGCGGATCGCGTAGCCGACCAGCTCGTCCAGCTTGGGATGGCTTTCAGCCGTCACACCTGGAACATGGCGGGAGATGAAGGCCCACAGGACGTCCTTGTTTTCCGCGTTGGAGGCGGAGACGAGGTTCAGCAGCATGGCGAAGGAGACCGGAACATCCACCTCCGGCGGATTGCCGGAATGGATGTGCCAGGCAGGATTCGCGAGTTGCTGCTCGACGGACATGGAGGGGTAGCGCGTCGCAAAGGTCACATATTCATCGACCGCCTTGGGAATGACGTCGAAGTAAAGCTTCTTCGCAGTCCTCGGCTTGTTGAACATGTAAAGCGCCAGACTCTCCGGCGAAGCGTAGGTGAGCCATTCGTCGATGGTCAGACCGTTGCCCTTCGACTTGGAGATCTTCTCGCCGTTCTCGTCCAGGAACAGCTCGTAGACGAAGTGCTCCGGCGCCTTGCCGCCGAGGATCTCGCAGATGCGGTCATAGATCGGCGCGTTCGTCAGGTGATCCTTGCCGAACATCTCGAAATCGACGTCGAGCGCGGCCCAGCGCATGCCGAAATCCGGCTTCCACTGGAGCTTGACGTTGCCGCCGGTCACCGGAAGCGTGGTCTCGGTGCCGTCCTCATCCTCGAACGTGACCGTGCCCGCTTTCGCGTCGACGGCCTTCATGGGGACATAGAGCACGCGGCCCGTCGTGGGCGAAATCGGCAGGAACGGCGAATAGGTCGCCTGCCGCTCCGCCCCGAGCGTGGGCAGCATCACATCCATGATGTCCTGATACTTGCCGGCCGCCCTGAGGAGAACTTCGTCAAAGCGTCCGGACCTGTAGTACTCGGTCGCGCTGGCGAACTCGTATTCGAAGCCGAAATGGTCGAGGAAGCGGCGCAGCATGGCGTTGTTGTGATCGCCAAAGCTCTTGTGATCGCCGCCGAAGGGGTTGGGAACCGCCGTCAGGGGCTTGTGCAGATACGGCTCAAGCGCGGCGCGGTCGGGCACGTTTTCCGGGATCTTGCGCATCCCGTCCAGGTCATCGGAAAAGCACAGCAGACGCGTGGGGATCCTGTCGCCGGTGAGCACGCGGAAGGCCGTGCGCACCATGGTCGTGCGTGCCACCTCGCCGAAGGTGCCGATGTGAGGCAGACCCGACGGCCCGTACCCCGTCTCGAACAGGACCGGCCGGGAAGGGTCGCGTCCCTCGATGCGTTTCAGCAGCTTCCGCGCCTCCTCGAAAGGCCAGGCTTTCGAGACCTTCGCCGCCTCGATGAGGGCGGGAGACAGGTCGAGCGGAGGCAGCTTCACTGACGTCATGATCAAACCGGTTCTGTTGCTGGAAAGAAGAGCGGACGAGGCGCGCGGCACCTGCCCGCAGACGCGCCGGACACTACTGCAAGCGACCGGCAAACGAAACCGGAAAACGGCAAAAAACCGCGCTCGCACGCCCTTGCCGGGGTGAACCACCGCCAACAGGCGGCTTGCATGGGTGGGGCGGGCGCTTTAGAGCAGGAAGCAGCTCCTGGAGGAGCCCAGAACGACCTCGACAAGATCCAGGGTTTCACGATGAACGAAAACGTCAGCCTGCAGGAAGCATTGATCTACGCGATGGTGATGGTGTCTGCCGCCGACAGCAGCATGACCGACCGTGAACTGCACGCGATCGGCGAAATCATCAAGACAGCCCCAGCGTTCCGCGGCTTCGATCCGCAGCGCCTTCTCCCGGTGGCGCAAGACTGCAGCGAGAGGCTGCAGGCCGAAACGGGCATGGCCGACACCTTCGCGCTGATCTCGGACAGCGTGCCGCTCTCCTATCGCGACACCGCGTATGCGCTTGCGGTCGAGATCGCCGCCGCCGACCTGATGGTGGCGCGTGAGGAACTCAGGGTCCTGCAGATGCTGCGCGATGCGCTCGGCCTCGACAAGCTCACGGTCGCCGCGATCGAGCGCGGCGCTCAGGCCCGCTATCGCGGCGCCTGAGACCCGCTTCCCTCGGAACCAGCACCTTCCGCAAGACCGGAAGACCCGCTCGAAACGACACGTGGCGGAATTTCGCCGCCCGTGTCCATGCCTTCCACCCAAAGGGTCGGGCGTCCCACGTGATAGCCTTGGGCATGGGTGACGCCAAGCTCGCGCAGGACCTCCAGCGTCCGGGCGTCCTCGACATATTCCGCGATCACCGAGACACCGATCTGGCGCGCCACCGCCACGATGCCGGCAACGATCGTGCGCTGCAGCTTGTCATGCGCCACATCGCCGATGATGCTTCCGTCGATCTTGAGGCTGTCGATCGGGAACTGCCTCAGATAGGCAAACGACGAAAGCCCCGAGCCGAAGTCGTCCAGAATGACGCCACAGCCGCGCTGACGCAGCGCGAAAACCAGGGCCTGTGCCGTCGACATGCTGCGCACCGCCGCCGTTTCCGTGATTTCGAAACTCACGTGCAGCGCCGCCTGAGGCGCGGAATCGAGCGCATCGAGCAGGAACGACTTGAAATCCCGGTCCCCGACCGAAAGGCCGGAAAGATTGATCGTGATGCGTTCGCCGTCTGCAAGCGTACCCACATGCGCAAGGGCATTTGACACGACCCAGCGGTCGATCTCCTGCATCAGTCCGTGCCGCTCGGCGGTTGCGATCAGCGACGAAGGCGGAAGAATGCGCCCGTCATCTCCCACGAACCGCAGAAGAACCTCGCGCATGGGTTCGCTCGTCCCGTCGATGGGTGCGATGGGCATGGTGTGGAGTTGCAGGGTTCCGTGCTCGAGAGACCGGCGAATGAGCTGGATGTTGCCGATGTCGGTCCGCCGGGCGATCATCTCGGCCGTGTCCGGTCGATAGACTGCGGCCCTGGCCCCTCCGGTCTCCTTGGCGTGCAGGCACGCCTGGTCTGCCTGGTGCAGGACCTCGACGATGGTGCGTGGCAGATCGGTTGTCGGACGCGGCTCGATCATCGCGACGCCGATGCTGGCGCTGACACGGTAGATCGAGCCATCCCAGGAAAACCGCATCCTGTCCAGGGTCGAGACGATACTCTCCGCGAGCGCGCTCGCCTCCCGCTCTCCAACCCCCTCGACCAGAACCGCGAACTCGTCTCCGCCAAAGCGGGCGCAACTGACTCCCTCATTCGCCTCGAAGGAGCGCAGCATGTCCGCGATCTGGCACAGGAGTGCATCGCCGGCGGTATGTCCCGCAACGTCGTTGACGAGCTTGAAGCCGTCGATGTCGATCGTCAGAAGACCCGAGGTCTCGCCCGAACCGTCGGCACGGTTCAGGACATTGGCGAGTTCTTCCTGCAGCCAGAGACGATTGGACAGCCCGGTGAGCACATCCTCGCGCGCCTGGCGGTGAAGCTCGCGGGCAAGCCTGGTCTGGGCACTCACGTCACGCAGCACCAGCAGCGCGCCGGTTATCTCCCCCGAGCGGTCGCGATAGGGGTCCATGCGAATGCGCACGAAGATCGACTTCCCGGCAGTCTGCCTGACTTCATATTCGTACTCGACGCTTTCGCCGGCGAAGCACCGCTCGAAGCGGGCGCGGGCACGACCGTCGAAACGTTCGCCTCCGATCAGGTCACGCACGTGGACGCCGACCATTTCGCTCGGGGTCATGCCGTAAAAGGCCGCGTTGGCGGCATTGGCGAAGCGATAGACAAAGTCGCGACCGACAAGCGCGATACGGTCGGCGGTCTGGCGCACGATCTCCTCGTGCAGCGACAGGCGCTCGTTGAGCTGTTCGAACTGGGTAACATCACGTGCTGTGGACGCCACGCACGCGACCTTTCCCGCCGCATCGAAAACAGGGCGAAAAAACACCTCGAGCACACGCCCGCGATTCCGCTTGCGCAGTCCCGGCGTCCTCAGTCTGGAGGCGATCCCCGCGAAGGCGCGGTCGATATTGGTCCTTCGGAGGCCGAACACCTCGTCGCCAAGAACCTCCGCAACGGTCCTGCCGATCACCTCGGAGCGCGGCAGTTCCTCCATGTCAAGGAAGGTGCCGTCGACATCCCAGATCCGGTATTCGCGATCACACACAAAAACCCCGGCCCGGCTCATGTCTATGATGGCGCCGTGAACCACGTCCCGCGGGACCGAAAACGGCCATTCGGCATCCCCCTCCCCGCCCGGGGGTGCCCCGGGACGGCCAGATACGCCCTTGCTTCGCGTCTTCGTCCCCATGACCGGCTCCTACCTGCGGAAAGCAACCGGGAAGCTCGTGGCACAGACAGTGCCGCCTCTCCGGGAACGCCCCAAGGTTCCGTCCAACCCCCTGAAACTGCTTATGCGTCTCCCTGCGAACGCTTCCCTTCCTTCCCCCGAGCGCGATCTTCGATAGGCCGCCGGTCGGCCAGAACGGCGTTTTTTCTTGCCGCACGTCGCAGAGAGCGGCGGCAGAAGCTTATCCGGCGGTCCCGGGCACGTTCCAACGCCGGGGGCGGCCGATCGCATACCCTTGAGCGAAACTCACGCCGAGTTCCCGCAGCAACCCGGCAGTCTCTGCATCCTCCACGTATTCGGCCACGACGCGGATCGACATGGCCTCCGCAACCGCAACGATCCCCGCGACAATCACCTGCTGCACACGATCTTCGAGCAGCCCTCCGACAATGCTACCGTCAATTTTCAGCATATCCACATCGAACTGACGCAAGTATCCAAAAGAGGACAACCCTGAGCCGAAATCGTCGAGAATGATTCCGCACCCGCGCGCACGGCACGCGGCGATCAGCTCACGTGCCGCGGTCATGGAGCGCACGGCCGAGGTCTCCGTGATCTCGAACGACAGGAGGCCGGGCGGCGGAGGCGCCTCGTCCAGGGCATTGACAAGAAAGTCGCGGAACCTGGGGTCGCCCACAGACTGGCCGGAGAGATTGACCGTGATGCGATACCCCTCCGGCATGGAAGGAATGCGGTTCAGGACGGCCTCGACCACCCAGCGATCGACCCGCGACATGAGACCGTGACGCTCGGCAGCGGCGATGAAGGCGCCCGGCGGAAGCGCCTTGCCGCTTTCATCAAGCACCCTGAGCAGGATCTCGTCGTGGGGAGTGCCGCCTTCATACAGCGGCTGGATGGGCATGGCGTGAAGCTCGAAGCGGTCTGCTCGCAACGCATCGTGGATCAGGCGGACATTCATGACCTCCTGATGCCGTGCGATGATCTCCCTGTCATCGGCGCGAAACAGCGCGACCCTCGACCCTCCGGCTTCCCGGGCAATCATGCAGGCACGGTCGGCACGATTGAGCACCTCGAGAACCGTCAGCGCGGCACCGCCCGACACCTCGGACGTGAGATCGACAAGGCCGACACTGACCCCGACGGAATACCGGTTCCCGCCCCAGTCGAACCCGGTTGCCTCCACGCTCGCGACGACGTGTTCGGCAATCGCCTCCAGGCCGTGGCCTCCTTCGTCCGACGCGACAACGGCGAACTGCTCTCCGCCGATGCGTGCGACATGGGCCTGCGGCGCAAGTCCGCGCAGCAGGGTCGCGATGTGCCGCAGAAGCTCGTCTCCGGCAGCCTGGTCGGTCAGGTCGTTGACGATCCGGAAGTCGTCGATGTCGATGACCATCAGGCCGAGATTGCCATCGCCCTCCCGCTCCGCACCGGGGGCAATGCACCGTGCCAGCTCCTCCAGCAGGGCCTGCCGGTTGGGCAGGCCTGTAACCGGATCCTCGCGCTCACGCTTCAGCAAACGCTCGCGCACGACGGCAATCTCGGTGACATCGCGGCGGTTGACGATCGCTCCGCAGATCACTCCCGCCTCGTCCCGGAAGGGCTCGAGCCGGATGGAATAGATCACCGCCGATCCGTCGTCCTTCTGGTTGGGGTCCTCGAACTCGACAGTCTCGCCCGAGAAGCAGCGAGACAGGGGCACCAGAACGCTTTCCAGATAGCCCCGGGTTCCGACGACCTCCGCGACGGGGCGACCGATGATGTCATCGGGACCAAGCCCCCAACGCTCCGTATAGGCCAAGTTCGCCCACAGATAGCGGCAGTCCGTTCCAATGATCGCGAGTCCGTCGGAGGTCTGGCTGATGACCTCCTCCTGCATGGAGACCTTGCGTTCAAGGTCATGAACGCGCGTCGTGTCCTCCAGAACGATGACAAGCCCGTCGACCTCCCCGGCCTCATCCTCGACCGGCAGATAGGACACCCGCAGCATCCGTTCTTGCGGACTTTCGCGCGCGCCCCAGTCCACAAACGTGATGACTTCGCCCGAAAGGGCCCGGTGCAGCAACGGTCGACGTGCGGCATAGGTCGCTTCACCGAAGAAGCCGGTGAAGGAGCGTCCGACCACGCTCACGCCGGCTCCCTCCGCCTCGCGAAACGCCCTGTTCGCGCCACGCACGACGAGGTGGCGGTCGAGCACGATCATGCGGAAACGCGATTCCTCGAAAGCCGCGTGAAAGGCGCGCCCGCCGAACGTGTTCCACAGATCGCCGTCCGGACCGACAAGTCGCCGTCCGGTCGCCAAAATCGCCACTTCGCCCTGGCCGCGCTCTGCCAAATGATCCAACTCGCACTCGTGCTCGAACCTTGGAGTGCGACCATCAAATCATGAGAAAGTTGATGATCCTATAAGCAATTTTGCAGCGTATAGGTATTTATGACGATATTCAGGGACGGGCGACCAAAGGTTTTACTCAACGTCACAAGCAGAGCCGAGCCAAGGCACGTCGATGGATGATGCCCGCCTAGTTTACGCTACGGACACCCCCAGGAATATCGAGCGAGAACGCAGGTATCGTTACCTGGAACGTCTCGCCGTCGACGGTTTCGAACCGATAGGAACCGCTCATCACACCGGATGTCGCGCGCAAGGGACAGCCGGAGGTGTATTCGAACCGTTCTCCGGGCCCCAGGGTGGGTTGTTCACCGACCACGCCATCGCCGCGAACCTCCTCGAGCCTCCCTTCCCCGTCTATGATTTTCCAGTGACGCGAACGCAATGTCACCATTTCCAGCCCGAGGTTCACGATGTCGACCGAGTAGGCCCAGACGTGCACCCCGTCGTCCGGCTCGGAGCGGTCGGGAAGATAGACCGGCTCCACCGTGACCTGAATGTTGCGTGTAAGCGCCCGGTACATGAAATCCGTCTCGGATCCGCCCTGGTCTCGTGCCCGCATCTGCTCTTGTCCCGTTCCTGACCAAAGGTTCCCGCGAAAGCGCTCGGATCGCAGCTAGGGTGTGGACCGCGCGCTGCCTGCTGACGAAATCTTGACGAGGCCGCCCTTGCCGCGCGCCGGCTTCACAGGCCATCAAGACACGACGCATTCGTCAAGCTCACCGGAACCGCGCACCTCATGTTCGACACCCGCCTTCGCCCGCTCATCGACCCGCCGCTGAACGCGCTCGGAACGCGTCTTGCGCGGGCCGGCGTGAACGCAGACGCGCTCACCGTCACGGGCCTTGCAACCGCGCTTCTTGCCGCACTGGCGATCCACTTCGGCCTGACATTCACGGCGGCGGGCCTCGTGGTCGCCAACAGGTTGCTCGACGGCCTCGACGGCGCCGTCGCCCGGGCCAGCCGGAAGACCGACCGTGGCGGCTTCCTGGATATCGTGTTCGACTTCGCCTTCTATGGCGCGGTGCCCTTTGCCTTCGCAACGGGCGATCCCCAGGCGAACGCGCTTCCGGCGGCAGCCCTCCTTCTGAGTTTCTATCTCAACGGGGCAACTTTCCTCGGCTTCGCCATCATGGCCGAGAAGCGCGGCCTGAGCACTGACGCGCAAGGAAAGAAGTCTCTCTACTACCTGGGCGGACTGGCGGAAGGAGCAGAGACCATCGCCGTCTTCCTCGCCATGTGTCTCCTGCCGGACCTGTTCGCGGCAATCGCCTGGGCCTTTGCCGCGATCTGTCTTGTCTCCGCGAGCGCGCGCGTCGCGCTCGTGCTTCAGCTTCTCAGGGACTGAAGCGCCGGATCAGCCGCGTGAGGCTGCAAGGGCCGCCGCCAGATCGACGGCAAGATCGTCCGGATGTTCCAGGCCGACGGAGAAGCGCAGCAACCCCGCGCCGATGCCTAGCTCCGCGCGGGCTTCCTCGGCCACGCTTTGATGGGTCGTCGTCGCCGGATGTGTGACCAGCGAGCGGGCGTCACCAAGGTTGTTCGACATCTTCACGATCTTCAACGCGTTGGAGAACCGGAAGGCGGCCTCCTTGCCCCCCTTCATCTCGAAGGCGATCATCGTGGAGCCTGCCCGCATCTGCCGGCGCGCCAGATCCGCCTGCGGATGATCGTCGCGACCGGGATAGATCACCCGCGATACCGCATCGCTTTCCGCCAGCAGGTCGGCGAGCCTCGCGGCGGAGGTGGTCTGTCTTTCGACGCGCAGGGACAGCGTTTCCAGTCCCTTGAGGAGCACCCAGGCATTAAAGGGGCTCATGGACGGGCCGGTATGCTTGACGAAAGGCATCACTTCGTCGTCGATCCAGTCCTTTTCGCCGAGCACGATGCCGCCGAGGCAGCGCCCCTGCCCATCGATGTGTTTCGTCGCGGAATAGATGACGACATCCGCGCCAAGCGCGAGCGGCGATTGCCAGATCGGGGTCGCGAAGACGTTGTCCACGACGAGCTTCGCGCCGACCGCATGGGCAAGGTCGGCCACGGCGGCGATGTCGATGATCTCGAGCGTCGGGTTGGTCGGGCTCTCGAGGAAACAGGCGGTGGTTCCGGGACGGATCGCGGCGCGCCAGGCGTCCAGGTCGGTTCCATCGACCAGCGTCGTCTCGACGCCGAAGCGTGGCAGCAGCGTCTCGACGATATAGCGGCAGGAACCGAACAGCGCCTTGGCGGCCACGACATGATCGCCGGCCTTGCAGCAGGCCATGAGCGCCAGGTTGACCGCGGCCATGCCGCTCGCCGTGGCGATGCCGGCTTCCGCGCCCTCCAGGGCCGCCATGCGGTTCTCGAACATGGCAACGGTGGGATTGGCGTATCGGGAATAGACGAAACCCGGATCATCGCCGTTGAAGCGGGCTTCCGCCGCCTCGGCCGTTCCGTAGACGAAGCCCTGTGTCAGGAAGATCGCCTCTGATGTCTCGCCGAAGGGAGAGCGGGTGGTCCCGCCGTGGACGAGGGTGGTGTCTGGATGCCAGTCCCGGTCGTTCGCGCTCATGCTGCACTCCAAAATGCAAAACCCCGGCCGTGACGGACCGGGGTTTTGCAACCCGGCCTGTTTAGCGACTTTTTTAACGTGGCTGCAAGCCGGCCGGCCCAAATCACCACGGAAGATGGGGTCTGATAGTCCACGCAGGCACGGGCGTCAACGCATTTGCGGCGGGCGGGCCGGATCGGCCGGCCCGCCGCGGGCAATGTCTCAGGTGCGCAAGACCCGGTAAATGGCCGGAATCACCAGCACCGTTAGCAGCGTGGACGAGGCCAGCCCGAACAGAAGCGAGATCGCGAGCCCCTGAAAGATCGGATCCGTCAGGATCACCGCAGCTCCGATCATGGCCGCAAGGGCCGTGAGCAGGATCGGCTTGAAGCGGATCGCGCCAGCCTCCAAGAGCACCGGAGTCAGAGGCTCGCCCGGCTTTCTCGCGTGGCGGATGAAGTCGACCAGCAGGATCGAATTGCGCACGATGATACCGGCAAGCGCAATGAAGCCGATCATCGAGGTGGCTGAGAAAGGCGCGCCGAAAAGCCAGTGTCCTCCCAGAATGCCGATGAAGGTCAAGGGCACGGGCGTCAGGATGACCAGCGGCAGCTTGAAGGATCCGAACTGGGCAACGACCAGAATGTAGATACCGAGAAGTGCCACCGCGAAGGCAGCGCCCATGTCGCGGAAGGTCACCCAGGTCACTTCCCACTCGCCATCCCACAGCAGGGTGACACCGGTCTCGTCCTCCGGCTGGCCGTGCAGCCGGATCACGGGCCGGGGCAGGTCACCCCAGTCCATGGCGTCGAGCGCCTCCTGAACCGCAAGCATCCCGTAGAGGGGGGCCTCGAAGTCGCCGGCAAGTTCCGCCGTCACCATGTCGGCATAGCGGCCATTGTGGCGGAAGACCATCAGTGAGGAGGCCTCGTCGGTCACCTCCACCACGTCGCCAAGCTCGACGACGCTCGTGCTTCCCGGCAGCACGTCTGCCGGGATCGGGGTGGCGAGGAAGCGCTCGTCGAGCACCTTGTGTCCGCGTGGACGCTCAATGCGAATGGGGATCGGAGCGCGCCCGGCGCCACGGTGCGAATACCCGATGGTCCGCCCTCCCCCAAGGATCGCCAGGGTGTCGAAGACGTCGGATTCCTGAACCCGGAAGAAGTCGAGTTCATCGGTCACGGTGGTCACGCGCTTGCGCGGAGCCGGTACGCCGAAACTGTCGTCCACGTCGACGACGAAGGGCACGGAGGCAAAGGCCTCCCGCACCTTGCGCGCGACCGCGCGGCGGGTTTCCGCGTCGGGCCCGTAGATCTCGGCCAACAGCGTCGCAAGAACGGGAGGTCCCGGAGGTGGCTCCACCACCTTGAGCGAGGTTCCCGGGGGAACGTCGAGTTCGGCGAGACGCGAGCGGATTTCCAGCGCGATCTCATGGCTCTCGCGGGCCCTGTCCCCCTTGGGCGACAAAAGGATCGCAACGTCGCCAAGCTGGGGCTCCGCACGCAGATAGCTGTGTCGCACCAGTCCGTTGAAGTCAAAGGGCGCGGCGGTGCCCGCATGTGTGGTTGCGGAGATCACCTCGGGCAGCATCAGGACGGTGCGCGCGACCCTGCGCGCAACCGCATCGGTGGTCTCGACCGTGCTGCCCTCGGGAAGATCGACCGTCACGGCGAGCTCGGACTTGTTGTCGAAGGGCAGAAGCTTGACGGTCACATGCTTGGTCGCGAAGAGCGCAAGCGAACCGAGCGTCGCTCCCCCGACCAGCAACAGGAAGAGCCAGCTTCGCGCCTTCGACGCGAGTACCGGTCGGGCAACGGCCAGATACGCCCGTCCAAGCCTGCCGCCGGACGAGCCATCGTGCGCGCTGTCCGTGTCGTGGAGCGGAGCACGTCCGGCGACCTTGAGCATCAGCCAGGGCGTCACGGTGACGGCGACGAAAAAGGAAAAGATCATTGCCGCCGATGCATTCGCCGGAATGGGGCTCATGTAGGGGCCCATCATGCCGGAGACGAAGAGCATGGGCAGCAGCGCGGTGACGACCGTGAGCGTCGCGACGATCGTCGGGTTGCCGACCTCGGCCACCGCCTCGATGGCCGCCGCGCGTCTGTCGCGCGTGTCGCCCATGGCCCAGTGGCGGGCGATGTTCTCGATCACGACGATGGCGTCGTCGACCAGGATTCCGATGGAAAAAATGAGTGCGAAGAGCGACACGCGGTTGAGCGTGTAGCCCATGACCCAGGCGGCAAACAGGGTGAGCAGGATCGTGACCGGAATGACGACGGCCACCACCATCGCCTCGCGCCCACCGATCGCGACCATCACCAGCGCGATGATCGAGAGCGTCGCGAGCCCCAGGTGAAAGAGCAGTTCGTTCGCCTTCTCGTTCGCGGTTTCCCCGTAATCGCGTGTCACGGTCACCTGCATGGAGGCAGGTACGAGACGCCCCTTCAGCGCCTCAACCTTGTGCAGGATCGCCTCCGCGACCGTCACCGCGTTGGAGCCTGCGCGCTTCGCGACCGCAAGCGTCACGGCAGGCATTGGCGCCGTTGCGCTTGTGTGCATGGCCGTGATCGCATCGCTTTCCGATACAAGAGAGACGTCGGCCAGGTCGCGCACATAGACGGGGCGCCCATCGCGCGTGGTGACAAGGAGGTTTCCGATCTCGTCGGGGGTGGAAAGCGTCTCGCCGGCGACGAGGGTCACATCGCGGCCCGCATCACGCAACCGGCCGGCCGGAAACGACCGGTTGGCACCTGCGACCTTTCCCGCAAGCTGCTGCAGGGTGACACCGGCCAGTGCCAGCCGCTCCGGATCCGGCGCGATGCGGATCTCCTCGCCGACCGCGCCGACGAGATAGGACAGACCGACATTCTCGACCTTGGAAACCTCGGCCTGCAGTTCGCGTGCGACCCGCGTCAGCGCGGCCGGCGTGATATTGTCCGCGCCGACGGCAGGCGTCAGCGTCAGCGAGACGATGGCGACATCGTCAATTCCTCGCCCGACGACACGAGGCTCGGGAATGCCGACCGGGATACGGTCCATGTTGGCGCGGATCTTGTCGTGCACGCGCAGCACGGCGGAATCCGGCGACGTGCCGACCAGGAAGCGGGCCGTGACCAGAACGAAGTCGTCCCGGGTCTGGGAATAGACGTGCTCGACGCCGTCGATCCCCTTCACGATGGTTTCCAGCGGCTCGGTGACGAGCTTGACCGCATCGGGGGCCTTGAGGCCGCTGGCCTGGACGTGAATGTCCACCATGGGCACGGAGATCTGTGGTTCCTCCTCCCGCGGGAGCGAGACGAGTGCGACAAGACCGAGCGCAAGGGAGGCAAGCAGGAAAAGAGGCGTCAGGGGCGAGGTGATGAACGCGCGCGTGAGACCGCCCGCGATGCCGAGACCGCCGGAAGGCTTCGTCATGGAAGGATGACCTCGTCGCCGGGCATCAGGCCCGATAGAATCTCGATGCGGCTTTCCTCGCCCTTGCGCAGCGTGGCGCCGGTGAGAACGGTCCGCTCGACAGGCCCCTGAGGGCTCGCGACCTTCACGAAATCAAGGCCCGCCCGTGTCGTCACCGCCCGGGCGGGCACCAGGATCGCCTCACGGGTTCCAACGGGCACGCGAACGAGAACGCGCGCGTTGATGAACTGCGTGTCGAGGCTGTCCACATCGACATCCGCAACGACCCGGCCGGACTGGATGGTGGGATAGACCTTGGCCAACCGGCCGGTCAGGGGTGCCTCGCCGGCACCGGTTCCGCCGATGCGGATCTCCGCGCCATCCTTGAGATCGCCGGCATGGCGTTCCGGGATCGAAAGACGCAGGAAAGTTCCACCGCTGCCGAGAATAGCCAGCGTCTCGCCCGGCATGATGACCGCGCCACGGGTCACGGGAACCGTGAGAACGCGACCATCGGCCGGCGCCAGAACGTCACCTTCCTCGCCCTGACGGACAATCACGGAACGCTCGGCGCTGGTCGCCGCGATCTCATTGCGCGTGACTTCGGCGGAGGTCCGCAACTGGTCGAGACGCTGGCGAGTCACCACACCGCGCTCCACAAGCGTCTCGGCCCGGGACAGGTCGGCTTCAGCGTTCTCGAGCTGGCTCTGCAACGCGCGCAGGCGGGCATCGAGTGCGGCGATCTGGAACGTGATCTTCTCGTCGGCGACGGTCGCGATGCGTTCCCCCGCCGTGACCGTATCGCCCTCCTCCACGGCCAGTTCCGCAATCGTGCCTCCGATACGCGCGCGGGCGGGAACCTGGTCACGCGCCTCCACCTGCCCGTAGAGCGCCTTCCACTCGGTAACGGGCTCGCGCGCGACGGTCAGCGATGCGGCAAGGGCAGGCGTCACAAGGAGAGGCCCCGCCAGGGCGAGTGCCGGCAGGGCAAGGAGGCAAGCACGAAAGTTCATTCCCAGCTCCTCAGAAGGCCGTTCCCGGCGCAACACCCAGGCGGCGGAAGATCATGGCCGCCGGGCAAAATCCGGTGAACGCCGCCTGAAGCATGTTCGCACCGATGAAGACGGTAAACCAGACAAAGAGGGGGGAGACGGTCAGCGTGAGCACGACGGACAAAAGCGTCATGACTCCGGCAAAGGCGAGAACGGCACGATCAAGGGTCATTTGAACCTCCTGCGGGTCAATATGTGATAATATTAGTATATTCTAAAATACATTCAATACGGGGTTTTCCGGAAGGTTTCCTCCGGCCGAGCCGAACGAGGGTCCCGTTCACGCACCCCACCATTGCCAGAAACGCATTGGCCAATTCCCGCGCGCTTTGATAATCACGGCGGAAATCGCGAATCGAGGGGGGCACGATGACCGCAGCCGAACACGGCATTCTTCCGGCGCAGGCCATTCGCGCGCTTTTCCAGCGCGAACGTATCATCGCGCCGCGCTCTCCCGACCCCGACCAGATCCAGCCGGCGAGTCTCGATCTGCGGCTTGGCCCGGTCGCCTACCGCGTGCGTGCCAGTTTCCTGCCCGGAGCGGGAACGCCCGTGGCGGAAAAGCTCGAGCGACTTAAGCTCCACGCCATCGATCTCAAGGACGGCGCCGTCCTGGAGACCGGCTGCGTCTACATCGTGCCGCTTCTCGAGAGTCTCGCCCTTGCGCCCGATATCTCGGCAACGACCAATCCCAAGAGCTCGACCGGACGCCTCGACGTGTTCACCCGGGTCATCACCGATGGCGGACGGGCGTTCGACACGGTTCCGGCCGGCTACAACGGGCCGCTTTACGCCGAGATCAGCCCGCGCACCTTCCCGGTTCTTGTGCGCGAGGGATCGCGCCTTTCACAGATCCGCTTTCGCGTCGGCCAGTCCCTGGTGAGCGACGATGCCCTTCTTGCCATTCACCTCGCTCATGGAATCGTGTCCGGCGGCGGCACGACAGCCGAGGAAGACGATACCGAGGCGGTGATCGCCGGCGGCGTGCATCTGACCATCGACCTGGAGGGCGAGGGTCCGGGCAGCCTCATCGGCTATCGCGGCAAACGCCACACGGGCGTCATCGACGTGGATGCCAAGGCCGCGCAGGATCCGCTCGATTTCTGGGAGCCGATTTATCATCGAGGCAAGAGCGAGCTCATTCTGGATCCGAACGAGTTCTACATTCTCATGTCGCGCGAGGCCGTGCACGTGCCGCCCCTGTTCGCGGCCGAGATGGTCCCCTTCGATCCGCTGGTCGGAGAATTCCGCGTCCACTATGCTGGCTTCTTCGACCCCGGCTTCGGCCACGCCGCCATAGGTGGCGCGGGGGCACGCGCCGTACTGGAGGTGCGCTCGCACGAGGTGCCGTTCATCGTCGAGCACGGGCAGACTGTCGGACGCCTGGTGTACGAACAGATGCTGGACCGTCCCGACAGCCTCTATGGCGAGGGCATCGGCTCCAACTACCAGGGCCAGTCCCTGAAGCTGTCGAAGCACTTCCGCGCGGACTGATCCGCGCGGCGCGCCCGGGCATTCTCAGGGCGCGTCGCCCCGACCGAGTTCGTGCCTGAGCGCGCGAACTTCGTCGCGCAGCGCACGCACTTCCGTCAGAACATAGCCCGTTTCGGAGTGGAGGGCCTGCCGGTCCGCCTCGGCGGTTTGTTCATGCTCCTGCTGCATGGCGGAGACGATCACACCGATAAAGAGGTTCAGCACGGTGAAGGCCGTGCACAGGATGAAGGGCACGAACAGGAGCCACGAGAGCGGATATTGCTCCATCACCGGCCGCACGATGCCCATGGACCAGCTCTCGAGCGTCATGATCTGGAACAGCGTGTAGAGCGACTTTCCGATGGTGCCGAACCACTCGGGGAAGGACGGCCCGTAGAGTTTCGTCGTCATCACCGCGAAGACATAGAACACGAGCGAAAGCAGCAGCACGATCGAGCCCATGCCCGGGAGGGCCGCCACGAGACCGCCCACCACCCGGCGTAGCGACGGCACCACCGAGATCAGGCGCAACACCCGCAGGATACGCAGGGCACGCAGGACCGAGAGCGGCCCCGTCGCCGGCATCAGAGCCACCGCGACGACCGAGAAATCGAACACGCTCCAGGGATCGCGGAAGAAGGCAAGGCGGTGCGCATAGATCCTGAGTGCGATCTCCACGGTGAAGATGGCCAGCAGCCCGCGGTCGATCGCGACAAGGACCGGTCCGGCCAGATCCATGATCGTCGGGCTGGTCTCCAGGCCCAGCGTTACCGCATTGAGGACGATCAGCGTGATGATCGTCGCCTCCCAGCGACGCGACCCCACGATCGCGGCAAGCCTGTCCCGCCCCTGATCCAGCATTGTCCGCCTGTCTCCCCGTCTTGAACCGGTGGTTTTGAAATCGGCCCGCGGGACCTCCCCCGGGCGCGACTGACTTGGGAAAGCGGTTCGCCGAATTCAAGCGGCGCAGGGGACTTGTCCCCGTCAGGACGCCGCCAATCCCTCTTGCCTGAAACCGCGCGAACGTCTATCTAGAGCGCGTGATGCGGGTGTAGTTCAATGGTAGAACGGCAGCTTCCCAAGCTGCATACGAGGGTTCGATTCCCTTCACCCGCTCCATTCTTTCCTGATCCGTCCTGGCGATGAGACAAGCGTGTGTCGCGACACACGCGCCTGCATGCGTGCAGCGCACTACAGCTCGATCAGGTCGAGCCCCTCGCCCAGTTCGCGCGCAGCAAGATCGACCACGCTTCGATGGTGCGTGAAGAGAATCGGCTGGAGATTTTCCGACAGGCCGGCCAGTGCGCCGAGCCCGTTTGCGGTGCGTGCGTCATCGAATGACTGGAACAGGTCATCGCCGATGAAGGGCGCGGGCTCGGCCCGCTCCGCGTAGTCCGTCAGGAAAGCCAGGCGCAGCGCCAGATAGAGCTGGTTGAGCGTGCCCTCGCTGAGGCCGGAGGCATGTCCCGCCGCCTCCCTTGCACGCACCAGTATCTCGCCGCCGTCCGCGCGGCGCGCGACGAGGGCCGTCGCGTCGTCCTCGTCCAGCGCCCTGGACAAGCCGGAATAGGCGCCCCCCGTGACCGTCTTGAAGATCTCCCCGGCTCGCGCCAGCAGCGGGTCCCCCTCAGCCTCGCGGTGACGGGCAAGGGCGGCATCGAGCATGAGACCGGCGATGCGGAGGACGGACCATTCGCGTCCCGTCTCCAGCATTTCCTCCTCCGCGGCACCCCGGTCGAAAGCGGCCTTTTCCGCCCCTTCCGCCATTTCCGCCTCGCGACGACGGGCAAGCGCCGCCTGGTGGGCTGACGTCGCCTCGCCGTGAGCAGACGTCAGAGCCTCCTCACCCTCGCGCAGGAGCTGAAGATCCGCCTGGGCGGCATCGCGGTCGAACCCCTCGAGTTCACGTGCGGCCTCTTCGCGGGTCAGCCCGTCGGCGACTTCCTCGAACCGCCGCAGGCTGTCGTCCCGCGCGGCAAGCAGCTCCCTGCGTTCGGCAAGCCTCGCCAGAAGCGGAGCGGGGTCATCTTCAATCGCGCGCCCCCCAAGGTGAGCGGGCAACCGTGCCAGCGCCTCATGAAGCAACGCGCTGGCCTGTTTGACATCGGCCGCGCACGCCTTCGCGCGCTCGACCGCCTTTTCACGGGTTTCAATCGCGCTTTCGCGGCGGGTCCTGTCGGCCAGTGCCGTCTCGCGAAGATCATTCAGCCGGTTGACCGCGTCGGCGGGCGCGAGATCGGAAAGGTCCGGCGCGAGAGCCGCCACGAGGCCGGCGGCCGCATCCTCGAAGGTGCGATTGTCCCGCCGCATGCCCGCGACCCGACGCGCCTCGTGGTCACGGGCCGAGACAACGCCGGGCAGATCGCGCCAGGCGGCAAGCGCGGCCTCGGCAGCTCCGAGCGTGTCGTCTTCCGCAAGGCCGATGCGCAGCAGCGTCGACCCAAAACGGGCACGCCAGCTCTCCTGTGCCCGAAGACACCCGGCGCGCTCCGCCTCCATCCTTTCCAGACGCTCCTCGATGTCGGAGCGCCGTCCGGCCTCCACACGCTCGGCGGACCAGGCGTCGCGACGCGCGGAAAGCGCATCGTCCACCCGTCGGGCGAGCGCGCGCACCCGCTCGCGAGCCTGCATCTCCAGCCCGAGCTCTTCCGCCAGCCCGGCAAGCTCGGGGCGCAGCGCCTCTGCCTTTTCGTGCATGGCGGCTAGCCGGTCGGCGTATTCGGCCGCCTCCCCGCGAACCGCCAACAGGCCCTCCAGCGCACGGCGCCAGTCGGCCATACGCTCGGGCGATGTCGGGGTCACCCCGAGTGGTTCGAACAGCTTTCGCCAGGCTCCAAGAGCGTCCACCTTGCGGTCGCGCAGCCGCTCAAGATCCTTTTCGTTCTCCGCCAGTTCCGCCCGTTCTCCCATCAGCGCTTCGCGCTCCGCACGCAGGCGCGAGACACGCTCGGCCTCCGACAGCGCCCGGTCGGCAAGACCATCAGCCACGGCCGTCAACCGCGCGACTTCGGCCAGAGCGGAGCCTGCTCCGGCCCCATCGCGTGCCATAACCTCGGGAAGTGCGGATAATGCCGCATCACGTGCAGCGCGCGCCACCCGGATAGCCTCCGCGTCCGGGACATCGCCGCCACGTTCGGCCTCCGCGATCATCCCCGCGCGGCGTTCAATCAGCGCGCGGCGTTCGGCGCGGGTCGCCTCGCCCCGGCGGATGGCCTCACGCACCTCGGCAAGCACAAGGCGATGGGCATCAATCTCGCCAGCGGAGGGAAGCGGCAGGCTCGCCAGGCGGTCGATGTCGCCCACCGGCGGGTCAAGGCGCGCGGCCGCCTCCTCCGCCTCGCGAGCCAGTGTCTTCTGTCGCGCGGCAAGATCGTCGGCGTGATCGAGGCCGGCAAGGTCGGGAGACAGCGCACGGAACCGGCTTGCAAGCGGCGCCGGATCAGAGATCGCATCGCTTGTCCCGCGCCTGTCCATCGCAGCAAGTGCCGCCTGCTCCTCCGTCTCGCGTCGCGACAGGACGGCAAGCGTTTCCGCAAGCTTGCGCCCGTCGGCGATCTCCTCCTCGAGACGCGCGAGAACAGCATCTCCCGGAAAGACCCGGTCGAATTCCTCTCCCGTCAGCCCGGCGCCGGTTCCCGCGGAACCGGACACCCCGAGACGGCGCAGAAGAGCGGAGATCTCCTCGTCGTGAGCATCGGCCTCCGCCTGAACGCGCGGGATCTGTGCAAGCCGCTGCCGGTAGGCGCCCGTCTCCGAGACAAGGTCCGCGATCTCGCGGGCCCGCTCGAGAACCGCCTCATTCACGCGGATCGCGGCAAGCGCGCCCTCCGCCTCCGCCAGGGCCGCGCGGGCATCGCGTTCACGTGCCTCGGCCTCCGCCAGTGCACGCACCGCATCCTCGAGGTCGCGGCCGGCACCTGCCGTCACCTCGGCAAGGTCATCCAGTTCGCCAAGCGCGCGCTCGGCCTCGGCCAGTTCCGTCAGGCGCGGGGCCAGGCTGACCTGTCGTTGCAAGCGCCGTTCACGCGCTCGATGCTCACGAAGTGCGGCTGTCGCCTCTTCCAGCACGGCTTGCGCGCGCTCGACATCCTGATTGAGCGCCTTCCAGGCGGTCTCGCGCAGTTCACGCTCGCGCATCAGGCGATTGGCGTCCTCGTAGCGCGTCAGCGCCTGATAGAAGCGCCTGTCCTTGGAGCGGCGGTCGGTGAAGATCTGCCCCGCCTCCTCGTCCAGCCCCTTGCGCACAGAAGCGATCGCATGCCGGCCGGATGCGGCGGCGAACAGCGCCCCGCGCCCGTCGTCGTCCTCCGCCAGCAAGGCACGCGCCCCATCCTGGAGCCGTTCGGAATTGAGCCCGAAGCTGGAGAGAAAGACCTCACGTCCCAGATTGCCGAGAAAGGGCAGGAGCGCGTCGTCGCGCAAGGGGCTCTCGCCCTCGTCATCCGCAAGCAGCGTGTTCTTGTTGCCACGGCGGCGGCGGAACGAAATGCGTTCGCCGTTGCGGTTCACCAGCGAGGCACCAAGGCGCAGCGCGCGCGCCTCATGCAGGAAGTCCCACTCCTTGGCGTGGGGAAATCCGAAGAGGAGGTCCACGATCGCGGCAAGCGCGGTCGACTTGCCCGCCTCGTTCGCCCCGTAGACGAGATGCAGACGCGCCCCGTCGCGAAACGCAAGACTGCGATCCGTGAAACTGCCGTAGCGGATGAGATCGAGCCGTTCGATGCGCATGGGCCGCCCGCCTCAGCTCTCGCCGCCAAGCCGCAGCGCCAGCAGGGCGCGCGCCTCGTCGATCAACATGTCGATCTCGGCGCCGAAGGGGCGCTCCGCGTCAAGCAGGCCACCTGGCATCTTCGCCGCCAGCTGCGCGATCTCGCCTCGTGCGGCGGAGACAAGCGCATCGTCATTCGCGACCTCGCTCAGCAGGGCCTCGAGGTCGAGCAGCCCGTCGGCCGGCAGCCATGCCGCCGTGCGCTGCTGCGCGGGAAGGTCGAGCACCAGCTTTTCCAGGAAGACGTCCTCGCCAACACGGGCACAGGCGGCCTGGCATTCCGTTGCAAGCATCTGCCTGGCGGAAAGCAGAGTGTCGCGCAACGGGGTTTCACCATGAAGGCGCAGCCGCACGGCGAGCGGTCGTCCGCCCGCCTCAGCAGCAAGCGGCCGCAGTTCGCTTTCGATGAAACGCAGGATTTCGTTCTGATCGCCACAGTCCGCGACATCGACGTCGAGCCGCTCGAAGCGGGCCCGGTCCACCACAAGCCGCTCAAGCTCCGTGACGCGCCCGTCGCTGACCGAGACGAGCACGGCCCCCTTCTCGCCGGTTTCGCGAATGTTCCTGCCCTGGATGTTGCCGGGGTAGACCACGAAGGGATCCTGGCTGATCACCTCGAAAGCGTGGACGTGACCAAGCGCCCAGTAGTCGTACCCGCGCATGCGCAGGTCATCGAGCGTGCAGGGGGCGTAGTCGGCATGCGGCGGCCGGCCGGTGAGCGACGTATGCAGGATGCCGATGTTGAACATCCCCGGCATGGGCGCGGGATAGTCGCGGGCCAGGTTCTCCGGCACCTGCCGATCGGCGAAACTCTGCCCATGAAGCGCGACGCCGAGATGCTCGATGACATGGGTCTCGGCGCTGCGGACACCAAACACGGTTACATTGGAGGGCAGCGTGATCGAACGCGTCACGACGCTGTGGGCGTCGTGATTGCCCTTGATGACGAAGACCGGGATTCCGGCGCGGCCCAGACGGGCCATCTCGCGATTGAAGAACAGGCCGACCGAATGGTCCTTCCACTCGCCATCGTAGACATCGCCCGAAATGACGAGAAAATCCGCCCCCCTCTCGAGCGTCGCATCGACGAGGCCGCGTACCGCATCGCGTATGGCATCGGCAAGATGGCGCGCGAGGTTGTCGTCACGCGCCGCAAGACCCGTGAGCGGACTGCCCAGATGAAGATCCGCCGCATGAACGAAACTGAAGGCGGACACGTCTTCCCTCCTCTGGGCCCTCACGGGCGGGACGTTGCGCGACTCGCGCGAGCGAACCTCCACCTAGCCGAAAACCGGGTCATGCTTCAACACGGCGGCATGCCGGGCTCAAGGTTGCGACGTGCGCCGGGTCGGCTGGCGAAACCGTGCTCGGTCTTGCTCCATTGGTGCGGGCGTCGCACGAGTTCGACCACGGCGTTGTAGAAGGCGGCGCTCTGCGCCAGCCAGTAGAAGGGAATGAGCACCAGGTCGAGCAAGGACGGTCGCCGCCCGCGCGCCGCCGCGCCACCGATCGCCATCACGCCCATGCTGCCATAGCAGGCAATGACGCTGACGCCGGCCAGCGGCACGATCACCGTGACATAGTCCACCGCGTCCAGCGGCACCTCGGCAAGCCCCAGGCCGTAGACGATGACGACCGCCAGAAAAAGCGGATGCACCGCAAGGGTCGTGACCATGCCCGCAAGGTAGAGCAGCAGGACGACGAGGCGCGTGCCGCGTCGCATGTCCGCCAAAAGGGCCGATGGATCACGCAGGCAGACCAGAAGTGTCTGCAGCCAGCCCTTGAGCCAGCGGGTGCGCTGACGGTGCCAGGCATGCCAGGTCAGCGGGGCCTCTTCCCAGGTGGTCGAGGCGAAGGTGGACATACGGTATCCCCCGCGCGAAAGGCGCACCGCCAGATCGGCGTCCTCTGTCACGTTGTGCGGATCCCATCCGCCAACGGCTTCCAGCGCGGCCCGGCGAAAGTGGTTGGATGTTCCCCCAAGCGGGATCGGCCAGCCTCTCGACGACATCCAGGGGAGCAAACAGTCGAAGAGCGCGGAATACTCCATCAGGAACTGACGCGGAAAAAACCTGAGAGCCCCGTGGTCAATGGCCAGATGCGCCTGAAGCACAGCCACATCCCGTGGCAGTCGGGAAAACAGCGTGGCCGCCTGCCTGATCTGGTCGGGTTCCGGCCTGTCCTCGCCATCGAAGACCGAAACAATCTCGCCCCGGGCAAGCGACAACCCGTGGGCCAGGGCGCGCGGTTTGGTGCGTGGTGTTCCAGGTGGAACAGTGACGATACGCATTCCCGCCTCAAGGTGGGGCAAAAGCGCCGAGGGCGTCTCGTCATCGTCCGCTTCGACCAGAAACAGGACCTCGAAGCGGTCGCGCGGATAGTCGAGCATGGCAAGATGGGCCGCAAGCGAGGTGGCCACCCGCCCCTCCCTGTAGAGAGGGACAAGGACGCTTGCGAAGGGAAGCCGCGCGTCCGCCGGACCGGTTCCGCAACGCGGACTGCGGGTGGAAGCGATACCTGCAAGGGTCCGGGCAACGCTTGCGAGCAGCCCCAGGAACGTGACTAGGATCGAGAGCACGAGGATGAGCCCCTTCACCCCGAGCAGAACACCCGTGGCGAAGGCCGCCAGGAGAGACAGACCGACGAGCCTTTGCGTGCGCGTCAGCGTGCGTGCCGCGGACATTTCCGGCAAGCGCCGCGACAGCCTCCTGCCCGGGTCCGCCTCGGCAACCGCCAGGGCGATGGCCTGCGGCGATGCGATCCTCACCCGCTCCCGCAACTCGGGAAACCATGCGAGGTGGCGCGCGAAGACCTCGAAGCGCCCGGGAGGAGGAGCAACGACGACGATCGTCTCGCCCCGCGCGTTGCGCCCCACCACAAGGGGGCCGTTGAAGTTCTCGGGTGGAGGAAAGGCCGGATCAAGACAGGCGGTGATGCTTCCCTCGGGCAGGAAGGGCACGCCGGCCGCCTCGGCCACGGCCGAATAGTACCCCTCGCTCGAGACAAGGCCGAGATCAAGAAGCGCCCTGCCCGGGGCAACCCGCGCACGGGCCGCCTCGCGCAGCCCTTCACGCAGAAGTGCCGGTGCGAGCCCGCGCTCCGAAAGGGCCCGCAGATCCGCCGGCAGCGAGAGCAGCCGCGCCGCGTGATCGGGGGGCATTTTCTCTCTAGAAATACGCCGCGCTGCCTTTGAGGACGGGAGGCGGATCGGTACACCATACGGCGGCTCGCCAGGCGGAACGGCTCTCTCCTGCGGCAAGAGGGTATCGACCATGAACAACGCTTCGTAATATCGCTTGAAGGGCGAACGGGATAAAAGGATGCTCGTCCCTCCGGACAGGCGGGGCGGAGACGGGAAACAACTGAAATGGCCTTCGGATTTGATAGCAGGCGCCTTGCGATTGCAACCCTTGCGTTCATGACAGGTGTAGCGGGCGCATTGGCTCAAGGCGCGGAACCCGGAGCGTCCGGCCAGGAGGGTGATCCCGCTGCGGTCACCGTACCCAACTTCTGGGACCCGCGTGGCGGCGCCGACAGGCCGACCGTGACGCCCAACACGATCCGCTTTCTGGCCAGCGACGACTTCCCGCCCTTTGCCTTTCGTGACGGCACAGGCCGGCTCACCGGCTTCAACATCGACCTGGCCCGCGCGATCTGCGAGGAACTGGACAGTGCCTGTTCGCTGAGGATCAAGTCCTTCGACGCGCTCGTGCCCGCCCTCGTGCGGGAGGAAGGCGACGCGATCATCGCAGGCCTCGCCCGCACCGAGGCCAACACCCGTACGCTGCTTTTTTCCGATCCCTACCTGAAGCTGCCAGGTCGCTTCACCGTCCTGCAGGGCAAGACGCTTTCCGTGCTGCCCGAGGATCTGGCCGGAAAACGCATCTCCGTCGAGGCCGGCACGGTGCACGAGGCGTTCCTGCGCACCTACTTCGCCGATGCCACGATCAAGACCTATCCCACGGCAACGGAAGCCCGCGCGGCGCTCGGCACAGAGGAAGCCGATGTCCATTTCGGCGACGGGCTTTCGCTGTCGTTCTGGCTGAACGGCAAGACATCAGGGGACTGCTGCGAGTTCGTCGGCGGCCCCTGGCTGGAGCCGGGCTACTTCGACAGGGCACTGACCATCGCATTCCGCCAGGATGACGCACTGCGACAGGCAGCGGTCAATCATGCTCTCACACGCCTTCAGGCCAAGGGCGTCTATGCCGAACTCTACCTACGCTACTTCCCTGTCAGCTTCTACTGAGCCCGTCCGCTCCGCGCTTGCATCCTTCACCAAGGGGCGAAACGGCAACAGCAGCGACCAGACGATGCCCGACGGCCTTTCGTCCTGCCACGCCTCGAGCCCGATGGTCATGCCCTCGTGGCCGTCACGCGGCTGCGCAACATAGGTTCCGAACAGCCGGTCCCAGACCGACAGGTTGAAGCCGTAGTTGGAATCCGTCTCGCTGCGGATGACCGAGTGATGCACCCTGTGCATGTCCGGCGTGACGACAAGCAGGCGCAAAAGGCCGTCCAGACGGTTCCCCAGCCGAAGGTTGGCGTGGTTGAACATGGCCGCGCCATTCAGCACCACCTCGAAAACGAGGACAGCCACGGGCGGAATGCCAAGGGCGAGGACGACGGCCGCCTTCCAAGCCATGGAAAGCACGATCTCCAGGGGATGAAAGCGCAGTGCCGTGGTCACGTCGATATCACGGTCGGCATGGTGCATACGGTGGATCCGCCAAAGAAGCGGGATCTTGTGCGAGGCCCAATGTTCAAGCCAAACGGCGAAGTCGAGCGCGACGAAGCCCATGACCCCGGCCAGCCAGAGCGGAAGCCCGGCGAGCACGAAAAGACCTGCTCCCTCGTCCTGCGCATAGAGCGCGACGCCAACGGCCGCCATGGGAAACACGACCCGGAGGACGGCGGTGTCGAGTGCAACGATGGCAAGGTTCGTCGTCCAGCGTCGCGCCTTCGACGCGAGGAGCACGCGGCGCGGCACCACAATCTCGAAAACCGCCATCGCGGCGAAAATGCCGAGAAATGCGGCAAGCCTGATATCCGCTTCGCTCATGCGTCCGCCCGCTCCCTTTCAACGGTTTGAAGACCGGTACCACTTGAACCTATGTCCGTCTCGTGGGATAGGCGACCGCTTCCGGGATCAAGGCTTCGTGACCGAGAACCGGGGCGCAAGCGAGGTGCCTTCATGACCGATTTTCTGTGGACCCGACCCGATGGCGAGGCGCCGGCAGTGGCGACGCTGCTTCTTGCCCATGGCGCGGGAGCGGCCATGGACTCCGGCTTCATGAACCGCTTTGCCGGCCACGCGGCAGCCGCCGGCCTCGACGTCGCCCGCTTCGAGTTTGCCTATATGGCAGGACGGCGTGCCGGCGGCCCGAAACGCCCGCCGCCGAAGGCCGAGCTTCTGGTGGGTGAATTCCAGAAGGCACTGCAGCAGGTCCTGGGCGAAACATCAGGCCCCGTGCTTATCGGCGGCAAGTCCATGGGCGGGCGGGTGGCCGCGATGCTGGCGGCATCCTCGTCGCTACCGCGCCGGGTCACGGGCGTCGCCTGTCTCGGCTATCCCTTTCATCCCCAGGGGCGCACGGACACATGGCGACTTGCCCCGCTGGAAGCATCCCGCCGTCCGGTACTGATCGCCCAGGGCGAACGCGACGCCTTCGGCAATGCCGCCGAGCTTGAGGACGTGATGCTACCGGATCAGGCCCGTCTCGTCTGGCTGGAGGATGGCAGTCACGATCTGGCCCCGCGCGGAGCGTCGCCCGCGACCTGGGAAGGCAACCTCACCCGGACGGCACAGGCCGTTGCCGACTTCGCGCACGAGACCGGCGAGACCGCCTGACGCCGGTCCGTCTCAGACCTCGTCGGCGCTATAATCGTAGCGGGTGTTGCAGAAACGGCAGGTCACCTCGATGCGTCCGTCGACGGTCATGTCGGCGCGCTCCTCGTCGGTGAACCCCTTCAGCATGGCGCGAATGCGCTCGTCCGAGCAGCGGCAGCGATCGGCAAGCGGCTGCGGTTCGAAAATGCGCACGCCACGCTCGTTGAACAGACGATACAGGACCTGCTCCGCCGTGATCGCGGGGTCGGTGAGTTCGTCGTCACGCAAGGTTTCGACCAGGGCACGCGCCTCGGTCCAGGCGTCGTCCTCGTCGTGCTGTGCAACTTCCGCACCTTCGGGCGCATCTCCGGGCGCGAGATCCGGCTGGCGCATGCGCTCCGGCGCCTCGGGCAGGAACTGGGCAAGCACGCCGCCGGCGATCCACGCATGGGACGGGGCGGAGCCTTCCCTGCGGTCGAGCACCTCGCCGACGGCGAGACGGACGACGGTCGGGATCTGCTCCGACTGCGCGAAGTAGCGGTGGGCGACCTCCTCGAGCGAGGCTCCGTCGAGCGCGACGATACCCTGGTAGCGGTTCATGGCCGCCCCCTGGTCGACGGTCATCGCCAGATGCCCCTTGCCCAAAAGGCTGGCGCTGTCGGCCTTGCCCTCGGCCTCGGCCTGCCTGACCGCGTCCTCGTCGAACTGGGCACAGGCACGCAGGCCGTCGGGCGTGGCGAAATCCACGACAAGCATGGAGACCGGACCGTCGGACGTCGTCTGCAGGGTAAACCGGCCCTCGAACTTGAGCG
Source organism: Stappia sp. (assembly GCA_002722295.1). Classification (GTDB taxonomy): domain Bacteria; phylum Pseudomonadota; class Alphaproteobacteria; order Rhizobiales; family Stappiaceae; genus Stappia. The sequence goes on along the minus strand of PBLF01000011.1, from coordinate 132,036 downwards.
AGGTTCCAAGCAGCGAAACAAGCGTCGCGGCCTCCGCGAGGAGCCGGGAGACCGGCGCGGGATACGCGTGGCGCTTGAGGATGGTGTCGAGCACCGGCCCCATCATCACGGCACGACCGCGCACGTCGAGCGGCTCCACCGCGTAAGGCAGAACGGCATCGCGCCCGGCCGGCGCGACGCCGAGCCGGTCGAGTTCGTCGGAAACGCTCATCGGGCCGGCAGGGCTCCCAGGCACCAGGCGAGAATGCCCTTTTGCGCGTGAAGCCTGTTCTCCGCCTCGTCGAAGACGACGGAGTTCGGTCCGTCCATGATCTCCGAGGTCACTTCCTCGCCGCGATGCGCCGGCAGGCAGTGCATGAAGATCGCCTGCGGGTCGGCCTCCGCCATGAGGCGGGCATTGACCTGATAGGGCTTCAGCAGGTTGTGGCGGTCGCCCTCGTCGTCGCCCATGGACACCCAGCAGTCGGTCACGACCGCGTCGACGCCCTTGACGGCCTCGAAGGGATCATCCGTCACACGGATCTCGGCCCCGGCCTTGCGGGCCTCGGCGATCAGATCCGAAGGCGGCGCGAGCTGGGCCGGCGTCGCGATGCGAAGCTCGAAGTCAAACTTCGACGCGGCGTGAACCCAAGAGGCCAGCACGTTGTTGCTGTCGCCGGTCCAGGCAACGGACCGCCCGGCGATCTTGCCGCGATGCTCCTCGAAGGTGAGCACATCGGCCATGATCTGGCACGGGTGGGTGAGCTTGGTCAGGCCGTTGATCACGGGGACGGTGGCGTTATCGGCCAGTTCCTGCAGCGCTTCGTGATCCAGAATCCGGATCATGATCGCATCGACATAGCGCGACAGCACACGGGCCGTGTCGGCAATGGTCTCGCCGCGACCGAGCTGCATTTCGGCGCCGGTCAGCATCAGCGTCTCACCGCCCAGTTCCCGCATTCCCACGTCAAAGGAGATGCGGGTACGCGTCGAGGGCTGCTCGAACACCATGGCCAGGACACGGCCTGCAAGCGGGCCGTCGCCGCTCACGCGCACGGGACCGCGCGCTTCCTTGATGCGGCGGCTTCCATCCAGGATGAAGCGCAGCTCCTCGGCATCGACGGTGGTCAGATCGAGAAAATGGCGGGGCTGAGCAGTCATCACTCGGCCGCTCCCTTCTTCATGTCGCTTTCCATGGCTTCCGCGGCGGTCTCGATACGGGAGACCGCTTCCTCGATCTCCTCCGCCGTGATCGTCAGCGGCGGCAGGATACGCAGAACGTTCTCGCCCGCACCGACGGCCAGCACGCCGGCGTTGCGGAAATGGTCGAGAAGCGCGGTGTTGGTCACACGGCACTTGAGGCCAAGCATCAGCCCCTTGCCGCGCAGGTCTTCGAAGATGTCGGGATGGCGGTCAACGACGCCGGAGAGCTTCTGCGTCAACAAAAGCCCCTTCTCGCGCACGCCCTCCAGGAAGCCGGGTGCAAGCACCACATCGAGCACCGCGTTTCCGACCGCCATGGCGAGCGGGTTACCGCCATAGGTCGTGCCGTGGGTGCCCGGCTGCATGCCGTCGGAGGCTTCCTCGGTCGCAAGACACGCACCGAGCGGGAAACCGCCGCCGATACCCTTCGCGATCGCCATGATGTCCGGCGTGATGCCGGCCCACTCGTGGGCGAAGAGCTTGCCGGTACGCCCGACACCGGTCTGGACCTCGTCAAGGATCAGCAGGATGCCGTTCTCGTCGCAGATCCTGCGCAGGTCGCGCAGGGTCTCCGTGTCGACGGCGCGCACCCCGCCCTCCCCCTGGATCGGCTCGATCAGGATTGCGGCCGTCGTCTCGGAAATCGCGGCCAGCAATGCGTCACGATCGCCAAAGGGGACCTGGACGAAGCCGGGAGCCTTGGGACCGAAGCCCTCGAGATATTTCGCCTGTCCGCCGGCGGCGATGGTCGCCAGAGTCCGGCCATGGAAGGCGCCCTCGAACGTGATGACATCGACACGCTCGGGCTGCCCCTTCACGTGAAAATGGCGGCGCGCGGTCTTGATGGCGCATTCGAGCGCCTCCGCACCGGAGTTGGTGCAGAACACGCGATCGGCGAAGGTCGCCTCGACGAGCTTGCGGCCGAACTCTTCCTGACCCGGGATCTGGTAGACGTTCGACACGTGCCACAGCTTCTCGGCCTGGTCCTTCAGCGCGGACACCAGAGCCGGGTGGCTGTGGCCGAGCGAATTCACGGCGATGCCGGCGGCGCAATCGAGAAAACGTCGCCCGTCGGCCGTCTCCAACCACACCCCCTCGCCGCGCTCGAACACCAGGTTCGCGCGGTTGTAGGTCTGATAGAGAGATGAGCCAACCATTGCCGTCTTGCTCCTTGGTTGCCGGCGCCCTTGTTACAAGGCGCCTCATGCGTTTGGCCTGTCGCCGGATCTGTGGTGTCGGGAAGATCGCGGTGCCACGGGCAGCGCCTTCCCCCGAAAAGCACAGCGCCGCCCCGGAAGGCGGCACGACGATCGGACCGATATACACCGCGCATGCGCGGCAAAGTCAACGAAATAGCATGCGCGCACGGCGTACGCCCGCGCCGGTCACGCGCCGTTTGCTGGGGAAAACCTCAGCTATCCCCAAGTGAATCGGGCCGGAACCTTGCACCAAAAACCCGGCATATTGTAGGTTTTTTCCAGACAGACACGACATATCGTGTGCCTGACTCAGAATAGCCTCAAAATCCGGCAATTGGCGGGACACCTACCCGGTGTGCCGGCAAGGTTTTATTAACCATATGCCGGGTGGGCGACCAAGACGGAGTGTGACGCATGTCCTGGACAAGCGAACGTGTCGACCTTCTCAAGAAGCTTTGGCTGGACGGACTGAGTGCCAGCCAGATCGCTGCTGAACTGGGCGGGGTCACGCGCAACGCGGTGATCGGCAAGGTGCACCGTCTCGGTCTGTCGGGCCGGGCCAAGGCGCCGGCGGCCCCCGCCAAGGCGCGCAAGACGACGCGCCCCGCGAACGGCGATGCCCAGCCCTCCGCTCCGACCGAGACCGGCGGCAGCGCCCCGCAGACCGTTGGCGCCACCGCGCTGAAAGTCGAGGCGGCGCCCGCCCCCGCGCCCGTTGAAAAGCCCCGGGCGGAGGTCGTTCCGATCGCCAAGCGGGCCTCGATCCTCACGCTTACCGAGCGCACCTGCAAATGGCCGATCGGTGATCCGACGAAGGACGATTTCTACTTCTGCGGCAACTCCTCCGAACCGGGCGTGCCCTACTGCCCGTACCATTGCCGCATTGCCTATCAGCCCGCCAACGACCGTCGTCGCGACCGCAGTTCCGCGACCGGCTGACCTGCATCACAACGGCAGGTGCAAACGACAAAGGCCCGCGTGGATCACGCGGGCCTTTGTCGTATCGGCTCTCCGATTCCGCCGGCGGATTGCTCCTCCGGCGCCGGACCATCAGGAGGCGGCGGCGAACTGGTCGTTGAAGGCGTAGCCGGCTCCGCGCACGGTCCGGATCGGATCGACGGCCTTGCCGCGATTGATTGCCTTGCGCAGGCGCCCGACGTGAACATCCACGGTGCGCTCGTCCACATAGACGTCATGTCCCCACACGCCATCAAGGAGCTGTTCGCGGGAAAAGACGCGGCCGGGTGAGGTCATCAGGAACTCAAGCAGGCGGAACTCGGTCGGCCCCAGGTGGATTTCCCGGCCCGAGCGGCGAACCCGATGGGTTTCGCGATCAAGCTCCAGGTCCCCCGAGCGCAACAACGAGGAAACGACCTCGGGCTTGGCCCGGCGCAGCATGGCCCGCACGCGCGCCATGAGCTCGGGGATCGAGAAAGGCTTGACCACATAGTCGTCGGCACCGGTGGCGAGACCGCGAATGCGCTCCTGCTCCTCGCCACGCGCCGTCAGCATGATCACCGGAAGGCGTTCCGTCTCGGAGCGCGAGCGCAGCCGGCGGCACAGCTCGATGCCGGAAAGGCCCGGCAGCATCCAGTCCAGGATCATCAGGTCGGGCTGGTCCTCGCGCAGGCGGATATCCGCCTCGTCACCGCGCATACAGGTCTCGACCGTGTATCCTTCCGCCTCGAGGTTGTACCTCAAGAGCATGGCAAGAGGTTCCTCGTCCTCGACAATCAGAACCTTCGGCATTCCCGCAAACCTCGTTTTCGTTGTGGCGGACGGGGCGTCGGCACGTCCCGTCCGGGATCCGTCGCGTGCGGCGGCGCCTGACCGCGCACGCATAAAAGCCGGATCAGACGCCGGTCTCGACGCCCGTCTCGTCCTGCTTCTGGCGCTCCTCGAGCGGCTGGACGCCCGTCGTCATGTACATGACGTTTTCCGCGATGTTGGTCGCGTGGTCGCCGATGCGCTCGATGTTCTTGGCGCAGAACAGCAGGTGGGCACAGATCGAGATCTGACGCGGATCCTCCATCATGTAGGTCAGGAGCTCGCGAAAGATCGACGTGTACAGCGCGTCGACCGCGTCGTCGCGATCGCGCACCGCCTCGGCCGCCTGGGCATCCCGCGCGCCATAGGCATCGAGCACGTCCTTGAGCTGCTCCTGCGCGAGCTCGGACATATGCTCCACGCCAAGCGCGAACTTCTTGCTGTCGAAGGAGCCGTCGATGGCGATGACACGCTTGGCGATGTTCTTGGCCAAGTCGCCGACGCGCTCAAGGTCGTTGGAAATGCGCATCGCCGAGATGACATCGCGCAGGTCCTGCGCCACCGGCTGGCGGCGGGCGATGATGAGGATCGCCTGTTCCTCGACCTCGAACTGGAGCTGGTCGACGCGCTTGTCCTGGGCAACGACGCGGCGCGCGACTTCCTTGTCGAGACGCACGAGCGCTGTGATGGCCTCGCTGAGCATGGCCTCCGCGAGGCCGCCCATCTCGGACACGCGTCCGGCGATCGCCTTCAGTTCCTCGTCGAAGGATGTGACGGTATGGCTGGTCATGTCTGGTCTCCCTTGCGGGCAAGGGCCTGGGACGGTCCCGGGCGGCGGCGCATGACGCCCCGCCCGCACCCTGTCCTCAGCCGAAGCGGCCCGTGATGTAGTCCTGCGTGCGCTTGTCGGTCGGGTTCGTGAAGATCTCTTTCGTGTCCCCTTCCTCGACGAGATTGCCGAGGTGGAAGAAAGCGGTCCGCTGCGACACGCGCGCGGCCTGCTGCATGGAGTGCGTCACGATCACGATGGTGAAATTGGCGCGCAGCTCGTCAATCAGTTCCTCCACCTTGGCGGTGGCGATGGGATCGAGTGCTGAACAGGGCTCGTCCATCAGGATGACCTCGGGGCTGACCGCGATGGCGCGGGCGATGCACAGGCGTTGCTGCTGCCCGCCGGAAAGGCCCGTACCCGGCTCGTAGAGACGGTCCTTGACCTCTTCCCACAGGCCCGCCTTCTGCAGGCTCGAGGCAACGATCTCCTCCAGCACGGACTTGCTCTGGGCCAGGCCGTGGATGCGCGGCCCGTAGGCCACGTTGTCGAAGATCGACTTGGGGAACGGGTTCGGCTTCTGGAACACCATGCCGACCTTGGCGCGAAGCTGCACCGGATCGACCTTGGGGTCGTAGATGTCCTCGCCGTCGATCTCGATCTTGCCCTGCACCCGGCAGATGTCGATCGTGTCGTTCATGCGGTTGAGGCAGCGCAGGAAGGTCGACTTTCCGCAACCCGACGGGCCGATGAAGGCCGTCACGGTCTTGTCCTCGATGCGCAGGTCCACATCCTTGATGGCGTGGGTCTCGCCGTAATAGACCTGAACCTTGTTGGCCAGGATCTTCGGTTCCTTCATGTCAGCCACCTTCTCGGCTTTGAGCATCTGGTTCATGTCACGCCCCCCTTACCAACGGCGCTCGAAGCGGCGGCGCAGGATCACCGCAAGGATGTTCATGGTCATCAGGAAGAGAAGCAGGACGATGATCCCGCCCCAGGCGCGCTCGTAGAACGCGGGATCGGCGCGCTTTGCCCACTCGTAGATCTGGGCGGGCATGGCCGAGTTCGGATCCAGGAAGCCGGACGCGGCCGACGTCGGATAGTTCGAGGCGATGAAACCGACCATGCCGATCAGAAGCAGCGGAGCCGTCTCGCCGAGCGCCTGTGCCAGGCCGATGATCGTGCCCGTGAGAATGCCGGGCATGGCGAGCGGCAGCACGTGGTGGAACACCGACTGCATCTTGGAGGCACCAACACCCAGCGCCGCGTCGCGGATCGACGGCGGAACCGCCTTCAGCGAAGCGCGGGTGGAGATGATGATCGTCGGCAGCGTCATCAGCGTGAGCACGAGACCGCCGACGAGGGGCGCCGACTGGGGCAGGTGCGCGAACTGGATGAAGGCTGCTAGGCCAAGAATACCGAAGACGATCGACGGCACCGCGGCCAGGTTCGAGATGTTCACTTCGATCAGGTCCGTGAAGCGGTTCTTCGGCGCGAACTCCTCCAGGTAGATGGAGGCGGCGACACCGATCGGCAGCGCGAGTGCCAGCACGACCAGCATCATGTAGAAGGACCCGATCATGGCGACGCCGATGCCTGCTTCCTCGGGACGCGAGTCCGAGGCATCCGCGCCAAGGATGAAGTCCGTGTTGAAGCGCTTCACGACGATCCCGTCCTTGGCCAGCACATCGACGATGTCGAGATGCGCTGCGTCCAGGTTCTTGTCGTTCACGAGGGCGTCACGGGTCACCCGGCCCTTCATGTATCCGTCGACCCGCGAGGACGCGAGCAGATCGAAGGTCACCGTCTTGCCGATCTCGTCGGGATTGGCGAGGACGAAGTCGCGCACGCTCGCCGCTGCACCGGAGGACAGGAGCAGGCGAAGGTCGCGTCCGCCCATCTCGGTCTCGATGCCGACCTTCGCAAGCTCCGCGGCAAGCCCCTCCTCGATCATCGCGTTGTAGCGCGAGGTCTTCACCATGGAGGCTTCCGCCTCCTCCACCTTCTGCCGGTCGAGGGAGATCGGAACGCTGACGAAGGTCTGGCTGAACGCTGTCAGGCCGTTGGAGAAAATGGCCCAGAGAAGCGCGACGAGAAAGGCGAGGCCCACGAGGATCGCCGCGATGCCGTAAAGGCGGAAACGGGTTTCGGCGGCATTGCGCTTGCGCGTCAGCTTGTCGACGGTGAGAAGCGAGGTCTTCTTGCGCGGTCCGGACGTCTGCGACGGCGACTGCGGCTGGGACAAGGTCGCGTCGGTCATTCGTACTGCTCCCGGTATTTGCGCACGATGTAGAGCGCGAAGATGTTGAGGCCGAGCGTGATGACGAAGAGCGTCATTCCGAGTGCGAAGGCGACGAGCGCCTCGGGTGAGGCGAAGTCGGCGTCACCGGTGAGCTGGCTGACGATCTTGGCCGTCACCGTCGTCATGGCCTCGAACGGGTTGAGGCTGAGCTTGGCGGCGGCGCCTGCGCCGAGCACGACGATCATGGTCTCGCCGATGGCGCGCGAGGCCGCCAGCAGAATGGCACCGACGATGCCCGGCAGCGCCGCGGGCAGGATCACCTGCTTCACTGTCTCGGAATGGGTTGCGCCGAGGCCGAGCGACCCGTCACGCATCGCCTGTGGCACCGCGTTGATGATGTCGTCCGACAGGGAACTGACGAAGGGGATCAGCATGATGCCCATGACGAGGCCGGCCGTCATGACGGCGGTGCCGCCAGCCATCCAGTTCACCCCCAGCACGCCGCCGGAGCCGAAGACGCTGACAAGCAGCGGGCCGACCGTCAGAAGGGCGAAGAGACCGTAGACGATGGTCGGAATGCCGGCGAGAACCTCCAGCATCGGCTTGGCGAAGGCACGGACCGTCGGCGGGGCGTACTCCGAAAGATAGATCGCCGCGAACAGGCCGACGGGGACCGCGACCGCGAGCGCGATCAGCGAGATATAGAGCGTCGCCCAGATCAGCGGGAGAATTCCGAGTTCGGAACCGCCGCCGAAGCTCGGGCTCCAGGTCGTGCCCAGAAAGAACTCGCTCGCCGGATAGAGGCGGAAGAACTCGACCGTGTTGAAGATCAGCGACAGCACGATGCCGAGCGTCGTCAGGATCGCGATCGACGCGGAAACGATCAGCAGCCACAGGACCGCCTTCTCGACAGTGTTCCGGGCGCGGAAGAGCGGGATGGTACGCAGGTAGGCGAATGCGAAACCGGCGATCGCGAGCCCCAGAACCACGACGGTCCGGACAATATCGCCCGTGGCGGTCAGAGCCCGGTAACGCTGCGCGGCGCGCAGGGTCTCGGCGGTCACGTTCGAACCGAGGGCGACACCCACTTCGCCGAGACGGTTGCGCACGTCGGTAAATTCGGTGCGGATGGAATCTGCCATGTCCGCGCTCATCGCGCCTTGCGCGACGGCGAGGTCGAGGCCATGGGCCGTCCGCCGGACATCACTCATGACGAGGTCACGCGAACTCTGGTCGGCGGTCTCCTGCGAGATCATCGAGGAGACCTGGCCATCGATCACCATGGGCTGGACGAGAAGCCAGACAGCCAGAAGGACGAGCGAGGGGATCAACGTCACCAGCGCGACATTCCAGCCGTAATAATTGGGCAGGGAATGGAGAAGCCGGGCATCCCCCTCGACGGAGGCGAGCGCACGTCGGCGTCCCAGAAAAAATCCCGCGATGCCCAGGACGAGCAGCGCAAGAAGGATCACAGGCAATGACATGGGTTTTCATCCGACCGGAGAAAAGGGGAAAGGGCGGCTTTCGCCGCCCTTTCATTTCGAGTCGGCTCAGTGGGTCAGGACGGTTTCGTTGTTGACCGCGTCCTGCACCTTGGACAGCTCCGGATCGGAGACCAGGCCGTACTGAGCCAGCGGGCCCTTCGGGCCGGCGATCTCGTCGGAGACGAAGAACTGGGCGTACTCCTTGAGGCCCGGGATCACGCCGATGTGCGCCTTCTTGACGTAGAAGAACAGCGGGCGGGAAACCGGGTACTCGCCCGAGGCGATCGTGGCGGTCGACGGGGTCACGCCGGACATGGTCGCGACCTGCAGCTTGTCGGTGTTGTTCTCGTAGAACGAGAGACCGAACACGCCGATGCCGTCCTTGTTGGAGTCGATGCGGGCGAGCGTCTCGGTGTAGTCGCCGTCGATGTCGACCGAACGACCGTCCGTGCGCAGCTCCATGCACTTCTTCTCGGCAGCCTTCTTGTCCATGCCGCCGTCAACCATGGCCTTGAGAGCACCGGTGTCCTCGCAACCCTGCAGGATCACCTTCTCCTCGAAGACTTCACGGGTGCCGTGCTTGGTGCCCGGCACGTAGGCCTGGATCTGCTGGTCGGGAAGCGCGTCATTGACCTGCTTCCAGGAGGTCGCCTCGTTGGCGACGAGCTTGCCGTCGACGACGACCTCGGCGGCGAGCGCCTTGTACCAGTCGGACGGGGTGAAGGCGAAGGAGTTGCCGTTGATGTCCGAGGCGAAGACGATGCCGTCATAGCCGATGCGGACTTCCATGATGTCGGTCACGCCGTTCTCGGCGCAGGCCTTGATCTCTTTCTCGCGGATCGAGCGCGAGGCGTTCGCGATGTCGATCGTGTTCTCGCCGACACCGGCACAGAACTTCTTCAGACCGGCCGACGAGCCGCCCGACTCAACCACCGGGGTCGGGAAATCGGTGTTCTCGCCGAAGGCCTCAGCAACGATGGAGGCATAGGGAAGAACCGTGGAGGAGCCGGCGATCTGGACCTGGTCACGGGCATGGGCGGCACCGGCGAAGGCGGTGGTGGCAACCGCGAGCGCGGTGGCGCTGAGAAGAGCTTTGACGTTCACCTGACTTCTCCCTTGGATGTTCAGGATTTCACATGAGTTCCGTCACCTCGAGGCCGGAACAGGGCGGACCCTAGTCCTGCGCCATGATCCTTCTATGAAGGTTTTGTATCGGTTTTATGACAGCGCAACCAATTGAAAAAGCTAGTCTATGTCAGGAGCCGGCATTTTGTCACCGGTCTCAGCAAGGGGTATTTTGACAGTGAAGACAGCCCCCTCCCCCAGCCGGCTGTCGATCTCGAGACGCGCACGATGCCGGGTAAGGATATGTTTCACGATCGCGAGCCCCAGACCGGTCCCCTTCATCTCGCGGCTGGTGGCGACATCGGCACGGTAAAAGCGTTCGGTCAGGCGCGGGAGATGCTCCGGGGCGATGCCCGGGCCATGGTCGCGCACGCTCAGACAGAGCATCCCCGGACGCGAGGGCGCGCCGGAGCGCTCATCCTCCGCGACCGATAGCTTCATTTCGACCCGCCCGCCCGAGGCGCCGTATTTCACCGCGTTCTCGGCAAGATTCTCCACCACCTCGATAAGTTCGTCGCGATCACCGCGCACGAGGCAGGGGGATTCGGGGGCCTCGATCGTCATGACGACGCCGAGCTCATCGGCGACCGGTTTCAGCGCATCTCTGGTCTGACGCAGGATCGGGACCAGATCTATCACCGTCTCGGGCTGGACATGCGCCTTCATCTCGATACGCGACAGCGACAGGAGATCGTCGATCAGGCGGCGCATCCGCTCGCCCTGCTGCAGCATGATGGCAAGGAACCGCTCCCGGGCCACCGGATCCTCGCGTGCGGGTCCGAGCAGCGTTTCCGCAAACCCGGTCAGCGAGGCAAGTGGCGTACGCAACTCGTGACTGGCGTTGGCAACGAAGTCCGCCCTCATCCGCTCCAGGCGGCGCTGTTCTGTCAGATCGCGTACGGTCACGAGGATGAAGCGCGGGCCCGCCTGCATCACCGTCTCCCCGGCCATGTCCCCAATCGGCGCGATCTGCGCCTCGAGCCACTGCTCCGTGGGAGCCTTCTCGCTCCACTCGATGCGCTGGGGTTCACCGTGCGCAATCACCTTGTCCAGAGCTTCGACAACGGCCGGCGAGCGCAGACGGAAGGAGACCGGGTCCCCCGGATGCGGGTCGCCGAAACGCTGCTGTGCCGCGCGGTTGACGTATCGGGTGATGCCACGGTGATCGACGATGAAACAGGGGTCATGCAGTGCTTCGGCGATGCGCTTCATCCCGGTGTCGGGCCAGGGCGTCACGGCGCGCGCCTCGCGCATCCGCCGTATCACGGCCTTGCGCCGCTGGGGCGCAAAAAGCGCGGCGACCACCAGAAGCGCAAAACCGCCAAGCGCCGCCCACACCGGCACGGCACCGCTTCGATGGGCCACCACCGCCAGGATCAGCGCGGCACCGAGCACCCAGCGCTGGGTCACGATGCGCTCACGCAGGTCAGGGCGCAGGCGCCTCTGGTCGGGCCGTCCGGCCGCGGTCGTCTCGTCACTCATGAATTGGCCTCACAAATGCCGCGCCCTGCTCAAGGGTCGGCCGGGCCCGCCAGCCCGCCCTTTCGGCACACCGCAAAAGAGGGCCGGCTTTAACACGCCGGGCATGACAGACCCAAGACATGCCCGTTTTTCCTCGTCAAGCCGGCAAAGCTTCAGAGCTTCTCCTGATCAGCCGAAGGACGCCCGTGTTTGCGGTCCGCGGGCGAAGTGCTATGAAAACAGGCGTGCGCCAGGCCATGATGGCGACTTTGAAGCCCTCTCAACGTGGACCGGGACGGGATGACACCTGCACAGGCGGCACATGCCGTTCAGGGCGCGCTCGCGCGCGGCGATTGGGAAAAGGCGGTCACGGCCTTGCAGGTTCTCGCGCTCGCCGATCCGCGCAACGCCTCCATCCGCTACAATCTGGGCCTCGCCCTGCGTCGGCTCGGCAAGGATGAGGAAGCACTTGCGGCCCTTTCCTCGGCCTGCAATCTCGCGCCCTCGCACCTCAACGCGCGGTTCGAACACGCCGCCTGCCTGATGGACCTGGGACATCTCGATGACGCCGGAAAGGCCTTTTCCGACTATTGCCGGGCCGCGGATCAGGATGCGGACGGATGGCTTAATCTCGGCCGCATCCGCCTGCGCCTTGGCGACGCCCAGGGTGCTGTCGAGGCGCTTGAGCGTTGCCTAGCCCTGCGCCCCGACGACAGGGAGGCGCGTCTCGCGCGTGGCGAGGCCGTGCAGCTTGAAGACCGTGAGCGCGGCCATGCAGACCTGCGCCGGCTCTACGCGGACCATCCGCAGGACCGCGCTCGCCTGCTCAAGGCCATGACGCAAGGGCCGCGTGGAAGACTGCCGCTGTCCGGCACAAGGCTCGCCGTGCGTTAGGCCTTCGGCAGACCCGCCCGAAACCGCTTGCGATAGGCACCCGGCTCCGCCTGAAGCACCTGCTGGACCTCGCGGTGGCGCGCAAGATCCGCCTCTTCCATCGCCTGACAGGAAAGCTCCAGCGCATCCCGCCGAAGCGGAAATGCCTGGGCAACGGGCGTACCTGCCGGCAGAACACCGGAAAAGCCCGGATCGCTCCAGATCGCGGGGAAATGCACATAGCCGTCGCGAAAACGGTCGCAATCGACGAGACCGGCAAGGGTGCGAAACGGCAGGTCTTCCCGGTTCAGCGGATGGGTGAAGAGAAGCGAGACGCCGTCCGGTGCCTCGATTGTCCAGAAGTTCGTGAACTTGACCAGAAACTGGTCGGGGGGAAGCCCGAAGGGCGCGCCCCGCGCCTGCTCCGGCGCATGCGCCCCGACGGGAGATCGGGTTTCCAGGGCATCGGCGGCAATCGGCGGGTCCCAGTCCCAGGCGATCTCGCCGTCGTCGACCTCGAGGTCGGCGGCAAGGCGAAACATCACTCCAAGCGACAGGGCGTCCACGAGCGGCGGGCAGTGTTTCATGCCGCGCAGTTCGACGCCGCCGAGCGTTTCGCTCTCGACCATGGAAGGCAGCGCGCGCAGCCAGTCGGGAAGGCTCGCACGCGCCGGAACGGGTTCGGGAACATGACCGAGCAGCTCCGGCAGACAGCGCAGGACGAGACGCATCGCCTCTCCTATTTCCGGTCTTTCGCGGCCTGCACCAGCCGCGACAGGCAGTAGGGCCAGCCCTCGGGCGCGGACAGTGCCTCGCGGTAGGCCTCCGCGCCTTCACCGTGGCGCAGGAAATCCGTATGGGTCAGTTCGACGCGGGTGCCATCGGCGGCGGTGCGGAACTCCACCATCACACGGCTCGCGGCCGCCGGATCGGCGATCACTTCCCGGTCGGGACCGATCTGCCAGGCAAGACGGATGAAGAGCGGGCGCTGGATGGACAGCACCGTGCCCCACACCTTGCGCGGGTGCCCTGGCGCGATTTCCTCACAGGCACCGCCCACCATCGGCTCGATGGACAGATGGCACGCGGGATCGCGCGAGAAGGTGTATTCGGTTGGCCACCAAAGACCGAAGCGGTCGACGAAGAGCGCGAAAGCGTCCTCGCGCAGGTAGGGCACCGTTGCGTCGAAAATGCAGGGCGCTTGCGTCCCGGCCATGTCCTGGGTCCTCACAAGGTTCATCCGGCCGGCGGAATGCTGCTCCGGCTCCCGCCATACCGGTCATTCGAATCCGGCCCTGGCCGGAAGGCGCAGGGTTGCGCCGGCCGGCGGTCGCCGTCAACCGGCCTTGTCGCGCTTCTGGGCCAGCACCCACGCGGTTGCCACCACGATGGTGATGGCCACGAATATGACGCCGATCACATTCACCACCGGCGACAGCCCGAAACGCATCCGCGCGCCGATCTCGGTCACGAGTGTCCAGCTCGACCCGATGGCAAAAAAGGTCGTGTTGTAGTTCTCGATCGATTGCAGGAACGAAATCACCGAGGCGGTGATCACCGTCGGCATCAGGAACGGCAGCGTGATCCGGCGGAACACGAAGACCGACGAAGCGCCAAGATCGAGGGCAGCTTCCTCCAGAACCCGGTCCTGGCGCTGAAGACGCGCCATGAACATCAGCATGCAGTAGGACGCGATGAAGGCGGCCTGGGCGAAGGTCGCCGTCAGCAGCCCCGCCTCGAGACCGAAGATGTCGCGCCAGAAGATCATGGTCGTAGCGCCGAGAACGATGCCCGGCGTCAGGATCGGCGAGACCAGCACCGTGTAGAGAAGCGTCGAGGCTCCCGATTGCAGCCGGGTGAGGATCAGCGCACCGGCGAGACCGAGCGGGATCGCGATCACGATGACGCCGAACGCGATCTGCAGCGAGTGCAGAAGCCCCTCCAGGAACCGCTCATCCCGGGGAAGCTCGTAGAACCACTGCAGGGAGAAGCCTTGCCAGTCGGTGACCGAGGGCGTCGGATTGGCGTTGAAGGCGGCCGCGACCATGAACAGGAGCGGCAGGAACATGTAGGCGAAGAACAACACGAGGTAGCCGGACAGGATGGCATCCGACCAGTCACGCGTCTTGCGGGCGGGCGCCTTCGCGGGCGTTGCCATCGGGGGCGTGGTGACCTTGGTCATTTGGCAATGTCCCTGNTGCCGACGCGGAAGACCGCCATGTTCACGAGAATGAAGGCTAGGCAGGCCACGAGCAGCGCCAGCGAATAGGCCGCGCCCTCGTTCCAAGCGTTCGCCTCGAAGAAGCGACGATAGATGACCTGCGAGAACCAGTCGGGATGAAGTCCGCGCCCGACGATCTCCGGCGCGGCAATCGAGCCGGCCGACAGCATGAAGGTCATGATCGCGCCCACGGCGATGCCCGGCTTGGCATGGGGCAGCACGACGCGCCAGTGAATGCGCCACATGGAGCTGCCGAGGTCCTTCGCCGCCTCGATCTGGTTTTTGTCCAGCGTCTCGATGGTGTTGTAGATCGGGAACACCATGAAGAGCACATAGGTGTAGGCCATGACGGTGAAGACGGCGCCGTTCGACGCGACGAAGCGGAAGCCCTCCCCGGCCTGCATGTCGATGATGCCCAACATGTCGAGCAGGCCGTTCAGGATGCCCTGCTTCTCCAGGATCATGACCCAGGAGAAGATGCGCAGCAGCTCGTTGATCGCATAGGGGATCACGAGGCCGAGCATCATGATCGCGACCTTGCGCGCGCTCTGGGTCGTCGCGACCGCATAGGCGACTGGATAGCAGACCACGAACGACAGAACCGTCACGCAGAGCGCATAGAAGAGCGTCGACAGGAAGATCTTGAAGTGAAGCTCGCTCATGTCGGTGAAGTTCTTGGTCGAATAGACCTCGTTCACCCCGACGTCGGCGGCATTGTTGGCTTCCTGCTCCTCGAGCGTCTCGATCTTTTCCTGAAGCTGCCCCTTCTCGGCTTCAAGCGCCGCGATCCGCTCGCGAAGCTCGTCGGGCGACAGTTCCTGGCGCGGCGTGCCGGAAAACGGGCTCGGCGTCCCGGGAGAGGGCATGGAGACAGAGGGGCTCGGCATGAGGCCGCCCGGTGAAGGTGTTGCCGGGGAAGACGTCGACGGGCTCGGCGCCGAAGGCCCGGGAACCAGCGAAGGACTCGGCACGAGCGAGGGCGAGGGAACGCCGGGCGACGGCGTGCCGCCGCTTGCCGGAGCACCTCCGGCGTCGACGCGCGCCTTCAGGTCTCGCAGCGTTTCGTCGATCTGGAACACCCGCACATAGGCGCTGTCGATATCCACGGAGAGCGTCGCCGCAGCACCTCCCCTGTCGGCATAGGTGAAGGCGCGCTCGACCATGCGCACTTGCGGCAAGACGATCAGCAGCAGGATCCAGCCCACCGTCATCAGCACGAAAAGGCCCGTCAGGCCCTTGCCGTAGCTCTTGATCAGCGACCCCATGACGTCACGCCTCGCCGGCCGTGGCGGGACGCATCACCAGGGTGTCGTCCGCGGCGAAGAAAAGCATCTGCTCTCGTGCGGCACCAAGGCCCGCGTCGCCGGTGTTGTGCAGGTTCACCTGAATCGGCTGCCCGGCACTTTCCAGGTGGAGGTTGATGAGCGGACCTTCCAGATCGCGACGCTGGAGATTGGCGGCAACGCGATTGTGCGGCACCTCTCCGGCCGGCTCCGGATCGCGACCGGTCCCGATCCACATCCGCTCCGGCCGCACCATGGCGATCGCCTCGTCGCCAACGGCAAGCTCGTGCCGGTTCATCCCCAGCACGCGCCCGATGGGGGTCTCGATCTCGGCACGGCCGCCGGAGACGGATGCGACCCGCCCGGCGAAAACGTTCTGCTCGCCGACGAAACCGGCCACGAAGGCGGTCTGCGGATTGTTGTAGATCTCGTCGGCGGTCGCGACCTGCTGGATCACGCCCCGGTTCATGACCGCGACGCGGTCGGACATGGTCAGCGCCTCGCCCTGGTCATGGGTGATGTAGATGAAGGTCACGCCGGTCTTGCGCTGCAGTTCCTTCAGTTCCGCGCGCATGTGCTGGCGCAGCTTGAGATCAAGCGCCGAAAGCGGCTCGTCGAGCAGCAGGACCGAGGGTTCCACGGCAAGGGCACGGGCGATCGCAACACGCTGGCGCTGGCCTCCGGAAAGCTCGGTCGGCCGCTTTTCGCCCTGCCCTTCCAGCGCCACCATGGCCAGAAGCTCCTCGGCGCGCGCGCGCCGCTTCTTCTTCGACATGCCGCGCGCCTCCAGCCCGAAGGCCACGTTCTCCCACACGCTCATGAGCGGGAAGAGGGCCAGGTTCTGAAAGATCAGCGCGGTGGGACGCGCATTGGGGCGGATGCCGCCCATGCTCTTGTCGCCGATGCGAATATCGCCCGAACTCGGATCGAGAAACCCCGAGACCATGCGCAGGATGGTGGTCTTGCCGCAGCCCGAAGGCCCCAGAATGGAGAAGAACTCCCCGGCGTTGATCGTCAGGTCCGTCGGCTGCACTGCGACGAAGTCGCCGAACCGCATGGAAACCCCGTCGAGAACCACGTCCTGTCCGTGCATGTGCCCCTCTTTGCCCCGTTATTTGTTGTCTTGTCCGGACCGTCCGGCGGCTGGCCGCCCTTGCCCTGTCCGCCATGCCTGACGAAAGCCGGTCATCGCCCCCTGGCGAAAAGGGGAAGGGATCGCGACCTGGCCGGCCGCGATCCCCTTGGTCAGGTCACCCGCCTCAGGCGTTGGTGATCTTGTCCACGTACTCCTGGCGCACCGAGGTGACCCAAGGCTGGTCGGCCGGCCACCACCACAGGTTCGCCAGGTTGTCGGCGTTGTAGACCTCAGCGAACTGCTTCTTGTAGGTCTCGCCCGCATGGTCGGCGGCACCCGCGACGGCCGAGTTGTAGCCGGTGTTGCCGCTCATCATGCCGGCCATGACCGGATCGAGCATCGCGTTGAGGAAGGCATAGCCCTGCTCGACGTTCGCGGCGCCCGACGGCATGCCGACCGAATCCATCCAGGTGATACCGCCTTCCTTGGGCATGCGGTACTTCCACTTGGCGTCTTCGCGGTTGAGGAGCAGGCCGGTGGTGTCCCAGGTCTGGCCGATGCCGGCGCCCGCCTGCTTGAAGGCGTTGATCGCCTCGGTAGCCGAGTTCCAGAAGGCCGCGATGTTCGACTTGTGCGCCAGGATGAACTTGGTGCACGCATCAAAGCAGCGGTGTGCGTCCTCTTCCGACTTGTAGACGTCGGTCATGCGGTTGGACTCGAGCTCGCCGATCGACTCCAGGTACAGGCCGACACCCATGAGGGCCGACTTCTGGCGGAAAGCGGACTTTCCGACGGCCTTCTCGGTCCACATGTCGCCATAGGAGACGTTGTCCGCATCGAACACGGAGCTGTCGAGGGTCATCGCCTCGGTGCCCCAGTTGAACGGGAGCAGCATGCGCTTGCCACGGTAGGTGCCGCCGAGCTGGACACTGTCGCGAAGCATCGAGGGGATGAGCGCGTCGAGCTTGACCTTGCTCTCGTCGATCGGAGCCAGAAGACCGTCCGGATAGTAGTTGTTACCGTTGGTGATCGACGGGAAGATCACGTCGAAGCCCTTGCCGCCAGCGGCGCGCAGCTTCTGCTCCGCCTCGTCGTTCGATCCGTAGGTCGACAGGTTGATCTTGATGCCCGTGTCGCCCTCGAACTTGTCGATCATGTTCTGCTGGATGTAGTCGCCCCAGGCGAACACATTGACCTGACCCGAGGAGGCAAGCGCATCGCTGGCCTTCAGGATCGCCGGCGCGGCAAGCACGGTCGACGCGGCGGCCGAGCTTTTCAGCAGGGTGCGGCGGGAGATATTCATGGACGGACCTCTCCGGTTGGATTTTGTCTTGACCTATCTACGAGCCGGATGAAACACCCCCCGGATCGCTGTCGTGGCCAATTAAGTCAAATTGACAACGCTAGTGTGACATCCGAGCCGTCCGGACTGGTCCTGAAACACCGCGCCAGACGCTCTGGATGCGGTACTTTGCGCAGAAGCCGACGCGCGCGCAAGGCGGGTACGTCGCGGAAACGCGCCATCCGCCGAAATGCGCCGGCTCCGGGCATGTGGATAGTTCACGAGGGAAACCAGAAATGCTTCGCCATGAAAGGAACTTCGATCCCGCCCACGGCGAACCGGTCGAATGCGCCGACGCCGTTCGCCGGCTAACGGCGCGCAACTCCGGCCCCTTCACCTTCCACGGAACCAACACCTACCTCGTGGGCCGCTCGGAACTCGCGGTCATCGATCCGGGCCCGGCGAACGCCGATCACATCGAGGACATCCTGCGGGCGGCGGGACCCGCGCCGGTGTCCGCGATCCTCGTCACCCACACCCACATGGACCATTCGCCAGGTGCAAGGCTCCTCAAGGAACGCACCGGAGCCCCCATCGTCGGCTGCGGCACGCACCGCGCCGCGCGGCCACTGGCGGGCGGCGAGACCAATCCCATGGACGCAAGCGGCGACCGCGACCATCGCGCCGACCGCGAAATGGGCGACGGGGACACGCTGACGGTGGATGGCCTGACCCTGACGGCCGTCCCGACGCCCGGGCACACCGCCAATCACCTGGCCTTCGCGCTCGACGAGGGGGATATCCTCTTTTCCGCCGACCACGTGATGGCCTGGTCCACCTCCATCGTCGCGCCGCCGGACGGGTCGATGCGCGACTACATGGCCTCCCTCGACCGGCTCCTGGAGCGCTCAGACGCCCTCTATCTGCCTGGCCACGGCGGACCGGTCGCGGATCCCGCCAGCTATCTGCAAGGGCTCAAGGCCCATCGTCAGGCCCGCGAAAAGGCGCTTCTCGACGCATTGGCACGCATGGGCGCGAGCCGCATCCCCGAGATGGTGGCCGAGATCTACCGTGACGTTGATCCGGCCCTTCACGGGGCCGCGGCGCTCTCCATGCTCGCACAGGCGGAATGGCTGGCCGAACGCGGCCTGCTTCACGCCGAAGATCAGCGAGGCGCCCCGGAAATGGTGGTTTCGCTGTCCAGCCGGCTGCGACCGGCCTGACCGGCGGCGTCACACGGGCGCTGAACCCCGCCTTTGACGTCGCCCTGCTTGCATGGCAAGAGAAAGCATCCGGCGGGCCGCCCCGCCATGTTCCCCCCATTTTTCAGGCTGGCATACGCATGAAGATCAAGGCCGTCCTCTTCGACCGTGACGGAACCCTCACGGATTTCGACAGCACCTGGGGTCCGGCGATCGCGGAGGTTCTCCGCGAGCTTGCCGGCGACGATGCCGGGGCCCTGGCGACGCTGGAGGAGATGTCGCTGTTCAGCGTTGAGCAGAAGCGGTTCACGGGTCCCTCTCTGCTCAAGGTGCAGGCTCCGGCCGACTATTCGGCCCGCTGGGCGCAGGTGCTCGGCGAGCCCGACCCCACGGCAATGCTGGAACGCATCGAGGCAACGCTGCTGCGTCACTGCGGGACCAATGTCACCCCCTTCGACGGCGTGGTCGAGACCCTCAACGGCCTGGTCCGCGCCGGACTGCCCATTGGCCTGGCAACCAACGGGACGGAAGCATCCGCCCGCCGCCAGATGGAGATCCTCGGCCTCGGCGATGCCTTCACCTTCCTGGCCGGTTACGATTCCGGCCACGGCCGGAAGCCGGAGCCCGGCCAGCTTCTGGCCTTCGCCCGCCATGTGGGCTTCGATCCGGGTGAAATCGCCATGGTCGGCGACAGCCTGCACGACATGCATGCGGCGGAGGCCGCCGGCATGATCCGAATCGCGGTGACCACCGGCGCCGTATCGCGCGCCGAGCTGGAGCCGGCGGCCGATCATGTCTTCGACAGCATGCATCCGCTTCTTGCGCTGGCGACCGGCGAGCTTGCCGCATGAGCGGAACGACGCGCGCCATCAGGGCCGTCCTGTTCGACAAGGACGGCACGCTGATCGATTTCGATGCAACCTGGGGCCCGACGTTTCACGCCCTGATCGCCCAACTCGCCGAGGGCGACGAGGCAAGGATGCGCCGTCTGTGCGAGGCCGGAGGCTACGACTTCGACACACGCGCCTTTCATCCCGATTCCATTCTGGTCGCGGGATCGAACGACGACGTGGTGGAGGCGTTCGCGGACATCCTTGAGCACGCCGACCCGATGGCGCTGGCAGCGGAGATCAATGCCGGTATCGGCGCTCTCAGCCTGCCGCACCTTTCGGCCTTTCCGGAACTCGAAGATGCGCTGGAGCGCCTGCTGGGGCTCGGACTGGTACTTGGCGTTGCCACGAATGACTCCGAAGCCTCCGCCCGCACACAGGTCGAGGCACTCGGCCTGGGTACGAGCTTCGCCTCGATCCTGGGATTCGACAGCGGGCATGGCGCCAAGCCCGGACCCGGCATGGTCACCGCCTTTTGCGCCGCGCACGGGTTGATGCCGGACGAGGTCGTCATGGTCGGCGACAGCCTGCACGACATTCACGCCGGACGGGCAGCGGGCGCGCGCACGCTCGGCGTTGCGACCGGCCCGCGTGGTGCGGCCGCTTTCGGCGAGGACGCCGACCATGTGGTGGGCGGCCTGCGCGAGGCGGCGGAGTGGATCGCCGCCCGCGCATAAAGCATATGGTGCAAAGCCCGGGTTCGCATTTTTCGCCGCCCGTGCTAGGGCTTGTGGATCAACAAATCGGGACCCTTCGTCCGCACCATGCGAAAGTTCCTGCCGTCGCACCGATCGCGCCTTGCGACCTTCAGCCTGCGGACCGCGCGTCTCGGGGTGCCGGTTATCGTTCTGTCGGTCCTGGCACACCGACTGGACTTCGTCTCGACACCCCAGTTCCTGCTTTTGATGATCACGGGGTCGCTGATCGCACTCGCGGCCATCGTCGCCGCCGTGATCGCGCTGGTTCGGCTTTGGGCGCGCGGCGGCCATGGCTGGGGACGCGCGATGCGCGGCGCGGCCTACGCGCTGATCGCGCTCCTCCCGCTTGGCGCCGCGACGGCCGCCTATGTGACCCATCCGCAGCTTGCCGACATCAGCACCGACACGGAAGATCCACCCGCCCTGGGCGGTGACGCGCCGGACACGATCCCGGCGGATGCCGCTGCCGTGCAGGCCGAGTTCTATCCGGACCTCGTCAGCCGGCGCTTCCGCCTTCCGCCATCGGAGCTGCACAAGGCGGCACTTACTGTCGCCGAACAGCGCGGCTGGATGCTTACCGCCGAACTCCCGCCGGGAATGCCCGACGAGCCGACCCGCTTCCAGGCCGTGGCGGTGTCTCCCCTTTACGGCTTCCGGGACGATGTTGCGGTGCGGATCCTGCCCGATCCGGTGGGCGCGCGGCTCGACATCCGCTCCGCCTCGCAGGTCGGGCTGCACGACCTGGGCGCCAACGCACGCAGGATACGCGGGTTCCTGGCCGACCTCGACGCCGTTCTTCTGGCTGCCTATGGTGTGATAGAGGCCGTGGACGAGGACGAGGCAGGTGCCCCGCCCGAGGAACTCCCGCCACTCGACCCGAATGCTTCAACGCCTTCCGACCTGCCTCCACCAGTACCGGGCCTGAAACCCGAGGCGGGGGAGCCGGTCGCCCCGGACATCGACGGGCCGTCGCCGGATGCTGCTTCCGGAGTGACGCCGGACGGGCTCGAACCGCTTCCGCCGGATCTCTCCGAAGTGTACGAGAGCGATACGCCGGCCCCCCAACCGGCCCCGGATGCGGATGCTTCCCCCTTGCCGGGCGAAACCGCCCCGGAGGCAGAAGCCCCGCGTTCGACGCCTCTTCCGGAAACCAGCGCCGAACCGGGCCGTCCGGCACGTCTTCGGCCCGTTGCCGGACAGTGAAGGGGCTCCTGTCGGAATTTTCGCGGGCCCCCTCTTCACGATCCTGACTCGGTAAAAACCCCTGCCCGACAGCAGGTCCAGGACATCGGACGCCGAATGCATCCGATGTGCGTCTTCGGTTGGAAATCTTTCCATCCCTCTGATTTCATTTAATTAATTTCCCAAATCAAGGCTCCTCCGCGCCGTACGGAGATGCCCTTACGGCATCTTCATGGAACACCTGCGGCGGCAAAATGGAATTTTGAAACATTACAGCAGGATAAGGAATGTGACTGGCATCACGGCTTTGCCTTCCCGCATCCTTGAATATGTCCAAATTGGCGGCGATCCGTGCAGCCGTCGAATGGACGACGACCCAAGGCTCAACCACCTATCCGGACAAGACCGATGAGTGCCAAGACCCAAGCAGCCCAGCCCACACCGCGCGTGAACCTCGACGCGCTCTACAAGCCGGTCGGCATCAACGCCGTGACGGCGGCGGCCATGTGCTGCAAGACGCCCAAGACCGTCAAGAACGGCACGGCCAACAAGTAAGGCGACCCCTGCGGTTTGCGGCCGGGCGCGCCGACGTCCGGCGCACCGGGTTTGCCGGGCAAACGGCAAGCCGTTGCAAAACTGTCCGGTTTGATGGCTATGTTGCGGGGCTCGACCCGCCCGCGCTCATGCGGGGCGCCTCGACATGCCGTCGCGAACCGGAGAGCCTGCCACATGATCAACGCCTGCTGCGCCAACGACAAGTCCGTCTCGGTTCACGCCATGGGGGCCGAGGACCCGATACCGGAAGGCGCCATCTGGCTTGATCTCGTGACACCCGACGCGAACGAACGCGCGGCGGCGGAAGCCTGGCTCGGCCTTGCCATTCCCACACGAGAGGAAATGGCGGCGATCGAAACCTCGGAGCGTCTTTACGAGGATGCCGGCGCGCTGGTGATGACGACGCTGCTGCCGATGAACGTGCGCGCGCCCGATCTCAAGACGTCCGCACTCACCATCGTCGCGCGCCGAGACCGCATCGCCACCCTGCGTCATGCGGATTCCCAGTCGATCGCGGTTGCGGTGCACCGCCTGCAGGGGACCGTCGAAGGCGGACGCGACCCCGGAAACGCGCTTCTAATCCTGCTCGATGCCATCGCCGACAGGGCCGCAGACGTGATCGAGGAGGCCTCCGCGGAGTTCGACAGCATCGCCAGTCACGTGTTCGGCGAGGGCGTCGATTCCCGCAAGAGCGCCGAATACAAGGGCATGATCCAGCGTATCGGCAAGATCGGCCTCAAGGTCGCGCGAATGCACGATGTCTGCGGCAGCCTGGAGCGGCTGTTCCTGTTCCTCTCCGCACACGCCAAGACCGTCGCCCTCACCAGCCAGCAGAAGACACTGTGCAAGACGCTGGGACGCGACATACGCTCGATCCGCGAGCACGCGGACGCGCTCGACGCCAAACTCAACTTCCTGCTGGACGCCACCGTGGGCCTCGTCAATCTCGAGCAGAACCAGATCATCAAGATCTTCTCGGTGCTCGCCGTCGTGTTCCTGCCGCCCACGCTGATCGCCTCGATCTACGGCATGAACTTCGAGATCATGCCGGAACTGCAATGGGCGTGGGGATATCCGTTCTCGATTGTCGTCATGATCGTCTCGGTGGCGCTGAACTTCCTCTACTTCCGCTGGAAAAAGCTCCTGTGAGACCTTCCACCCTTGCGGCCGCATGACGCCCGCGACCGCATCGCCGTCCACAGCCTGCTGATTTGCAACCCGATCCCGGATCGCTATTCGAGCGCGCTTACCATTTGTTAAGTGACGTGGCGGATCCTTGCAGGACACTCCTTCGCGCGGCTTGCGCCCGACGAAGGGCGACTGCGACGGCTGGAATGCCCTCGCCTGCCAAAGCGGGACGAGACCGACATGACGCCACTGCCCAAAGCACCGGACCACGGCACTGAACGCCCGTCACGACGCCCTGTCGGCGTGGCGCTTCTTGCGCTTGTTCTGGGCGCCTGCGGTGGCGTTTCCATGCCCATGGGCAGCGCCGATGTCGAGACCCCTCTGGATCTGACAGGCTCGATCGAGGGGCAGCAGAACACCGCCGACGTGGACATCAACAAACAGGACCGGGCGATCATCGCCACCGCGATTGCAACCGCCCGCGAGCAGGACACGGCGGGCAAGCCGCCCTTCTCCTGGACCAATCCGATCACCGGAAACTCCGGCACGATCCTCTCGCTCGTCGACGATTCCGTGCCGGGCGGTACCGGCTGCACCCGCTTCGAGACGACCGCAAACACGATTGGCGGCGTGCGTGCCTACAACGGCGTCGCCTGCCAGGACGTGATGCAGGACTGGTCCGTCATCAGCCTCGCCGAAAAGGACGAGGCATCCGGAGACGAGCCGAACGGCTGACGCTTCGCGGATCCCGTTGTCCTCCCCCACTGCTCGGGCTTTCACCACCCGGCGTGACCGCCATCCGGCTTCTGTACCCGGAACTTCCGGCCCGCTTTCCCCCACCCCCTCTGGAATTAATTCCTATCACTCCCCATATCGGGGACAAGGCAAAGGGTCATGGCGGCCCTTGTGCGATATTCGTTCCCCCGAGTCGGTTTGCAGGTGTATACCCGTCGAAACCACTCAGAATTCAGCGGTCGAAACCATGCGTGACCCCTACAGCGTGCTCGGCGTCGGCAAGTCGGCGGACGAGGCGGAAATCAAGCGGGCTTACCGGAAGCTTGCGAAGAAGTACCACCCGGACCAGAACGCCGACAATCCGTCGGCCAAGGAGCGGTTTGCCGAAGTTGGCCAGGCTTACGAGATCCTGGGCGACAAGGAGAAGCGTGCCCAGTTCGACCGGGGCGAGATCGACGCGGACGGCAAGCCGCGCTTTCAGGCACACGGCTTCGAGGGCTTTTCCGACAGCGACATCTTCCGGAACGCGCGATCCGGTCGCGGTTTCGGCGGCGGTGGCGCCGGCGGACAGGCCGGAGGCTTTGACGACATCCTCAACGACATTCTCGGCGGCTTCGGCGGACGTTCGCGGGGCGCGGGAACAGGCGGTTTCGGGGCTGGCGGCTCCGGTTTTGCCGGCGCCCGCGGCGGCGGCAGGCCCCGGCGCGGTGCGGACGCACAGGTCACCGCACGGGTGACGCTGGAACAGCTTGTGCACGAACACAAGGTGCGCGTTGCCCTGCCCAGCGGAAAGTCGGTGGACGTGAAGCTGCCCGAAGGCACGGTCGACGGCGAGAAGATCCGCCTGCGCGGCCAGGGACACCCCGGAGAAGCGGGCGGTGAGGCCGGCGACGCGATCGTCGAGATCCATCTCGCACGCCATCCGGTCTTCACGCCGATTGGCGACGACCTGAAGCTCGACCTTCCCATCACGCTCTACGAGGCGGTTCTGGGAGAAAAGGTCCGCGTGCCGACCCTCGACGGGGCGGTCAACCTGACCATCCAGCCGAACGCACGCACCGCAAAGACCATGCGGCTGAAGGGCAAGGGACTGCCCAACAAGTCGGGCGGGCGCGGCGACCTTCTCGTCGCGCTGCGGACCGTGCTGCCCGAGCAGGGCGACGAGGAGCTCGAGGCCCTCATGCGCGCCTGGAAGGAATTGCGCCCCTATCGCCCGCGCGGACCGGAGTTCAACTGAACTCCGGTTCAAACGGACGCTTAACCGACTTTCCGTTCAAGGATCGCCGCTCATCCTTTCACGGGCGTGAGCGGCGCCGGGGCGGGACTGTCGTCGGGCACGAAGAAGTCCGGCGTCAGTGTCTTGGAGGGATCGACGCGGTAGCGGTCGAAATCGCTCACTCCCCGGCTCGCCAGGAACGTGTCGTCGATCAGGAAGTTGCCGGTGAACTCCCGCGACGGACTGAGGAATATCTCACGTGCCGCGTCGGCCAGGATTTCCGGCGTCCGGCTTGCCGCCATCATGTCGTCACCGCCGATGAGATTGCGCACGGCAGCGGTCGCGATGGTGGTACGCGGCCACAGGGCGTTGACGCCGATACCGCGCGCCCTGAGTTCTCCGGCGAGCCCCAGCACCGCGAGGCTCATGCCGTATTTGGCGATTGCATAGGGCGTGAAGGGGGCGAACCATTTCTCCTGCATGTCGAGTGGTGGCGACAGCATGAGAATATGCGGGTTTGGTGCCTTCTCCAGATGCGGGATCGCATGCTTGCAGGCGACCAGCGTTCCACGCGTGTTGATCTGATGCATCAGATCGAAGCGCTTCATGTCCGTTTCGGCGAGTGGTGTCAGTTGGATCGCGCTGGCATTGTTCACGAGGATGTCGAGCCCGCCGAAGGTCTCGGCCGTGCGGTCGATGGCTTCGCGCACATTGTCCTCGTCACGCACGTCCACCACAAGCGGCAACGCCCGCCCCCCGGCCGCCTCGATCTCGGCGGCGGCGGTATGGATGGTGCCCTCGAGCTTAGGATGCGGTTCGGCGGTTTTCGCCGCAATGGCGATGTTGGCGCCCTCTCGGGCCGCCATCAATGCGATTTCCTTGCCGATGCCCCGCGAGGCGCCGGTGATGAAAAGGGTCTTTCCCGCGAGCGACATCCGTTTCCTCCCAGATGAGATGCTGGCAAACGTTGGCGTGTGGACCGTGTGTCAGCCCGACGGGCGGGCCCGCTCCATGAACGCCTTGAAGGCGGCCGAGGCCTCAGGGGACACGAGGCGCGCGGCGAAGGCCGCGATTTCCTCTTCCACCCGGGTTTCGAGCGCCGCCCGGTCGCCACGCAGCAACCGGCGCGAGATCGCCAGCGCCTCTTGCGGCTTGGCCGCGATCTTGTGCGCGATGGCCTCCGCCGAGGCTTCCAACTCCTCCTCGGCAACGATGCGGTTCACGAGACCCGCCCGACAGGCGGCCTCCGCGTCGAAAGCCTCGCCGAGACAGAGCAGCTCGAAGGCCCGTGCATGTCCCATGAGCGCGGGCGCGAGCAGGCTCGACCCCGCCTCCGGCACGAGCCCCAGGTCGATGAATGGTGTCCTGAACACGGAGCGCGGACTGGCAAGCACCATGTCGCAATGCAGCAGCATGGTGGTGCCAACGCCGATCGCCAGCCCGTCCACGGCCGCCACGATCGGTCGCTCGCAGGCAACGAGGGCGCGCAGGAAACGGGCGACCGGCGCATCCGTCATGCTCCCCCGACTGGCGAAGGCGAGAAAGTCGCCGATGTCGTTCCCGGCGGTGAAGGCGCCCGGCACCCCCGTGACCAGATGGACACGAACGCCGGAGCCCTCGGCGTTTCCACGCTCCAGCGCCTCCGCGAAGGCCGTGTACATGTCACCGGTGAGGGCGTTCTTCTTCTCCGGCCGGTTGAGCCGGATGTGCTGCACGCCGCCGGAAATCCCGGTCTCGATCATCAGGCGACCCTCCCGTGTCGCGGGATGCCGGCAAATGCCGGCATCCTCATGCCTCCTGCCTCAGGCCGTCGGCTCGAACGCCAGCACGGAAGCGGCAAGTCCCTCGACCTGCGCACGCAATGCCGCCGTCTCGGGCAGATGCGCCGCCGCGAAATAGGTCGCCAGAAGACGGCGGTTGCGGGCCGGCGCGGAGTTGTCGTCCCGGCACGCAAGCGCGCCCTTGACCAGCAGTGCGCCGCCGAGTGCGATCCCCATCAAGCGCAGGAACGGCGTGGCGCCGGCAAGGGCCTCCTGCTGACGGCCATCGGCCTGTGCGTCGAGCATCCAGCGGCCTGCTTCCGCAAGCTGCGCAAGCGCCTGCTCAAGCCGGGTTCCCGCATCCGCAAGGTCGGAAGCGGCATCCTTGCGCGCCGCTGCCNCAATCCCGCTCAACTCGCCGATGAGGCCGGCCAGATGCTCGCCGCCGGAAAGCGGCAGCTTGCGCATGACGAGATCGATGGCCTGGATGCCGTTCGTGCCCTCGTAGATCGGCGCGATACGCGCATCGCGCAGGTGCCGCGCCGCACCGGTCTCCTCCACGTNCCCCATGCCGCCGTGCACCTGCACGCCGAGCGAGGCAACCTCGACGCCGATGTCGGTCGACAGTGCCTTGGCGATGGGCGTCAGCATGGCGGCGCGCTCGCTCCAATGCTTGCGCGCCTCTTCGTCCTCGCCGAGGCCGGAAAGGTCGATGGCCTGGGCGCAGGCATAACAGATGGCGCGGGAAACCTGGGTCCAGGCCTGCATGTCGAGAAGCGTGCGGCGAATGTCGGGATGCAGCGCGATGGGGCTCATGCCCTCGCCCTTGTGGTCCGCCGAACGGCCCTGCCGGCGTTCCAGCGCATAGGCCATGGCCTGCTGGGTGGCACGCTCCGCAACGCCAAGCCCCTGGATGCCGACCGCAAGACGGGCGTTGTTCATCATCGTGAACATGCAGGCTAGGCCGCGATTTTCCTCGCCGACGAGCCAGCCGATCGCCCCGCCCTCGTCGCCATATGCCATGGTGCAGGTCGGAGAGGCATGGATGCCCAGCTTGTGCTCGATGCCGGCGCAGCGCACGTCATTGCGCGCACCCAGCGACCCGTCCTCGTTGACCAGGAACTTGGGCACCACGAAGAGCGAGATGCCCCGCGTGCCGGCCGGCGCGTCCGGCAGCCTCGCCAGCACCAGATGAACGATGTTGTCGGTGAAGTCGTGTTCGCCGTAGGTGATGAAGATCTTCTGGCCGAAGAGGCGATAGGTGCCGTCCTCGGCACGCTCTGCGCGGGCGCGCAGGGCGTTGAGGTCGGAGCCGGCCTGCGGCTCGGTCAGGTTCATCGTTCCCATCCACTCGCCCGAGACGAGCTTGGGCAGGTAGGCGGCCTTGAGGTGGTCGCTGGCGTGCTTCTCAAGGGCCTCGATGGCGCCCACGGTCAGCGTCGGGCCGATGGCGAATGCCATGGATCCGGAGTTCCACATCTCGAGCGCGGCCGCCTGCAGCATCATCGGCAGGCCCTGGCCGCCGAACTCGGGATCCGCGGTGAGGGAATTCCAGCCCCCCTCGGCCCACGCGCGATAGGCATCGCGCCAGCCCGGAGGCATGGTCACCTCGCCGTTCTCGCACTTCGCGCCGATCCGGTCGCCCACCTCGTTGAGCGGCGCGATCTGCTCCCCGGCGAAGCGTCCGGCCTCTTCCAGGATCGCCGCCACCAGGTCCTCGCCGACCTCTTCGTGACGCGGATCGGCGACAACCCTGTCGAGATCGGCCACCTTGTTGAGAGTGAAGGCAATTTCCTGAACCGGCGCACGATACATCGTGTTCTCCCTGACCATTTTTACCCGGACCGGACATGCCCCTCCGCTCGCTTCGGCAAGCGACGGCGTTCCCGGCTTGACGAAAGAGGGCGGAAGCCGCAGAACCGGCCCGCATCGGGTTTGGCGCGAGGATGGTCCCGATTGACGTAAACGTCAACGACGAAAGGGCTTCGCCAACCGTCCCGCAGGCGCGCAAACTGTCACGCCACGCCCCTGAAAAACAAGGGCGGCGAGCGCCGGCAGACAATCCGCCCACAGGCATCACCGGCCTTGCCGGCATCAGGAACAGGAAGCGGAGCGAACACGACATGCGACGCTGGAAGATCGATCCCGCGCGACGGGACTGGCCGGACACGCCGGAGCTGGAGGCAGCCCTTGCCGACCTTCTGGCCGGCCGCCTCCTCGCCGTGCCGACGGAAACGGTCTACGGCCTTGCCGGAGACGCGACCGACCCGGAAGCCTGCGCAGCGATTTTCGCCGCCAAGGGACGGCCGCAGTTCAACCCGCTGATCGCCCATGTGGACTCATTCGAAACCGCGAAGCGGCACGGTGTTTTCAATGAAGACGCCAGCGCGCTGGCAACCGCCTTCTGGCCTGGCCCGCTCACGCTGGTCGTGCCCAAGAGCCCCGAAAGCACCGTCTGCGACCTCGCGACGGCCGGTCTTGATACGGTGGCATTGCGGGTCCCTTCCGCCGCCATCATGCGCGACCTGGCAAGCGGGGCCGGCGTTCCGGTCGCCGCGCCCAGTGCCAATCGCTCCGGACGGATCAGCGGAACCACGGCGGATGACGTCGCCGCCGATCTCGGCCCCTCTCTCGCCCTTCTCATCGACGCCGGCCCCACGCCCGTCGGGGTGGAATCCACCATTGTCGGCCTTGTCGACGGGACACCGCGCCTGCTGCGCCCAGGCGGCATTCCCCGGGAGGACCTGGAGACGGTTCTGGGGCACCCCCTTGCCGGTGCCGCGACTCCGCAGGCCGCCGGCGGTCATGACGCGGCCCCTCTCGCCCCCGGCATGCTGACGTCGCACTACGCGCCCGACGCCCGAATGCGACTCAATGCAACCGCGCTCGCCCCCGGCGAAGCCCTTCTCGCCTTCGGGCCTGCCCCCCTGCCCGGCCAGGAACACGCGGTGGCGGTGGAACAACTCAGCTCGACAGGCGACCCGCGCGNGGCCGCCGCGCGGCTTTTCTCCGCCCTACGCCGCCTGGACGCCAGTGGAGCGGCGACGATCGCCGTCATGCCGATCCCCCGCGAGGGTCTTGGCGAGGCGATCAACGACCGCCTGGGTCGGGCCGCCGCGCCCCGCTGAGCCGAAATTGCCGTAGCGGAATTTTTCAGAACACAGACGACCCATTCATGGTATCGTCATTTCTACGAATGAAACAAAGCACCTGTGACCTTTCACACCACGAACTGACAGATGAAATTGTGTAAAATCGCCATTCGACTTCTGATCCACGACAGAATCAATTAGTATTACATTTCAGGTTCTCGGTTCCGATATACCTCCCCTACGGGCTCCAACGCCCGCACCTCATCCGGGGCAAGCCCTCAAAGCAGCCCCGGTTTTCTTTGCCTGCTCATGGCTTTGTCACGTCACCATTGCCGGAAGGACGCGACCGGCTGCCGCCCGCGGCGCTGCCGGACAGGGTTTGACCTCGCTCATTGACAGCGTCTCGCCACACCGGCCACAGTGCGGGCATCATAGGTCTTTCAGGAACTTGCCCTTGCCGACCCTCTATCTGCAGCATGGATCCTATCTCGATCACCTGACGCCGGTCGGCCATCCGGAGCGCCCTGATCGCATCCGCGCCATCGACAGGATTCTCGAACACGAGCGGTTTCAGGTTCTCGACCGGGACCAGGCGCCACGCGGTGACGTCGAGGCCATCCTGCGCGCCCATCCGGCAGCCTATGTCGACATGATCGAGAACTCGTCGCCAACGGACGGGCTCGTGCGCATCGACGCCGACACGACCATGTCGCCGGGCACGCTCGACGCGGCACTCCACGGGGTCGGCGGCGCCTGTCGGGCGGTGGACGAGGTCATGGCCGGGCGGGTGAGCAACGCCTTCTCCGCCTCGCGCCCGCCAGGCCATCATGCCGAGGCGAACCGGGCCATGGGCTTTTGCTTCTTCAACAACGCGGCGGTCGCGGCGCGACACGCACAGGCCGTGCATGGCGCCGAACGGGTCGCGATCATGGACTTCGACGTCCATCACGGGAACGGCACCCAGGACATCTTCTGGAACGACCCGACCGTGATGTACGCCTCCACCCACCAGATGCCCCTCTATCCGGGCTCGGGAGCCGCGAGCGAACGCGGCGAGGCCGACACGATCGTCAATGCCCCCCTGCAGGCGGGCGACGGCGGGGACGCCTTCCGCGAGGCCATGGACATCGCCATCCTGCCGCGCATCGAGGCCTTCAAGCCGGATCTCGTGATCATCTCGGCCGGTTTCGACGCCCACACGCGGGACCCGCTCGGCGGCCTCAACCTGGTGGAGGCCGACTTCGCCTGGGCGACCCTTCGTCTCATGGAAATCGCCGACCGCACCTGCGAGGGACACGTGGTATCGCTGCTGGAAGGCGGCTATGATCTGGAAGGGCTTGCGCGCTCCGTCGCCGCCCATGTCATGACGCTGATGAAGTCGTGACACGCCTCCTCTGAGCGGCGTTACAAAGCCTGTCCACAGCCGGTCGCGCCGCCTTGCCCGTGCGGGATGCCGCCGATAGGATCGCGAAGCAATCCAGACGAGGAGCCTGCTTCGTGACCAGTGCCGACACAGCCGATACCGCAATCGCCGACATGCCCTTCGAGGCGGCGTTGCGCGAGCTGGAGGGGATCGTCGGGCGGCTTGAGCGCGGCGATGTCCCGCTCGAGGAAAGCATCGAGCTCTACGCGCGCGGCGATGCGCTGCGCCGCCATTGCGACAAGCTCCTGCGCGCCGCCGAAGCAAAGGTGGAGAAGATCCAGCTCGCCGAGGACGGCAGCGCATCGGGCACCACGCCCCTCGACGTCGACTGACGCCACGCCCGGTTCGCCTGGGTGGGCTTCAGCCTTCCTTCGTGTAGACCGCGATACGCGTCAGGAACGCCGTCTCCAGGCTGATGCGCGCAAGACCATGCGCGGCAAAGATTACATCCAGATCCTCTTCCAGATAGCTGCGATAATAGGGCTCGTGAAACAGCTCCGGGAACAGCTCAAGCAGCCCGTCGTTCTCGGGCTCGTCGCCTGACTGCAGGCTGTCGGCGAAGATCACCTGCCCTCCCGGCTTCAGCACCCGCGCGAATTCCGCGACCGCCTGCCGCCTGATCTTCGGCGGCAGTTCGTGGAAGAGATAGACGGTGCTCAGCACATCGAGGCTCGCATCCGCGAAGGGAAGCGCCTCGGCCGGCGCGGTGACGAAACATGCGCGCCGGCACGAGCGAACCGGAAGCCGACGCCACGCCTCGTCCAGATAGGCCTGCGAGAGATCGACACCTGTTCCCTTCAGCGCGGGAAAGGCCTTGAGCGCGGGGGCCAGAAGCCCGCCCGTGCCACAGGCGATGTCCGCGTAGGCAAGACGGCGCTGGTCGGTGCGGCGCGCGATCCGCGACAAGGGCACCAGCGCCTGACGCCGCATGGCCGCCGTCGCTCCCTTGAACAGCACCTCCACCTGAAAATCATAGATGCGCGCGCTTTCGGCACTCAGCCAGCCGTCGGTCTGGAAATGGAAATTCTGACGATAGTAACGCGGCAACCCCCTTGCCGCGTCCGGATCGGTTTCAAAAACCTCCTGATGCGCACCGTCAAGGCGGCGGCGGGCGACCTTCGGAACGTCGGCGAGAAACCGCCGGCTCAGGTCGAGAAAGGCCATGGGCGAACCGAATTCGCCGTCGGGCAGCGGATAGTGACCGGCCTCGACGTTGGCGAGGTCACGGCGAAACAGCGCGCCGATCTGCCCGAAGAGGCGGAGGAGATCAGGCGTCTCGCGCGCGGGACCAGAGCCTGCGGGACGCGCGCTCGCGGGCTGTTCGCCTGACGATCTTCGCACGATGCGCCGCGTGATGGCCTGCGCCACCTCGCCATGCGCGGCGAACCACGCCACCCGGCTCGCCTGACGCAGGGCATAGGCCGTGCGCAGGGACCAGCGCCGTGCGCCGCCCTTCCGGGTTTCCGCCTCGCTCCCGACGCCGTTCGCGTCCATCGCATCGCCTCCCCGTTCAGAATCCGGGGGCGATGCCGAGCGTCCGCATCAGTCGCGCGCGAGCACCGCCACAACTTCAATATGGGGCGAGAAACGGAACTGATCCACCGGCAGAACGGAGAGCACGCGATACCCGCCATCCACCAGATGGCGCAGGTCACGCGCCAGCGTCGCCGAATTGCAGGAAACAGCGACCACTCGGGAGACCCTGGAGCGGGCAATTTCGCGGGCCTGATCCTCCGCGCCCGCACGCGGCGGATCGAAGACGACCGCCTCCATGCCCTTGCCGAAGTCGTCCAGATCCTCACCCGTCAGCGGGTTGCGGAACAGGTCGCGCCGCTCGCAGGTGATCTCGCGCAACTTGCCGCCGGCCGTTCGCCACGCCCTGTCGAGGGCCGCAAGGCTCGCCGCCTCGCCCTCAACGGCACGCACGCTTGCCTTTGCAGCCAGCCGCAGGGCGAACGTGCCCGCCCCACAGAAGAGATCGGCAACCTTCCTCGCGTCACCGACGCCCTCGAGAACCCGGGCGGCAAGCGCTTCCTCGCCAGCTTTCGTCGCCTGCACGAAGCCCGCCGGCGGCGGCACCAGCGGCAGGCCGCCCATGTCGAGGACAGGAGGCTTGCTCTCGACGAGAACCTCGCCGTTGAGCGACAGGCGCGACACACCACCCGTCATCGCGGCCTCGATCAGTTCAGCCGTCGCGCGCGGCGCCAGCTTCGCCGTGCTGGTCATGGCCAGGTCCAGCCCGCCGTCGGCCGCCAGCACGGTCAGCCCGACCTCGCCCTTGCGGGGCATGACGAGACCCGCAAGCCTCTTGAACAGCGGCAGTCTTTCGACGACGGCCGGCAGAAGGACGGGACACTCCTCCACGCCTACGAGCCGATGGCTCGCGCGCTCGTGGAAGCCGAGCAGGATCTTCTGTCCGGCACGCGTCGCGGCCAGAACGGCGCGCCGGCGCCCCTCGCCGCCTGCGTCCACTGTCGGCTCGACCAGAGGCTCGACGTCACCCAGCCCGCGCGCGGCAAGGCTCGCCACCACCTGCTCTCGCTTCCACGCCAGAAGCGCATCCCGATCCATGTGCTGAAGCGCACAGCCACCGCAGGTCCCGAAGTGCCGGCACGGCGGCACGACCCGGGCGTCGGACGGCTCCAGCACCTCGAGCAAGCGCGCGCGCCCACGACCGTCGGGAGCAACCCGCGCCGTTTCGCCGGGAAGCGTGAAGGGCACATGCAGCACTTCGCCGTCCACCGTGGCGCGGCCCTCGCCCTTGTGGGCGAGCGCCTCGATGGTGACGGTCACCGGCGGCAGCTCCTTCGCAGGGCCGTTGCGTCCCTCTGTCGGCCGGGTGTTGCGGCCTCTCATCCCGCCATTGCGGGGCCTTGAAGATCTGGTCATGCGCGGCGGTTACCGCGCGCGGGGCGCAAAGGCAAGCGACAAAGCCGCGACGGGACGGGCGCGCGTCAGGCTGTCCGGTCGCGCAGGGCACCGAGCAGCCATTCCCTGTTTCCGTCGCCGCCGGTGATCGGAGACGGCTCGAGACCAAGCACGCGCCAACCGGCCAGACCGTCGAGCCAGTCGGCAACCTCCCGCGCAACCCGCTCACCCGTTTCGGGGTCCACGATACCGCCCTTGCCGATGGCGGCGCGGCCCGCCTCGAACTGCGGCTTCACCAGAAACAGCCCGCCCGCCCCCGGTGCGGCCAGCTCGAGGGCCGGCGGCAGGGCGAGGCGCAGCGATATGAAGCTCATGTCCGATACGACAATGCCGGGATGTTCGCCATCGAGGTCCGCCAGGGTCAGCGCGCGAGCGTTCACCCCGTCGCGGCGAACAACTCGCGGATCGGTGTCGAGGGAATGGTGAAGCTGGCCGTGTCCAACGTCGATCGCGTGAACGCGCAAGGCCTCCTCTTCCAGGAGCACCTGGGTAAAGCCTCCGGTCGAGGCCCCGAGATCAAGCGCGATGCGGCCCCTGGCGGAAAGTCCGAAGTGCGAAAGGCCGCTCTTCAGCTTGAGGGCGGCACGCGAAACATAGCGGGCGGCCGGATCGGCAACCTCCACCCGCTGGCCGGGCTGGATCTTGCGTGCCGGCTTGTCCGCAGGTTCGCCGTCGACGAAGACAACGCCACGCAACACCGCGTCCCTTGCCCGCGCCCGGCTTTCGAAATGCCCGAGTGTGACCAGATGCTGGTCCAGCCGTTCGCCCACCGTCTCCGCCCTTCCCGCTCAGAAGCAGTTGGCGATGCCGGTGATCAGCCGGTCGAGATAGATGCTTTCGCCATGCACCCACCACAATACGCAGGCGATGACGAGCCCGAGAGCGCCGACGAGGGCGAACGGCAGCAGAAGGGCGCGCGTTTCCGCGTCCCATCCCTCCGCCGGGTGCCCGCCCGCGTCGTTCTCGGCATTGCCGCTCATATCGTCCCGTCCGGTTGTCCGATCAGCCGGCAGTATCGATCAGGCGGCGCAGTTTGGCCATGGCGTTTTCCGGATTCTCGCCATAGGCGATGGTGCCGAAGAACGTGTTGTCCGGCTTCATCAGGTAGACGGCGGCCGAATGGTCCATGGTGTAGTCGCCATCGTCGAGCGGAACCTTGCGGGCATAGACGCGGTAGTTCCTGATGATCTCGTCGATCTGCTCGCGGCTGCCGGTCAACGGATGGATGCGCTTGTCGAAAACGCCGACGTAGTCGCGCAGGACCTCGGCCGTGTCGCGCTCCGGGTCCACCGTGACGAAGGCGAAGTTGATCTTGTCGGCATCGGGGCCGAGTTCCTGAAGCCACTGCTGGGTTTCGGCCAGCGTGGTCGGGCATACGTCGGGGCAGAAGGTGAAACCGAAGAAATAGGCCGACGGCTTGCCCTTGAAATCAGCCTCGGTGACGGTCTCGCCCGTGGAGGCGTCAACCAGGGTGAAAGGGCCGCCAATGCTGGCGACCCCCTGGTTCGTGATCGTCTCCTTCAGGCCCAGCATCGGCGCGAAGGAGACGTAGCCGATCACGCCGAGCAGAACGACGACGGCCGCCCACGCGACATAGCGGATGATCCTGACGGTGTTCATTGTGTCCTCAATTGCTCTTGGTGCCGTGGCCGGTCATTGAATGGTCCATGTTACCCTGGCCCATTCCGTCCATCTTCTTCATGCCGCCACCGGTCATGCCGGAGTGACCGTCCTTGCCTTGCGCCGGGCCCCTGGCACCGATCCGCTCGACCTTGAAATCAAGCGTGACGGAGCCCGCCTTCTCGAAGGTGAGCGTGACGGGAACAAGTTCGCCCTGCTTCAGAGGCGCCTTCAGGCCCATGAACATGACGTGATAGCTGCCGGGCTTGAGCTCGAGCGTGCCATTGGCCGGCACCGCAATGCCGTCGGTCATCTCGCGCATCTTCATGACACCGTCGTTGACGGTCATCTCGTGCAGCTCGGTGCTCTCGGCAACGTCGGAGTCGGCCGAAACGAGCCTGTCGTCGCTCGCGCCCTTGTTCTCGATCACGGCGAAACCGCCACCAGCCTTCGCGTTCGGCGGCGTCGCGCGCGTCCACACGCCGGACACGGTGATGTCGCCGACGGTCTTGCCGTCCTGGGCAAGAGCAGGGGTGGAGACAAGCGTCGCGGCAAGCAATGCGGGGGCTGCGAGACGCAGCGCGGAGCGGATGAAAGCTTTGGTCATTGTCGTGAATTTCCGTTTTCAAGGATCGTGTTCCCGGCAGGCCTGGCCCTTGCCGGGGCCCGCACTCGACGGGCCGGATTGAGAAGCCCTCCCGGAGGGCGTCAGACCGCTTGAAACGGGGGCGCGCGAATGGACCGCGTCGTGAGATGCGGCGCCTCGGGTATCTCGCCGCGACGGGGCCACCAGGAAACGGCGCGGCGCTCCGCAAGGTTCCAGCCCGTGGGCGCGAGCATTGCCTCTGGCGGGGTGAGCGCGTGGGCGGCCGACAGCGCATGAAGACACAGCGGCCCGCACGGGCAGGTCCCGGATCCGTGATGGTCGGCGGGAGAATGCCCCTCGGCATCGCCATCCAGGCCAAGGCACAGGACTATGCCATCCGGGGAGGTCGCGGCCGGCGCGGCGACACCTGCCGTCGGCATGCCCATAAGCTGGAAAAGAACCACCAGAATCCCGACCAGCGCGAGCGGCAGGCTCTCGCGCCTCAGGCTGGTCAGAAGGGTGGCGGGTCTTTTCATGGTCGCGACAATGCCCGAAGCGCGCACCCGGGTCGAGCGGTGTTTTGCCGCAGCAGCACGTCCCCGCAAAACACCGTCCGCATCACTCCCCGCGCTTGTCGGGCGTCTCGTCGGGACCGTCCGCCTTCGTGTCTTCGCCGGCGCCTTCCTTGTCCGAGGTCGTCCCGGCGGCGCGGGAGGAGGTTTCGTCCGTGCTTCCGGTATCCGGTTCTTGCGTCTCCGGCTCGCCTGTCGCGCGGGACTCTCCTGTCTCGCTCTCCGCGAGCGGTGCGGCCTCGTCGTCGCCGGTCTCTTCCTCGTCCTCCGCCGTTGCGAAGGTCTCCTCCTGCACGAGGTTCTCGTCGGCTTCCGGGTCGGTCTCGTAGGCCGGGAACTCTTCCGGCGAGATGACCTGCGGATCCTCGATGTCGAGGGGGTCCGGCGTGAGCACCGAACCGACCTGAGCGGTGGAGGCGTAGTCGAAGTCCGTCTTCTCCTCCAGCGTCGGCGCGGCGCGCTGGAACAGGCGGGAGAGAATGTAGAGACCAAGGAGCGCCTGAACCGCGGCGATCTGCAGGAACAGGCCCCAGGGCCCGACCGTCTGCATGAGATAGGCGGCGGAGAGCGGGCCGATGGACGATCCGATGCCGAATGCCAGGATCATGCCCGAGGAGGTCTCGACGTAGTCGTCGCGGTCGGCATGGTCGAAAGCGTGCGACACGGCGATGGCATAGCTCGGCTGGATCGCGACGCCCGCCAGAAGCGCCATGACCAGTGCAACGGCGAGCCCCGTGATCGGCGCCCCGATGAAGACGAGGCCGACAACGACGGCGGCGCCCGACAGGCCCAGCAGCACGAAACGACGGTCGAAGCGGTCGGAAATGCGTCCGATCGGCCATTGCGCCAACGCACCGGCACCGATGATCGCGGCGGTGAAATAGGCCGCCTCGTTGGTGCTGAGCCCCATCTGGATGGCATAGAGCGGCGCCATCATCCACAGGGCGCCCTGGGTCACGCCGATGAGCAGGGCCGCGACCAACGCCGTGGGCGAGTTGCGGTAGAGCTTCACCGGGCGGAAGCTGACGACAGTGATCGGCGCCGGCTGGTTGGCCGTCGTCAGCGACACGGGAATGACGGCCAGGCTGACGGCGACCGAGGCGACGGCGAAAGGCACGAAGGTGGTGACGTCCATGCCCGTCAGCGAGAGCTGGCCCACCGTCATGGAGGCGTTCACGATCACGATGTAGATCGACATGATCGTGCCGCGGTTCTCGTTCGAGGCCTGCTCGTTGAGCCAGCTTTCCACGATCATGTAGAAGCCGGCGAGGCAGAAGCCCGACACGACGCGGATAAGGCTCCAAGCGACCGGCTCGACCAGAACCGGATGCAGGATGGCGGCCGCCGACATGAGCGAGACCAGCGCCGCGAAGGCGCGGATATGCCCGGCGCGCATGATGACATAGGGCGCGCCGAGGCAGCCGAGCACCATTCCGAAGAAGTAGCTCGACGAAACGAGACCGATCGCCAGTTCCGAAAAACCGGCCTCGGAGCCGGCGAGCGGAAGCAGCGTGCTCTGCAGGCCATGGCCGAGAATGAGGAATGAAATCGCAAGAAGCAGCGCCGTCACCGGCGCGAGTGCCTGGGCCATGATACGCGGGCGTCCCTCGCTGGAGCGGGACCCGGCGCGCCGCGGTCCTGCCCTCGGTGGAAATCCCGGGCCCGCCGGCGCGGGATCGCGATGGCGGGTGCCGGCGGCTATACGGGCATTCAGGCCCGGCGGACGGTGGTATCGGATGCGCGGCCGAGCGCGGCAAACACGGTGGTGACGATGCCGCTGGCATCGAGACCCGCATCGGCATACATGCGCTCGGGCTTGTCATGATCAAGGAACACGTCGGGGAGGCACATGGGCCTCACCTTCACGCCCGTGTCGAGCGCACCGGCCCGCGCCAGATGCTGGAGCGCATGGGCGGTGAAGCCGCCGGCGGCCCCCTCCTCGATAAGAACCAGAACCTCATGCTCGCGGGCAAGCCGCTCCAGGAGGTCGGTGTCGAGAGGCTTGGCGAAGCGCGCGTCGGCGACCGTCGTGGGCAGGCCGGCCGCATCCAGTTCATCGGCCGCGGCCAGGCATTCGCGCAGCCGCGCGCCAAAGGACAGGATCGCCACCTTGGAGCCCTCGCGCACGACCCGTCCCTTGCCGATCTCCAGCACGCTGCCGCGCTCGGGAAGGTCGATGCCGACACCCTCGCCACGCGGATAGCGGAACGAGATCGGCCCCTCGTCGTAGGCGGCGGCGGTCGCCACCATGTGGCGCAACTCCGCCTCGTCGGAAGCAGCCATGACCGTAAAGCCGGGCAGGCAGGCCAGATAGGCGGTGTCGAAGCTGCCGGCGTGGGTCGCCCCGTCGGCGCCGACAAGTCCGGCCCGGTCGATGGGAAACCGCACCGGCAGTCCCTGGATCGCCACGTCGTGGACGACCTGGTCGTAGCCGCGCTGCAGGAAGGTCGAGTAGATGGCGCAGAAGGGCTTGTAGCCCTCGCTCGCCATGCCGGCGGCGAAGGTGACCGCGTGCTGTTCGGCAATGCCCACATCGAAGGTGCGCTTGGGGAACGCCTCGCCGAAGAGGTCGAGCCCCGTTCCGTCGGGCATGGCCGCCGTCACGCCGACGATGCGCTCGTCGTGGCGCGCTTCCTCGATCAGGCTGTCGGCGAAGACGCGTGTGTAGCTCGGCGCATTGGCCTTGGGCTTCGACTGCTTGCCGGTGACGACATCGAACCGGGCAACGCCGTGATACTTGTCGGCGGAGGATTCCGCCGGCGCGTAGCCCTTGCCCTTGCGGGTCACCACGTGGATGAGCACAGGACCCTGATGGGTGTCGCGCACGTTCTTGAGCACCGGCAGCAGGTGATCGAGATTGTGTCCGTCGACGGGGCCGACGTAGTAGAAGCCGAGTTCCTCGAACAGGGTCCCGCCGGTCCAGAAGCCGCGCGCGTATTCCTCGGCCCGCGCCGCCTTTTCCTTGAGCTGGCGCGGCAGCGCCTTGGCAAGCTGCTTGGCCGCGTCGCGCAACGTCATGTAGGTGCGCCCCGACACGAGGCGGGCGAGATAGGCGCTCATCGCCCCCACCGGAGGCGCGATCGACATGTCGTTGTCGTTGAGAATGACGATCAGCCGCGAGTGCTGGGCACCGGCGTTGTTCATCGCCTCATAGGCCATGCCCGCGGACATGGCGCCGTCGCCGATGACCGCGATCACATTGTTGTCTCCACCGTCCAGATCGCGCGCCACGGACATGCCGAGGCCTGCGGAGATCGAGGTGGAGGAATGGGCCGCTCCAAAGGGATCGTACTCGCTCTCCGAGCGCTTGGTGAACCCGGACAGGCCACCGCCCTGACGAAGGGTGCGGATCCGGTCGCGCCGGCCGGTCAGGATCTTGTGCGGATAGCACTGGTGCCCGACGTCCCAGATCAGCCGGTCGCGCGGCGTGTCGAAGACGTAGTGGAGCGCTGTCGTGAGTTCGACGACGCCAAGACCCGCCCCCAGGTGTCCGCCGGTGACCGACACGGCATCGATCATCTCCGCGCGCAGTTCCTCCGCGAGCTGGCGCAGATCCTTCTCGGGCAGCGCGCGCAGGTCGTCGGGCGTGCGGACACGGTCGAGAAGCGGCGTTTCGGGACGCTTGTAGGGCTGCGAAGTCTGTGACACGGGTTTCGTCATCCGGCTTCAGTGGCGCTCGGCGAGCGGTTCGGCGGTGAATACCATCAAGCGCGCCCCCCACGCAAATACCGCGGGACTGGGCAGGTTGTGTCGTCTGGTCGCGTCGGTCTGCGGGAAAACCCGTAGAAGAACACCTGTTTCCTGCGGCTTGCAGCCGCATTTTGTTCGGTTCCCTTAAAAAAGGGGGTGCACGAACGCGC
The DNA here is from genome assembly GCA_002722295.1 of Stappia sp. Classification (GTDB taxonomy): domain Bacteria; phylum Pseudomonadota; class Alphaproteobacteria; order Rhizobiales; family Stappiaceae; genus Stappia. The sequence continues at coordinate 90,626 of PBLF01000011.1, read as the reverse complement.
GAAAACAACTAAACAGAAGTTGTGGTCGATGGGGCCACGTGCACAGTGATCGACTTGAGGCCGCGCTGCGCGCGGCCTCTTTTTTGTCTGTGCCTTTGCCTGCCCCGGGCATCGATCCCGGAGCCGTCAGGCTTCCCGGATTTCGGTCTTCTCGATCACGATCCCGAACCCTTCCAGACCGACATAGCGGCGCTGGCGCGAGGCGAGCAGCGTGATCGAGTTCACGCCAAGATCCTTGAGGATCTGCGCGCCGATTCCGATCTCGCGCCACTGTTCCTCGCGCGCCTGTGCCGACTCGTGCTCTTCCACCTCGGCGGCGGCGAGGTCGGTGCGCGCCCGCGTTGCCTGCCGGGCCACGCCGACCGACCCTTCACGCAGATAGACGATCACTCCGCGCCCGCGTCCGCCAAAGTCGCGCATGACGTCGTCGAGCACACGGGTTTCGCCGAAGACGTCGTCGAGCACGGATTCAAGCTGCAGGCGCACGGGCACATTGCGTCCGTCGAGAATGTCGCCGAACACCAGCGCGACATGATGCATGGGATCATAGGGCGTGGAATAGGTGACCGCGTAGGCCGGCCCCGCAACGGTTTCCACCGGCTGCTCGGCGACACGTTCGACCAGCCGCTCCATGCGCTGCCGCCAGGCGATGAGGTCGGCGACGGAAACCATCTTGAGGTCGTGCTCGGCGGCGAACTCGGCCACCTCCTGTCCGCGCTTGACCGTGCCGTCGTCGTTGACCAGCTCCGAAATCACGCCGACCTCGGGAAGGCCCGCGAGACGGCACAGATCCACGGCGGCTTCCGTATGGCCGGAGCGGATCAGGACGCCGCCCTCGCGCGCCACCAGCGGGAAGACGTGCCCCGGCCGTGCGAAGTCGGCGGCACCCGCATTCGGATTGGCGAGCCCGCGCACGGTGCCGCAACGCTCCTCGGCCGAAATACCGGTCGTGAGGCCGTGGCGATAGTCGACGGAAATGGTGAAGGCGGTGGACAGCGGCGCGTCATTGTCGGCCACCATCGGGTCGAGGCGCAGCCGGCGCGCGGTGTCGCGCGTCATGGGCGCGCAGACGATGCCGGACGTGTGACGGATCATGAAGGCCATCTGCTCGGGCCGCACCAACGAGGCGGCGACGATCAGGTCGCCCTCGTTCTCGCGGTCGTCGTCATCGGTGACGACAAGCATCTCGCCACGTTCGAATGCGCGGATCGCCTCCGCGACGCGGGTCTGGGACATATCCAATTTCGCGGGTCCTTTCAGGCCGAGAAGATCGTTCGGCGTCACGTCACCACTGGTCGCGGCGGCGATGCGTTGCGCGCTGTCGCGCGACACCCAGACGTCGGGATCGTTGCACAGTGCCGTAACCGCGGCCGGCGACAGACCGGCGCGGCGGGCGAAGGCGGATCGGGTTTCCCCGGTTCGTGACAGCCATTCATCAAGTCGCATGGCTGCAGCCTAACCGAACAGGTTTTCAGCAACAATGAAAAATGATCAGAAATTCAGTGTGACTGAAAATCAGCCGACCTGCCCGCGATGACGCAGATAGTGATCCGCCAGCACGCAGGCAAGCATGGCCTCGCCTACCGGCACCGCGCGGATGCCGACACAGGGATCGTGCCGGCCCTTGGTGCGCAGGTCCACCTCCTCGCCGCCGCGCGTCACGGAGCGGCGCGGCGTCAGGATGGAGGACGTCGGCTTGACCGCGAAGCGCGCCACTACCGGCTCTCCGGAGGAAATGCCGCCCAGGACGCCGCCGGCATGATTGGACAGGAAGACGGGCTTGCCATCCGCGCCCATGCGCATCTCGTCGGCGTTTTCCTCGCCGGTCAGTTCCGCCGCCTCGAAGCCGTTGCCGATTTCCACGCCCTTGACCGCGTTGATCGACATGAGGGCTGAGGCGATGTCCTGGTCGAGCTTGCCGTAAAGCGGCGCGCCGAGACCGGCCGGGACGCCCTCGGCCACCACCTCGATCACCGCGCCGACGGACGATCCGTCCTTGCGGATCCCGTCGAGATAGTCAGACCAGCGCGCCGCCNTCGTCGCGTCGGGGCAGAAGAAGGGGTTGTTGTCGATCTCGCTCCAGTCCCAGCGCGAGCGGTCGACCTTGTGCGGGCCGATCTGCACCAGGGCCCCGCGAATGGTGATGCCCGCAATCACCTTGCGCGCGATGGCGCCGGCGGCGACCCGGGCCGCCGTCTCACGCGCCGAGGACCGGCCACCGCCACGATAGTCGCGGATGCCGTATTTGGCGTCATAGGTGAAATCGGCATGGCCGGGGCGGTAGCTTTCCCGGATCTCGGAGTAGTCCTTGGAGCGCTGGTCGGTGTTCTCGATCATCAGCGAGACAGGTGTTCCGGTCGTGCGCTGGATGCCCTGGTCGTCATGCATGACGCCGGAGAGGATGCGCACCGCATCGGCCTCGCGCCGCTGGGTCGTGAACTTCGACTGTCCCGGCTTGCGGCGGTCGAGAAAGGTCTGGATCTCGGCCTCGGTGATCTCCAGCAGCGGCGGGCAGCCGTCGATCACGCAGCCAAGTGCCGGACCGTGGCTCTCGCCCCAGGTCGTGACGCGGAAGAGGTGACCGAAACTGTTGTGCGACATGGTCGAACCCTGATGCGAGCGGCTGAGCGGACGGGCCTCGTGACCCTGCCCGTCTTCTAGGCGTTCGGACATCAAAAGAAAAGCGGGCTTGGCCGGTCAGCCGTCGGAGGGACGGCTTTACCTGTCCTCGCGCACGCTCTCGAGCCGGGCCTTGAGGTCAAGCGCGGCACGCGCGAATCCCCCGTCGGATCCGTCGACGAAATGAATATGTCCGGCCCGCTCGAGGTTGAAGACAAGGCACGTCATGAGCGCCGAGCGGGAGACATTCATCCCGTAGTCCAGCCGCCCTGCCCCCTGTTCGGCATCCAGATGAAAGCGGAGGGCTCCCACCTGCTCGGCGGACAGGTCGAGCACGAGGCGCAGCGTGTCGTCGAACTTGCGATAATCGGTGTTGAGGATAACGTCGTCGAGGTAGCTGTCGGCGGAGAAGCTGCCGAGCCGCATCCCGCTTACCTTTGCCAGGACGAAGGCGAGCGATTCCCAGAACGCCCGCAGCAAGACGACGCCACGGCCACGCTCGTGCCCGACGATCCGCGCCTCGCGCCAGAGGCCGGTGGGGGGAAAGCGGAACCTCAGGTTGGAACGACGCGCCGGCGCGATGTCCGGCGTACGGGACGCAAGGTCGATGCCCAGCGCTCCGGACAGACCGGCAAGGATCCCCGAGACCGCGCCGGGAGTATTGGCCGCGGGCCGCAACAGCAGCGTGACCATCGAACCGTGCTCTGCGGGGAGTTCCTCCCAGCGACAGGACAGCCCGTCGAGATCCGCGACGCCTGCGTCCCCGGCATCGATGCCGTATGGACCGGTTCCGTCCGGATCCTTGAGGATCGCGTCGGCCATTTCCACGCCGCCGCCCGAGAACATGGCCAGGTTGTTGCCCGGGCTGAGCTCGAACTTGGCAACCCTGAGATCCACCCCCCTCGCCCGAAGCGCGCTGACCGGAATCGCCGCGATGCGCAATTCGAGACCGCAAACCTTGCGCGCCATGACCCGAACGCCTGCAAGCGAGCGGGACGCCACGCCCTGGCAGGTAGTGGGAACCGCCGCCATCGCGCCATCGCCCCCGAAGACGAAGGGCAGTTCCTGGCGGCCGCAGGCGTTCAGGACCGCCGTGACGACGGCCGCCGCGATCATGTTGACGGTCTTGTAGCGCCCCTCGGCCAACGCGTCGCGTGAACGCACGATGTCGGCCGCCAGCAGGCACCAGTCGTCGGGAACCGGCGAGAAGGCGGTGTCGTCGCCAACACGTCCGAAGTCGGAGAGCGCCGCCAGACGTTCGTAGAAATCGTCAGCCGAAGAGATGGAAACCGCCATCGAAACGCCATCCTTGCCCGCTACCCGGTTGCACCGTGCTCCCATGCCTTGCGCGAGACGTTCGCTTGCGACGATCCGCTCCCGGCCTGTCTCTCTTACGCACAAGGGCCGGAAAAGGTTCGAGACCAATCTCGTCCCCACGCAATCGTGATGAGCATGCGGATATGGCGCGGCCACCGTCAGGAGCGCTTGACGGCCCCGCGCACTTCCGCTTCGATCCAGTGCCGCCGGTCGACCGGTGGTCCGACGGAGATTGAAATGAATAGCATGACCAAAAGGATCCTGGCATCCATCGCCCTTGTGGGAACGATGATCTCCGCCGCGCTGGCCGGCGAGGTCGAGGCAACGATCGTCGAGATTCGCCCGGACTCCTCCACGCTCATCCTGTCGGATGGCGCGTCCTACCTGATTCCCGTCGACTTCTACGTCGACGACCTGAAGCCCGGCATGAAGGTGCTCGCCTTCTACGACGAGGACACCGACGGCCGCACGCTCACCGATGTCCAGATTCAGGAATGACCTTCGCCGCCCGGGCCACACCCTGGGTCCGGGCCGGATACATCCGAACTGCCTCGCGCCGGTCCTCGTGGCCGGCGTTTTCGTGTCGGGTGTTTTCCTGTCAGGCAGGCCGTTTCCGGATGATCGGGAGCCGACTCAGATCCAGTCGAATTCCTGACCGTCCCACACGAGGACCTTGTCCTGGGGCGTGTCCAGGGACGGGATTTCCTCGCGCGGCACGGAAAGCAGGCGCCCGCGCAGGACACGCATCACGCCGCCATGGGACACGACGAGCGTCGGCCGGGTGATGGTGGCAAGCCAGGCATCGATGCGGTTGGCCAGCATCGAATAGCTTTCTCCCTCCGGCGGCACGAAGCCCCACTTGTCGGCCTTGCGCCGGGCGGTCTTGTCGGGATGCGTCTCGGCCAGTTCCGGGATGGTGTATCCCTCCCAGGCGCCGAAGGTGATCTCCCGCAGACGGTCGTCGCGACTGAAGGCATCGTCCTCACGGCCGATTTCGCGGCAAACGATCTGCATCGTCTCCACGGCGCGCGACAGCGGAGAGGCGAGGAACGAAAGATCCTCGTGCGCCATGCCTTTCGTCTCGAGAAACCCCTTGAGGGCCTCGCCATTGCGCTTCGCCTGCTCGCGACCCGTGTCGTTGAGAGGGATGTCGCGCTGGCCCTGCATCCGGCCTTCGGCATTCCAGTCGGTCTGCCCGTGACGGATGAAGATCAGGAAAGGCGGGGAAAGATGCGCGCTCGCGGTCTCGGTCATGAAGTCTCCGGCAGAGGATGGCGGACGGGTTTCTTCTCCCGGCGGTGGTCACCGGGTGTCCCTTCCAGCCTCTTGCGACACGGATCCGGCCGAAATGGGGCACCCGGTGGGGCGCCCCGGCGGGATCAGTCCTTGACGACGGAGATGTCCGGCGCGTCCACGGCCTTCATGCCCACGACATGATAGCCGCAGTCGACGTGCTGGATCTCGCCGGTGACACCGCGTCCGAGATCCGAGAGCAGGAACAGGGCCGCGTCGCCCACCTCCTCGATGGTCACGGTACGGCGAAGCGGCGTGTTGTACTCGTTCCACTTGAGGATGTAGCGGAAGTCGCCGATGCCCGATGCGGCAAGCGTCTTGATCGGACCGGCCGAGATGGCGTTGACGCGGATGGCGTCCTTGCCAAGGTCGGCGGCAAGGTAGCGCACGCTCGCCTCGAGCGCGGCCTTCGCCACGCCCATGACGTTGTAGTGCGGCATGACCTTCTCCGCGCCGTAGTAGGTCAGTGTCAGGATCGAGCCGCCCTCGCTCATCAGCTTCTCCGCGCGCTGCGCGACGGCAGTCAGCGAGTAGCAGGAGATCTGCATCGTCTTGGCGAAATTGTCGGCGCTCGTGTCGACGTAGCGGCCGGTCAGCTCGTCCTTGTCGGAGAAGGCGACGGCATGGACGAGGAAGTCGATCTTGCCCCAGGTCTTCTCGAGATGGGCGAACACCTCGTCGATCGAGGCCTCGTCGGTCACGTCGCAATGGCCGGCGACGATGGCACCGAGATCCTTGGCGAGCGGCTCGACGCGCTTGCGCAGGGCGTCCCCCTGGTAGGTCAGGGCGATCTCCGCGCCCTGGTCGGCAAGCGCCCTGGCGATGCCCCAAGCGATGGACCGATTGTTGGCGACGCCCATGATAAGCCCGCGCTTCCCAGCCATCAGTCCCTGTGTCGTCGCCATGCCTTGTCTCCTGCACGCACATTCTTCACGGGTCGCGCGCCCGTGTGGTGGCCTTGCCGCGCGACTCGTCCCGGTCCCGGCGACATGCGGTCGCACCGCCTGCCGGGACGCGTTCCTATGGCACAGGGCCAGATCGCCTTCAAGCCACTGGCAAGGGGCCTCCCCGTCGACGTCACCGCAAAATGTGATATGCCTCGCCGCATCCAGATCCCGTCCCCGACAGCAGGTTGGTGCCGCCCAATGCCCGATCCCGTTCATCATGCGCGCTTCGTCGAAATCGTCGGCGAGCGCAATGTCCTGACAGCGCCTGAAGACATGGCGCCGTTCCTGCGCGAATGGCGCGACCTCTACCAGGGCGAAACGCCGATGGTGCTGCGTCCCGGCACGCGCGAGGAGGTTTCCGCCATCCTCGCCCATGCCGATTCCAACGGCCTCAAGATTGTCCCGCAGGGAGGCAACACGGGCCTCGTGGGCGGGCAGATTCCCTGCGATCCCGAGCGTGAGGTGGTCCTAAGCCTCGGACGCCTCAACAGGATCCGCGAGGTCGACGCGGAAGGTTTTGCCATGACCGTGGAAGCCGGCACGACGCTTCAGGCAATCCATGACGCGGCCGCGGAAGCGGACCGGATGTTCCCCCTGACGCTCGGCTCGCAGGGCTCCTGCCAGATCGGCGGCAACATCTCCACCAACGCCGGCGGCACCGCCGTGCTGGCCTACGGAAACACCCGCGACCTCGTTCTCGGGCTCGAGGTGGTCATGCCCGACGGACGGGTTCTGGAAGGCCTCAGAAGCCTTCGCAAGGACAATACCGGTTACGATCTGAAACAATTATTTATCGGTTCCGAGGGCACTTTGGGGGTCGTGACGGCCGCCGTCCTCAAGCTCTTCCCCAGGCCCAGGGCACAGGATGTCGCCTTTGCGGGAATCGCCTCCCCGCACGACGCGCTTGCCCTGTTCGCATCCGCGCGCGCCCGCGCGGGGAGCATGCTGACGGGTTTTGAACTGATGCCGCGCGTCGGCATCGAATTCACGCTTCGCCACCTTGCCGGAGCCCGCGATCCCCTGGCGGAGGCGCATCCCTGGTACGTGCTGATGGAGCTTTCCTCCGGCACCGAGACGGACGAGGGCGAAAACCCCACGCGCGCGCTCATGGAGACCATCCTGGGCGAGGCGTTCGAGGCCGGGCTCGTCAGCGACGCGGCACTGGCCGAATCGCAGGCGCAGGCGGCGAGCTTCTGGCACCTGCGCCACGGCATGTCCGAGGTGCAGCGCGAGGAAGGCGGCTCCATCAAGCATGACGTCTCGGTCCCCGTCGCCAGCGTTCCCGACTTTCTCGACGAGGCGATCGCGGCGGTGGAGGCCATGGTGCCGGGCTGCCGGCCGGTCCCCTTCGGCCACATGGGCGACGGCAACATCCACTTCAACGTCAGCCAGCCGGTGGGCGCCGACAAGGCGGGCTTCATCGCCAGATGGGACGAGATGAACGAACTCGTCCACGGCATCGTGCACAGGTTCAACGGGTCGATTTCGGCCGAGCACGGCATCGGGCGACTCAAGCGCGACCTGCTGGCGGAGGTGAAGAACCCGCTGGAGCTGGAGCTGATGAAGCGGGTGAAGGCCGCCTTCGATCCCAACACCACCCTCAACCCGGGCCGCGTTCTCTGACGGCTCGGGCCGACAGGGAGCCTCAGGGCCGCATCCGGCGGCGGATCAGAACAGGTCGAGCTGTCCGCCGCCATCGCCCCCTTCGCCCTGTCCCGCCTTCCGGCGTTTGGCGGGCGCTTCGGGGGGCTCGACCTCTTCGGCGCGCTCCGGCTCGAGCAGACCGGGGTCGTCGTCGCGCGCGCCATTGACCCTCCGGCTCACCGGGAAGGCCTCGAACAGGTCATCGGGCGCGGGCCTGATCAGCGCCCGGATCTCCTGCGGCCGCGCGCTCTTCACGTCCAGCCACAGGTCGAAGTGCTCGGGCGCGATGACCAGCGGCATGCGGTCGTGAATATGCGAGAGCGCGGCGTTCGCCGGCACGGTCATCAGCGCGCCGGTGTCGATGACGCCGCCGTCGGGGTCGCACCATTCCTCCCACAGGCCGGCTAAGGCGACGAGCCCGCCCGCGCGCGGGCGAACGAAATACGGCTGCTTGCGCCCGTCCGGACCGGCCCGCCATTCATAATAGCCGGAGGCCGGAACGAGACAGCGCCGGTGACGCATGGCGGTGCGAAAGGACGGCTTGTCCGCGGCCGTCTCCCCGCGCGCGTTGGCCAGCAGCGAGAAACTCGCCGGGTCCTTCACCCAGCCCGGCACCAGCCCCCAGCGCACCAGCACGAAATGCCGCGCCCCCTCGAACAGGCGCACGGTCGCGATCGGCTGGGTCGGCGCGATGTTGTAGCGGGGCGGAAACTCTTCCCTTTCCACATGGGAAAAATGATCACGCACCTGCTCCGGCGACGCGGCCAGGACGAAGCGTCCGCACATTCGTTCCCCCTTCGGCATCCGGTCGTACCGGAAGCCCCCTGTTACATTAGGCAATTCGAAACCGGATAAGGTTTAGGCTCACGGGACGAAGAACAAAAGAGGCAGGAGAAATGGCGGTTGCGGAGCTGACATTGGGGAAGGGCCGCCTTGCCGCGGACCGGCTCGTTGCGGCCAACATCAATCCGCGCACCGGCCTCGCCACGGATTACCTGAACCATTTCAATGAAGTGGTCATGATGCTCGAAATGCTTCCCGCCATGCCCGAGTGTGCCGGGGACGTTCTGGAGTGGCAGCCGGCGACCTACGAGCAGCACTTTCGTGCCTCCAGCTTCGCCGAAAAGCAGCTTGCCATCGATGCCTTCGGCGCGGCGCCGGAGGCCGTGCGCCGGGCTCTTCGCGACGTTGTCGCGACGCTCGACACCGCTGTTTGCGAAAAACAGGGGCGCTTGCGCAACGCCGATGACATCGCCGGCATCAGCGAGGACATCGCCCGCCAGAGCGTGGAAGAGATCCGCCCGCTGATCTCCGCCGCCTCCGCCATCATCCACGGCGAATCGACGGCGATCGATACCGACGATGCCGGCTCCCAGGCGGAAATCGACGCGCTCTTCGCTTAAGAGGGCGGTCGCGACGCCTGCCGCTTGCCGGCCGCCGGCCATCGTGCTCCCCTCATCCCATGAGTTCATCCGGTCCCGATTCCCGCCCCCGTCTCGGCGTCAGCGTTCTTGTCGAGGACGATGGCCGCGTTCTGCTGGTCAAGCGCGCAAAGCCGCCCTTCGAGGGCGCCTGGAGCCTGCCGGGAGGCAGCGTCGAGTTCGCGGAAACGCTTGGTGCCGCCGCGCGGCGCGAGCTTCTTGAGGAAACCGGCCTGACCGCCGACCTCGACGGCGCTCCGGTCGAGATGGTCGAGATCCTGCCCGACGACGCCCGCGTTCCCGGCGGAGCGCATTTCGTCATTGCCGTGTTCCGGGGCCGGGCGCAGGGCGGCGAACCGCGTGCCGGCGACGATGCGGCGGAGGCTGCGTTCGTCGCGCCGGAAACGCTCGATGCGCTTGCCATGACACCCGGGACGGCCGCACGGATACGGCGCCTTCTGGGCTGGCAGCACGGATGAGCACCGCCGCCCGCACGTCGGTCTTGCGCAGCGGACACGGGCGGCGCATCTTGCCGGCCATGCGCGCCCGACCGACCAGCCACGTTCCATCATGCCCCCCTTCCCCGGCATCCACCCGGGGCGGAAGGATGCGCGCGCTGGCATGGGGTGCCATTGTCGCCATCACGCTTGGCCTTGCCGGTCCGGCCGTGGCACAGGAGCGTCCCGACGATCCGCCCTACGAGCAGGATCTCATGCGCCTGTCGGAGATCCTCGGCGCGCTTCATTACCTCAGGCCGCTTTGTGGCGCACCGGACGGAACCCTGTGGCGTGACGAGATGCAGGCCCTCATCGAGGCGGAAGTGCAGGACGAGGGGCGGCGGCGGCGTTTCGTCGAGCGCTTCAACCAGGGCTACCGGGGCTATTCCTCGGTCTACCGGCGCTGCACGCAGGCGGCACAGGCCGCGCTGGACCGTTACGTAGAGGAAGGAAGCGCGCTCATCCGCAACGTCACCACACGCTACAACAGGTGAGAAAACGCGGTCCCGATCGCATCGGCATCAGGCAAACATGGTAAATGGGGCGTTAACCATATTTGCCGGAAGTTGCGTCAAATTTTTAAGGTTTTCTTTACCCTCCCCCCGCGACTCGCGCACACTTGCCGCAAGGATCACACGAACATGCGGGATGCGGACAGCCAATGCGTGAACACGACACCATCGATGGCGAGCACGACGAACACCTGGTGAGCGACCAGGAGATTCGCCAAATGGCGCTCGGCTACATCGACACCGCCTTTGCGGATGCGGTGGCGGACGGGCTCGACTCCTCGGCCGTGGCCCATGCCGCGCTCTTTACCGCCTTTGCCGATCTGGTCGCCTCTTTCGGCGAGGAAGCCGTGGCGGAACTCGCCGCCACCCTGCCCGAGCGGGTGCGCCGGGGCGATTACACGATCATCCGCAACGTCCACTGACCGGACGCCAAGCGAAGGCAGGACGCCAAGCGGAGGACCGACGCACCGGCGACAGGGAGGCCACCCCTGCGAGGGGCGCGGATGGCACGGGGCCCACGGGCCCCGTTTTCGTGTCCGGGACCGGCTTACGACGCCAGGAAGAGGTGGGCGAAGATCGCCAGGCCGAAGACGATGAGCGCGATGCCCGAGATCCGGTTGATCCAGGCGAGCCACGCATCGGTCATTCGCCCGCGCAACCATGACACCAGCGCCGATATCATGACCCACCAGCCGAGGGCGCCGCAGACGACACCCGCCACCAGCAGTGCCGCACCGGTGTAGTTTCCCGGGTCCGGCGCCCATTTCCCCAGACTGCCGAAAATCGCCAGGAAGCCGAGCACCACGCCCGGATTGGTGAGCGTGATGGCGAACCCGGTCACGAACGACGAGATCATGCGTGACTGGCGCAGTTCATCGCCGGCCATGTGCGGACGGGCGGCAAGCACGCGCGCGCCGAAAATCAGCAGCAACAATCCGCCAACGGTCTGGATCAGATCGCTGTGGCCCTGCACGAAATCGGAGACGGCGGTGATGCCGAACGCGGCGAAGGCTGCGTAGACCCCGTCGGCGAAGACCGCGCCGAGACCGGCAATCAGCCCCGGCAGAAACCCGAATCGCGCCGCGCGCTCGATTGCCGCCACGTTGACCGGGCCCACCGGCGCGCTCGTCATCAGGCCGATGCCCAGGCCGACAAGAAAAAACAGTGGATCCGGCAAGTCCCGCTCGCGCTCCGCGCCTCGTGCCCCCGACACGGCGAACCCCGGCCGGGTCGCGCCTTCCCCTCCCTCGAGGGTGTGCCCGAGGGGCCGGTCGAACCGAACCCCTCCTCCTTCGTTTAGACAATGGAGCGCGCACGCTCAACAGCCCGTGGGCCACATCGCACGGGGCATTTTCCGCAAGGGGTTCGTGGTATAGGCTCGCCGCGCAATCGCTTCGCTTCCGCAACGCCGCTTTCCCCGACGGGCGCGGCCCAGGACGGGACCCACCCATGAAGACCGCCGCAATCGCCCTTCTTCTCGCCGCGACGGCAACCGGCCTCACGCCCTGGCCCGCCGTCGCCGAAGCCGCGACCGTTCAGACGGAGCGCATTCAGGTCGCTCCGCCAGAGGTCGACAGGCCCAACGCCATCCCGCAGGACCCGGAAGCCGGCGAGATCCTGGACCCGGAGGCCGGCACCGCTCCGTCGGATCTCTCCGCGCCGCTTCCCGTCAACCTGCCGGAGATCCATTACGGCGATGCCGACCTGCCAAAGCCCGTGGCACGGATGCGGGCCCAGCTTCTGGAAGCCGCGCACGCGGGCGATCTCGACCGCATCCGCATGGTACTCGAGGGCAACGAGATGATGCCCACGCTCTCCTTCGGCCAGATCGACGATCCCATCGACTTCCTCAAGGAAGCCTCGGGCGACGGCGAAGGCCTGGAGATCATGGCGATCCTGACGGAAATCCTGGAGGCCGGCTATGTGCACGCGGACGTCGGGTCGGCCCAGGAAATGTATATCTGGCCCTATTTCGCCCGCTACCCGCTCGCCCGCCTGTCACCGGAGCAGAAGGTGGAAATGTACCGGATCGTGACCTCGGGCGATTACGCCGACATGGCCATCACCGGCACATGGACCTTCTACCGGGTGGGAATCGGCCCCGACGGCACGCTGCATTATTTCGTCGCCGGCGAGTAAGCACCGGCCACAACGAAAACGCCCGGCAATCGTCCATCGACGATTGCCGGGCGCAACGGTTTGCGGACTACAGCCGCCTGTCGGCACACCGGTTACTGGCGCGTCATGACCACGAAATCGGTGCCGAGGCCCGAGTGCAGGCGGAAGGGGCGGTCCGTGACCATCAGCGACGAGCCGATTGCCAGCCGATCCTCGACGAAAGCGCGCGCCTCGTCCGTCCAGGTGATGCGGTCGAGCACCGAACGCGCATCCGCACCGTCGCCGTCGGCGGCCGTCACGCCCATCCAGCGGGCTTTCTGACGCGCGCCTTCCCGGCCGATCAGCGTGTAGAGATGCGTCCCGAGCGGTGCATCCGCATCGGCCAGATCGATGTCCGAGGAATAGATTTCCCTGAACTTGCGGCGCACGTAGATGCGCCCGGAGCGCGGCCGGCTCTCGCCCGCCTCGCGATAAAGCCTCGCCATGGTGATGTCGTCCGCCTCGCCCGTGGCGGGCAGGTCCATGGCGTTCTGGAAGTCCTGCGTGGCAGCGCGCGTCCGGCGTCCCGCCACGCCATCGACCGGACCGGGGCCGTAGTCGAGGCTTGCCAGCATCCGCTGCAGTTCACGCACCTTCGAGACCGGCGGATGGCGGGTGATGAGGATGCGCAGCGGCTCCTCGGCGAGCGGCGCCACGTCCATCGACTCGATGGAGGCGACCGTCGCCGGGTCGCTGTCGGACACCGGCAGCCCCGGACGCAGGCCGGACGCATCGGACAGGCTCGCCACCTCGGTCGGCCGGGCCAGGGCGCCCGGCAGCGCGGCGCTTTCGATCATGCCCGGATGGGTGGCGCCGCGCGTCACGATGACGTGGCCGCCGCGTTCGGTCATGGAGAAGAGTTCGGCGGCGAAGCCCTTCGGCAGGCGCACGCAGCCATGGGAGGCCGGCCGGTTGGGCACATGCCCCTGATGCAGCGCGATGCCCGACCAGGTCAGGCGCTGCATGTAGGGCATCGGCGCATTGTCGTAGATATTGGAGAAGTGGCGCTTGCGCTTTTCCAGGATGGAGAACACCCCGGTCGGCGTGCCGTGGCCCGGCTTCCCGGAAGAGACGCGCGAGGAGGAGATCAGCGTCGTGCCGCGATAGACGTCGAGCTTCTGCTCGGACAGCGACACGAGGATCTGCAGCGGCGCGTCGGGATCGTCCCGACCGCTCGCAGGCGTCATGTTGACGTCACCGCGCACGGAAACCGGCTTCAGCTCGCGTGTGTCGTTGGCGAACGCCGCCTGCCCAAGCCCGAGCACCATGACCCCGGCCAGCGCCGCACGCGCCAGTCCAGAACCGTTTCCTCCGACAGCGGAGGATGCCTTCATTCGGTTTCGCATCATCATCGCACGCAAGACACCCACCTCGATTTCGTCCCGCTTCACGTCTTGTCGGGACAGAAGTAGCTCAAAGCCGTGAATCCCTGGTTAGTCTTGCGGAAGGTATCGCCGAAAAGGCCTCACATCGCCGTGATGACGGTCACAAAGGCGCCCCGCGTGTCCGCCGCGCCACGACTCGCCGATTCGCCCATGTCCACAGAAAATCGAGTCAAGAGACCGAAATAAGCTTGTCTTCCCGACGCCTTTGAAAGTTGCGACTCAGATTTCGATTCGGAATCAATTAACCAACACGGCCCCTCCCGGCCGCGACTCAAACGAACAACATGACAGCGCGCGCGCCTCACCGCTGGCGCCGGCGAAGGAGCTTGCCTTGGTTCACGTCCACGACACCTGCGAGGGACTCATTCCCGGCCTGTTCACCGACATCAACGACATCCGCATGTCGGACTGTCCGGTCGAGGCGGAAGCCCTTCCCGTGGTCAACAAGCTGCTCAGGCAGCATCCCTGCTTTCGCAACATGAGCGAGACCTTCGAGGCCGGGCTCTTCGACATCATCGAGATGAACTTTCTCGAGTGCAATCCGCCGCAGGAGCAGGCGATGCGCCATCTGGTCCATCTGCTGACCCGTCGCATCCTCGACGTGTTCGAGGCATCCCTTCTCATGAAGCAGCTCGCGCTCGAGGAAGGAAGCTGCCGGCTGACCGGCGCCCAGATCGCCCGTTTCGTGGAGACGGCGCGCGAGGAGGCACAGATCCAGTGCCTCGACATCAACGAGTTGCGCCCGACCTCGGAGGACATGGCCTACGCCGGCGTGCTGCGCACGATCTTCGACGAGTTGCGTGCCTACCTCGGTCTGCCGACCCTGGATCTCGAGTTCCTGATCCCCGACCTCAAGTCCTGCCTCAATCTCGTCATCCAGCGCCACGTGTGGCGGCGCGTGCGCATCGAGACCGAAACCCACCGCCGCGTGGGCACGCAGATCGAATCGCTTCTGGCGCTTGCCTGCGACGTGGAGACGCCGCGCGTTCCGCGCCTGTTCACCATCCGCCCGATCCCGGCCCGCGCCCGGATCGCGAAGCTCACCAACGCCTTCGGCGGACACGGCCAGTTGCCGAGCCCGGCCTGACCCGGTCTCTTCCCCAACGAGCTTGCCGGGTCACCGGAAGCCCCCGTCGGAGCGCCCCTTCCGCTCAGGCGGGGGCTTTGTGCATGTCCGCGCCCGTTTCGATCGGGCTGAAGGGCGCGGTGACAAGCCCCTCCGGCGAAAGCACGTGCAGCGTGTCGGGCTCGACGCGCCGCCAGCGCTCGCACGGCCCCTCGAGCGGCTCTGAGGCGAACGCCCGCCCGCCGTGGTCCAGACAGTCGGAGAGATAGAGCGAGGGCGCCCTGCCGTCGTCGGCGGCGCGAAAGGCATAGATCGCCGTGCCATCCGAAAAGGCGCAGGTCATGCGGACGGGTTCGCCGTTGGTGCCGCGCCGCCTGGCGATGGCGCCGATCTGCTCCAGCGTGCGCGACAGGGCGCCGACCGGATCCGCGTCGAGCCCGTTGGTCAGCAGCATCAGGAAGACGAGTTCGGAATCGGTCGTGCCGCGCCTTTGGGCGTAGAAGCCGTCATCGATGAGCGCCTCCATGTCCCGGCGCAGATGCGCGAAGTTTCCGATGCAGCCGTTGTGCATGAAGGCCCAGCGCCCGTGCACGAAGGGATGACAGTTCTCGCGGGAGCTCGATCCGGTGGTCGCCGCGCGCACATGCGCGAGAAAGAGATGCGACCGCACGAGGCGGCAGATACTCGGCAGGTTGGTGTCCGCCCACGCCGGCAGGACGTCCTTGAACAGGCCGGGCTCGGGCAGGTGTCCGTACCAGGCGATGCCGAAGCCGTCGCCGTTGACCCTCAGCTTCGCTTCCTGCGCGTCCTGGCTTTGCACCAGCAGCGAGTGCCTCGGCCGGGCGATGATGTTCTCGAGCGGGATCTCGGTCCCGAGATAGGCGGCCAGACGGCACATGACGGTCTTCCCGACCTCGACAGGCATGAAAGGCGGCAGGCCGGACGGTCCGCCGCTGACGTGCCAAGTCTATGCCGCCCCCGCCAATAAATCGTATTCAATTTTCGATCTTCTACGGGCTTCACGCGGAATCCGTCCCATCATCTCACCGAATGGTCGATCACATGTTCCAAACCTCGCACAAGGCCCGACGAAGCCACGCGGAGGATCGGCAAGCCCCCTTGCTGGTGGGAACGATCCGGCCTATGTCGCAAGGACGATCTCGACCACGAATCTTCGACAACCCGTGCGGCGGGGGATGCGCGCGGCCAGCGCGTCCGGACGGCCCGCCCATGGCGTCGTGTCAGGCGGAGGGTGTCATGACTTCTGGAACGGCCGTTCGCCTTGGCGGGCGGGCTCTCGCGCGGGTCTCGGGCGAGGATGCCCGCCATTTCCTGCAGAACCTGATCACCTGCGATCTCGACCACGTCGGGGACACGGGCGCCTCCCACGGCGCGCTGCTCACCCCGCAGGGCAAGATCCTCTTCGCCTTTCTCGTGCGCCCGACGGGTGACGGCGGCTACCTGCTCGAGACAGACGCGGCCAGCCTGCCGGACCTGGTCAAGCGCCTGACCTTCTACAAGCTGCGCGCCAAGGTCACTGTGGAGGACGTTTCGTCGTCCTTTGCCGTCTTCGCCGCCTGGGACGCGGATGCGGGCGCGCTGCGCACCGCCTTCCCCGACGCACATGTCTTCGACGATCCGCGCCGGGCCGAACTCGGGCTGCGTCTTTATCTGCCGCTTGGTGACGCCGGCGACGACGCCTCGGCACCCGCCGGCCTTGCAGGCGGCACCGAGGCGGACTGGCATGCCCGCCGCGTTGCCTCCTGCGTGCCCGAAGCCCCCTTCGACTATGCGCTTGGCGACGCCTTTCCCCATGACGTCGACATGGACGAACTTGGCGGTGTCGCTTTCGACAAGGGCTGCTTCGTCGGGCAGGAGGTGGTCAGCCGGATGCAGCATCGCGGCACGGCACGCCGCCGCGTGATCCAGGTGAGCGGGGCGGACGCGCTTCCCGCCTCCGGAACGGACGTGATGGCGGGTGACAAGCCTGCCGGCCAGCTCGGCACAGTCGCGGGCGCAAGGGGCCTGGCGCTGGTGCGTCTCGACCGGATCGCGCAGGCGCGCGCCGCCGGCACTCCGGTCACAGCCGGAGATGTCGCGCTTGAGCCGCATATTCCCGACTGGGCCTCCTTCGACTGGCCCGTTCCGGCCGGCGGAGACTAGACGCGACGATGGCGAAGGGTGCCAAATCCGAGCCGCGCGCCTGGCAGCGCATGCTGTCCGGCCGCCGGCTCAACCTGCTCGATCCCTCCCCGCTCGACGTGGAGATTTCCGACATCGCCCACGGGCTCGCCAGGGTGGCGCGCTGGAACGGGCAGACGGTCGGCGATCACGCGTTCTCGGTTGCCGAGCATTCGCTTCTGGTGGAGGAAATCGCGCGCCACATCGAGCCGCAACTCACCGCCGACCAGTGTCTCGGCGTGCTGCTTCACGATGCCCCGGAGTATGTGATCGGCGACATGATCTCCCCCTTCAAGGCGGTGATGGGCGGCAGCTACAAGGAGATCGAGGAGCGGCTGCAGACGGCGATCCACCTGAGCTTCGGGCTCAAGGCGGCCCTGCCGGGGCCGCTCAAGAAGCTCACGAAGCGCGCCGACACCATCGCGGCCTACTTCGAGGCAGTGGAACTGGCCGGTTTCGACGACGCGGAGGCACAGCGCATCTTCGGCAAGCCGGAAGGTTTCGGCACACCGCGCGGTCGCGGTGCCCCGCCGCGTCTCGGACTTGCGCCCCTGCCGGCCTCGCGGGCGCAGGCCGCCTTCCTCGCACGCTTCGAGGAGATCCAGGCCGCGCGCGGCGCAGCAAGGGCGGTGGGCTGACAAGCGCAGCGGGCAAAACGCGGCGCGATCCGGAATCGCGCACAAGCATGGCGACGTCATCGCGCCGACATGGTTTCATGGTCCCCGTTCGACGGGCGCGAAGCCGTGTGCGAGACGCGCGAGAGTGAAAAGGATGGCGCCGCCCTCCTGTATGGAACAGGCGGGACCGGCGCCCGCGGAACGAGAAACGGGGCAAGAGGGAGACATACGGCGGTGATAACGGTCTGCTCGCTTTCACGGCTTGCCGAAACGGTGGAACGCACCGGCGCACGCCGCCTGGTCACGCTGATCAGCGCCGGAACGGAGGTTCCCCGCCCGGCCACGATCCCGGTGGAGGACCATCTCTTTCTCGCCTTCAACGACATCACGGCGCCTGCGGAGGGACTGACACCGCCGGGGCGCGAGCATGTCGCCGCCCTTGTCGAATTCGTGGAAACATGGGACCGGCAGGCACCGCTGGTGATCCATTGTTTCGCGGGTATCAGCCGCTCGACCGCCGCCGCCTTCATTTCCGCCTGCGCGCTTGCCCCGCAGGCGAACGAGATGTCGCTTGCCCGGACCCTGCGCACGGCCGCCCCGTCCGCGACCCCCAACGCGCGCCTCGTGGCGCTGGCCGACGACCTGCTCGACCGCAAGGGGCGCATGGTGGAGGCGGTGCGCTCCATCGGGCGCGGCGAGGACGCCTTCGAGGGGCTTCCCTTCACTCTCGACGTGCCGGGACTCGCCCCGCGTATCGTGACGCCGGAGGGCTGATGCTCGAAATCGGCCTCAACGCCGTCATCGTCTCGGTCGCGGATCCCCAGCCGCAGGTGCTGACGATCCCCATGCCCGAGGAGGGCGAACAGCCCGCCCTGCCATTCGGTCCCTTCGACCCGACGCGTCACCGCACGTTCGAGATCGGCCTGCGCGAGTGGGTGGAGGAACAGACCGCGCTCAAGCTCGGCTGGGTGGAGCAGCTTTACACCTTCGGCGACCGTGGCCGTCACCACATCACGCCGGAGGCCGGGCCGCATGTGGTCTCGGTCGGGTATCTTGCGCTGGCCCGCCAGACCGCGCGCTCCGACGAGGCGATCGCCCGGCAGCAGGCACGCTGGCAGTCCTGGTACTCCTTCTTTCCCTGGGAGGACTGGCGCAACGGGATGCCCGAGGTCGTTGAACGCGAGATCCTTCCCGCCCTTGAAAGCTGGATGGTGTCGCCGGTGCCCGACAACGCGCCCCCGCGCATGCGCACCCGCGAAGACCGGGTGCACCAGGCCTTCGACGTCACCGACGGCATCTGGAACGAGGAACGCGCCCTCGACCGCTACGAGCTTCTCTACGAGGCGGGGCTGGTGGAAGAGGCACGGCGCGACGGTCGCCCCGCCGCCCTTGAACGGGACACGCTGCCCTCCCTCGGCCGGCCCATGCTCTACGACCACCGCCGGATCCTGGCGACGGCGATCTCGCGGCTTCGCACCAAGCTCAAGTACCGGCCCGTCGTGTTCGAGCTGATGGCGCACAGCTTCACGCTGACGGAACTGCAGCGCTGCGTGGAGGCGATCTCCGGGCGCCATCTGCACAAGCAGAACTTCCGCCGCCTCGTGGAGGGGACGGAACTGGTCGAGCCGACGGGCGAAACCTCGACGGCCACGGGCGGGCGGCCCGCCGCGCTCTTCCGATTCCGCCACGAGGTTCTCAAGGAACGCCCCGCCCTCGGCCTGCGTGTCGGCGGGCGCTGAGACAGCGCGGCGTCACGACACCGTCATGCAGACCCGCTAGCGGGACCTCTCCATGTCCCTCTCGCTCCCCGGACCGTCCATGAACGACGCCAGCCCTTCGCCCGTATCCGTCTCCCCGGAGCTTCGGCCCTTTTCGGAAAGCCTGAACCCGGCGCCGCTTCGCCATCTCGGCCGCCGCCACGATGCGGCGGGCACCTTCCTGCCCGAGCCGGGCAACACGGTGGTGTGCCATCTGGTGGAGGGCTCGGCGAGCCACGCTGCCGTTCTGGAGGCGCGCGCGGCGTTGCTCGACCTTCCCGAGGCGCGCGAACGGCTTGCCGCGACGCCCGCATCGAGCCTGCACATGACGCTCTTCCAGGGCATCATCGAGTTTCGCCGCGACTGGCCCTTCTGGCCGAAGGACATTCCCGCCGACACGCCCGTCGAGACCATGACCGCGCATTACCTCGAGCGTCTCGCCGGCTTCACGCCCGGCCGGGCGTTCGCCATGCGGCCTAAGGCCCTGACACCGAACGGGCTCGTTCTCGTGCCGGTGGATGCCGCGTCGGCCATTTCCCTGAGCGACTGGCGCGACCGCCTGTCGGAGGTCTTCGGCTACCGCCACCCCGACCATGACGACTACGCCTTCCACGTCACTTTCGCCTATCTGCGCCGGCGGCTGTCCGACGAGGCGATCCGTGCCTGGGACGCGGCGGTGCCGGGCATTCTCGACAAGCTGGCGCGGGCGGCCCCCGTGATCGAGCTCGCACCGCCCGCCTTCTGCCGGTTCGAAGACATGAAGCACTTCGAGGAACTTCTCGTGCTCGACGGGCGCGAGGGCGAACGGTTCGCCTGACGCAGGCAGCGGCGGGCAGGAGACGGCGGCTTTTTCTGGCATGTGCGGGACGGGCGCGCTATCAGGGCGCATGACCTTCGTCCCGCCAGCCCCCCGCCCCTATCGGCCGCCGACCGAGCCGTATCTCGACGTCGTGCACCAGGATGACGACCTTCTGGTGATCAACAAGCCGAGCGGACTGCTGAGCGTGCCGGGCAAGCGCGAGGGGCTTCAGGATTGCGTGGCGAGCCGGGCGGCGGAGCGCTATCCCGGCGCCAGGGTCGTGCACCGTCTCGACATGGACACCTCCGGCATTCTCGCCCTTGCCATGTCGAGCGCGGCGCACCGCCATCTCGGGCTTCAGTTCGAGCGCCGGCACGTGTCGAAGACCTATGTGGCACGGGTGCAGGGGCACATGGGCGGCGACGAGGGCACCATCGACCTGCCGCTGCGCTGCGACTGGCCCAACCGGCCGAAGCAGATGGTCGACCCGATCGAGGGGCGCAAGGCGGTGACCCACTACAAGGTCCTGTCGCGCGACGACGACGGCACGACGCGCGTGGAGCTCTATCCCGTCACCGGACGTTCCCACCAGCTTCGCGTGCATCTTCTCAGCCTCGGGCACCCGATCCTCGGCGACACGCTCTATGCGACCGGCGACGCGCTTCACGCCGCCCCCAGGCTGCAGCTCCACGCGGAGCGACTCGAACTGCACCACCCCCAGGGCGGCGAGCGCATCACCTATCGCGCGCCCGTTCCCTTCTGAGTCGCCATTCCTTTCCCAAATCTGAAAAAAGGCTGCCATGCGAGCGGCTTGACCGGCTCCGGCGTTAACCACGCCGTGCGCGTGGCGACGCTCGTCGTTTGCCGCGAACGCAGGGAAACCGGACCATCCCGGGCCCATTAACTCCTTTTCAAGGTTAAACCGCGAAGATCGTGAATATCGCACCGGACGTAGTGACCGGGTCGCATCGAGTATCGCGTAAGGACCGGAGTTGCCGCGTATGCAGGCCACGGCACGTATCTACACCCCCGCCCGTCCCGGCTCCCGCCGGCCGCATCGCACCGTGCGCCGCGGCCGTCTTGTCCGGCTTCTGCTGCTCGGACCGCTCGTCTATCTGGGATGGACGACGACCGTCGCGCAGCAGGACATCACGGCGCTGATCGAGGCCTCGCGCGGCCAGGCGCCGCGCTGGATGTCGGCCGTCGAGGCCGCCCGGCACGGATCGAGCATCGCACCGTCGGTGGTGCTCGCCGACGCGTCGAAGGACACCGCCGGTGACATTCCGGACTACGCCGTGACGAACGCCGCGCCGGGCACGGACCCGGCCGTGGTGCGCGGTCTCGAGGTCTTCGTGAACGAGAGCGCCCCGAAGGCTCCCCCCGCGAAAACCCCGGTGAACCGTTCGCGCAAGGGCGACCGCTTCATGAGCATGGCGCCCGACCGGCAGATGGTCGACACGGCGGCCGGCTCCATCTACACGCTCGGCAACCTGATCGCCGAACGCAGCCCGAACGATCTTCCGCGCGTCGCCTTCGTGCGGCCGTCCATGCCGTCCTCCACCCAGCTTGCCTCCGGCGACGACAAGGCCTCCGGCCCGCTGGACCTGGCAAGGCTCGCCATGGCCCGCAACGTGGCCGCGACGAGCGTGTCCTATGCCTCCGCCTATGCGCCGAGCGGCATCACCAACATCCGCGCGCCCTTCGACGCGCTGCTGGGTGACGGCCCGCTGGCGGGTGTCGGCGACGAGGCCTCGCTTGCGACCAACACCGAGAGCGATCCCTACTGGTGGACCAAGCGTCCGCTGCCGGCCAGCGTCATCACGTCCAAGGAGCAGCGCTGCCTCGCCGAGGCGATCTATTTCGAGGCGCGCGGCGAGCCGGTCGACGGCCAGGCGGCCGTGTCGCAGGTCGTCCTGAACCGCGTGCGCAACCCGGCCTACCCGGACACGATCTGCAAGGTCGTCTACCAGAACCGCCACCTGCGCAACCGCTGCCAGTTCTCCTTCGCCTGCGACGGCATCCGCGACCGCATCACCGAGAAGCCGGAATGGGAGCTTGCCCAGAAGGTCGCGCGCGAGACGGTGTCGGGCCAGCGCTATCTGGAGAAGGTCGGCGCCTCGACCCACTACCACGCGACCTACGTGAAACCCCGGTGGGCACGTCACATGAAGCGGCTGCAGAAGATCGGCCAGCACATCTTCTACCGCACCTACGGGGGCGGCTGGAGCTAGGGTTTCCCTCGTCTCCCGGGCGGTCAGCGTCCGGGAGACCTCCATTTGTTCATCGTGTTTACCTTTTTCCGCAACATTCTCTTCATGCTTCCCATGTAAGCAAAAACCCGTCGATGGGACGCGCCCGCATGCCGGGTTTTCCGGCTGTCCTGCGGTTCACGCATGTTCCCCTTTGTCTGTCCGGCCGCTCCCTCCTCCCGGGGAAAGGCATCCGGACCTCAAGTCTGACTATGGACGCGCGATCCGCGTGCGCCCGAGCTGCATTGCCTTCGCGTCGTTGATGGCAACGGCGCCAGATTGTGGACGGGTATCATGGACCCCGTGACTTCTGACCCGCGCATTGCGCGGACCGTCGGGCGTTTTCTGGCCCAGGCGGAAGCCGCACTCGATTTTGCCTTCGACCCGGTCGTCGACATTCATTCCGGTGAAATATACGGCTTCCGGGCCGGCCTGAGCGACTACGACCGGCTCGGTTTCGAAAGCCGCGACGCGCTTGCCGAGCACGCCGCCTCGCTCGCCTGCACACTCGACCTGGAAAAGCTGCTCCTGCGCAAGGTGCTGGCCAAATTCGCACAGGTCGCCTCCTGCGAGCGGGCCAAGCTGTTCCTCAACCTGGCTGCCCAGGCGGGCACCGAGGAGGAAGAGGACCTGCTGGAGGTGCTCAGGGAAACGGTCGCCGCCCACAGGCTGCTGCCCTGGAACATCTGCCTCGACATCCCCGAGCTTCTCGACCACACGCGCTACGCCAATCTCCGCCGCTTCGCGCTGTCCGCCCGCGACCGGGGCTTTGCCCTGTCGCTGGACGACTTCGGCTCGGGCTTCTCGCGGATGCACATGCTGTATGACGTCGAGCCCACCGTGCTGAAGATAGACCGCGATTTCATCACCGCGCTGCAGAGCGACGCCCGCAAGAGGCTGTTCGTTTCGAGCCTGGTCGATTTCGCCCATGTCCTCGGCATCCGCGTGATCGCCACCAACGTGGAAA
This sequence comes from Stappia sp., assembly GCA_002722295.1. Taxonomy (GTDB): domain Bacteria; phylum Pseudomonadota; class Alphaproteobacteria; order Rhizobiales; family Stappiaceae; genus Stappia. The sequence continues at coordinate 67,198 of PBLF01000011.1, read as the reverse complement.
CGGTCGCCGAACTCCAGGCCTGCCGCTCGGTCGGTTGCGATCTCGTGCAGGGCTCCCTGGTGGCCCGGCCGATCGGCGAGACGGACACGATCCGCCCGGCCTATCCCCTTCCCAACGGCAGCGACCGCAGGCAGGACACCCGCCGTCGTGAGGAGCGCGAGTTCCTGGACCAGGAAGTGGAGCGGCTTGTCGCGATCGACGAGACGGACGACATGTCCAGAGCGCTGGAGGNGTTCCGCGCCCATCCGACGCAGACCGTCCTGCCGGTGGTCAACGGAATGAACGAGCCCGTGGGCATCATCCGCGAGCCGGACCTGAAGTCCTTCCTCTATCTTTCCTACGGGCGCGACCTGCTGCTCAACCCGACCATCGACAATCACCTCAAGCGGTTCATCCGGCCCTGCCGGGTCGCCGACGTGCAGGCGCCACTCGCCCGCCTCGTCGACCTTGGCGGCAGCGAGACGGCGGACGGGATCATCATGACGGAGAACGGCCGCTACGCGGGCTGGCTCTCGACGACGACGCTGCTCAAGATCTCCAACGAGGCGCGGCTGCAGATCGCCCAGGACCAGAATCCGCTCACGAAGCTGCCCGGCAACTCCGCGATCTCGGACCACGTCGTGCGGTCCAGCGCCAATCCCGGCTCGGATCGCGCCTACTGCTACATCGACTTCGACAACTTCAAGCCGTTCAACGACACCTACGGCTTCCGCATCGGCGACCGGGCGATCATCCTGTTCTCCGACCTGCTGAAGCGCAGGCTCGGTGCGCTCCATGCCTTCGTCGGCCATGTGGGAGGTGACGACTTCTTCGTCGGCCTCGACGACTGGCAGCCGGACCGCGTCGTCAAGCTGATGGCGGAATTGCGCATGGAATTCGCGCGCCAGATGGAAAGCCTCTACAGCGCGGAGCATCGGCGACAGGGCTATATCGTCGCCGAGGACCGGCGCGGCCGCTCGCAGGTCTATCCGCTGCTGAGCGTCTCCATCGCCGTGCTGCATCTGCCCAAGGGCATTTCAATCGGCAATCTCGACCTTCTCTCCAACCACATCGCCCGGCTCAAGCACCGGGCCAAGGCGGAGCGCGACGGACTTTCCGCCTCGAGCTTCGGTGCCGATGCCGAGGAGGACACGGGAGACCCCGGCGTTCCCGCCGGGCCGCGTCCTTCCACCGTGCGCCCGCTCATCGAGATCACGCCCAGGGGGCTCTCCGGAACGGCCTGACCGCACCCCTTGCCTTGCCGCCTTCCTCACACGGAAAGCGGCGGCAGGCATCAGGCCAGCAGGTCCCGGGCGATGATCGTGCGCTGGATCTCCGAGGACCCCTCGTAGATGCGGAAGATGCGCAGGTCGCGCAGATAGCGCTCCAGCGGGAAATCGGCCGTGTAGCCATAGCCGCCATGGATCTGCAGCGCCTTGTCCGCGATGCGCCATGCGGCTTCGCTGGCGTGGAGCTTGGCGAAGGCCGACTCGCGCGAATAGCGCTCGCCGGTGCCCCGCTTGCGCGCCGCCTGATAGCCAAGCGCACGGGCCGCCGCCAGATCGGTCGCCATGTCGGCGAGCATCCACTGCAGCCCCTGGAAATCGGCGATCGGGTGACCGCCCACCTTGCGCTCCTTCGCATAGGCGACAGCCGCGTCCAGGGCCGCGGCCGCGATGCCGGTCGCCTGGGCCGCCACCTCGATACGCCCGTTGTCGAGCACCTTCATCGCCGTACGAAACCCCGAACCTTCCGCGCCGATCCGGTTTTCCGCCGGCACGTGACAGTCGAGGGAGAGCGGGAAGACATGGCCGCCGCGCAAGCCCATGGTCCGTTCATGCGGGCCGATCTCGACGCCGTCCATTGCCTTCGGCTCGATCACGAAGGCGCTCACGCCCCGCGCGCCCGCCGTCCTGTCGGTCTTGGCGTAGACGACGATGAAGTCCGCCGCGCCTGCATTGGAAATGAAGCACTTGGAGCCCTTCAGCCGGTAGCCGTCCCCCTCGGGCACGGCGACACTGCGCATGTCGGCGGGGTTCGATCCGGCCTCGGGTTCGGTGAGGGCGAAGGCCCCGAGCCTAGCGCCGGTGGCCGCCTGCGGCAGGAACCGCGCGCACAGGGCCTCGTCCCCGCCGAGCAGGAGCGAGTCGGTCGCCAGGAAATGCGCCGTCAGCATGGAGGCGGTCGAGCCGCAGGCCCCGGCCACAAGCTCCACCGCGCGGTAGAGCGCGGGGCCGGAAAGCGCGNCCCCGCCATGGGCCTCCGGCAGGTTCATGCCCATGATGCCCATCCCGCCAAGCGCCGGCAGATGCTCCGTCGCGAACCGGCCTTCCGCGTCGATTGCCGCGGCCGCGGGCCGCAGGACCTTGTCGGAAAACCGTTCGATCTCGTTCAGGATCGCCATCTCGTGATCGGCAAGCTCCTGGATCATCGCGTCTCTCCTTCGCGCAGTTCGGCAAGAATTTCGTCCCGGTGCTGGTCGAGCGACGGCGCGGGCGTGCCGCCCTCCCGGGTCATGCCGGCGAAATGCACCGGCTGGCAGGGCACGCGCATCTCGCCCAGAACCGGGTGTTCGACCGTCGCCGAAAGACGGCGCTCCTCCGCCTGCGGCGAGCGCCAGGCCTCGGCCGCCGTCTCGATGGGGGCCGCCGGAATGCCCGAGGCGGCAAGCAGGTCCACTGCCTCGCCGGTGGTCAGGCCCGCCGCCCAGTCCTCGATGAGGCCGGCAAGCTCCGGCTCGTTTTGCCGCCGCAGCGTGTCGCTGGCGAAACGGGCATCCTGTGCCGCGTCCGGATGACCGATGGCCTTGCAGAACGTGGCAAAGAGCCTGTCGTTGAGAACCGCCAGCGCGAAATGGCCGTTGGCTGCCCGATAGGTGCCGAAAGGCGCGGACAACGCGTGACGGTTGCCGGTGCGTCCGGGATCCTCGCCCGCACCGAGCACACGCGCCGCCGTCACCGGCATCATGGACAGAAGGCTGTCGAACAGCGCGACGTCCACATGACGCCCGCGCCCGGTACGCTCGCGCTCGAACAGGGCGACCATCGCCCCCCACGCGGCAAACAGCCCGCCGGCGACATCGCCCAGCGCCTCGCCGATCATGGTCGGCGGCCCGTCAGGCGCGCCGGTCACATGCATCATGCCGGACAGGGCCTGCACGATGATGTCATAGGCCGGGCGGGAGACATTCGGCCCGCTCTGGCCGAAGCCGGACAGGCTGAGATAGACGAGACGCGGATTGTCGTCCTGAAGGGTCCGCGCCCCGAGCCCGAGACGCTCCATGACGCCGGGGCGGAAGTTCTCCACCACCAGATCCGCCGTGTTGCACAGCGCCCGCACCGCCTTGACGGCGTCGGGGTCCTTGAGATCGAGGGCGAGCGAGCGCTTGCCCCTGTTGACCGCCTGGAACAGCAGGCTTTCTCCGTCGCGAAACGGGCCGACGTGACGATAGTCGTCACCCTGCGGGCTCTCGATCTTGATCACGTCGGCGCCGAGATCGGCGAACAGCGCCGTGCAATAGGGGCCGGCCAGAACCCGACTGAAATCGATTACCCGCACGCCCTCGAGGGGCCGCCCTGCCTTGTCCGCGTCCATAGTCCCGCCCTTTCCGGTCCCGGTTTCCGGCTCAGGATAGGAAGCGATTGGCTATAGGCATAAATATTGTTTTCTCATAAACTAAATAAATGGATCCTATACCTATCGGGTTTCGCCAGATCGACTACGTGATCGCGGTCGCGGAGACCGGCAGCACGGCGGCGGCCGCGCGGCTCGTCAACGTGTCCCAGCCCTCCGTTTCGCTTGCCGTGGCGCGGCTGGAGGAAACCCTCGGCCAGCCCCTGTTTCGCCGTGCGGCGGGCCAGGGCATGACGCCGACCGCCTTCGGCCGGCGCAAGCTCGTCGAGTTCCGCAGCCTGCGGTCCCAGATGCGCGCGCTGCTCGCCGCCGACGACGGCTCCGGCGCCCTCCCGCCGGTTCTTGAACTGGGCGTGTTTTCAACGCTCGGGCCGCTCTATGTGCCGGCGCTCATCCGCGCGTTTCGCGCACGGCTTCCCGGCGTGCGGCTGCGGCTGCACGAGGCGGACCTTGAGACCCTGCACGACTGGCTCGAGACGGGACGCATCGACCTGGCACTGGTCTATGATTTCGGACGCTCCGGCGACGTCGAACTGCTTCCGCTCGTGGATGTGCCGCCCTATGCGCTTGTCGCGGGCGATCATCCGCTGGCCACGCGCGGATCGGTGGATCTGAAAACGCTGCTTGCCGACCCGCTGATCCTGGTCAACCTGCCCCAGAGCCGGGACTATTTCCTCTCCATCATCCAGTCGCGCGGGCTTGTCGCCGACATCGCGCTGGAGACAGGTTCGACGGAAATGCTGCGGTCCATGGTGGCAAGCGGTCTCGGCGTCGGCCTGCTGGCGACCGAACTGCCCTATCGAACCACCTATGACGGCGGCGAGGTCGCGCATCTCGCGCTCGAGGATCCGGTGCCCGCGCACCGGGTGGCGCTGGCCCGGCCCGCCCGGCTGCCGGGCACCTGGGTCGCGCGGGCCTTCGAGGAGGTCGCGACCGGCATGTTCCCGGGCCTTGGGAAACCGGCCTGAAAGTGTCGCTCAGTCGATCACGATGTCGAGGCCGAGATCCAGCACCGGCGCGGAATGGGTGATCCAGCCGACCGAGATCAGGTCGACACCCGTTTCCGCGATGGCCGTGACCGTGTCCAGATCCACACCGCCGGAGGCCTCGAGCAGCACCTTTCCGCCAGCGATCGCGACCGCCTCGCGCAGGGTGTCCGGCCCCATGTTGTCGAGCATGATCACGTCGGGACGCGCAGGCAGCGCCTCGCGGAGCTGGTCGAGCGTGTCCACCTCCACCTCGACCTTCACCAGATGCCCGGCAAAGTCCCGCGCCGCCGCGATGGCCTTTTCCACGCCCCCGCAAACGGCGATGTGATTGTCCTTGATGAGGATCGCGTCATCGAGCCCGAAGCGGTGGTTGGCTCCACCGCCGCAGCGCACGGCGTATTTCTCGAAGGCCCGAAGGCCCGGCGTGGTCTTGCGGGTGCACACGATCCGCGCCCGTGTGTGCGCGGCCTTGTCGGCAAAAAGCCCCGTCGCCGTGGCGATTCCGGACAGGTGGCCGAGATAGTTCAGCGCCACGCGCTCCGCGGAGAGCAGGCCACGGGCCGGCCCCGCCAGGCGCATCACGACGTCGCCGGGCGCGAGCCGCGCACCGTCGGCCATGACCTTCTCTACCCGGATTTCGGGATCGCTGAGGCGGAAGGCCGCTTCGGCGAGATCGAGACCGGCGAGCCGGCCGGGCTTGCGCGCCGCGATGACCGCGCTTGCCCGATGCCCGGCCGAGAGCGTCGCCTGGGCGGTGATGTCGCCGGCACGGCCCCAGTCTTCCAGCAGTGCCACGCGCACGGCGTCCTCCACCATCAGCGCGGGCAGCACGGGCAGGCGCGTTTCGCTCACGGCTCCGGTCATGCGTCCTCTCCCTCGAGCGGCTGGTCGAGCCGGCGCGCGGCCAGCGCCTTGCGTCCCGCATCGCTGGCGCAGGCTTCGGCGGCGATTTCCTCCGCCTCGGCGAGCGTCAGGAAGGAGCGGTGCTCCTGTCCGGCGTCCTCCTGCGGGAAATCGGCGCGGAAGTGTCCGCCCCGGCTTTCCGTGCGCTTCAGGGCGGCGGCGGTGACCATCTTGCCCGCGGTCATCATGTTGAGGATCGAACGACGGCGGCAACGGGTTTCAAGCGCGCAGATCACGGCGAGGGTTCCGCGCAGGCCGTCGGCATCGCGCAGCACGCCGACGCCGGCGCTCATCGCCTCGCGCAGGACGGTGATCGCCTCGCGCTCGACCTCGTTGCGCCGGGTCGGCTCCTGGATCGTGTCGTCGATGCCCGGCCAGTGGGCCGTGCGCGGGTTCGGCATCTGGTTCTGGATGTCCTCGGCGATGCGCGCGGCGAAGACCACCGTTTCCAGAAGCGAGTTGGATGCGAGTCGGTTGGCGCCATGGGCGCCGGTGGAGGCAACCTCTCCCGCGGCCCAGAGGTTGTCGAGCGAGGTGCGCCCGTTGGCGTCGGTCAGCACGCCGCCCATGTGATAGTGCTCGGCCGGCGCGACCGGGATCGGCTGCACCGCCGGATCGATGCCCGCCTTCATGCAGGCGGCATGAACGGTCGGGAACTTTTCGGAAAACCGCGCGCCCAGCGCCTCGCGGCAGTCGAGATAGGCACCGCGCCCGGCCTGGATCTCGGCGAAGACGGCACGCGCCACCACGTCACGCGGCGCAAGCTCCTTGAGCGGGTGCACCGCCTCCATGAAGCGCACCCCGTCGCCGTTGATCAGGATGGCGCCCTCGCCGCGCAGCGCCTCGGAGGCAAGCGGCGCGGGATCCGCGCCCACATCCAGCGCGGTCGGATGGAACTGCACGAATTCCGCATCGGCGATCACCGCGCCGGCCCGCGCGGCCATGGCCAGCCCCTGGCCGTTGGCCTCCCCGGGGTTGGTGGTCACCGCATAGAGATGGCCGATGCCGCCTGAGGCGAGCACCACCGCGTGGGCGGGAAAGGCAAGGCGCTCGCGGTCGCCGCGCCGGCGGGCGAGCACGCCCGCCACCTGCTTGCCCTCCACCAGCAGTTCCTCGCCGAGATACCCCTCGACCACGCGGATCGAGGAGGTCTTGCGCACGGCCGCGACCAGCGCGTCCATGATGGCGCGTCCGGCCATGTCGCCGCGCACGCGCACAATGCGGTTCACCGAATGCGCGGCCTCGCGCGACAGCTGGAGCCGGCCTTCCAGGTCCATGTCGAAGGGCACGCCGTATTCCAGCAGGTCGCGCACCCGCTCGCCCGCCTCCTCGGTCATCAGCCGGACGATGTTCTCCTCGCACAGGCCGCCGCCGACGGCGATCGTGTCGCGGGCATGGGCGTCGGCGCTGTCCTCGTCGGAGACGGCGGCCGCGATGCCCCCTTGCGCCCACGCGGAGGACGCCCCCTCGCCGATCGGCGAGGCGGACAGGATCGTGACCGGGCGCGGCGCGAGCTTGAGCGCGCAGAACAGGCCCGTGAGCCCGCCGCCAAGGATGACGACATCGTCGATGTGGCTCGTCGCGGAATGGCTGGAAGTCATGTCATGTGTCCGGAATGGCCGCAGGTGGCGGCTTTGAAGGATATCCGGCCGGACGTCAGGGCACGCGCCTCAGGGGCGGGGGGAAAATCCTGGATCGGCGATCGTGCGGGACCGGTCGTGTCGATCCGGGCGGCGGCGGGAGGACCGTCGCCCGGCGTCTTGTCGTTCGATACTTGGTCGCCCAGGCGCGGTAGACGCGCCGCGCGATCAGCTCTTCAGGTTGATCATGCGCTCGACGGAGGTGCGCGCACGCGCCGCCACCGCCGGGTCCACGGTGACCTCGTCCTTCATCTCCAGCAGGGAGTCGAGGATCTTGGTCAGCGTGATCCGCTTCATGTGCGGGCACAGGTTGCACGGCCGCACATAGTCGACGCCCGGCGTCGCGGAGGCGATGTTGTCGGCCATGGAGCACTCGGTCACGAGCATGACCTTCTCCGGCCGGTGCTCCTTCACCCAGTCGATCATGCCCGTGGTCGAGCCGGTGAAGTCGGCCTCGTCGACCACTTCCGGCGGGCACTCGGGATGCGCGACGATCTTCACGCCCGGAACGATGTCGCGATACTCGCGCAGCTCGTCGGCGGTGAAGCGCTCGTGCACCTCGCAGGCTCCGGCCCAGGTGAGGATCTCGACGTCGGTCTGGCGTGCCACGTTGGCGGCCAGGAACTGGTCCGGGATCAGAAGCACGCGCGGCGCGTTGAGGCTTTCCACCACCTGCACCGCGTTGGCGGAGGTGCAGCAGATGTCGCACTCGGCCTTCACGTCGGCGGAGGTGTTCACATAGGTGACGATCGGCACGCCCGGGTGCTTCTCGCGCAGGCCGCGCACGTCGGCCGCGGTGATGGACTCGGCCAGCGAGCAGCCCGCGTTCATGTCCGGGATGAGGACCGTCTTCTCCGGATTGAGGATCTTGGCAGTCTCGGCCATGAAGTGCACGCCGCACTGGATGATCACGTCCGCCTCGGACTTCGCCGCCTCCTTGGCGAGCGCCAGGCTGTCGCCGACGATGTCGGACACGCCGTGGAAGATCTCGGGCGTCATGTAGTTGTGCGCCAGGATCACCGCGTTGCGCTCGACCTTGAGCGTGTTGATCGCATGGATCACCGGGGCCAGAAGCGGCCACTCGATCTCCGGGATGAGATGCTTGACCTTCTCGTACACGGGCGCGGTGGCCTCGCGCACCTCGTCGGTGAAGGTCAGGTCCGGGCGCGGCAGGCGCGCGTAACGGCGCGTTCCCGTGTTCCCGCCGCCCGCGACGGCCGTGTCCCTGTCCATATCCTTAGCAAGCGCGATGGTCGACATGGCGACCTCCCTTGGCCTGTGCGGAGCGGGTCAGCGCCCCGCGTCGTCTTTCCTCCGGGCGGAGCGGCGTCCGTCCTGTCCTTGTCGTGTCGGGACGGCGCCAACGGTTCGCACCGCCTTTACCTGCCCGGGGGCTGTGGCCGCATCGTGTCGGAGTTCTTATACTCAATCTGAGCATAAATTGCGTTTTAAAAAACGCGGCCCTAGCCGACGCGACTTCCCTTTGCCCCATATATAGGCGCGCCCTCCCGGCTTGCCAACGCCTTTTGCAGCGAGTGAGCAAATGTCGGGCCCGAACGACATCCCGCCGCCTTGGAGACGCTGCGGCAGATTTTTTCAAAAAAATTCGCCTCCCCTGCATCCAAACGGCCTCCCCCCGGAGTCGTGAGGACATTGGAACCGCGGACAGGCCGCGGCCACAAGGACCCAAAGGGAGTGCATCTAGTGACCAGGATGACGTTCGTACTTGCCTCGACCGCCCTCATGAGCCTTGCCTCCGCGGCCCAGGCCGCCGACCACAAGCCGGCGGCCATCGCGCTGACCGGGGACCGGATGCTGCACGTGGTCGACACCGGCACGGCCACCGTCGAGAAGAGCATGGAGGTTCAGGGTGTCGACCGGCTGCTCGGCATCGACCTGCGCCCGGCCACCGGCCAGCTCATCGGCGTGAGCGCCACCTTCGACATTGTCGAGATCGATCCCGAAACCGGCATGGCCACGAAGATCTCCACCATGGACAAGGAGCTTCCGGTGGCCGACGGCGCGCCGGTGATCGTCGACTTCAACCCCAAGGCCAACAAGCTGCGCTTCATGTCCGGCACAACCAACCACCGCGTGGACATCGAGAGCGGCAAGGTGACGGTCGACGGCAGCCTCGCCTTCGAGAGCAAGGACATGCACGCGGGCGAGGCCCCGGCCATTGTCGCCGCCGCCTACACCAACTCCCACGGCAAGCCCGAGACGACCGCGATGTACGACATCGACAGCACCATCGTCGCGCTGATCCGCCAGACCTCGCCCAATGACGGCACGCTGGCGGCGGTCGGAAAGCTCGGCATCGAGGGCAGCGACGTCTACGCCTTCGACATCGCCACGGACGCTGAGGGCAACAACACCGCGTGGCTCGTCTCCGGTCCGATGGTCCATACGGTCTCGCTGGAGACCGGCAAGGTTACCGGAAGCTGGCCGCTGAAGGGCGCCGACGGCGTGAAGGTCCGCGACATCACCGTGATGACCGCGGAGTAATCCGCCGCGCACCTTCGGGGCCGCTCCGGCTCCGGGGGTCCCCATCCCCCCGGCCCCGTCTCCGCGCTGGTCAAGAAGCCGCCAAGGCTCCGTGCGGAGACGGGTGCGGGAGGAGGAAAAACGTTGCGCCCGCCGGGATTTGCTTGCCTCGCGCGCCCTCTCGCGCCACCATCCGTCCAACGTGATCCAAAGACCGGCCCGAACGGTTCGCCCGGGAGCAAGATGAGCGCAAGCGAGAACGACCACGGTGCCCTTCTGCATGCCTGTGCCGCCGGAGACCGCGCCAGCCTCAGGCGCCTGATGGACCTCGAGGGCGCGCGGATGCTCGGTGTCGCGCGGCGCATGTTGCGCCGGCAGGACCTTGCCGAGGATGCGGTTCAGGACAGTTTCGTCGCGATCTGGCGCAAGGCGAGCCAGTTCGACCCCGCACGCGGCAGCGCGCGCGGCTGGGTCTACACGATCCTGCGCAACCGCTGCCTGACGCTGCTGCGCGACGCGGATCGCGGGCTCGTCGAGCCCGGCCATACCCCCGACAGCGAGGAGAACCCGGACGACCTGGTTCTCGATGCCGCCTATTCGCGCCTCGACATGGACAGCGACCTGCGCCGATGCCTCGGCGCGCTTGAACCGAGCAGGCGCATGGCGATCCTCTCCTCCTACGTGCTGGGCTACAGCCACGGCGAGATTTCCGGGCGGATGAAGGCACCGCTCGGGTCGGTGAAGGCATGGGTCCGCCGGGGGCTCGCCCAGCTTCGCGAGTGCCTGTCATGAGCGCGCGCACGCTCGAGGAGCGTATCGACGAGGTGGTCATCGGCCTGGCCGATGCGGCCGAACATGCGGAGATCGAGGCGCTGGCGCGGCGCGATCCGCAGGTGGCCGCGCGTCTGGCCATGGCGCGCGAGCGCTATGGCGAACTGGACGCCACGGCGGACGAGATCCCGCTTCCGGCACACCTGTGGGAGCGCGTCAGCGAACGCCTCGACGACGACCGCGAAAATCCCGATGGCGACACGGGCATCGACGAATATGACACGACCAACGTGGTGCCGCTGACACCGCCGGAGGCGCGCCTTCCCGGTGCAGGGCGCCGCTGGCGCGCCACCGCGCTTGGCGGTCTCGCCGCCTCCCTGATGCTGGCGATCGCGCTCGTCTGGTCTCTTCTCACAGCCCCGCAGCCGGTCGTGGTGGCCGTGCTGCTGGATGCCTCCAACCAGCCGGTGGCCCTGGTGGAGGGCGCCAGCGACAACACCACGTGGATCACGCTGCTCGGCCGCACGCGCGTGCCCGACGACAGGGTGATGCAGGTCTGGACCAAGCCCGCCGACGACGGGCCGCCCGTCTCGCTCGGCCTGCTCGAGGCGCAAAAGGGGGCCNGGTTCAAGGTGGACGGGCTGCCGCCACCGCGCCCGGACCAGCTCTACGAGATCACCTTCGAGCCTCCGGGCGGCTCGCCGACCGACCTTCCCACCGGGCCGATCCACGGCAAGGGCCTGGCACGACAGCCGATCTGAGGCCGGGTGTGTCCCCGTGAACGGGCGGGTCCGCGCCCTCCCAGACTGGACGCACCCGTCCGGGCCGAATACGCTTGAATCTCAAGGACAACACTTCCCTTGCAGACGGAGCGGGCTGACCGGCCATGATTTCTTTCGCCCTCGAGGCCATTGGTCGCGGAACCCTGTTCCCGCGCGGCCGAAGCCTGCGGTTCCTTCTCGTGCTGGTCACGGGGCTTGTGGCGGCGGGCCTCGGCCTTGCACCCGTCCGGGCGGCCACCGCGCCCGACTGGAGCGGAACGTGGGATTCACGCTGGCTCGGCGGCGGTGCCCGGGTCTACCTGCGGCAGGACGATGGCAAGGTCACGGGACGCTATCCGGCCTATCGCGGCCGCCTGCAGGGCACCGTCGACGGGCGTCGGCTGATCGGCACATGGTCCGCCCCCAAGGGGGAGGGAAGCTTCGAGTTCATCCTCTCCGAGGACGGCCGCAGCTTCATCGGCCGCTTCGGCAAGAACCAGTGGTGGACCGGGTCGCGCATCCTGCCCGACAACGAGCGCAACCTGAAGCCGCTCCAGTCGACACCGGCGGAAACGCTGCGCACATTCCTCGTCGCCGCTGAGGCGGTCGAAACCGGGCGGCTCGAGTATCAGGACGACCTGATCTCGCTGCTCGCCTTCCCGCAGGGCGACGAGGCGAACCACGCCCGCGAACTCGGCCCCCTCGCCCTGCTCCTGAACCAGTACACGGTCGATCCGGACATCTTCGAGACCGCGCCACCCGCCGGTGACACGGCCACCCTCGTTCTCACCCGCTACGACGGCAGGGTCCTGCCACTCGAGTTCCGGCGGCTGGCCGGCGAATGGTTCATGGTGCCTCCCTCCCCCGACATCGTGCGCAAGACCCTTCATGACATCCTGTCGGAAACGGAGAAGCGGACGGCGCCGCGCGGAGGCTATCTGGCGATGGACACGCCGCGCGCCACCATGGAGGTCTTCCTCGACGCCATGCGTGCCGGACCGGCAATGCAGGACACGGCCCTGGGGGCGCTGGACCTTTCGGAGATGCCGGTCGTGGTGCGTGACCGCGAGGCGGTTCTGGCGGCCGAATATCTCAACGAGGTGCTGGCACGCATCGGCGAGGTGATCTACCAGGAGATCCCCAACGATCCGAACGCGCGTGAACCCTTCGTCTACTTCATGCATCCCGCCGGCGACATCGTGCTCGCGCCGACGGATACCCCGGAGGGGCCCCGGTGGCAGTTCACACCGGAAACGCTGCGCTCGATCCGCTCTCTCTATGCCGCGACGGAAAACCTGCCGCCGGCCGTGCGCATCCTTCCCTACGACACCCATTCGAAGGCGCCCTATTTCCGCATTCGCGCTCAAATCGCCAGCCTTGCCCCGTCCGGATTGCGCTCGGCCGGTCCGCTGGAAATCTGGCAATGGTTCGGTCTCGCCGTCCTGTTCGGTTGCGCCGCCCTGGCGAGCTTCGTCGTCGGACGCGCGGTGCTGGGCCTGCGCGGGCTCCTCAGCCGCCAGCCCGACCGGCCGGCCTCGCCCGGCTATGTCTGGGGCATCCGCCTGTTCNCCTTCGGCGCCATCAGCTACGCCGGTTTCGCGATCCTCGGCCTGCCCTCGGAGTTCGCGGGCGTGGTCAAGACCCTTGCGGTTCTGACCATGATCGTCGGCGCGATTCCGGTCGAGTTCCACATCATCGACCGGATCCGCAGGGCTTTCGACACCGCCGGACTGATCACGCCGCGCGGCGACATTCTCGCCTCTCTTCTGGTCGGCGTGACCAAGGTGCTGATCATCTGCGCCAACATCCTGCTGTTCGCCGAGGCCCTGCGCATTCCCTATGGCGCGGCGCTCGCCGGGCTGGGCATGGGCGGCCTGGCCATCGCGCTCGCCGCCCGCTCGATGCTCGAGAACGTCATTGCCGGCTTCATCCTCTTCGCCGACCGCCCCGTCGACGTCGGGGAGCTCGGCCGCTTCGACGGGCGCATCGGCACGGTGGAGCACATCGGCCTACGCGCGACCACGATCCGCACCATCGACCGCACGCTGGTCGCGATCCCCAACGCGAACTTCGTCGGCCTGAATCTGGAAAACTACACCAGGCGCGACAGCATCCTCATGCGGCGAACCTTCGCGCTGCGTCCCGAGACGACGCCCGACCAGCTTCGCTTCGTGCTGACCGAGATCCGCAAGCTGCTGGTCGGCCACCCGAAGGTTACCGCCGATCCGGCACGGGTGCGCTTCATCGGCGTCGAGCAGAACCGGCTCGAGGTCGAGATCTTCGCCTATGTCCGCGCCATCGAATGGTCCGAGTTCCTGGCAATCCAGGAAGACCTGTTCCTGCGCATCATGGGCATCATTTCCACCTCCGGCACGAACTTCGCCTGGCCGGCGCAGACGCTCTATCTGGGGCGCGACAGCGGCGTGGACGCGCAAAAGGCCGGCGAGATCGGCGAGGAGGNCGAGACCTGGCGCAAGGAGGGGAGACTTCCCTTCCCGCACCTGACCGCCGAGGACATCGCGGGGATCGAGAACGAGCTGCCCTATCCGCCCGAAGGCGCGAAGCCGGAAAGCGAGCATCCGCCCCATGCCGTCGAGACGCCCCGCGCCGCAACCCGGCGGAGCCTCTTCTGGCCCTTCAGGAGCTAGGGTGTAGCCCCATAAACGAGGCATGTCCGGCGTGAAAACGGCAAGGAGATGCAAGGAGAAGCGCGCCGGGCGGGCCTTCCGCCCGGCCAAGGGCCGCCATCACCCGCTCCGCCACTCATGAGCGGCGCGAATGCGTCCGATCAGAACCTTTCGCTTTCCCGCATCCGGGATTTCCCGCATGNTCGGTGCAACGGTTTTGCCGTGCGCTGGGCCATGCGCGCCCTGACCGCGCGGGTGAAACACTCCCACCACAGGCCGGACACGTGACGGCGACGGTGATCCGGCCCGGCCCGGATGCCCCGCGTTCGACACTCCGGCGCCCCGACAGGATCGTCGTCATGTCCCGTTCCACACCCGCTTCCGCGCCGCCCGGCGCGCCCGGTTTCGCCGACCGTCCCAACGTCGCGCTCATCATTGCCTGCGGCTGTCTGGTCGCCATGATCGGTTTCGGACCGCGCTCGGCGCTGGGCCTGTTCCTCGCCCCCATGACCGAGGCGCGGGACTGGTCGCGGGAGATCTTCTCGCTGGCGCTCGCCATCCAGAACCTCATGTGGGGCGCCGGCCAGCCGGTCGCCGGCATGATCGCCGACCGCTACGGCACGGCGCGCACCATCGCCATCGGCGCCCTGGTCTACACCGCCGGCCTGGTCATGATGGCGCAGGTCGAGTCACCGGGCCTGCTCTATCTTTCCGCCGGCGTCATGATCGGGCTGGGCGTCGCCTTCTGCTCCTTCTCGCTGGTGCTGGCGGCCTTCGGCCGCTCCGTCACCCCGGCCAAGCGCTCTCTCGCCTTCGGCATCGGCACGGCGGCGGGCTCCTTCGGCCAGTTCCTGTTCGCCCCGCTCGGACAGGGCCTGATCGACGGCTTCGGCTGGCAGCAGGCGCTCTATATCCTCGCCGCCCTCACCATGCTTGTGCCCTTCCTGGGCATCGCGCTGCGGGGGCGTTCGGTGCATGTGCCCGGCGCGCCGGGAAGCGGTGCCGACCAGTCGCTGCGCCAGGCCATGGCGGAAGCCTTCGGCACGCGCGGTTTCGTGCTTCTCACCTTCGGCTTCTTCGTCTGCGGCTTCCACGTCGCCTTCATCACCGTCCACCTGCCGCCCTATATCGTCGACCTTGGCCTCGACGCGAGCTGGGGCGCCATCGCCATCGCGCTGATCGGCTTCTGCAACGTGTTCGGCGCGCTTGCCTCCGGCTACATCGGCGGCCGCTTCTCGAAGCCATGGCTGCTGTCGGCGATCTATCTCGGCCGCGCCATCGCCATTGCCGTCTTCCTGATGGTGCCGGCCACCCCGTTCACGGTGCTGACCTTCGCCGGAGTCATGGGCTTCCTGTGGTTGTCCACGGTGCCGCCGACGTCCGGACTGATCGCCGTGATGTTCGGGCCGCGCTACATGGCGACCCTGTTCGGCTTCGTCTTCTTCTCCCACCAGATCGGCGCCTTCCTCGGCGTGTGGCTGGGCGGGCGGCTCTACGACCAGACCGGCTCCTACGACATGATCTGGTACATGGGGATTGCGCTCGGCCTGTTCGCCGCGATCGTCCATCTCCCGATCCGCGAGGCTCCCGTCGAACGGCTTCTCGCGGGCCCGGCCGAATAAACCCCGAAGGCGCGCGCGGTCACGTCAATTCGACAATCGCGCGCGTCAATTTTTCGAACTTTCTTGTCGAAACCCGCCCGAAATTGATTCCGGCCGGGGCTCAGTGCTCACTCTCGCACAGCCCGTGGTCGGCCAGAGCCTGGATGACGTGGCACGCTCCCACCGTCTCGCCGTGACAGGACGAGACGATGCGTTCAAGCTCGCCTTCCAGCGTCTGCAGGCGGCGGATGCGGGCGCGGATATCTCCAAGATGGGCGCGGGCGATCACATGCGCCTCGGTGCAGGGCATGGACGGGTTTTCGCTCAGATGCAGGAGTTCGCGGATCGCCTCCAGCGACAGACCGAGGTCGCGGGCATGGCGGATAAAGGCGAGCCGGCCCAGGGTCTCCGGCGGATAGCGGCGCTGGTTTCCCTCCGAGCGCGGCGGCTCGGCGATCAGCCCCTGCTGCTCGTAGTAGCGGATGGTGGGGACCTTTACCCCGGTCTCGCGCGCCAGCGCCCCGATCGAATACATCGCCTGCCCTTTCCCGTGTCCTTCCGGCCCCGCCTGTCCCCCACGGGCCACGGGGACATCCGGCGCCCGAACGCCACAGACATTAGGGCCGCGAGGGGCGAATGCAATCTCCCCGCGCCTTGACGTGATTGAGCGATGATGGCACCAGTCGCGCGGCGCCGGCCCGCGCCCTGCGCACGGCCGCGTTCCCGCCCAACCCGAGGACTAGCGAAATGACGAGCGAAGCGGTGCCAGCGCACATGCGACCCGAGAATTCCTTCCAGGGCCTGATCCTGACGCTGCAGCGCTTCTGGGCGGACAAGGGCTGCGTCGTCCTGCAGCCCTACGACATGGAAGTCGGCGCCGGCACGTTTCACCCGGCCACCACGCTTCGCTCGCTGGGACCGCGTCCGTGGAAGGCGGCCTACGTGCAGCCCTCGCGCCGTCCCGCCGACGGCCGCTACGGGGAAAACCCCAACCGGCTCCAGCACTACTACCAGTTCCAGGCCATCCTGAAGCCCTCGCCCGAGAACCTTCAGGAGCTCTATCTCGCCAGTCTCAAGGCCATCGGCCTCGACCCGGCCCTGCACGACATCCGCTTCGTCGAAGACGACTGGGAAAGCCCGACGCTGGGCGCCTGGGGNCTTGGCTGGGAGTGCTGGTGCGACGGCATGGAAGTNTCGCAGTTCACNTATTTNCAGCAGGTCGCNGGCTTCGANTGNNCGCCNGTNTCCGGCGANCTNACCTACGGGCTNGAGCGNCTNGCNATGTANATCCAGGGCGTCGATAACGTCTACGACCTGAACTACAACGGCCGCGAGGGCGCGGAAAAGATCAGCTACGGTGACGTGTTCCTGCAGGCCGAGCAGGAGTACTCGCGGCACAACTTCGAACATGCCGACACCGAGATGCTGTTCCGCCACTTCAAGGATGCCGAGGACGAGTGCCGTCGACTGCTGGCGGCCGGCGCGGCGGCGCGCGAGGCAAGCGGCGCGGCCGTGCACCAGATGGTGCTGCCGGCCTACGACCAGTGCATCAAGGCCTCGCACTGCTTCAACCTGCTGGACGCACGCGGCGTGATCTCCGTCACCGAGCGGCAGAGCTACATCCTGCGGGTGCGTGAACTGGCCAAGGCCTGCGGCGCGGCCTTCCTGGAAACCGAGGCCGGCGGCGTCGGGTACGAACCCGCACGGTAGCCCGAGCCCGGCGAACGCACGCCAAGCCTCGATCCCCGCCGGGCGGCGGGGATTGCAGCGCCTGCCACGGCGCGACGGGCGGGCCTTTCCCGGCCCGCTCCTATGTCCCGCAAGGCATGCCGGGCGTCTCGGCGATGAAGCGGAACAATCGCGCGAAGCGCCGTTCGACCTTGCGCCGGCGAAAGCCCTCGAACAGCGTGGACAGGGGGAGAAGTTCCTTGTTCACGCGATACTTGAGATCATAGGCAACCAGCCTGAACCCCTCGTCCTCGCGCAGGAAACCGATGTTTCCGATCTCGTCGCACGAGGCCAGGATCGCATGGCGCCGGCAAAAGCCCGCGAAATCCATGACTTCCCGGAGCACGAATTCCGCGTCGAGGTCCTCCGGCCCCTCTCCCTGAAGAATAGTGGCAAGCGCCAGCGGCGGCCGGCCGTCGATCCCCACAAGGCGGTCGAAACACAGCCCCCGCCCAAGATCGGTCGCCACCGGTCCGTGAAGCCTCGGAAAGTAGCGTTCCAGAGAAACACCGTTCGCGGCAAGCCGCCGGTACTCGCGGAACTCACGCAGGTTCGCGTCAACCATCCTCCGCCCCAGCAGACGCTCGACCCGCCCGATCCGGCTCGCTCCGGATCGCAAATGAACCACCTTGATGCAGCGGGAGGGATCGTCCGGATGGACGAAGCAGTCGCGAAAGGAGCCTGAGGAGAATGGCTCCACACCCTTCAACTCTATCATTTCACTAACTTTTTCAGACGCTCCGGAAGGAGCGGAATGGCGAGCGTGACATGACACATGTTTAGTGATGATTATTCGTAATCGTCAATCATAATATGAGGGAAAGAGGACAGTTTTCCGTCGACGGGTGCTCTCGCCTGTTGGAAACGTCGTCAGCGGCGCGGTCTTCCTGGAGACCGAAACCGGTTGCGCCGGGCATTCCCCGGCCTTGTGACAAGTTGAAATCAGATAGCCCGCAATCTATCCTTGGTTGATCTTGCCTCCCAGTTGGAGCGACCATGCCGACAAGGGTTTTCCGCCTGCTGAGTGCGGGCATTCAAATCATTGGTTTTCTTGCCGTTTCAAGCCTGTCCGCAGCGGCGGCCAACGACTTTGGCCCCTCGCTCTACAAGCAGCCTGTCGAGGGACTGACGCGACGATCCGCCTGCGCTTCCGCGCGACACTACCAGCGCCTTGTCAGCGCAATTAACAAACGCGCCATGGCGCATCTCGGCGAGGTCGTGCGGAACAGGAAATACCCGATCGACATGAGCCTGCCGAAACGGGAGCGCGAGCGGCTGACAAAACGGCAGTTCAAGAGGATCCAGGCCGACCGTGAAGAGATGGAGAGGATCCATCGTCGCTCGAAGTTCGGCTATCCGCTCAACGTAAAGTGCCAGCCGCTGCCGCGTACGACTCTCGTCGTCGAGGAAACGTGGCGTTACGACAAGAAGATGCTCTGCGTGCGCGCCAAAGGCTGGTCCGCTTGCCAGTGGACGCATGTGACCGCGCTTTCGCGGTATCGGCCGTCCCGTGACCGCAAGACCTGGCGCCCGTAAAGCTCGGGAAAATTTTGATTTTTCACGTTTGCCCCAAAACCCGCAGGAGATCGTTCCTTGATACCGCACCGCTTCCTTTGTCTCGCCTGCCTTGTCGCTTCCGCAATGCTCGTCACGCCGGTTCAGGCCAGGACAAAGGCCGGGATCACCCCGCTGTCCGCCTGCGCGAGCAAGGCCGAGTGGGAAACGCTCATCAAGACACTGCAGAGCCGCTCCCACGCCTACAATCTCGAGTTCCTCGGGCGCGTCAGCAAGAACAACCCCAACCGGCAGGACAAGCGGGCGGCGGCGCGCTCCGCCAAGGCCAGCACGAAGAAGGGCCAGCCCGTCGACGTGAACTGCCGTCCGCTGCCGGGCGGCACGGTTCATGTCGACGACAAGGGCGGGTTCTCCGGCTTCATGTGTGTGCGGGCGCCGAATTGGAAGTCCTGCGGCTGGATCCACAAGGGCTATTTCACCGACTATTTCGGCGCCACCTCGGACCCCACGGTGTGGCGTCGCAATCCGCAACAGGAATTGCTCTTCATGTATCGCTGAGGACGAGCCGGCACCGCGCCGCGCGTACGAGCACGCCTGTCGGCACGGGTTTCGCCATGCCGGTGACCTGTGTCACATCCCCTTTGCCTGTTCCGGTTTTCACTGCGGCGTGCTTGCAGTAGCGTTCTCGCGCAAGTCGCGCACGCAAGGGGATTTCGCCGGATGGCTACATGGATCGTACTCGGCCTGATCGTTCTGATCGGTGTCTATCTCGTCTACCTCTACAATGACCTGGTGCGAAAGTGGCAGATGGTGCGCGAGGGCTGGAGCGGTATCGACGTGCAGCTCAAGCGCCGCTCCGATCTCATTCCCAACCTGGTCGAGACCGTGAAAGGCTACGCCACCCACGAGCGCGAAGCTCTTGACCGCGTTACCGAAATGCGATCCCGCGCAGCCGGTGTGGCGCGTGACGACGTGGCCGGACGCGCACAGGCGGAAGGTATGCTTTCCCAGGCGCTCGGCCGCCTCTTTGCCGTGGCGGAGGCCTATCCCGACCTCAAGGCCAACGACGGTTTCCGCGACCTGCAGGCAGCCCTCGACAAGACCGAGGACGCTCTGCAGATGTCACGCCGCTACTACAACGGTGCCGTCCGGCAGCTCAACACGCAGGTGGAAAGCTTCCCGGCCAATCTGGTCGCCGAACGCTTCGGTTTCGACGTCGAGCCCTATTTCGAGATCGAGGATCCCGCCGACCGGTCCGTTCCCCAGGTCTCGTTCTGAACCACCGCCGGCCACACTGCCAGGAACGCAGCAGAATGCTTTTTCGTCTCGCCCGTCTTGTCCTGCCGCTCGCGCTGATGCTTGCGGCAAGCCTCTCCGCGCAGGCGGAAGAGCGGATCCTCTCCTTCGACAGTCATGTGCAGGTCGCGCGCGACGGCACGCTCACCGTGACGGAGACCATCCGCGTCAGGGCCGAGGGCAGGCAGATCCGGCGGGGCATCTTCCGCGACATCCCGCTGCGGATCGAACAGGCGGACGGGACGACGGTGCGTGCCGGTTTTCACCTGGTTTCCGTCGAGCGCGGCGGCAAGGCCGAGCCCTACTCCGTGGATTCCGGTCACGACGGGGTGCGCATCTACATCGGCGACGAGAACGTCTTCCTGCGCGATGGAGCCTACACCTACACGATCACTTACGAGACGAACCGGCAGGTCCGTTTCTTCGATGACCATGACGAGGTCTTCTGGAACGCGACCGGTAACGAATGGGCCTTCCCCATAGATGCCGCGAGCGCGCGGGTGGTGCTGCCCGAGGGCGTTCGCGCGCTCGAAAGCAACGCTTTCACGGGCTACTACGGTGACACGGGCAAGGACGTACGCATCGTCACTCAGGACGGCGGACGACGCGTTTCCTTCACCGCGACACGCCCCCTGCGCCCCAAAGAAGGACTGAGCGTCGCCGTCTCGATGCCGCCCGGGACGATTTCGCCGCCGAGCGCGGAGCAGCAGGTATCCTGGTTCTTCGCGGACCACCGGGTGGAGATCCTGTCCGGAATCGGCCTGGTGCTGGTCATCGTCTACTATGTCTTCGCATGGTGGACGGTCGGGCGCGACCCGCGCCCGGGGGTCATCTTCCCGCGTTTCGAGGCGCCCGAGGGCCTTTCCCCCGCCCTTTGCGCCTATGTGGCGGACAAGGGGTTCGGGAGCGGCGGTTGGCGCGCGCTGTCCGCCGCCTGCCTGAACCTCGCCGTCAAGCGAAGGCTCGATTTCTCGGACCTTGACGACGACCTGACCATCTCGCGTCCGACCGGGGACCACACCGGCACCTCCGACCTGCCGCGCGGCGAGAAGGCCATCATCCGCTGGATGAACAGGCGCGACGAACCGCTGACCCTGAACAAGGACAACGGCAAGTCGATCCAGTCGCTCGGCAAGGCGTTCCGCAGTGCCATCGAAGGCGAGAACAGGGAACGCTACTTCAAGCGCAACAGGATCTGGATGGTGCCCGGCATCGCGCTGAGCGTCGTCACGATCTTCGCCCTGCTCGCCTTCGGAAACATGAGCGACAACCAGATCGCGGCCATGATTCCGCTGTTCATCGTCTCGATGGCCGTGGCCGTCTTCTCGGTTCACTTCGGCAAGGCGGTACAGCGGTCCAGGGGCGTGGTCTTCCGGGTCCTGATCGCGCTCGTGTTCTTTCTCCTGACGGGCGCCGGCCAGATCGTCGGCGCGGCGGTGCTCATGGCGGAACTGGGCGAGACGCCGGTCCTGCCGCTGATCGCGCTGACGCTGCTTTCGGTCAACGTGTTCTTCGGCTGGATTCTCGGCGCGCCGACCGCGCTCGGACGCCAGGCGCTGGACGAGATCGAGGGTCTCAGGATGTATCTGGACGTGGCCGAGAAGGAGCGCATGAACATGGAAGGCGCGCCGAGGATGACGCCCTCCCATTTCGAAACGCTGCTGCCCTATGCCGTGGCGCTGAAGGTCGAGAAGCCCTGGTCGGAGGCCTTCCAGAGCTGGCTCGCGACAGCGGAAGGCGCGGCCATTGCCGCAAGCTATCATCCAGGCTTCTACCACGGCGCGCATTTCGACCGGTCCGATATCGCCGGCTCCTTCGCGGACACGATGGGCGGCGGCATGGCAGATGGCTTCTCAAGCTCCCTGCCCGCGCCGAAATCCTCCGGCTCCGGGTTCTCGAGCAGCGGCGGCGGCGGTTTCTCCGGCGGTGGCGGCGGTGGCGGTGGTGGCGGCGGCTGGTAGACCCGGCCGGACGCCACTTCATGCTCCCGGGGGGTGACTTTTCCCCCCGCACTTGCTAACGGACGCGCAGCACGTCCCGGCCGCCGCTCAGGGCAGCCCAACCATTCGAGATCATCCATGCCCGATCTTCTCCTGGAGCTCTTCAGCGAGGAAATTCCCGCCCGCATGCAGCGTCGCGCGGCGGAGGACCTGAAGTCGCTAGTGACCAACGCGCTGGTCGATCAGGGCGTGACCTACGAGGGCGCGAAGGCTTTCTCCACGCCGCGCCGGCTGACCCTGCACATCGCCGGCCTCACCGCCGGTTCCAAGGCGACCCGCGAGGAGCGGAAGGGACCGCGCGTCGGCGCACCGGAAAAGGCGCTCGAGGGGTTCCTGCGCGGCGCGGGCCTTGCCTCCATCGACGAGGCGCAGGTCGTTTCCGATCCGAAGAAGGGCGACTTCTATGTCGCGGTGATCGAGAAGCCGGGCCGTGAAACGCCCGACATCATCGCCGAGGCGATGCCCGGCATCATCCGCNNCTTCCCCTGGCCGAAGTCCATGCGCTGGGGCTCGGGCTCCCTGCGCTGGGTGCGGCCGCTGCATTCCATCGTGGCGAGCTTCGGCCCCGAAACCGAGGAGCCGGAGGTGATCTCCTTCGAGATCGACGGTATCCGTTCCGGCAACTTCACGCGCGGCCACCGCTTCCACGCGCCGGACGCCTTCGAGGTGCGCCGGCTGGACGACTACGCGGAGAAGCTGGAAAAGGCGAAGGTCGTGCTCGACCCCGACCGGCGCAAGGACATCATCGCCCATGACGCCCGCAACCGGGCCATGGCGCTGGGGCTGGAACTGGTCGAGGACGAGGGCCTTCTGGAAGAGGTCGCGGGCCTCGTCGAGTGGCCGGTGGTTCTCGTCGGCTCCTTCGAGGAGGACTTCCTCAAGCTGCCGGACGAGGTCATCCGCCTGACGATCCGGGCCAACCAGAAGTGCTTCGTGCTGCGCGACCCGGCAACGGGGCGCCTGTCCAACCGCTTCGTCGCCGTTTCCAACATCGAGGCGCCGGACGCCGGCGCCACGATCATTGCTGGCAACGAGAAGGTGATCCGCGCCCGGCTTTCGGACGCGCGCTTCTTCTTCGAGACGGATCTCAACGCCTCGCTGGAAAGCCGCCTGCCGAAGCTCGAGAACGTGGTCTTCCACGAAAAGCTCGGCAGCCAGGGCGACCGTATCCGCCGCCTGGAAGCGCTGTCGCGCGAGATCGCGCCGCTGGTCGGCGCCGATGCCGACAAGGCTGCCCGCGCAGCGAAGCTCGCCAAGGCGGATCTCGTCACGCAGATGGTCTTCGAGTTTCCCGAGCTGCAGGGCCAGATGGGCCGCACCTACGCGGAAGCCGCCGGCGAGGATGCCTCCGTCGCGCTTGCCATCGAGGAACACTACAAGCCGCAGGGACCGTCCGACCAGGTGCCGAGCGATCCGGTCGCCGTGTCCGTCGCGCTCGCCGACAAGCTCGACCTTCTGGCCGGCTTCTGGGCCATCGACGAGAAGCCGACCGGCTCGAAGGACCCGTTCGCGCTGCGCCGCGCCGCCCTTGGCGTCATCCGCATCGTGCTGGAGAACGGGCTTCGCCTGCGCATGGGTGAGCTTCTGGCCCGCGTCAATCCGGCCATGGCTGGCGAGGCGAACGCGCTTGCGACCGATCTGCTCTCCTTCTTCGGCGACCGGCTGAAGGTGCACCTCCGGGACGAGGGCGCGCGGCACGATCTCATCGACGCCGTCTTCGCGCTGNAGGGTCAGGACGACCTGCTGATGGTGGTCAAGCGCGTGGAGGCTCTCGGCTCGTTCCTCGCCACCGAGGACGGCGCCAACCTGCTCGCCGGCATCAAGCGCGCCGCCAACATCCTGCGCGCGGAAGAGAAGAAGGACGGCAAGCCGGTCGAGGGCGCGCCCCAGGCCGACCATCTCGCCGAGCCCGCCGAAATCGCGCTGGCGGCGGCCATAGACACCGCGCGCGGCGAGATCCGCAAGGCGCTTGCGGAGGAGAACTTCGCCGGCGCGATGACGGCGCTTGCCGGCCTTCGCGCGCCGGTGGACACGTTCTTCGAGGATATTCTCGTCAATGCGGACGATCCGGCCCTTCGCATGAACCGGCTGCGGCTTCTGGCGGAAATCCGCGAGGCGACCCGCGCGGTTGCGGACTTTTCGAAGATCGCCGGCTGAGACCGGCGCGGATCATGGACATGAAAACGGCGGGGCCATCCATGCCCCGCCGTTCTTCATTTCACTCTCACAACGCCCGCACGGGCGTTCCGATCAATCCCTGGGGTGATAGCGCCCCGTTTCGGGATCGCGCTCAAGTGTCTTGATCGTGTCGCCCGCCGCCTTGCGGGCGGCCCTGGACACCTGTTTTTCCACCCGGGCCATCTCGCGCCGCACCGCCTTGACGATCAGATATCCGCCGATGGCCAGGCTCGCGGCCGCAATCACATTGACCATGTCCCTCTCCCGCTCACAAACCGTAGCGCGCCCATAGCGCACGTTCTTCCACCGAGGCGAGCATCTCCGCCGAAGCACCGGCCCCGATGCCCGCCCCCAGTCCGCCGACAGTATCCGACGCGGTGCCGACGCCGAACTTGCGGCCGAACAACCCCCGACGCGGTTCAATCAGCTTCATGCGGACCTTGTCGCCAAAGCGCGCGCGCAGTGTGGAGCGAATGTCGCCGATCCCGTCGACAAGGCCAAGATCGCGCGCGGTGCGCCCGCTCCAGAACAGGCCGGAAAAGAGATCGGATGCCTCCGACAGGACATCGCCGCGCCGCTCGCGAACAAGGGCGATGAAATCCTCGTGCACCTCCGCCTGCAACGCCTTGAGATGTGTCACGTCCTCCTCCCGTTCCGGGCGGAAGGGGTCAAGGATGGCCTTGCTCTCGCCGGCCGTGTGCACGCGCCGCTCGATGCCAAGGCGGGCAATCGCCTCGGTAAAGCCGAAGCCGGCCGAAACGACGCCGATGGAGCCGACGATGGAGCTGGGATCCACGTGGATCTCGTCGCCGGCGATCGCCAGCATGTAGCCGCCGGATGCGGCCACATCCTCGACGAAGACGAGAACATCGCGCTTCTTTTCGCGCGCGAGCTGTCTCACCCGGTCATGAATGAGGCGCGACTGGACCGGCGAACCACCTGGCGAGTTGATGACAAGGGCAACGGCGGGGGCATCGAGCGCAAAGGCGCGGTCGAGAAGCGGCGCAACGCTTGCCAGCGACAGGCCAGGGCGGAAGGGCGCTCCCATCCCGATGGCGCCCTGCAGGCGGACGACGGGGATGGTGGTCGGCACCTGGCCGAGTTTTCCGGGAAGGCGCTTGCGGAGCTTGTCGAACACGGCGGGGGCGTTTCCTTGTCACTGCGAAACCAGGGGCGGTCCCNCCGGATATAGGCGTTTCGCAAGGGGATAAAAGGGAGAACGCCTCAGCCTTCGGCGCCGCCCGCACCTTTGCCCTCACCTGCGGGTCCGGCATCGAGTGCCTCGCGCAGGGCGAGGAAATCGCGCCAGGCGAAGCGCTTTTGCAGCGGATTGCGCAGCAAGTAGGCCGGATGGAGCGTTGCGAGCGCCCTCACCGCGCCACCGCCGGCCTCCGCGCGCAACGGCACCTGCAGCCAGCGACCGCGCAGACGCAGGATGCCCTGGTTGGTGCCGGCAAGGGTTGCCGCCGAGGCGCCGCCCAGGAACACCAGAACCTCGGGCCGGATCAGTTCGATCTGCCGCATGATGAAAGGCTTGCAGATCTCGGTTTCCTGCGGGCTCGGCGTGCGGTTTCCGGGCGGGCGCCAGGGAACGACATTGGTGATCCACGCGCTGGTGCGGTCCAGGCCGATGGCGGCCATCATCAGGTCGAGCAGCTTTCCCGAGCGGCCGACGAAGGGAAGCCCCTGACGGTCTTCCTCGCGTCCCGGCGCTTCTCCCACGAACATGACGCGAGCCTGCGGGTTGCCGTCCGCAAACACCAGGGATTTCGCCGTCAGGCGCAGGTTGCAGCCCTCGAAACGGGAGAGGATGTCACGCAGTTCCTCAAGGCTTGCGGCACGCGCCGCCGCCTCGCGCGCCGCATCGACCGTCTCGTCGGTGGGCAGCGCGATGGTGCCGCCGGCGACGGGGGCCGCCGGCTTTTCGCGTTCACCCGCCGCCGGTTTCAGATAGTCGCGCGGATCCGTCGACATGGGCGCGGACCGCTCGGCCGGCACCTCGCCGGATCGCGCGCCGCCCGCTGCCGGAGCAGAACCGCCAGGCCGTGTGGCGGGCCGGTTCCGCGCTTCGGCCTGCATTCGCGCCTGTTCGCTGAGCGCGAAGGCGTCGGCGGGCACGTCATCGCCCCAGGCGTCTGCGCCGGAGGCAAGATAGAAATCGAGCAGCGCCTCGAGCCCGCGCACCACCTCTCGCGGTGGCTCGAAGCCTCCGGATGCGGTTTCGTCTGTCGGTCTGCTCGGTCCCATGAGCGTGTTGTGACGCATCGCGCGCGCCAGCGCAACGACGCCCGTGGCAAACCCCTTCTCCCTTGGACAGGAGCTCCCCTGACGTGAGGGTCATATAGATATCCAATATGGCAAGGCGGATTGCAGGGCGTTTCGCACTGCACTAAAGAGAAGGCGGGTACACAGAGAAGCCACAAGAGGGAGAGCGGGATGGCCGAGACCGGGGAACTTCCTGAGCGCGAAAGCATGGATTTCGACGTCGTCATCGTTGGCGCCGGCCCCGCGGGCCTGGCAGCCGCGATCCGCGTCAAGCAGCTTGCCGAGGAAAGCGGCACGGATGTCTCCGTGGTCGTTCTGGAAAAGGGCTCCGAGGTGGGCGCCCACATCCTGTCCGGCGCGGTTGTCGACCCGATCGGCATCGACCGGCTGCTGCCGGGCTGGCGCGAGGAGGCGGACACGCCCTTCAAGACCCCGGTGACGGCCGACCACTTCCTGGTTCTCGGCCCCGCCGGTTCCATGCGCCTGCCGAACCTGATGATGCCGTCGCTGATGAACAATCACGGCAACTACGTCGTTTCGCTCGGCAACGTGACGCGCTGGCTCGCCGAGAAGGCCGAAGCGCTCGGCGTCGAGGTCTATCCCGGCTTTGCGGCTGCCGAAGTGCTCTACGATGACGAGGGTCGTGTCGTCGGTGTCGCGACAGGCGACATGGGCGTCTCGCGCGACGGCACGCCCAACGCAAACTACACGCGCGGCATGGAGCTTCGCGGCAAGTATGTCCTGATCGGCGAAGGCGCGCGCGGCTCGCTCGCCAAGGAGCTGATTGCCCGCTTCGAGCTCGACAAGGACGCCGACGTGCCGAAATACGGCATCGGCATCAAGGAGCTGTGGCAGGTCGATCCCTCGAAGCACCGCCCCGGCCTCGTGCAGCACAGCTTCGGCTGGCCGCTGGACAACAAGACCGGTGGCGGCTCCTTCCTCTACCATCTGGAAGACAATCAGGTCGCGGTCGGCTTCGTTGTCCACCTGAACTACAAGAACCCGTATCTCTCGCCCTTCGACGAGTTCCAGCGCTTCAAGACGCACCCGGCGATCCGCGACACCTTCGAGGGCGGCAAGCGCATCTCCTATGGCGCGCGCGCCATCACGGAAGGCGGCTACCAGTCGGTTCCGAAGACGAGCTTCCCCGGTGGCCTGCTGCTGGGCTGCTCGGCCGGTTTCGTCAACGTGCCGCGCATCAAGGGATCGCACAACGCCGTGCTGTCCGGCATCCTCGCGGCCGAGGAAGTCATGGGCGCGCTGGCACGCGGCGAGGCCAACACGGACCTCGAGAGCTATGACGCCGCATGGCGGGCGGGCGAGATCGGCCAGGACCTGAAGCGGGTGCGCAACGTCAAGCCGCTGCTGTCACGCTTCGGAACCGCACTCGGCACGGCGCTCGGCGGTCTCGACATGTGGACCAACGAGCTGTTCGGGTTCTCGTTCTTCGGCACCCGGAAGCACGGCAAGCGCGACTCCGAATGTCTGGAGCCGGCGGCGAAACACAAGCCGATCGACTATCCCAAGCCGGACGGCGAGGTCTCCTTCGACAAGCTTTCCTCCGTGTTCCTGTCGAACACCAATCACGAGGAGGATCAGCCGATCCACCTCAAGGTGAAGGACATGGAGCTGCAGAAGACCTCGGAACACGATGTCTTCGCGGGACCGTCCAACCGCTACTGCCCGGCCGGCGTGTACGAATGGGTCGAGGAAGGCGAGGACGCGCCGCGCTTCCAGATCAACGCGCAGAACTGCGTCCACTGCAAGACCTGCGACATCAAGGATCCGAACCAGAACATCACCTGGACGGTGCCGGAAGGCGCAGGCGGACCGAACTACCCCAACATGTGATCGCGCGGACTGCGATGGAAGGAACAAGGGCGGCGGGCGACAGCTCGCCGCCCTTTCCGTTTCAGGGCAGGCGTTTCAGGGCAGGCGTTTCAGGCCGTCTCTTTTGCCTTGCGGGCGGCCAGCCGGCAGAAGCTGTCGGTGAAGAGATCGAGCGCCGGCCAGTCGGTGAACTCCATATCGCCGGAGGGATCGGGCTCGATGCCCTTCTCCCGCAGGATGCCGTGGATCACCCACCGCTTGAGAAAATTCAGCCGCGTGTCGTGCACCGCGCCGGCAGCGAGGTGCACGCTGGTCGCCTCCCAGTCGAGAGCATCGAAAAGATCCTCCACCGCGATTTCGGCGTTGGCGAGATCCTCGCTTCCTCCGGCCGCCGACAGACTGACGGAGATAAAGGCGGTGGGAACGCGTTCGAGCCGCGCACGCTGCAGGCGGATGAAATCCACCATCTCCTTCTGGTGACGCCCGAGGTGAAGCGAGGCCGCGAGAACGGCACCGTCGAAGGTGCCGAGCTCAAGCGCCGCCGCCGCCCGTGCATCCACGAGCGAGACCTGTCCTCCACAAGCGCGCAACCGGCTTGCCACGCGGTTGGCGATCTTCCCGGTCTGGCCTTCAGTCGTGGCGTAGACCACAAGAAAATGCGTCATGAGCGTCCACCCGAACGTCCTCCCCATCAGGAAAGAGTGCCTCAGGCGCGCGACGATTCCATGACGGATTCGGCCAGCTTCGGACTAAGCCGGCAAACTGCCTAGGGCCTCCCCCCGCAAACGCGGTTCGGCTCATGTAAAAACGGCAAAGAGATACAAGGAGAAGCACGCCGGGCGGGCCTTCCGCCCGGCCAAGGGCTTCGACGCCGCAGATCGAAGCCGTTTTCACGTCCCTTCGGGATTTGCCCGGCCAGGGCCGGGCAACAGCGTTGCCAGCCTTTGAAAACCGGACGGTTTCCTGCAGGCTTGCGCCTCGTATCCAACCCTGGCGAACAAACCGGACCCGCCTCGTTTTTGGGGCCACACCCTAGTCCTCTGCCGCGAGGCGCTTGGTCTGGGCCTCCACCGAGGCGAAGGCCGACATGTTGACCACGCCGCGCGAGGTAACGGACGGCGTCAGGATATGCGCCGGCTGCGCGGTGCCGAGAAGGATCGGCCCCACGTGCAGGCTCTCGGTCATGACCTTCACAAGGTTGAGGGCAATGTTGGCCGCATCGAGATTCGGGAACACGAGCAGGTTGGCCTCGCCCGTCAGGCGCGACGTCGGCATGACGCGCGCCCGCATCGCCTCGGACAGGGCACTGTCGCCGTGCATCTCGCCATCGACCTCCAGGTCGGGGGCGATCTCGCCCAGGATCTCCAGCGCCTCGCGCATCTTCTCTCCCGAGGCCATGTCCCGCGAACCGAAGTTCGACGCCGACAAAAGGGCCGCGCGCGGCGTGATGCCAAAGAGGCTGATCTCCTCCGCCGCGAGCCGGGTCATTTCGGCGATCTCGCGCGCACAGGGGTTCGCGGTCACATAGGTGTCGGTGAAGAAGGTCGCGCCGGTCGCGTTGATGAGCAGGGAAAGCGCGGAGAAGTCCTGCACGCCCGGCGCCGTTCCGATGATGCTTTTCACATTGTTGAGGTGCTTGGTGTAGCGCCCCTCAAGACCGCAGATCAGCGCGTCGGCCTCGCCCCGACGCACGGCAAGGGCGCCGATCACCGTGGTGTTGGAGCGCACCATGGTGCGGGCGGCCTCCGGCGTCACGCCGCGCCGTCCGGTGAGCGAATGCAGCGTGTCGACATAGTCGCGGTAGCGCGGGTCGTCTTCCGGGTTGATGAACTCGAAATCGGTGCCGGGACGGATCTTGAGACCGAAGCGTTCGCAACGGCTTTCGATCACCGAGGGGCGGCCAATGAGAATCGGCCGCGCCAGCTTGTCCTCGAGCAGCACCTGCGCGGCGCGCAGCACGCGCTCGTCCTCTCCGTCGGAATAGATGATGCGCGTCTCGCTGGCCCTTGCGGCGGCGATGATCGGCTTCATGATCAGGCCGGACCGGAACACGAAACGGTTGAGGCGGTCGTTGTAGGCGTCGAAGTCCGTGATCGGCCGTTCGGCCACGCCGCTGTCCATCGCGGCACGGGCCACCGCCGGCGCGATGCGCAGGATCAGCCGCTGGTCGAAGGGCGAGGGAATGAGATACTTCGGCCCGAAGGTCTCCGTCACGCCACCGTAGGCCCGCGCGGCGACGTCGGACGGCTCCTCGCGCGCCAGTTCCGCGATCGCCGCCACGGCCGCGAGCTTCATCTCCTCGTTGATGGTGGTCGCGCCCACGTCGAGCGCGCCGCGGAAGATGTAGGGGAAACACAGGACGTTGTTGACCTGGTTGGGATAGTCGGAGCGACCGGTGCACATCATGACATCGTCGCGCACGGCAAGCGCCGCCTCCGGCATAATCTCCGGGCGCGGGTTCGCGAGCGCCATGATGAGCGGATTGGCGGCCATCGCCGCGACCATCTCAGGCTTCAGGACGCCAGCCGCCGACAGGCCGAGGAAGACGTCCGCCCCCTCGATGACCTCGGCGAGCGTGCGCTTTTCGGTTTCCTGCGCGAAAACGGCCTTCCATTCGTCCATCAGGCTTTCGCGGCCCTTGTAGACGACGCCCTCGATGTCGGTGACGTAGATGTTCTCGCGCTTCGCACCGAGCGAGACCAGAAGGTTGAGACAGGCAAGGGCCGCCGCGCCGGCGCCCGAGGCGACGATCTTCACCTTCGAGATGTCCTTGCCGGACAGTTCCAGCGCGTTCTTGACCGCGGCGCCGACGATGATCGCCGTGCCGTGCTGGTCGTCATGAAAGACGGGAATGTTCATCCGCTCGCGCAGAGCGCGCTCGATCATGAAGCATTCCGGCGCCTTGATGTCTTCCAGGTTGATACCGCCGAAGGTGGGCTCCAGCACCGCCACCGCGTCGACAAAACGGTTCACGTCGAGTTCGTCCACCTCGATGTCGAACACGTCGATGCCGGCGAACTTCTTGAAGAGCACCGCCTTGCCCTCCATCACCGGCTTGGAGGCCAGCGGGCCGATTGCGCCCAGGCCGAGCACCGCCGTACCGTTGGAGATCACCGCGACCAGATTCGCGCGCGCGGTGTAGTCGGCCGCCATCGAGGGATCGCGGGCGATCTCCAGACAGGGCGCCGCGACGCCCGGCGAATAGGCAAGGGCAAGATCGCGCTGGTTGCCCAGCGGCTTGGTCGCCTGGATGCCCAGTTTTCCCGGGTGCGGATGCCGGTGGTAGAACAGCGCCGCCTCATCGAGATCATGTGCGGGGTTCGCCTGCGCGGAGCTGGCGGAAGCGGGTGTCTGGTTTTTCGGCGCGTCGGTCATGGCGGTCACTCGGGCCTGGAAGTTCGGTCGGTGAAGCCTCCGGCCTGACGGCCGGCGGCGGTGGCAAGGGGATCAGGGCGTGTCTCGCGCATTCCCCGCCGGTGCGGCGGCAGGGGCTCCCTCATGAGACTTTGCCCGGATCAGCAAGCGAATCAACAAGAAGAGCACAAGCGCGTTCAGGCAATGCCATACGAAATGCGTGCCTGGCGGGAAAGCCTCGCAGGCGGGCATGTCTGCCGTGCGGAAAACGAGGGACAGCAGAAACGCCATTCCGGTCACCGCCAGCATCCCCGCTCCGGGACGGCGCATGAGCCACAGCGTGGCCGCGACGCCGAAGATCGCGCCGAGGGCGGGCACGTAGCCCCCGCTCGATCCGGCAAGCCGTCCGAACAGCGGGCCGAGCGCATAGCTCGCCCCAAGGAAGAGCAGGGTTCCGAAGACGGCGAGCGGCCAGGACAGGCCGACCAGCCGGCGCAGCGCAAGGCAGAAGTAGATGTTGATGAACAATGCGATCGGCAGCACGTCGGCCAGTGCGGCCCAGCGGGTCGCGAAGGTATGGAACAGGAAGGACCCGACACCCACCACCGCCACGATGACCGCGAGCAGGAACGTTGCGGGATCGCCCTGCCCGCTCGCGCGCCAGTCGCGAAAGGCGAAAAGGGCGGCGATCAGGAAGGCCGCGTTGGTCACCGCGTTGACCGGCTCGGCCCAGAACCCCGCATCGAGGCGCTCGCAATAGGCATCGATCGGCGCCGTCCAGTCCATCTCGCTCCTCCTCCCGCAGTCGTCGTTCCGCGCGCTCTGGCGTCCCGTTGCGGCCAAGCCTATTCTGCCGGCCAGTCCCATGCCAGCAGAGTGACAGCACAGCCATGCATCGCATCGATGACAGCCGCCCCTTCATCCCCCTCGACATCGCCGTGCTGACGGTGTCGGACACACGCTCGCTGGAGGAGGACCGCTCCGGCTCGACCCTTGCCGCGCGCATCGGTGACGCCGGTCACCGTCTCGCCGGCCGCGAGATCGTCACCGATGACGTGGACCGGATTCGCGCCGTGGTGAACCGCTGGATCGCCGATCCTCAGGTCGACGTGATCATCACGACCGGCGGCACCGGCTTCACGGGCCGGGACGTCACGCCCGAGGCGGTGGAACCCCTGTTCGAGAAACGCATGGACGGCTTCTCGGAGGTCTTTCACCGCATCTCCTACGACAAGATCGGCACCTCCACGATCCAGTCGAGGGCGACCGGCGGCGTCGCAGGGGCGACCTATATCTTCGTTCTGCCGGGCTCTCCGGGCGCCTGCAAGGACGCCTGGGACGGCATCCTGAAGTGGCAGCTCGACTACCGGCACATGCCCTGCAATTTCGTGGAGATCATGCCGCGCCTGGACGAGCATCTGAAGCGGGGCAAGCTGCGCGAGGCATGACGCCGGGCACCCCGTTCGGGCCACGCCACTTCACGGATCCGTTATCGCCTCTTTTTTCCCGCATCCCGCGGCCTAACTGGCTTTGCGGAACGCTTTCGTTCGCAAACGGGAGGCTTTGAGGACATGACGGATACGACAGTGAACCGCCGCACCCTGCTCGCCGGTGCGGCCACGGCAACGCTTGCCGCGCCTGCCCTTCTTTCCACGCTCGGTCCCGTGCGCGCCGCCGCGCCGATGATGGGGGCTTCCGCGCCCGCGTTCCATCGCATCAAGCTCGGCGGCTTCGAGGTCACGACCCTGCGCGACGCCGCACGCGCGATGGACGGCCCGCATCCCATCTTCGGAGAGGACCAGGATGCCGGTGCCGTCGCCGAACTGATGCGGGAAAACAACCTGCCGACGGACAGGATGGTCAACGGTTTCACGCCGGTGCTCGTCAACACCGGGTCCGAACTGGTTCTTTTCGACACCGGCCTTGGCGGGGAGAACGGCAAGCTCGCGGGCCAGCTCGAGGCGGCCGGTTATTCCACCGACCAGATCGACACGGTGGTCATCACCCACATGCACGGTGACCACATCGGCGGACTGATGAAGGACGGCGCCCCTGTCTTCGCCAACGCCCGCTACGTGACCGGCCAGGCGGAGTACGACTTCTGGTCCTCCGACGACCGCATGGGCACGGCGGCCGAACGCGGTGCCAACCTGGCGCGCTCCAACGTTGTGCCGCTCGCCGAGAAGATCACCTTCATCGGTGACGGGGACGCGGTCGTTTCCGGCATCACCGGCCTCGACACCTCCGGCCACACGCCGGGCCACATGTCCTTCCATCTGGAAAGCGACGGCCAGGAGCTGATGATCTGGGGCGATGTGGCCAACCACTTCGCCGCCTCAGTCCAGCGTCCCGAGTGGCACGTGCGCTACGACATGGACAAGGAGAAGGCCGTCGCGACCCGCAAGCGCATCTTCGACATGGCGGCGACCGACGGGCTGGCCATCTCCGGCTACCACATGCCCTTTCCCGCCATCGGCTACGTGGAAAAGGTCGGCGAAGGATATCGCTGGACCCCGGCGACCTACCAGTTCGAGCTTTAGGGTGTGGACCCGCCTCGTTTATGGGCCACACCCTCGGATGTGGCCCGGGCCGCTCAGGCGCGACGATGCACTGTTCAAGGGGCCGGCCAACGCCGGCCCCTTTCTCATGTGACGTGTTCACTCCGCACTGTAGGCGGGCGCGCTGTCCAGAAAGCGGGCGTAGGCATCCGCATCCGGCGGCAGAAACGTTTCCGCCAGGGGATTGCGGCGGCGCTTGCGCGCGCCAATGTCGGCAAGCAGTTCGTCCATATGGCGAAAATGATAGGGCGCCGAACACAGGCCGCCATAAACGCGTGCGGCGGGACGAACGGTTCTGCGCCATTTCAGGTGCTCGTCGATCCAGCGCCGCATGTCATCCAGGCCAGGCTGCTTCGCGAGCATCCCGTCCGCGTAGCGCACGAGCCACTGGGCCGCGATATCGCTGGTCAGGACGGTGGCGAAGCTCGAGTTGAACCCCACGAATCCGAGGTCCGGCACGTCTGGATTGGCAACCAGGCGATAGAGCCGGTACTGGCCGTCATCGTCGATCAGCGCATCCTTCGTGGCCTCGTCGAGGAAGGGCACCCCGAGTTTCCAGCCGACCGCCTGGATCGCGACATCGACCGGCAGGCGCTCACCGCCCGACAGGATCACCTCGCCGTCCTCGTACCTCTCGAAAGTGCCTTTCACGGTCCTGATCCTGCCCTTCGAGACGAGGTCGAAGAACCCTTCGGTCGCGATGGACAGGCCACAGGCAATGGTATCGTCCACCGGCGCCTTCGGGCGCAGACCGTTTTTCTTCAAGCCGAACTGGAGCGTGAGCAGCGCCTCGAGCCCTCTCCAGTTCGCCCAGACCAGGGGTTTCGTCAGCGCGCGGACCGCCTTGGCGACCCGCCCCTCGCTCCAGGGCGGGAACATGATCTCCGACGCACGGCAGTAAAGGATGTGCTTGAAGTTCACGAGCCCGGCGAAACGGTAGGGAACACGCCACACCGGCTCCAGATAGACGACCGTCACCTCCTCCGCGCCCTCCTTCACCGCATTGACGGCAACGTCGGTCGCCGACTTGGAGAAGCCGAGCACCACCACCTTGCGTCCGCGCACGATTGCCGGATCGGTGTATTCGCTGGAATGCAGGATGCTGCCGCCCCGGGCGACAAATCCGTCGTCGCCCCTGTGCCGCAACCGGTTGGGGTCCGTGAACGTACCGCTGGCGACCACGACGAAGTCGTAGTGCTGGACGCCGCTGTCACCCTCACCATCCTCGACCGAAAGGTTCCAGCCTCCACTCGCGGCCCGCTCCATGGCGGTCACCGTATGGCGGAAACGGATGAGAGGAAGCAGGCTGAAGGTGCCGGCGAAGTCCGTCAGATAGGCATGGACCTGTGCCCCGCTTGGCCACTCCGGATAATCCTCCGGCATGGACAAGCCGGTGTAGCGGTAGAGATCCTTGGGGCTTTGGGTGCGAATGCCCGGATAGGAGCGCGCAGGCCCCCAGACCCCGCCAAGCTCGTGGCTCCGTTCGAGAACGGTGACCTCATGCCCCTTGTCCCGAAAGGCGCGCGCGGACGCAAGTCCGCTCACGCCGGCGCCGATGACGCAGACGCGCTTGCGTTTGACCATGTGAAATGTCCCGGTGTCCGAGGCGTTGCCCCCCGTCCGGCGGAGGGCACGCCCATGCTGTTCAGACGCTCAGCTTGAGCGGATCGAAGGCCATGTCCTCGGGCTTGAGGAAATGCACCTCGCGCAGCGCGGACTGGCGCACGACTTCCGCCGGGTCCCCGAGATTGTGCAGATTGTCGAAGAGCTCGCGCAGGCGCCGTGCCGGACTGACCCAGAAGATCGCGCGCGCGGCGGTGTCGGTCAGATTGTAGTAGCCATGGGGAATGCCCATGGGCATTCGCACCACGTCGCCGGGATGGGCCTGATGGTGCTCGCCATCCAGGTAGAGGTCGAACCGCCCCTCCAGCACGTAGATGAACTCGTCCTGGGTGGGATGGATGTGCGGCGGCACGAAGGTTCCCGGCGGGTCGAGCGTCTCGAAGGAGAAGCATGCCTCGCCTTCGGTCTTCATCCAGTAGGTGTGGCCGAGAATGTTCCATTCCACCCCGTCATGGCCGGTCCCCGCCGGGGTGATGCCCGGATCGGTGTTGACCTTCACCATGTTGGCGATCGCCTTGTTCATAGCAATTCTCCCCTGAAACGCGCCGCAACGGCGCGCGGCTTTGCTCCGTCCTCTGGTGCGGTGCATGCTTCCGGCCCGCCGGCGCACGCGTTCTCGCCCCTCAATGAAAGCGCCTGTCCGGCAGGGGCGTCTATCCGATGAGCGCCGCGACTGTCCGCAGGGCGACGCCACGCACGGTTTTGGGCAGCTCCCCGCTCGGATGACGTCTCCACGACGCCATGCTAGGCTTTCGTCAACAAGGGCCGCGAACGGTCCGGTTTCCAGAGGACGGAACAGTCATGACAGGTGCGCCATGAGGGGGGCGCGCGTGCCGCTTGCCGACCATGCGAAAGTGGCGACGCGAGACGTCCACCAGGCGGCCGAGCAGGTCGGGCGAATTTTCTGCGCGCACCGGCTCAGCCCCCTCGACAGGGCTAAGGACTTCAACGCCCTGCACAACCACCGCCGTTTTCCAGGCGGCTCGATCAACTACGTTTCCTACGGCGGCGACGTGGAGATCGACCCCGGTTGCCTGGAACGCTTCTTCCTGCTCCAGATTCCCTTGCGGGGGTCCGCCGAGATCCGCCTTGCCGGCGGAAGCTGCGAAACCGGCCCCGGCCGCACCGCCTCGCTGCTTTCGCCGACGCGCCCCGCCGTCATGCGCTGGCGTGCATCCTGCGGCCAGCTCATCCTCATGCTCGATCGCGCACCGGTCGAAGCCGCCCTGGCAGACCTGCTCCAGGACGATGTCGGAGATCTGGTGTTCGAGGCGGGAGTGCGCCTCGATGACGGGTTCGGGCAAACGCTCCGCGCGCAGGTCGCCCATCTCGCGGCACTTGCGGACACCGCCGGCGGCGCGTCCGAGCCGGCGCTCGCGCGCCTTGGAGAGACGATCGTCCAGACACTTGTGTGGGGACAGGACAGCACCCACCGGGCGCGGCTGCTGGGAACCGCCCCGGAAACCTTCACGCCGCCCGCCCGGATCAGCCGAGCACTCGACTATCTGGACGCAAGGCTCGAGGAGCCGCTCGACATGGCCGCGCTCGCGCGTCACTGCGGCTGCTCGGTCCGAGCCCTGCAGGCGGGCTTCCGTCAGCACCGGGGCGAGACGATCACGGCCGCGCTCGAACGTCGCCGCCTCGCCCTTCTTCATGAGCGCCTGCTGTCGGGGGATGGCGACACCAGCGTGACCGAGATGATCCACGCCTGCGGTTTCACGCACCTGGGGCGCGCGGCGCTCGCCTATCGGCGGATCTACGGGGAGCGGCCGAGCGACACATTGAGGCGCTGAAGGGGCACCTGGCGCTTCACGGGATCGCCGTTCACGATCAGGACGCGACGATCCTGCCTTGTTTTGCCGGACCTCGCGGCACGATGACGAAACACCCCTGCAATTTGCGACAAGGCCGGAGCGGCTTTCGGTCCAAATGGCACCTCCATGTGGTCCGATTTTCTTTCTAACCGCAGGGAACCCTGACGTTTTTCGGCCTCATCTTTGGCCTGCCATCTTCTTATCCCTCAATGACCTTCTCCCTGACGTCTTCACGTCCGACAGCGCCACCACCTTTCCTTCCGTGGACGACACGGGATCGACCACCGGCTGACAGGCCAGAGGCCGCCGCCGAACCGGAACATGGAAAGGAAACCGACCATGAAGAAGACGATCATCGCGCTTGCCACCCTGAGCCCCCTCGCCTGGGCCGGCGTCGCCGCCGCACAGGGCGTCACCTTCGACGACATCGACGCGGACGGCAGCGGCGAGCTGTCCTATTCGGAGGTGACCGCCGTCATTCCGAACATGACCATGGAGGAGTTCACCGCGGCCGATACGGACGGCAACGGCTCCCTGTCCGAGGCCGAGCTTCAGGCCGTCGCGCAGAAGAACAGCGGCGGCTGATCAAGGGCCCTGGACCGGACCGCCCCGCCACCCCGCCGGGGCGGTCCGTTCTTCAGTCGGGCCACGCATCCCTCTTTCAAGCGCAAAATGTTCCTGTTATGTTCACATTCCGACTGGTGCTTAGCCCGTCGGCAGAACGGTTCCCCACAGGTGACGCGCAGGGCTTGAAACAATGGGATTTTCACTCCCCAAAACACCCGATCAGGTGCAAGTGCCCGAGCCGGGTTCGCGGCCCGAAGGCGACATTGCCGGCGCGCGCGGACGCGGTGCAGGCCTCAACATGGCGGGCCGATTCGAGAAGGAGGCTCTCGAAGCCTTCGATGACGGCTGGGGAACGCTAGACGAAATCCAGGCCCTTCGGACGCAGGTCCACGAGGAACGCGCGCGCACGATCATCACGCGCAACGAGTCGCCCGACATCTCCTTCGATCGCTCGATCAATCCCTATCGGGGGTGCGAGCATGGTTGCATCTATTGTTTCGCCCGGCCGAGCCACGCCTATGTGGGACTTTCGCCCGGGCTCGACTTCGAAAGCCGCCTGACCGTGAAGCCTAATGCGGCCGAGCTTCTCGAGCGCGAGCTTTCCCGACCGGGCTACACGCCCCGCACCATTGCCATCGGAACGAACACCGACCCCTATCAGCCCATCGAACGCGACTGGAAGGTGATGCGCGACATCCTTCAGGTGCTCGACCGATGCAATCATCCGGTGGGCATCGTCACCAAATCGGCGCTGGTTCTGCGCGATCTCGACATTCTGGCGCCTATGGCCGAACGGGGGCTGGTGAAAGTCGCCCTGTCCGTCACCACGCTCGACCGCAAGCTCGCACGCTCCATGGAGCCGCGCGCCGCAACGCCCGAGAAACGCCTTGCCGCGATCCGGGGACTCAACGAGGCGGGCGTGCCGGCGAGCGTCATGGTCGCCCCGGTCATTCCCGCCCTCACGGATTCCGAGATGGAGAAGATCCTGGAAGCCGCTCATGAAGCAGGGGCGCGAGAGGCCGGATACATCCTTCTCCGGCTGCCCATCGAGGTCAGCCCCCTGTTTCGCGACTGGTTGTTGCGGCACCGGCCGGACAGTTTCCGCCATGTGATGAACCTCATCCGCTCCATGCGCGGCGGAAAGGACTATGATGCCCAGTGGCAGAAGCGGATGAAGGGCGAAGGTCCCTATGCAGAACAGCTCGCCAGGCGGTTCCAGATTGCCGCGAAACGCATCGGCTTCAACCAGCGCCGCCGAAGACTTTCCGCGGAGAACTTCCTTGCCCCGCAGGCCGGCGGGGTACAGCTCAGGCTTTTCTAGGGTGTGTCCGTGGCCGAGGCTTGTCAGGCGGGACCGGATTGGGCAGGACTGTCCGAAACACGCCGCCCGTCGCCTGTCCACACATCCAAGGATTGCCAATGTCCCTGAAAGGCGCGATGCCGCTCTTCGACAAGATCGATGTTCCGGAAACGATGGACCCGGAAGCGGAAGCCCGGATCGCGGCGACCTTCGACAACCGGCTCGCGGGCATCGATGAAGCGGGGCGCGGACCCTGGGCCGGGCCGGTGGCCGTGGCTGCCGTGGTTCTGATACCAGGCGACATTCCGCATGGACTTGCCGATTCCAAGGCGCTGAGCGAAGCCACCCGTGAAGGTCTTTACGAGGAGATCCTCGCCAAGGCCCACGTGGGGGTCGCCTTCGCGTCGCCGGCCACAATCGACACGCTCAACATTCGCGCCGCCACGCTCGGCGCAATGGCACACGCGACCCGGGCGCTCGAGATCGCACCCTCCTTCTGCCTCGTCGACGGCCGCGATGTGCCCCCGGGCCTTCCCGCTCCAGGGATCGCGGTCGTGAAGGGCGATGCCCGACTGCAGTGCATCGCCGCCGCGTCCATCGTCGCCAAGGTCGCACGGGACCGGCTCATGAAGCGCATGGATCCGGTCTGGCCGGACCACGGCCTTGCCCGTCACAAGGGCTATGGCACGGCAGCCCATGCGGCAGCGCTTGCCACCGCTGGCGTGACGCCGCTTCACCGCAAGAGCTTTCGTCCGATCGCGGCGCTGCTGGATGCCGCCGGCTGATCCCGCCCAAGGCACTGTCGGGCAACCACCACACCAACGAAAATGGCCCCGGACCGTACGATCCGAGGCCATTTCACTTGTCTCTGGTGATCTCCGGAAGAGCCCGGACGATCCGCCTCATCAGTTGAGACGGGTCTTGACCTCGGTGATGCTCTTGGAGAGCAGGTCGTCCCCGACCTTGCCCGGCACCGTCTTTTCCAGGATCTCGCGGGCCGCCATGACGGCCAGATCGGTTGCCCTGGCGCGGACCTCGGCGATCGCCTGCCCCTCGGCCTGGGAGATCTTGGCCTCTGCGGCGGCGGTGCGGCGCGCGATGAGATCGTCAAGCGCCTCGTTGGCCTCGACGGTCATGCGTTCGGCCTCGCGCTTTGCCTCGGCAACGATGCCCTCGGCCTCGGCTTCCGCCTCGTTGCGGCGGCGCTGGTAGTCGGCGAGAAGGGCCTGGGCCTCCTCGCGCAGACGGCGGGCGTCATCAAGTTCCTTGCGGATGGTGTCCGCGCGCTTGTCCAGCGCGCCGGAAATCATGCCCGGAACCTTGAAATAGGCGATGATGCCCAGGAAGAGAATAAGGCCGACCAGGGCCCATGCTGTGGCGTCCATCAGAGCGTCCTCACTTCATCGCCGCGTCGACGGCCTTCTTCAGGTCCGTCTTCGTCGGCGCCTTGCCGACAAGGCTCTCGACGAGAGCGGCAGTGGTCTCTGAAGCAATCTCGCCAACGCTGGCGAGAGCCTCGCCCTTGATCTCGGAGATGCGCTTCTCGGCGGCCGAAAGCTTCTCGGTGAGCTGGCTCTCGGTCTCCTCGCGGCGGCGATCGATATCGGCCTTCAGCTTGTCGCGCGTCTCCTGCGCGATGCCGTGAGCCTTGTCACGCGCCTCCGCGAGCGCCTGCTCGTAAGCGGCGATGGCGGCGTTGCTTTCCTCGTTCAGGCGGTTCGCCTCGGCGAGGTCGCCGGCAATTCGGTCGCGGCGATCCTCAAGGATGCCGCTGATGCGCGGAAGCGCAACCTTGCTCATGATCCAGTAGAGCAGGCCGAAGGTGATGGCCAGCCACAGGATCTGCGAGGCATAGGTCGAGCCGTCAAACGGCGGGAACGTGCCGACCGAATGCTCGTCGGCGGGAATCTCGATAACGCCGTGGGCGTTGCTATCGCTCTGGGACTCGGCGCCGGTCGTGGCCATTTTCGTCTCCAATGCCGCAGACAGTCACGCATCCGGGATGCCGGATGCGCAGCCGGGCGCAAGACCTGCGCCCGGCCGAACTTTTGCGTCGCTGACGCTGATCTAACGCGGTCTTAGACGGCGAAGAGCAGGAGAAGAGCGACGAGAAGCGAGAAGATGCCGAGCGCCTCGGTCACGGCAAAGCCGAAGATGAGGCGGCCGAACTGGCCGTCGGCGGCAGACGGGTTGCGCAGCGCGCCCGAGAGGTAGCTGCCGAAAATGTTGCCGAGGCCGAGAGCGGTACCGGCCATGCCGAGGCAGGCGAGACCCGCACCGATGTACTTTGCTGCTTCAGCTTCCATGACACTTGCTCCTTGAGATGAGATTGCAGCGACGTAACGACGGCTCCGCCTTATTGCGGAGCCGAACCAAACTGACTTCTAGTGGCTCGGATGCAGGGCATCGTTGAGGTACATGCAAGTCAGAACCGTGAACACGTAGGCCTGAAGGAAGGCCACGAGGAACTCGAGACCGGTCAGGGCCACCGTCATGCCGAGCGGCAGGATGGAGAAGACCGGGCCGAACACGCCAAGCCCTTCCGCCGCGAGGAGCGACGTGACGAAGCCGGCGAAGACCTTGAGCGTGATGTGACCCGCAAGCATGTTCGCGAAAAGACGAACCGACAGGCTGACCGGACGCGACAGGAACGAGATGATCTCGATCGGCGTCACGAGAATGAACAGCGCGGGCGGCACGCCATCCGGCGTGAACAGCTTGAGGAACTTCAGCCCGTGGCGGGCGAAGCCGTAGACCAGCACGGTCCCGATCACCAGGATCGACAGAGCGAAGGTGACGATGATGTGGCTGGTGACGGTGAAGAAGTAGGGGAACATGCCGAGCAGGTTCGCCATCAGGACGAACATGAACAGCGAAAACACGAGCGGGAAGAAGCGCATCCCCTCGTTGCCGGCTGAGCTTCGCAAGGTTCCGGCAACGAACTCGTAGCTCATTTCCGCGATCGACTGCCAGCGGCCGGGAACGAGGCCGCGCCCGCTCGTCGACAGGATCAGGAACATGGCCACGGTCGCGGTCGTCACGACCATGAAAAGAGCCGAATTGGTGAAGGACAGATCAAGCCCGCCGACCTCGATCGGGACAAGCTTGGTAATCTGGAACTGATGGATCGGGTCGTTCGCCACCGGGTCAGCCCCTCTTTAGCGGTCGCATGGAACGCTTTCGCGCCGTATCTGGTTCAGGTCCGTCCGTCACGGTCGCCTCGACGCTCCTGCGCAGGGTCCGCCACAACTCCGGCGGATCGCAACACATTGAGCACCCCGGCAACGAAGCCCAGCAGCAAGAACACGATCAGCCCCCAGGGAGACGTGCCTGCACTGCGGTCAATCAACCAGCCGATCCCCGCTCCAACCAGAACGCCGGCGACGAACTCCGTCGACAGCTTCATGGCCTGAGCGGCTCCCTGACCCGTGGACGAGGTGCTTGCCGGACCGGATTTCTCCTTGGTTCCGGATCGCTCCTCGAGCTCACGAACCAGCCGGCTTCTTCGCTCGGACAGTTCCGCTTCCGTGAGCCGCCTCTCGCTGTCCGGTCCGTTCCTGTCCGGAGACATCACCTGCCGTCTCCTTTTCTCGAACCACACCGGCGAACGCCGCCTGCCCCTGAAAGTCGGGCGCACCATAGTCGGCACCCCCGCCCCTGTCAAGGCGACATAGAGTGCATTCAACCTATTGTTTTATATCGTTTTTCCAGTCCACGCACAGGCGCACAACAGTCCCTTGCGCGCTTTTTGCCGGCCGCCCCGCGCAGCCTCGATGCCCGCTTACACGACCTCAAGGAATCGCTCCGCGGTCTCCAGGTCGACGGAGACGAGCTGCGAGACCCCGCGCTCGGCCATGGTCACGCCGAAAAGCCGGTTCATCCGCGCCATCGTGATCGGATTGTGAGTGATGACGA
The DNA here is from genome assembly GCA_002722295.1 of Stappia sp. Taxonomy (GTDB): domain Bacteria; phylum Pseudomonadota; class Alphaproteobacteria; order Rhizobiales; family Stappiaceae; genus Stappia. The sequence continues at coordinate 23,867 of PBLF01000011.1, read as the reverse complement.
CAAAGCGGGTCGCGGTGGAGCGCGTCATCTCGTCGAGAAGGTCGCAGTAGCGCTCGACATTGGCGTCATCCAGCGGCGCATCGACCTCGTCGAGCACGCAGATGGGCGCCGGATTGGTCAGGAAGACGGCAAAGATCAGCGCCATCGCGGTGAGCGCCTGTTCGCCACCCGACAAAAGGGTCATCGTCTGCGGCTTCTTGCCCGGCGGGCGGGCGATGATCTCGAGGCCGGCATCGAGCGGATCCTCGGCATCGACAAGTTGAAGCTCGGCCGTTCCGCCGCCGAAGAGATGCGTGAAGAGACGCTGGAAATGCCCGTTCACGATGTCGAAGGCATTGAGAAGCCGTTCGCGCGCCTCGCGATTGATGTTGGAGATCGCGCCGCGAAGCCGCTTGATCGCCTCGATCAGATCGTCGCGCTCGCCGGTCAGCGTGCCGCGCTGGTCCTCGATCTCCCGCAGCTCGTCCTCGGCGCGCAGGTTGACGCCCCCAAGGCGCTCACGCTCAGCCTTGAGACGTTCAACCCGCCGCTCGATGGCGTCGGGATCGGGCAGCGGCGCGCCTTCCTTCAGTCCCGCAAGTCCCGGCAGCGCGGTCACGGGCACTTCCAGGGCCTCGTCGATCAGGGCCTCGATCTCGGCCTTGCGCGATGTGGCCGCCCCCAGCCTCTCCTCGGCGCGAATCTTTCGCTCGCGCGCCTGCGAGAGCGCGGACAACGCAGCCTGCGCGGCCTGATCCGCCTCGCGCTGATGCGTCTCGGCGGCGACCAGCGCGTCGTCGGCCGCCTGCCTCTCGGCTTCCGCCCGTGAAATCCCGCTCAGCAAGTCGCGACGACGGATCTCGATGTCGTCGGGTGCCTCGATCAGGTCCGCGCGCTCCTCTTCCGCAGCTTCCATGCGGTCGCGAAGCGTCTCCACCTGTTCGCGGGCTCCCGCCGCGCGCTGGGTCCAGGCGGCCCGTTCACGCGCGATCGCCTCGACGCGACGGCGTCGCATCTCGCCTTCCCTGGCGATCCCCTCGGCCGCCGCGCGCTCGCGCGACTGAGCGGCCCTGGCTTCGGAAAGAGCGGCGCGCGCTTCCTCGATCGCCCGGGCAAGTCCCTCGTCTTCCTCGATCTCGCGCATGGCCTCGCCCGCCTCCGCGGCCGCCATGCGTGCATCCTCAAGGTCTCCGGTCAGACGCTCCAGCGCATCGCGCAGCGAGCCGAGACGCGCCTCGGCCTCGGCATGGGCACGTTCCAGCCGCAGCACGCGCTGTCGTTCGGTCTCCGCCTGGCCGCGCAGGTCGCGAACACGCTGGCGCGCCGCTCCTTCCGCATCCCCCGCCTGCCGCAGGGCCTCTCCCAGTTCCTCGAACCCGGCTCGCCTTGCCTCGAGCGTCTCCGCGCCAAGCGCGATCTCGCCATCCAGCGCGGCAAGACGATTCTTGCGCGCAAGGCGTTGTGCTGCCGGTGTCGGCGCATCGGCATCGATCCGAAAGCCGTCCCAGCGCCACAGGGCGCCGTCCCGCGTCACGAGACGCTGGCCGGGTGCGAGCGCGCGGGCCAGCACCTCCCCCTGCCCGGATTCCACGACGCCGATCTGGGCAAGCCTACGGGCGAGCGCGCCGGGCGCCTCGACATGGGCGGAGAGTGGTTCCGCGCCGGCGGGCAACGATGGATCATCCGGCTTCCCGCCGTCGTCGGCGTTCGACCAGCGCATGGGAGCATCGCCACCCAGCGGGGCATCCAGGTCCTCGCCCAGGGCCGCGCCCAGCGCGGTTTCGTAGCCCGGACTGGCGGACATGTCCTCGACCACGGCCGGCCGGTCGCCGGACTGGCCCTCGCCCAGAACCTCCGCGAGCGTTCGGGCTTCCGTTTCCAGCCTGGAGAGCGCCGCCTCCGCCTCGCCGAGCGGCGCCCGCGCGCCCTCGTGGCGCGCCCGGGCGGACGCGGTGCGCTCCTCCGCTTCCAGCACGTCCTCCTCGGCGCGCGCCAGAACCTCCTCCGCCAGCATGAGAGCCTCGCGACCGGCTTCCAGGTCGGGCGCGCCCTCGACTTCGGCCTCGAGCCTCGCAAGGTCGGCGCGCGCCGCCTCGTGCTGACGCGAAAGCTTGGCGGATCGCGCGCGCGCGGCCTCGAAGGCCTCCGCCAGTTGACGGCGGCGGGCGAGAATGCCCGCCTGCTCCTGGGTCAGCGCGGACACGCGCTCCTCGGCACCGGCCACCACCGCATCGGCTTCTTCCACCCGCACGGCGGCCTCGGCCGCACGTTCCTCTTCCTCCAGCGTCTCGGCGCGCAGTTCCTCTTCTTCCTCGGCCAGGGTCGCAAGATGACCGTCGTTGTCGGCCAGCAGGCTCTCCTCGCGAGCAATGTCCTGATGAAGCTGTTGCAGCCGGCGGGAGAGATCCTCAAGCCGCTCGCGCACGCGGCGCTCCTCGCCATCGAGTTCGTTGCGTGCAATGACGAGCCGCTGAAGCGCGGCGCCGGCCTTCGCCGATGCCTCGCGCATTTCCGGAACCTTGTGCGCGGCGATCGCCTGAACCCGGGCCGCCTCGCCCTGAAGCGCGGCCGCCTCGCCCATCGATGCCTCCGCCGCCCGGAATTCCTCCTCGGCGGAAGAGAGACGGTCACGACAGTCCAGCCAGCGCAGGTAATAGAGGCTGGCCTCGGCGGAACGGATTTCGGCGGACAGATTGCGGAATCGCCCGGCCTGACGCGCCTGTCGGCGCAGACTGTCGACCTGGCCGTCGATCTGGACAAGCACGTCCTCCAGCCTGTCGAGGTTCTGCTCGGCGGCACGCAAGCGCAGTTCGGCCTCGTGCCGGCGCGAATGAAGCCCGGAAATCCCGGCGGCCTCTTCCAGGATCTGGCGGCGGGAGGTCGGCTTGGCGGCGATGAGTTCGCCGATCTGTCCCTGACGCACAAGGGCCGGCGACCGCGCACCGGTGGAGGCATCCGCAAAGAGAAGCTGCACGTCGCGGGCGCGCACGTCCCGGGCATTGATCTTGTAGTTGGAGCCGGATTCACGCTCGATACGGCGGGTAACCTCAAGTGTGTCCGCATCGTTGAAACCGGCGGGCGCCGTGCGATCCGAATTGTCGAGGAACAGCGTCACCTCGGCCGTGTTGCGCGCCGGACGGTTGAGGCTGCCGGAGAAGATGACGTCGTCCATGCCGGACGCACGCATGTTCTTGTAGGAATTTTCGCCCATCACCCAGCGAAGGGATTCGACGAGGTTGGACTTGCCGCATCCGTTGGGACCGACCACACCGGTCAGCCCGTCCCCGATGACGAACTCCATCGGCTCGACGAAGGACTTGAAGCCGAGAACACGAAGCTTGGAAAATTTCATGGACGGGCCGCCCCGCCCGAGGACAGGCATTCGGCAGGCGAACAGCGGCAGACGCGCGGGCGCAAGCGCACCCGCGAGACACACCTGCGAACTGCCGCATTTGCCGCCATTCGTGCCCGGCCCCTGATCTCCTGACGCGCGACATCGCGCGAAAGATCGTGAAAGGCCGGGCCGCACGTGGCCCCGGCGTCCGATCCTTGTGTCGATCAGACCCCGGCGTCAGGCGCGGCCGATCCGGCCATCAAAGGTATTTTGCAATTTCCGCGTCGAGTTGCGCAACCGTCAGCGCGCCACCGACCATGTTCCCGTCGAAGAAGAACGTCGGGGTCGACTTGACACCGAACTTCTCGCCAGCCCGCGCACGGATCGCGGTGATGCTGTCGAGCAGCTTCTGGTCCCCGAGGGTCTTCTCGGCGGTCTCTTTCGTATAGCCGATCTGCTGACCGAGCTTGAGAAGCGCCGTATACGGGTCATCGGTGAAGGCCCATGAAGACTGGGTCTCGAACATCAGGTCGATGGCATCGAAATACTTGTCCTCGGGCAACCCGCGGGCAAGCATGAAGGCAGCGGCTGCGACCGGGTCGAGCGGGAACTCGCGGAAGACGAACCGCACCTTGCCCGTATCGATGTACTCCGACTTGAGGTGCGGATAGCTGTACTTGTGGAAGTTTGCACAGTGGCCGCACGTCATCGAGGCGTACTCGACAATCGTCAGCGGCGCATCCTCGGAGCCGAGGACCATCTCGGGCAGCGGGCCCGGCGTCATCAGTTCCTCGACATCGACGGACTGGGCAAAAGCCGGCAACGCGTTGAGCGCAAAACCTGCGGCGGCAAGTCCGGCGGAGGAACGAATGAGAAGCTGGCGGCGGTTCAAACGCACGGGGATACTCCCATAGGATACGGTCACGACGACTCGAAGGCTGTTTAGCGCCTCATACGATCCGGTCAACCGACAAGGAGAATATGGCGTCTTTGGGAAGGCGGAAAGCTTCGAGGCTCCATGCACTTCACATTTTCGCGACACCGCGCGCCAAGGCCGGCCAACGCGACAGCCCGACCATCTTCGCCAGGCCCGGGCCATTCATCGTTGCCGGGCAAAAGCCCTCGCGTCAGCGCGTCTTCGCGAGCACCGCGCGGCCAAGCTTCTCCAGCGCGGCCCCCAGCTTGGTGTTCCCGACACCGGCGAGCTTGTCGGAGAGTTCCGCTTCCTCGTCCGCGGTCAGTGGACGCGGTTTCCGGGGCGGCGTGCGTTTCGGCGGCGTCAGGGGGCGCTGCAGGATCCGGATGCGTCCGATCGCGCCCCAGCCGAAGAAGGTGTTGATACGCTCCACCACCTGACCGATGTCATGCGTCAAAAGAAGTGCCGTGGCGCCGTCCGTCTGGACAACGAGCGTGGCAGGCTGCGCCTCGGGATCGCTCACGCCTTCGGGAACACGCGGCCAGTCCACGCGCAGGGGCTGAACCTTGCCGGCATAACGTTCGCCGACGATGTCCGGCCAGTCCACGACAAGATCGGCGGCGGCAAAGCCACGCCTGCGGCAGGACCGCTCCAGCGTCTTTCCGATCAGGTCACCGATGGGGCGCGCACGGGTCACCCTTCGCAGGCTGGAGGGCTGCGCGGGCTTTCTCGACACGGCATGTTGGCGCGAATCGCTCATGTGGGCCAGTCGACTCCGGAATTGGGACAATTTCGCGACACCGCCGTCCTTCCACGCGCGAAGATAATTGCCCTCACCCCGTCCACAGCTTTGCCACAGCAATATCCGTGAAACGCTTGAATTCGCCGGACGCACGCCGATCCTTCACCGGAACACGAAAATGGAAGCCCCCTCCCTCATGACATCCCTCGCGGCCGAACTCCTGGACTGGTACGACCGACACGCGCGCGCGCTGCCGTGGCGCGTGGGGCCGAGGGAGCGCGCCAGGGGAACACGCCCCGATCCCTATCGGGTGTGGCTGTCCGAAATCATGCTTCAGCAAACCACCGTTCAGGCCGTGAAACCCTATTTCGATGCCTTCACGGCGCGGTGGCCCGACGTTTCGGCGCTCGCGAACGAGGACGAGGCGGAGGTGATGAAGGCCTGGGCGGGGCTTGGCTACTACTCGCGCGCCCGCAACCTGAAGGCCTGCGCGGAAGCGGTTGCCCGTGACCATGACGGCCGCTTCCCGGATACGGAAGAGGCCTTGCGCGCGCTGCCGGGCATCGGCCCCTATACGGCGGCGGCGATCGCGGCCATCGCCTTCGACCGGCCGGCTGCGGTTGTCGACGGCAATGTGGAGCGGGTCATGACCCGCCTTCGCGCCATGGAAACACCGCTGCCCGACGCCAAGCCGCAGATCCGCGAGGAGACGACCGCCCTGGTCCCGACGCACCGTCCGGGAGACTTCGCACAGGCCATGATGGACCTCGGGGCAACGATCTGCTCGCCGAGAAAACCCGCATGCGCCCTGTGTCCCTGGATCACACCGTGCGCCGGACGCGCGGCGGGCATCGCGGAAACCCTGCCGCGAAAGGCTCCGAAGAAGGCAAAACCGACACGGCACGGCATGGCTTTCGTCGTCGAACGGGCCGACGGTGCGGTCCTGCTGCGCCGCCGACCGCCGAAGGGACTTCTCGGCGGCATGAGCGAACCGCCGGTCAGCGCGTGGGGAGAAGGCGTGGCCAAGGACGACCTTGCCGCCGTTCCTTCGGAGCTTGATGCAATGGGTCTCGACTGGCGGCGCGTATCGGCGGACGTGCGCCACACCTTCACGCATTTTCATCTTGAACTCGCGGTGTGGCACGCGCGCGCGCCGCTTGAGGCGGAAGCCCCCGACGGCTGCTGGTGGTCCGGTGCGAACGCCCTTTCCGGCGAGGCCCTGCCGACCGTCATGCGCAAGGCCGTGGAGGCCGGCACACGGCGCTGAGCCAACGTCACGGACATGCCTGTCAAAGCCGTTGCGCTTTTCCGCAAACTGCATCATAGACGCGCGTCCCGAGTGGGCATCGTTCCAGCCGTTGCGGAGACTTCGGCCATGTTCACGCATTCCATGCCTGCGCTTTTTTCCCGCGCCGAGGCCGCCGAAGTGATCCGGCTGGCCGAAGACGCCCATCAGGCGACCGGCGGCCTCGTCGGCGGTCTCCAGCATCACAACATCCGGCGGGCGGACATCGCCTGGCTCGATGACAAAAGCTCCGCCTCCTGGGTCATGGAGCGTATCGTTGCCGGCGTCGCGCGGGCGAACCGCGAGCGCTTCGACTTCGACATCACCGACTTCGGCGAGCGGCTTCAGGTCGCGACCTATGACGAGAGCGTCGCCGGGCACTACGACTGGCATTCCGATATCGGCGACGGTCCGCTCGCACGGCGGCGCAAGCTCACGATCGTGGTGCAACTGAGCGAGGCTGACGCCTATGACGGCGGAGCGCTGGAGATCAACCTCGGTGGAGCGGTGCAGGCAAGCGAGCGGGGCATCGGCGATGCCACGCTCTTCGCCTCCTTCATGCTCCATCGGGTGGCACCGGTGACATCCGGCCGACGCCGGTCGCTCACCTGCTGGTGCCACGGGCCGGCTTTCAGATAGGGTGTGGCCTACTGGAACGCGGTTTCGGCGAAGGAGCGCAGCTTGCGTGAATGAAGCCGCTCGCGCGGCATCGCGCGCAGCTTCTCCATCGCGGCAATGCCGATCTTGAGATGCTGGGCGACCTGCCGCTTGTAGAAGTCGGTCGCCATGCCCGGCAGCTTCAGTTCGCCGTGAAGCGGCTTGTCCGACACGCAAAGAAGCGTGCCATAGGGGACGCGGAAACGGAAACCATTGGCGGCGATGGTCGCCGATTCCATGTCGAGACCGATTGCGCGCGACTGGGAGAACCGCTGCACCGGCTCCCGGTGGTCGCGAAGCTCCCAATTGCGGTTGTCGATGGAGGCGACCGTTCCCGTGCGCATCACGCGCTTGAGCTCGTAGCCGGCGAGCCCCGTGACCTCTTCGACCGCCTGCTCGAGCGCAACCTGCACCTCCGCGAGCGGCGGGATCGGCACCCACGGCGGCAGGTCCGCGTCAAGCACGTGGTCCTCCCGCACGTAGCCATGCGCAAGGACGTAGTCGCCGAGTTTCTGGCTGTTTCTCAGCCCCGCGCAATGCCCAAGCATCAGCCAGGCATGCGACCGCAGGACCGCCACGTGGTCGGTGATCGTCTTCGCATTGGAGGGACCAACGCCGATGTTCACCATGGTGATGCCCGAATGATCCGGGCGCACCAGATGATAGGCCGGCATCTGGGGCAACCGGGAAGGCCTCTCACCGGAGAGCGAGCCGTCCGGGGCGACTGTGATGTTGCCCGGCTCGACGAAATGGGTGTAGCCGCTGCCCTCCTGCGCCATCAGGTCGCCAGCCAGTCGGCAGAACTCGTCGATGTAGAACTGATAGTTGGTCAGGATCACGAAGTTCTGGAAATGCTCCGCCGCCGTGGCGGTATAGTGCTGAAGGCGATGCAGGGAATAGTCGACGCGCGGCGCCGTGAAAGGCGCAAGCGGCCGCGCCATGCCGGCGGCGACTTCATGGGTGCCGTTGACGATCGCGTCGTCCAGGATCGACAGGTCCGGAAGGTCGAAGACATCGGCGAGAGGGTGGTTCAGCGCCTCCGCGACCCCTTCCACATGCGTCCCGTCATAAAATGCGAAATGCAGCGGGATCGGAACGTCGCCGACTCCGATCTCGACCGGCACCTCGTGGTTGCGCAGCAAGAGTTCGATCTGCTCCCTCAGGTACCCCGCGAAAAGATCCGGGCGCGTCACCGTGGTCGAATGAACTCCAGGGCCCGAGACGAAACCGTAGGCGAGCCGGCTGTCGACCCGCGAGTGGGTCGCGGTGGCAATGCGGATCTGCGGATAGCAGGCCCGCACCCGGCAGGAGGGCAGTTCTCCCGCCACGAAGTCCTTGAAGGCATCGCGCAGAAACGCGGTGTTGGTCGCGAAAATCTCGTTCAGCCGCTCGACGGCGGCATCGGGATCGGTGAAGGCGGCAAAGGGCGGATTGTCCGGCTGTCGCAACGGCATGGCATCGACCGAAGCCCCCGCCCCGCCCGACGCATCCATGCGGGTCGCATGCTCCTTGGGCCGATTGTCGGTGGTCATCGCGGTTTCTCCCGTTCTCCTGATCCGCCGCCGATACGACGCGATCGTCCTTTTGTGCCTTGCTAGCATGACCTTGCGAAAAAAATGCGCCGGGAACGAGGGATTTCGTTTCAGGCTCTCGCCATCCGGCAGCGTTAACGGATCGGGCGGGCAGTATACGCAATTTGCAAGACGCGGATCGTGAGGCTTCCGAAAATTCCGTGGCAAGGCAGCCCGTTAGGACGGAGCGCCGCCGCAAGCGGTGGAAACAGCGCGTTAACAAAGCGAAGCAGTATCGGGGACTCCGTACAACAAGGTAAACAGACTGTTGATTCAAATAGCCTTTTTTCTTTTGCCCCTTAACTCCCGATTTACCACGCCCGGTAACCATGATCCTCGTAATTGCGTGAGGTTCTGCGTCGCAATGAGTGTACAGCGTAAAGGGGTGCCCTTCGTGGCACCCCGTCTTCCCGAGGCGTCCAACGCCAACCAAGAATGGCTCGACACGATCTTCAAGGGAGACTGTGTCGCAGCGCTCGAACGCCTGCCGCGGCAGTCGGTGGATCTGGTTTTCGCCGATCCCCCGTACAACCTGCAGCTCGGTGGCGACCTGCACCGTCCCGACCAGTCGCGGGTGGATGCCTGCGACGACCACTGGGACCAGTTCGAGAGCTTCGAGGCCTATGATGCCTTCACCCGTGCGTGGCTGATGGCCGTGCGCCGGGTGCTCAAGCCGGACGGCGGCATCTGGGTCATCGGCTCCTATCACAACATCTTCCGCGTCGGAGCGATCCTCCAGGACCTCGGGTTCTGGATCCTCAATGACGTGGTGTGGCTGAAGTCCAACCCGATGCCCAACTTTCGTGGCAAACGGCTGACCAACGCCCACGAGACGATGATCTGGGCGTCGAAGTCGAAGGACTCGAAGTACACCTTCAACTATGAAGCGCTGAAGACCTTCAACGACGATCTTCAGATGCGCTCGGACTGGCACCTGCCGATCTGCACCGGGTCGGAGCGGCTCAAGGACGACGATGGCCAGAAGGTCCATCCGACCCAGAAGCCGGAGTCGCTGCTCTACAGGGTGCTGCTTGCCTCGACCAACCCCGGCGACGTTGTGCTCGACCCGTTCTTCGGCACCGGCACCACGGGTGCGGTCGCCAAGAAGCTCGGACGTCACTTCGTCGGCGTGGAGCGCGAGCAGTCCTATATCGACGCGGCACGCCAGCGTATCGACGAGATCGACACGGTGGATCCGGAAGCGCTCGGCGTCTCGCGCGGCAAGCGCGCCGCGCCGCGAGTGCCCTTCGGCAGCCTGATCGACGCGGGGCTCGTGTCTCCGGGCGACCGGCTGACCTGTTCCAAGGGCCGGCACGAGGCCAAGGTCCGCGCGGACGGTTCCCTCGTCTGTGGCGAGCACTCGGGCTCGATCCACAAGGTCGGAGCGGCCGTTCAGGGTCTCGAGGCCTGCAATGGCTGGACATACTGGCACGTGGAAAGTTCCGGCAAGCGCCAGCCCATCGACACGCTTCGCGCCGAGTTCCGCGCCGTGCACATGAGCAGTTCCAGCCGTAGCGCGGCCTGACGATCCCTTCGACAAAAAGGCGCTTCCCCGCACCTGACCTCAAGCCTCCGCCGGGAAACCGGCGGAGGCTTTTCTCCGTGACGGGCAGCGTCAGGACACGCCGAGGTCATCCTCCCCGCGTTCCAGCACCAGGGGCACGATCAGGTCCTCCTCGTCGCCGAGATGGCGCATGAGGCCGGAGATCAGGCGCCCGCTCTCACCGGCGTAGGCATCGGCCGCGCGGCGGATGCGATCCGGATCCGCCGCCTGAAGATCACGCAACAGGGCGTTGGCGCTTTCCGCGACGGCTTCGATACGAGCGTGGATCACCTCGTGATCGTTCTCGAGCAGCTCGAACCCGCGCGCCATCCGGTTTTCGGCGGCCACGAAGACCGGGAAATAGTGGTGATCCTCGATCAGGTGATGGTGATGCAGTTCACCCAGAAACACCTGCAGGCGCGGAACCAGAAGCGGCGCAAGGTCGGGCGCCGCGACGTTGCCCTCGCGAAAATCGGAAATGAGGCTGTCGAGCCCCGCTCCCATCTCGCGAAAGCCGTCGTGCCGCGAAAGCCAGAACCGCATCAATCCGCCAAGATTGTCATGTCCGGCCCAGGTCTCCCTCGGATGGACCTCCAGCAGGAAGCGCTGGTCCTCGGGAAGTCCCGGACGGGTGTCGAGGTCAGTTGGATGGGGCATAGCGGTCGGTCCTGTTGTTGCGCCCTAACATGGCCACTTCCGCGCAGCTGGCAAGACCGGCCGTCACCCGCCCGCAGTCAGACCATGGCGGCGCGCGGCGCGCCGTCCTCCGGGCCACGCAGGACAACGCCCGCCGTTTCCATTTCGTCGACCGCGTGCAAGGCTGGCTTTTCCCGCGCGGCCAGCGATCCCGCCAGGTCGACCGTCACCCGATAGCCGCGATTGCGCGCGCCAAGCGCCGTTCCCCTGACGCAATGGGCGAGGTCCAGCCCGGTCAGGGTGAGACGGCCTACCGTCTGCTCGCGCAGCCAGGCATCAAGCGCGGGATCGGAAAAGGCATCGGCCACATGCTTGACGAAGACGGGACAGCCATCCGCGTCGATATCGCGGTCGAGCCGCGCGCCCGGCCGGCCCGGATTGCCGGCGCCGCCGAGCAAAAGGCTTGCGATCCATTGCACCGCCCTGCCTTGATGCTCCTGCCGGATGAAGGCGACCGGTTCGCCGGCCTTTCGTGCGGCCGCGACGAGAGCGTTGATGCGACCAATCGCCCGGTCACGCTCTTGTCCGTCATAGGCATTCGCGCCTTGCGAGCGGGTGAAGTCCTCCTGCATGTCGATAACGAGAAGCGCGGCTTTGGTGGCATCGCGCACAATCGGCTCCCCGCGGGTCGGTCGGGCAATGCGCCGCGCTGTTGCGACGAAGTAGAGCGCCAGACCGGCAAGAGCCGCAAGCGCGACGCCGAGGATGGTGAGCCACATGTGCGATCTCCTTGCGTGAGTGTCAGGCGAGCGGACGGGGATGATCGGGATCGTCCTCGAACGGCGAGAAATGCTCGAGACAGGCGGACAGCACGGTGGATGCGGCCTCCAGCTCCGCCGGCGAGAGGCGCTCGGCAAGAGCGGCAATCGCCGCGTCCTCACGCTTGCGGATAGCTGCAAACAGTTCGCGGCCCTGAGGCGTCGCGGCGATGAGATGCGAGCGGCGATGGGCAGGATTCGGCCAGCGTTCGGCAAGTCCGGCGGCGCGGAGACCATCGACCCATTTCTGGATGTTCTGGCGCGGCAGGAAGAGCGCGCGCCCGATCGCCGGAACGCTCAAGGGCGTGCCTTCGACGAGAAGCGCCAGCACCGCGCGCTCGCCGACGCCGATGCCCGTGCCCTCCAGATGACCGCCAACCGAGCGGGCGACACGCCGGTGCAGCGGCCGCACCATCTGCAGCAGGTCGTGGAGCGTCCGAGCCTTGTCCGTCATCATCGCCTCTATATGACATCTAATATGTCAAATAGACACACGAGATTACAAAAAGCAACCGCCCTTGCGAAACGAAAACGCCCGGCACGATGGCCGGGCGTTTGCGTTGTGGCTTTGACGCGAGGCGGTGGCGCTATTCGGCCGCCGCCTGAGGCTCCACCTCACGCGGGTCGGGCCGCTCCCACTTGAGGATCGGCTTGCGCGCGGCGCGCGTCTCGTCGAGACGAGCCCGGGGGGCATGGAAGGGAGCGCCGGCGAAACGGTCGGTCTCGCCCTTCTTCGCGCTCATCACCAGATCGCGCATGGTGGCGACGAACAGGTCGAGCGAAGAGCGGCTTTCCGACTCGGTCGGCTCGATCAGCATGGCGCCATGGACAACCAGCGGGAAGTACATGGTCATCGGGTGATAGCCCTCGTCGATCATCGCCTTGGCGAAATCGAGGGTGGTCACGCCCGTGTCCTTCAGGAAGCTGTCGTCGAACAGCACCTCATGCATGCACCAGCGCTCGCCGAACGGCAGGCTCATGAGATCCTGCAGGCCGACACGCACATAGTTGGCATTGAGCACGGCGTCTTCCGACGCCTGACGCAGGCCGTCGGCACCGTGGCTCTTCATGTAGGCGAGCGCACGCACATACATGCCCATCTGGCCATGGAACGCGGTCATGCGGCCGAAGGGCTTCTCGCCGTCCTTCAGTTCGCTCTCGTTCTCCACCCAGGTCGTCGTGTCACCGTCCTTGCGCAGGAAGGGAAGCGGCGCGAAGGGCGCCAGACGTTCGGACAGGACCACCGGGCCGGCACCCGGCCCGCCACCGCCGTGCTGCGTGGAAAAGGTCTTGTGAAGGTTGATGTGCATGGCATCGACGCCAAGGTCGCCCGGTCGCGCCTTTCCGACGATGGCGTTGAAATTCGCGCCGTCGCAGTAGAAGTAGCCATTGGCGGCGTGGATCGCCTCCGCGATGGCGATGATGTCGCGCTCGAACAGGCCGCAGGTGTTCGGATTGGTGAGCATGATGCCGGCGATGTCGCCCTCATGCTCACCAATCCGCGCAACAACCTCGGAAGGGTCGACGGTGCCGTCCGCGCGTGCGGCCACCGCGACGACCTTGTAGCCGAGGAGTGCTGCGGTCGCCGGGTTGGTGCCATGGGCGGATTCGGGCACCAGCACGATCTTCGGGTCCCGTCCGGCCGCCTTGTGAGCCGCCTTGATCGCCATCATGCCGCAGAGTTCGCCGTGCGCGCCCGCCTTTGGGCTCATGGCAACCGCGCTCATGCCGGTCATGGTGACCAGCCAGTGTCCGAGCTCGGCGATCAGGTCGATGGCGCCGGGCACCGTCGACAGAGGCTGCAGCGGATGCACGTCCGCGAAGCCCGGCAGCCGGGCCATCTTCTCGTTGAGGCGCGGATTGTGCTTCATCGTGCAGGAGCCGAGCGGATAGAGGCCGGCATCGATCGCATAGTTCTTGGACGACAGGCGCACATAGTGGCGCATGGCCTCCGGCTCGGTGAGCGCGGGAAGGTCGAGCGCCTCCTTGCGGGCGTGTCCGCCAAGCGCGAAGGGAACATCCGCCGGCTCTTCCAGGTCGACGCCGCACACGTCGTTGCGGCCGACCTCGAAGATCAGCGGCTCTTCCATGGCAAGCGCCTTGTTGCCGGTGAAGGTCTCGCGGAGCGCGACCGCATCCGTCTCGACGGGCGCGGAGGGGCGTCCCTGATTGTTCATGCTCATGCCAGCACCTCCTTGAGCGCGGCGGCGAAGGCCGCGCGGTCCTCGTCCGAGTTCACCTCCGTGGAGGCGACCACGAGAAGGTTTTCAAGCTCCGCCTTGCCCGGCTCCAGGCGCGACATGGGAACACCACCGAGCACACCCTTCTCCGCCAGCGCCTCGACCACGCCGGCCGCCGGCTTCGGCAGCTCGACGGTGAACTCGTTGAAGAACGTGTCGTTCAGCACCGTGACGCCCGGCACCCCGGCCAGAAGGCCCTTAAGCTGCACCGCGTTGGCGTGATTGATCCGCGCCAGCCTCGAAAGGCCGTTGCCGCCCAGCAGGGACATGTGGATCGTGAAGGCGAGGCAGCAGAGACCCGAGTTGGTGCAGATGTTGGACGTCGCCTTGTCGCGGCGGATGTGCTGTTCGCGGGTGGAAAGCGTCAGCACGAAGCCGCGCTTGCCGTTGGCATCGACCGTCTCGCCGCACAGCCGGCCAGGCATCTGGCGCACATATTTCTGCCGGGTCGCGAAAAGACCGACATAGGGACCGCCGAAGGTCAGGCCATTGCCGATGGACTGGCCCTCGCCGACCACGATGTCGGCGCCCTGCGCACCGGCGGGCTCGACGAGACCGAGCGAGACGACCTCGGTGAAGACCGCGATCAGCAGCGCGCCATGGGCGTGGGCCTTTTCGGCGATCGGCGCGAGATCGATCAGGTGGCCGTAGACGGAGGGCGACTGGACCACGACGCAGGAGGTCTCGTCGTCGATCACGGCGAGAATGTCCTCGGTGCCTTTCGGATCCGCGGCCAGCGCCTGCGTGCGGTCGCCCGCCTGGGCGGACAGTCCTTCCACGACCTGCCGGTACTGGGGATGCAGGCCACCGGACAGTACCGCCTTGTTGCGCCTGGTGACCCGATGCGCCATCAGCACCGCCTCGGCGGTGCCGGTGGACCCGTCGTACATGGAGGCGTTGGCCACATCCATGCCGGTGAGCGCCGCGACCTGGGTCTGGAACTCGAAGAGATACTGCAGGGTGCCCTGCGTGATCTCGGGCTGATAGGGCGTGTAGGAGGTGAGGAACTCGGAGCGCTGGATCAGGTGGTCAACCGTCGCCGGCACATGATGCCTGTAGGCACCGGCTCCGACGAAGAACGGCACCGAGCCGGCGGCGACATTGCGCGCTGCCATGCGCGAGAGATCCCGCTCCACGGCGGCCTCGCCCTGGTGCGACGGCAGATCGAGCAGCCCCTCGATCCGGGCACTTGCCGGAATGTCGGCGAAGATCTCGTTGATGTCCGAGACACCCACGCGCGCCATCATGTCGGCGCGGTCGGCATCGGAAAGCGGAAGATAACGCATCGGGACGTCGTTCCCCTGTTGCGGTTACGGGTCGGGTTTCGCCCTTACTCGGGGGCGACGAGCCGCACGGGCTCCGCCTCCACCACGATGTCGCAGCGGACCGAATTGGCGATGAAACACATCTCGTGGGCGAGATGATGCAGTTCGGAGAGCTTGGCCTCGTCCGGTTCCGCCTCCGCCCGGAAGGTGATGGCCGGGCGCAGGGTCACCTTCGTGATGCCCATGCGCCCCGGCGCGATCCGCTCCAGCATGGCCTCGGCCTTGTCGGAATAGGCGGCAATCACGAAGCCGTCCCGGCGCGCGAGGTCGAGAAAGGTCATCATGTGGCAGGACGAGACGGCGGCCAGGAAAGCCTCCTCCGGGTCAACCGCGTCCACGAGCGAATAGGGCAGCGGCACCACGGCGGGAGAGGCGGAGGCGGGCACCTCCACGCCACCGTCGAACCGCCAGACGTGGCCGCGCGAGTATCGGCCCTTGGCAAAGTTCTCGCCCTCGCAGGTCCAGACGATCTCGGCGGTGTGGATGTGCCCGGCCATGGGATCAAAGCCCCTCGACGTGTGCCTTGTAGGCCGCTTCGTCCATCAGGCTGTCGAGCTGAGACTTGTCGGACAGACGGATCTTCACGAACCAGGCCGCGCCTTCCGGATCCTCATTGACGGTGCCCGGCTGGTCGGCGAGCGAATCGTTGGCCTCGACCACCTCGCCATCGAGCGGCGCGTAAACCTCGGAAGCCGCCTTCACGCTCTCCACGACAGCCGCCTCGTCGCCCTTCTTGAGCTTGCGGCCCACCTCGGGCAGTTCCACGAACACGACATCGCCGAGCTGGCTCTGCGCGTAGTCGGTGATGCCGACGGTGGCGACATCGCCGTCGACGGTGATCCACTCGTGGTCTTCAGTAAAACGGGTCGACATTGTCATCAGTCCTCTGGAAGGCCGGCTCTTGCGGCCGGCGGGTCTCCTGGATCGTATGTCCGTCAGGCGGACGGCTTGCGGTAATAGCGCTGGGGAACGAAGGGCATTTCGACGACGCTGGCGTCGAGCTCCCGGCCACGCACGACGAGCTTCACCCGGGTGCCCGGGGCATCGTGGCCGGCCGCCACGTATCCCATGGCGATCGGCGCACCGAGCGTCGGGGCGAAGCCGCCCGAGGTCAGGACCCCGATGATCTCGCCGGAGGTCGCACGCACTTCCGCGCCCTCGCGCGCCGGCGCGCGGCCCTCGAGGCGGAAGCCGACGCGGCGACGCGACGGTCCGTCGGCCAGTTCCTTGAGAATGCGCGCGGCGCCGGGAAAGTCGCCGGCCTCCTTGCGCCGCTTCTGCAGAACGAAGGTGATGCCCCCCTCGACCGGGGAAGTCGTCTCGTCGAGATCATGTCCGTAGAGGCAGAGACCGGCCTCGAGGCGCAGGCTGTCGCGCGCGCCGAGACCAACGGGAGCAACACGCTCGTCCGCCAGAAGGGCCCGGGCGAGCGGCTCCGCCGCCCCCGCGGGCACGGAAATTTCGTAGCCGTCCTCGCCGGTGTAGCCCGAGCGCGAGACATGCACGCCGATGCCGTCGAACTCCATCTCGGCCGCACTCATGAAGGCAAGATCGGCCGCGGCGGGCGCATGGGCCGCCATCACCTCGGCCGCGAGCGGCCCCTGCAATGCGACAAGCGCCCTGTCCTCGACCTTCTCGAGCCGCACGCCCTCGGGAAGACCCGCCTCGATCATCGCGTAGTCGACATCCTTGCGCGAGGCATTGACCACCAGGAACAGGCGGCCATCGTTTTCCTCGCCCAGCGGACGGGTGACCATCAGGTCGTCGACGATGCCGCCGTCGGCGTTGAGAAGCACCGTGTAGCGCTGGCGCCCGGGCTTGAGACCGGCAATCGCGGAGGGAACCATGGTCTCCAGCGCGGCGGAGACAGTCGCGTGATCCGGGCCGACAAGCCAGGCCTGCCCCATGTGGGACACATCGAAAAGGCCGGCCTTCTCACGCGTGTGGGTGTGTTCGGCAATGATGCCGGCGGGAAACTGGACAGGCATCTCGTAGCCCGCGAAGGGCACGAGGCGGGCGCCGAGTTCCCTGTGAAGATCCGTCAGGGGTGTTGAAAGAAGGGGCGTTGTGTCGGCGTCGCTCATGGAAACGTCCTGCGCTCTGGGGTCATGGTCTCGGGTTCGGTGACGCAAAGGCGGGCGAACCCTCCCCTTCACGCACCCCCTCTGTCCTGACGACCTGAGAGATTTCCCGCCCCGCGCACACCCGATGGCGCGCACTCGTTCCGGCGGTTACTCCTTCGGTGAGCCCTCACCTGTCGACGCCTCACGGCCTCGGCTTGCAGGGGCTGCTTTCCAGAGCGTTGCTCGACACGCGGTCCTTTTGCCTGAGAGTTTCCGGGGCGGTTGCTCCTTCGGCGCCGGCGCCCGTGGCGCCGAACTCTCCCGCGTATCGTCCTGACCGGGCGTTTCGGGAGGGTCCCCCCTGCTCGGCCCGCGGCGCACAACGTCTACGCCGCGTTCAGTCAGATGCGTTCCGACGAGGCAAGGTCTTCTCCCTGCCGGATCGGATGTCGCATTGTCGACAGCACGTGTCGCACTGTCAACGGTGTCCCTAATGACGCCGTTTGCCCGGCTCGTCCAGAGCAATCTGTGCCTTGACCGAAGCATTCTGGGGAACGGCAATGCCTTCCTCCACCAGCGCCCACTGTTCGGCGGGGGCTCCGGCGCCCAAAGTCACCGGCACATTGTAGACCTGCCCCTTGGGCTTGCGGCCGCGCTTCGAATCATCCTCGTCCGCACCAACGAAGGCCATGCGGATCGGCAGGAAGAGTTCACCGCCTTCCCAGGCCGGACCGGGGGTGACGCGGCCGGAAACGCCGAGCGTCATCTTCACGCCATCGGCCGTGCGCGTGCAACGGCGGGCCCATTTCTCCAGATTCGCCTGATAGAGCAGCGCCTCGGGATTGTTCTCGTTGCGCGCCTTGTAGCGCATCACGATATAGCGCCCGTCCTCGACAGCGATCGGGGGACAGGCCACTTCACGCTCGAAGGTTCGGGGATCGACCGTATCGATGACCGACTGATCGGCCGCATTGCCGGAAATGACCGTCTTTGCAATGTCGTTCCCGTAATCGCCAATGCCGCTGCCGCACCCGGCCAGCGCAAGCGTAAGGGAAAGGCCGGCCAGCGTACCGGGCCGCCGCATCCGTTTGGCGAGAGTCATGCCTGTCGATCCAGTGCTTCTCGTTCAAGGTCCAGGGCGAACCGTATATCAGGGGTCCGGCGGCTTGGCGAGAGACGGCGCCCCACCTTGACACACCTGCCTCCTCTCCCTCTATTGCCCCACACGCGGGCGACGGGGCATCCTGCGGGACAGGGCCGGCGGGCTCGGGTCGCGCGACGGAAGAACTCGTCCCGGCAAGGCGGCATCTCTCACAGGAGGCCACCATGCAGCGACGGTGGAAGGGTATCCCATGACTTCGATCCAAGCAGGAGAGACACCGGACGCGCAGGTCAAACGCACGCCGCTGGCCGTGCGCCTTTGCGCGCCGCGCGGCTTCTGCGCCGGCGTGGACCGGGCCGTGCAGATCGTGGAACTGGCGCTCCAGCGCTTCGGCGCTCCGGTCTATGTACGGCACGAAATCGTCCACAACCGCTTCGTCGTCGACGGATTGCGTGACAAGGGGGCCGTGTTCGTCGAGGAGCTCGGCGAGATCCCGGCAGGGCACGAGGACCGCCCGGTGGTCTTTTCCGCCCACGGAGTGCCGAAGTCCGTGCCGGCGGACGCGCAGGCGCGCAACATGTTCTATCTCGACGCCACCTGCCCGCTCGTCTCCAAGGTGCACAAGGAAGCCGAGATCCACCACAGGCGCGGACGCGAGATCGTGCTCATCGGCCATGCCGGCCATCCCGAGGTGATCGGCACCATGGGACAATTGCCCGAAGGCGCGGTCCAGCTTGTGGAAACGGCCGAGGACGCGCGCGTCTTCACACCGGTCAGCGACCGTCCGCTTGCATGGATCACGCAAACCACGCTTTCGGTCGACGACACGCGCGAGATCGTCGACGTCCTGAGCGAGCGCTTTCCCGACATCATCGCCCCACACAAGGACGACATCTGCTACGCGACCACCAATCGGCAGGAAGCGGTCAAGGCGGTTGCTCCGGATGTTGATGCAATGGTCGTGGTCGGTGCGCCCAACTCCTCCAATTCGCAGCGCCTTCGCGAGGTCGCCGAACGCGCGGGCTGTCCGGTTTCCGTTCTGGTCCAGCGCGCCGCCGACATCCCCTGGGAGAGTCTTCCTTCCCTGACGCGGCTCGGCATCACCGCCGGGGCTTCGGCGCCCGAGGTTCTTGTTGAGGAGATCATCGCGGCTTTCGCCGAACGCTACGACGTGAAGGTCGAAACCGTCCGCACGGCGGAAGAGACCATCGCCTTCAACCTGCCGCGCGCGCTGCGCGAGGCGGCGGAGTGATCCAGCCGCCCTCGTCGACCGGAGCCTGACCCCATGGAATGGATCGCCGTTCTCGGCGCCGTCTTCGCGATCTTCCTGCCCGCGCTCGTGCTGCCGGGACCGGACTTCATCGGCGTCGTGCGCTCTTCCATGGTCCACGGTACCCGCGCCGGCCTGCTGACCTCTCTCGGGGTCGCCTCCTGCCTCGGGCTTTACGCAACGCTCTCGCTTCTCGGTCTTTCCGCGATCCTGGTCGAGTACCAGATGCTCGCGTTCGCGGTGCGGGTCGGCGGTGGGCTCTATCTCGCATGGCTGGGCGCAAGGCTGCTCTTCTCGCGTCCCGATCCGCTTGAAATCGACACCGCGGACCGCCGAAGCGGTCGTTCGCCCTTCACTTTCGGGTTCACCGTGACACTCACGAACCCGAAGGCCGTCGTGCTGTTCACCAGCGTTTTCGCGACCTCGGTCACGCCCGACATGCCGGTCTGGGTGATGGTCGCCATGGTTGCTCTCGTCGTTGCGAGCGCGGCATCCTGGTACACGCTCGTGACGCTCTTCATTTCCTCGCCGCCGGTGCTCAGGCGCTTCTCGCGTGCGAGGCACGCCATCGAGCGGATCGCCGGCGCCTGCTTCGTCGGCATCGGCGGGTTGATCCTCGCCGACAGCCGGACGCCGCTCTCGCCCTCCTGACCCTGACGACCTGGCACAGCCAAGGCCGAAAGAAAGACGACAAAATACATGGCAGTCTATACGGACGTCTCCGACGAGGAGCTGGTCGGCTTCGTTGCCGGCTACGATATCGGCGAGGTTCTCGCGCTGAAAGGCATCGCGGAGGGCGTGGAGAACTCCAACTACCTGCTTCACACGCGACAGGGCTATTTCATCCTCACGCTCTACGAGAAACGCGTAGAACCGGCGGACCTGCCCTTCTTCCTCGGACTGATGCAGCACCTGGCGGCACGTGGCATATCCTGCCCGCAGCCGGTGGCGAACCGTGCCGGGGAAACGCTTGGCGCACTCGCGGGGCGTCCGGCAGCCGTCATCACCTTTCTCGACGGCATGTGGGTACGCCGCCCGCAAAGGGTTCATTGCGCGGAACTCGGCAAGACGCTTGCCGAGTTCCACAACGTCGGACGCGATTTCGGGATTGTTCGCCCCAACGTCCTGTCGGTAGGCAGCTGGCGGCCGCTGTTCGCCCAGTCACGCGACCAGGCGGACACGATCGTTGAAGGTCTTGCCGGGGAACTCACGGAAGAACTTGACGTGCTCGAGGCCAAATGGCCCGACGATCTGCCCGCAGGCGTCATCCACGCAGACCTCTTTCCCGACAACGTGTTCTTCATCGGCGAGCGACTTTCGGGCCTGATCGACTTCTATTTCGCCTGCAACGACGCGCTTGCCTACGACCTCGCCATCTGCCTCAACGCATGGTGTTTCGAGCCGGACCTTTCGTTCAACGTCACCAAGGCACGAGCCCTCCTGAACGGCTACCGCAGCGTGCGGGAACTGACCCCTGCCGAGTTCGACAGCCTGCCGCTTCTGGCCCGTGGCGCGGCCCTGCGCTTCCTGCTCACGCGTCTGCACGACTGGCTGCGCGTGCCTGAGGGCGCGCTCGTCACGCCCAAGGACCCGCGCGAGTACCTTCGCAAGCTGCGCTTCCACCTGAGCGTCGTCACCGCCGCCGACTACGGGCTGTCGGCATGAGCGCCTCCGCGAAGATCCCCGAAGATGCCCAGCCGGTCACGATCCACACCGACGGCGCCTGCTCGGGCAATCCGGGGCCCGGCGGCTGGGGGGCGCTGCTGCGGTTCGGCGAGCACGAGCGCGAGCTTTGCGGCGGCGAGACGCGCACCACCAACAACCGCATGGAGCTCATGGCCGCGATTGAGGCGCTCAACGCGCTCAAGCGGCCATGCCGGGTCGACCTGCACACCGACAGCACCTATGTGCGCGACGGCATCACCAAGTGGATGTTCAACTGGAAGCGCAACGACTGGAAGACGTCCGACAAGAAGCCGGTCAAGAACGCCGAACTCTGGCAGGCGCTGGACGCCGCGCGCAACCGCCACGACGTGACATGGCACTGGGTAAAGGGCCATGCCGGTCACGACGACAACGAGCGTGCCGACGAACTGGCCCGCAAGGGCATGGCTCCCTACAAGAAGTGACGTTCACGAACAACCGGCGAGCCGGTCTCAGTTCCTGAGCGTCTCCATCTCGGCGTCGAGCATCTTGCCCGCCTCGGACACCTCCATGGGCTGACCGAACAGGAAGCCCTGCGCGAACTCGCAACCAAGCTGATGCAGCTCGAGCGCGTCGGACTCGCTTTCCGCCCCTTCCGCCACGACCTGCATTCCAAGATCGTGCCCCAGCGCAACGATGGAGCGCAGGATGACCGGACGGGCGCTGCGCCCGTTGGGCCGCACGAACGACTGGTCGACCTTGATCGTGTCGAAGCGGAACCGCTGGAGGTAGGACAGGCTGGAATAACCCGTGCCGAAATCGTCCAGCGAGAGGCCTGCTCCGAGGTGGCGCAGGCGTTCCAGCATCCGCGCCGAATACTCGGGATTGGCCATGACCACGGATTCCGTCAGCTCCAGCTTGAGCGTTCCGGGCGCAAGGGACGAGCGCGACAGCACCGACTTAACATCATTGATGAGATCGTGGCGCAGCAGCTGCAGCGAGGAAATGTTCACGCTCACGAACAGCGGAACCGGCAGCCGGTAAGCCGCCTGCCACTCGGAGAGCTGGCGCGCGCCACGGTCGAGCACGAAGAGGCCGAGCTCGTTGATGAGGCCGGACTGCTCGGCGATGGGAATGAATTCCGAAGGCGAGATCGGACCGCGTTTGGGATGGTTCCAGCGCGCCAGCACCTCGAAACCGGCGATGGAGCGGTCGGCAAGGCGCACGATCGGCTGGAAGTGAACCGAAATCCCGTCGGTCTGCAGGGCCTTGCGCAGGTCGGCCTCCAGCTCCATGCGGTTTGACCCGGTGGTCTGGAGTGTGGGGCGGAACACTTCCACCCGGTCTCCGCCCATGCGCTTGGCATGGTTCATGGCCATGTCGGCCTGCCGCAGCAGTTCGTCCGACTCGACCGGATTGCTGTCGGGAATGGCGATGCCGACCGAGGCGGTCAGGAACACCTCCTGCTCGCCGAAGGTGATCGGCGAGCGCACCGCGCGCCGCACCGCATCGGCAAAGGCCGCGATCCGGTCGGCGGACTGCTCCGACAGAAGCACGAGGGCGTAGGTGTCGCTGCCAAGGCGCATCAGCGCGTCCTGGGGTTTCAACTGTCGCGACACACGACGCGCGATGGTCAGCAGGATGCTGTCGCCGGCCGACAGCCCGATGGAATCATTGACCTGCTTGAAACGGTCGAGATCGAAGACGATCACCGACGGACGTCCAAGCCCCTCGGCACGCGAACGTGCGAGTGCCGCGGAAAGCCGGTCCATGAACAGTTCGCGGTTCGGAAGGCCGGTCAGGTTATCGTGAACGGCGTCATGCAGGAGACGCTCCTCGGTGACCTTCTGCTCGGTGATGTCGAGCAGCGACCCGACACAGCGGATCACCTCGCCATCGGAGCCCACGATGGGGCGGGCGCGCAGGCGGAACCAGCGATAGTGGCCATCCTCGGAGCGCAGGCGGAATGCCTGTGAAACGCGCCCCCGGCGCAGGTCGATCACCGCATCGAGCGTGCTGCGGAAGGTGTCGCGGTCCTGGGGATGGATGACGTCGAGCCAGTCGCGCGCTGGCCCTTCCAGCACTCCCGGCTTGAGTCCCAGAAGGTCCTCCACCTCGTGGCCGGTGGAAATGCGATCGCGGTCGATGTCCCAGTCCCAGACGATATCGCCGGAGCCGGTGAAGGCAAGTGCGCGACGCTCCACGTCCGAGATCAGGCCCTGGGCGATCGCCCCGCCCGCGAAGGCGTGCTGCATCACCGTGAAGCCGATGAGAAGGACGACGAGCACCAGACCGCCGGCAAGCGCCGGCTGGACGATGTCGTTGGCAAGGATCCCCGTCACCGTCATGGCCGCGCCCGTCAGCCAGGCCAGCAGCAGCACCCAGGTGGGTACGAGCATGATCGCCCGGTCGTATCCCTGAACCGCCAGTGTTGCGATCACGGCAAAGCCCAGAACACCGATGATGCCGAGCGAGATGCGCGCGATACCGGCGGCGACTGACGGATCCCAGACGGCAACGCCGAGCAGCCCCAGAACCAGGATCAGCGTCGCCAGCGCCAGATGGCTGTAGCGGATGTGCCACCGGTTCAGGTTGAGATAGGCGTAGAGGAAGATGATGAGGCTCGCCGCCAGCCCGACCTCGGCGCAGGCCCTGTAGAGCTGCTCGTCGCCCGGCGTGATCTGCAGCACCTTGTTCCAGAAGCCGAAATCGATCGTCAGATACGACAGTACCGACCAGGCG
>PBLF01000010.1 GCA_002722295.1 Stappia sp. | reverse complement strand
GACGGGCTCACCCCGAGCGAATTTGCAACCCGGTCCGCAATGGACCACAACGTGAACAGGGCTAACTTATAGACGCGGACAAAACGGGGAGCAGGTCAGTTCTCAATGCAAGCAAGGGGAGTGTTTCCGCGCCAGCGGGGTGCGGAAAGACCCATCTGATCGCGGCATGCATCAGAGCCTCAACTGACGGAAAGCCGATCCTGATCCTAACGCATACCAATGCGGGCGTTGCTGCCCTGCGGGGGCGGCTGGACGCCGCCGGAGTTCCGCGAACTCGCTACCGGATAACCACGATCGATGGATGGGCTATGCGCCTGGTCGGCACCTTTCCGCACAGGAGTGGCCAGCACCCGGACATCTTGAAGCTGAAGAACCCGGGAACCGACTATCCCGCACTTCGAGATGGCGCACTCGCCATTATCAATGGACAGCATCTATTGGGTGTAATCGAAGCGACCTACTCCAGGCTTATCGTAGACGAGTATCAGGACTGCATTGAGCAGCAACACGGCATGATCGCGCAGCTATCTGAGCTGCTGCCCACGTGTGTCATGGGCGACGACATGCAGGCAATCTTCGGATGGGGAAAGAACATTCTAGTTGATTGGACGAACGGCGTGGAGGCTTCGTTTCCATCGA
Source organism: Stappia sp. (assembly GCA_002722295.1). Taxonomy (GTDB): domain Bacteria; phylum Pseudomonadota; class Alphaproteobacteria; order Rhizobiales; family Stappiaceae; genus Stappia. Next base: position 113,657 of record PBLF01000010.1, on the reverse strand, counting down.
TCGGACATCTGTCGACACCATGGCGTTGGGACAACGCTGGAGCGCCAAAGTTGGGACAATGGCTCCTGTGGGCCCGGTCAGCGCTGCAGACTGGTGCTCCGATCGATCTCCGGAGCGCGCCGGATGAAGTGACTTGGATGCAGATCTCCGGCCCTGATGATATCCAAACGCTCACACGGGCTGCGTATGCCGCTTCGCCCGTGTCAGATGGTGGAGCGCTCATCATTTGTGACGGCCGTCGGCCGAATCGGCACAGGGATATCGCCGGCCGGGTGAAGGGTGCCGTCGTCGTCGAAAATGCCGACCTGTCTGATTTCATAAGGTTTGCCGAGCGATTTAATTTCGATGCGCCGTCCGCCACCGATGATTTGATCGACTTCGCCGCCAGTACGCTCACCGGGGTTGGAGCAGCGCAACTCAAACAGCGGTTGGTGTCACTTCTTGCCGGCAGGGCGCACAAGGGGCCGACCGACGTTGAAGAGGCAGCAATAGCGTTTTCGAAACAACCGATTCCTGTCGCGGCGGTCGAACTGCTCGTTGAGATCAACAAGCAGCCAGGTGTTTCGCCGCTTCGGCCTGCAATTTTGCGCGCCGCGATTCAAGCACTTAACGGCTGTGTTTCCAAAGCAGATTTCCATGAGATGGCAGTTCGTGCTCGAGAGCAGTCACGGGTCCTTGGACGCTCCGTTCCCAGGCGGGCAGTCGGCAGCACCCTGCTACTGAAGGGCTTGGAAGCCGACGTATCAGTCGTCCTCGACACCGACGTTTTGGACGCACGTAACTTGTATGTAGCTCTGACGCGAGGCTCACGGCGGTTGGTTGTTTGTTCGACCAGCCCGGTGCTTCAACGGTAAGTTTGGCGATCCTATAGGCTCCACGCGGGGACCTTCGCCGCTTTGGCAGCCTTATAGGCCGATACGATCGGCCGCAATGAGAAACGTTCGATGACAACCATAAGGCTGCATAGTAGGCGACCGGCCGGGTGGTCCAATCACGCGCTCATTCCCGCTCACGCCGAATTTCCCGTGAGACAACGTGTCAAGAGGCTGAAAAAATATGCTCGGTGCTGGGCGGGCAAGCCGGGCACGCGACGGAAGGCTCTGTCGATTCATGGCGAACAACGGTGCGTAAAACTGGCCGGCCATTCATGATGGCATTGATCTGATTTTGGAACTCGCGAGGCTCTACCAAATACATACCACCGCGGGCGCCTTCAAAGGCGCAATTCCAAGCGGCAAGAGCTTGGCCATAGCGAAGTGCCTTCGACAAACCTTGAGCGTCCATTTTCTTGAGTCCCGACAACCCCTGTTTGGCGCCCAAGGCCAGAATGCCAGCCGTGCACCAGTCGCCGGAGCCGCACGTGTCCACGAGGCTTGGCGCAGGGAAAGCGGGGCAAATGCTCCAGTCGGAAATTTGCCCGTCGAGTCGGTGTCTGTACCGCAGCCCTTGCGATCCGAGCGTCTGAATCTCGAGTAAAGTCGCACTTGAGGCAGTCATGGCGCCACCCGCCTCGGAAAGGCGCTGATCCGAGTACTTCACGATATGTGCAATTTTCATCGCTTCCGCGAACTGCTTTTCGTCGGATTTTCCGGAAGGTTCGAACAGGACTACAGCACCATTTTGCGCTGCTTCTGCTGCGAGCGTCAAAGCAGCTCTCGACAGCCTATCCATGAAGAAGACCGCAGAGCCCGGTAGTGCGAGAGCGACATCCTCCACTGCATGCTGCGTAACGGGCCTGTAGCTGGGCAGACGCTTTCCGCAGTGAGGGCACGTCCACAGGAACCGGTGGGTCGGTGATCCGTCGCGAGCGCGCTTAATCTGCTGAATTATGATCGGTGTATGGCCCGTCGGAGCGCAATTGGCAAAGTCCAATTTCACACCCCATTTGGCCATGTCCGCCCGAACACGTTCCGACGCGGGATCACCATTCATTCGTGCGATTGGGTAGGCATCCCAACCCAGGTATCTCATTATCGTGAGAACGTTGCCGCATGTACCGCCGGCCCACGAGTGAATTGGCGCTTCGCTGTCGAGCCCAATTACAAGATCGAGCGCGATCAAGCCCGTGCCAAAGATCCTCGGCCTTTCCTCTGGATGGTTCATGGGGTGTGTCCTTTCTTCAGCCTGGGGCGCGGCTGCGGGTAGACCTCTCCCTCCAACCAGACATGAATGATGTGGGGCGTCGGCGAAGCAAGATCCGCGGACGCGTCGAAATCATACCCTATCGATTCGAGGTAAGCGACTGGTAAATCTCGCTCAAGGGCTGCCATCAGGGCGCCGAGGGACATGACTTTGCTACCCAGCGGAGAGAGAACCAGGATCGAGCCTCCGGCATCACGAAACACCGGCTTGCGCAGATCGTCCAACCGCAGAATTGTGCGATAAAGGTGTAGGGGATCCTGTTCATCCGCGTACACGACGTCGCGGGCATCGACTGACCAACCGCTCTCGAACTCTGCCAAGTATTCCTCTGCCAGCATGTCTCCGAGGCGCGGGTCACGCGCCGGAAACGGCAGGATTGGGCATGTGTCGTGCGGAGCGACGAAATCGTGGACCCGAGATAGAGCCTGCTGGCGCCCCATTGCGAGCTGTGGGAGCCATAACTTCGCTGCCCGAGAGGCAGCGTCGAGCGTCAGCCCCCCTTTGAACCCATGAACATACCCTGGAACGTCGCTCGCCACAGAGGATATCTGCGCGTCAAGATTGGGATCATGCGACACAAAGAGATGCAGGTTCTGCGGATCCTTGCCTCGATTAATCCGCTCAACGAACAATCTGATCAAAGGGAACGCTGTACCCACTGAAAGGGCGCTGATGTCGACGATCACGTCCGTGACCTCGGTCAGATCGTACCGCGACACGCCCAGTGTGACATTGCGTCCACCGACAACAGCGCCATCAGCTCCGAAGATTTCGACGGCAAGGATATCGTTCGAGGGAAGCAGAGTCTGAAGCTTCTGGATATTTTTTTCGGCGCGGCGGGTGAGTTCAGAGTCTGGATTGGGCCGGTTCTCTCTGATGAACAATGCTTGAGCATCGGCACCGACGGCAGCGAGACGTTCAGCAATCTGGGTCGCGCGTGGATCAAATCCACCACCTGCGATTAACAGCGCTTTCCTGCCAGTCTGCGAGAAATATTCGGACGCAAAGCTTTCAGCCTCTGAGCCATCGTGCGAAATGCACGGATCCCATCGCCATCCGTGCGCCATTATTTGGCCTCGCCCAGCAAACGAGTGAGGTCTTCCACGCGTCGTTCAAGAAACCCTCCTCTCTTCAAGGTCAATCCGCTCTTGATGAGAACAACCCCGGATAGCTCGACGAGACACCAGAGCTTGTTCTTCGCCCCATGGTTCGGAATGAGAACGAAGGCGTTGTATGCGACCCCAAATTGAAGGACCTTTGCGAGGTCGGGCTGTAATTTCGGGATCTGATCGAATTCTTCCTGAGGAATCCCGAACGCGTTGGCGCCGCCATTCAGCGATGCATTGCCCTCCAAGCTCTTTTCAATGCACTGGTCGGCGATCCCCTGAGACAGCCGTTTCACAAGATGATGGAGAGGGAAATCCCATTCGCGGATCATCTCATCGGCGCGATCGCGCAGTAAGTTATGCTGGACCTGACTGGTTAGTGTCGGCGCCTTCGACCGTATCAACTGAGTCTCCGACTGCGCAACGAGCCGTGCCGCGAGGTGCAGGAATTGCTCCGCGTTTTCCGAGCTCGCATCGCAAAGAGAATCGATGCCGTAGTAGTACGGTCGGTCGAATTGGTGCAGCAGATGGATCTTGGCGCCGTCTGCGATTGCCGCGCTCGCTGTCACAGGACGTGACGGCTCGACGTCGGTCGCTTCCTCGAAAAGACCGCGCTGGGGCGTTCGGTTTGCATATCGTTCGAGAAGTATGGCGAGCATCGACAGCCTTAGGTCGTTGGAAGGCTCTCCACTTTTCGCCAGGTATTCGGAAACCTCTCGTTCGAGCGCCTCTCGACGCTCAGCAGTGATCGAATTTCGTCGCTGAATAGCGTCGACCTTCTTCGTAAGCTTGTCGGCCTTTGAAGGCGGAAGATCATCGACATGCGTCGACAGAAGATCACCAAGGGTGTTCAAGCCCCGCCGATTGAAGACGTCCATCTGGCTGAGATATCGGCCAGCCATGTCCTTCGCCATTTTTCGGAAGGCTCGCCGCTGGCTCGATCTTCCCTCGCTACTTTGCATCCAGATGGTGGTGATTTCCCGAGCGCGTTTCAGACCGGGCTCACTCTCGTCGAAAGCGTTCTGTCCCTCGATGAGTACATCCGCGGGAGCCAATGCATCCAGGCGGGTGAGGATCCAGCGGGCCACCCGCAATTCCCTACGCGCAAGCCACCGTTGGAGCGCTAGCAACTGGCTCGGATGCAAGAAATGTGCATCGTCGAAGACAACCAACGGGGTCAGTTGCAGGCCTCCAGACCCATCCTTGACCCGGAACGCATCTATGACGTCCAGCGGTCGATACGCTGCTGCCGCCGCATTCTGCTCAACCTCATCTATGTCTGGAGGAACAAGGGCGGCTGAGATTTCGTAAATCGCAGTTTCCATCTCTCGGGCGCGCCGTTGCAGCCCGATACCGTTTTCGCCACCGATCGCTTCTAGGGCAGCATCGGCATCGGGCCGAGCCACTATCTCTATGTCCTCAAGGCTGATGCCGGCCGCCTGTGCATCTCGCAACCAGGCAAGCACCGCCCGCGCCTGAAGTAGCGCAACGGTCAGCGAGGACTTCAAACTGTCCGGATAAGGGAACTCCCAAAACTCGCGATATTCGCTTTCGAGTGAAATCCGGCAACCTATGACCGCTGGCCTGCCATCACGGATCGCGTCACAAGAAGTGAGCGCGTCGATGAGGGTCTTGTAGGTTTCGAATCCACGATTCCGAAGCAAGACCTGAAGCGTTGAGAATTTGAACAATCGCGCGAGGGTCGTCTTCCCGCTTCCGGGCGTCCCGATCACCATTGCTAGCCGGTCGTAGAGCTTTCCCTCGTTCGCCGGCTTCTTGAAAAACGTAGACAACGGCTCCGGGGTAACGACAGCCAAAAAGGCTTCATCTTGAAGCAGATACTCGGTTGCGCGCTTTTCAAATGGATTTACCAAGTCGCACCTATACGTGTCTCTGGCGGCGGCGGAAAAGCGGACTCATCGGCGGCGCGGTCAGGCCGCCTTCCCGTTCTCCGCCCTCCGTTTCCGCCCACAGCAACGCCACTGAATTGTTTGGCGTGTTGTGATCCAAAACTAATGGCAAAGCGCACCCGGCGTAGCCGAGCCCCAAGTGCGTTACTCCTCCGACGTCCGTGTGTTTCGTTCGGATCGCGGGGTCATAGTAGATGTTCGTCAACTCGATGAAGTCACCGAAATTGTTTCCCGGCGCATTTATCGGAAGGTTTTCGGGTAGGATCGTTCCGAACGAGAAGTGAACTTCCGATGCCCAGCCTTCTGTCTGAAACGATGATCGCGCTTCTTGTTCGCGTTCTATCGCCGTTTGGGACGCTGCATGCGTCCCTATATAATGATGAACGCAGAGTTGCCAATCGTCGGAAAAAATCTTCTGGTCTGCGAGCTGTGCCTGGGCATGAACGATCGATTCTTTGAATTTTTTCAGTTTCCCTGACCACTTCTTCTTCTCTTCGTTGTAGCGAAGAAACGAAGATCCGCTGCCCATGAAATCGTCGATCAGATAGACAAGCCGAAACCTCGCATCTGGATCGCCAACGGCCTCTCCCAATTGGCTGAGCAGGTCTTGCCATTTCTCGGTGTCGAGCTGAGTCGAGACGACCATTTGCTCGTTGTTCAGCACCCCAACATTGCTGTGCCTCAACCCATCGATGCGGGCTCCGTCGCTGAGACCCATGAACAGCGTTTGGCGTCGCAGCCGCTCGACCGCAGCCCTCGCATCCGCGTCGGCATGAACCCTGTAAGGTGGGATCCCTATTTCGTTGGCGACCATACGAACCAGGCGGTCTCGAACGAACTTCGGATACATCTGTTCGACAAGCCTTTGCATCTCGCTAGGGCCAACGTAGACGATTGCATTTCGGGCAAATTCATAGGCCGTCTTTCGCTGGTCCGCAGTGGAAAATTGTTGCAGCCAGGTGGCAAGGCTCTCGATAAAACGCATTCCGGCTTGGAAGTCGCGATAACCGTCGTATTTCAAGCGGGCCATCAAGCGCAGCCAACGAAATTCCTTTCGAGCCTCGTCGTCACTCCATTGCATGATCTCGCTGAGGATTCGAAGGCCGAGGTCTTCGTTCATAGCAGCGCCCCCTTTCGAAACCTCAGACCTTTCTCTGCGGAATCCAATGCGCCAAGATACATGCGGGTGACGGCGATCCCACGTTGCCCGGGTTCCGCCAGATTCCAGCAATTGCTCGGGTCCACGCTCACTTCGTCAACGCTGAGCCCCATGGGGGTACTGAGGAGCGCATAGTCGTTGCCCGGCCATTTTCCGCGGTCACCGATCGTGAGAATGTCGCGGCCTCTCACCTGATCCTGCAGATGACGGACCACATTCTTTTTCGAAACGCCGCTTGCAACAATATCGATCGAGTGGCTCGACCGGGTAATAATGGCGTCAGCACAGCCGACTTGAAGGACGATCTGATGGGCAATGTCCCATAGCCGGTTTTCTGCCATGAAACGGATCGGCTCCAGCGTAATTTGGTAGCGGCGATTGGTCTGCCTTGCCGAGCCAGCAAGTTCGTGGCTTTCGGCAAGGGCATCTGACAAGGTCTTTAGTTCTGGGCAAACTTCATCGGTTCCATCTGGCTGGGAATCATCCGCGAGCGAACCAATCATGGCGCCGTTGTAGTAACCGACCACAACGTTCTCCCAAACCTTTTTGGGCAACACGGATCTGAGGTCATTCCGTACCGATACACCCCGACCGGTGGCGATGGCCAATATGGCATCGCTGTCAGCAATCCTTCGGAGCTCGCCAGCAATTTCGGGTCGGGCGGGTTCAAATCGCTCGCGCGTATCAACGACCGTTCCGTCGTAATCCAACACGACTGCGCCGAAGGTCTTCTTCTCCAGCCGGTCCACAAAATCGGCATGCGCGTGTTGCCAGAAGCGTAAGGTGTTCTTCTCGTGGAGGAGATGGACGCTCTCGCCGGTCTTTCGCCGGATTGCCGCAGCGGCGGTTGCTTCGATCCGCGGCGCTGTACCTCGGCGTTCTCTCTTTGGCAGCTTCAAGTGATACAGTTTGCGGCCGAACTCCGGAACTCCGGGCCGCCCAGGATCGATTTCACGAGCCTGGCCCGCCCACCCGGTGACGCGTAGCGCAGCAAGGAGTGATCCGATCAGCGCCGCCGGACCGGTGCCTGGGATGTCAAGACTCGCGACGGGCACCTCCTTGGGGATGAGTCTCAGCGTTTTTTTGGCAAGCTCACGGTCGTCTTCGGCGACGAGTGCCAAAACTGAAGTTTGATCCTCCCGCTTTGCGAGCCAGTGGTGCCGTCCATGAGCAAAGTTGCGGTAGTCCGCCAGTTGAACGTTTCCGAGCGCGGCCTCAGTGAATTTTGACTCGATGTCTGTGGCGCCGACTTTCGTGGCCGGTCCATAGAGGACGATCGTCGTTGGTCGCTGCCACAGGGCGTCCGCTGCGGCGCACCAAGTCAGAACTGGTTTGCTCGACGCATCAAGGAGGGGAGCGACGAGATCGAAAACTTCGTTCCAATCTGAGGGGTCGCCGAAGACCGAAACGTAGGCTCGCGCGAGAAGTGTTGAGAAGGCGAGCAGAGAGTTGGTCGCCAGGAATCCATCCCTTCCCGCCGGCGGAGAAAAAACCAACAGGTCTACAAATGGGTGCCGTTCGCAGATAGCCGTTATCGGGCTGTTGGCACGCCCGCAAATGACGGCTATTTGACGGTGCTCTCGCTCAATAAGTGCCTCCGCCGCAGCGTTGATATCGACATTAGTGCCTCCGGCACTCAAAAGCCATTGGCTGACGGAGGCCTCGAACACGGCATCGACGGCCTCAAGCGGCGTTTGAACAATTCCAGGTTTCCCTGTGTAGGAATGATGCAGCGCTACGAGCGCCTGCGCAGCCGTCAGTGATCCCCCAGAGCCTACCGCTGCCAGTGCCGAAAGACCCGCAAGCTTAACCGCCCTCTCGAGACCACCGATGTCGGCCGCACTGGCCCATCGAAAAGTCTCTTCTAGCCGCGATATTTCCAGTTCGTATGGCTTTGCCACTTGATTACCCCCAAACTTCCCGGGAACATAACATGAACACCGTATCACATCCCAGCGAAGTCAATACCCCCTTTTATATCGCCAACCTGGTTCGCGGAGTGCATCGCCGCACCTCGAGAAGAATATCAACCGTTGTTTTCGGCATTCCTCGTTGCCGGTTGTTAGAATCAGAAAACAATGAGGACACTCTGGCAAATTGAATGTCAATTGAGGGACGTATCTGTGTGTTCCGCTCAAATAATTCCCCACGCCCGATACCGGCTCCTTCCCGTCATCTCGCGCACGCCGAGCTCTCCGATCAAATTCAACGCGCCGCGAGGGGATATCTTCGCCGACTTCGCAATCATGTGCGCCGACACGATCGGGCGCGACAGAAGCAGGTGGATTGCGACTGGAAGACTGCTCGTCGATCGCTTGCCCAGAGCCTTCCGCTCAAGCTGCCGCTTCGCGAGCGTCAGTCGATCAATGTCCTTGATCCCCATGCCGGCCGCTACGTTCATCGCGTCCAGATAGGCAACCAGCCTGGTCGTTCGGTCGCGGGCACGCCGACGTTCCCGTGGTACTTCCCGCAAGCCCACCGAATAGGTGAGCAGATGCGATCGAACCTTTCCCCGCGATCTCAAGAAATCTGAAACGAGCAGCTGCCCGAGCCAGTGCTGGCGCTGCAGCGGTTCGAGATGCTCCCAGGCGTCCCAGAGGAGCGCCGCCGCCAGTGTGGCCGGAAACCGTTCGACCCGCTTTGCCAGCTCAAGCCACTCGCCGATCCGTTCGCCTTCGTCCCAGTCCGGATCGCGAATGAGCAGCTCGCCGACACTGATCTCGGGCTTTCGCTTCCTTTGTTCGACAGCCGCATTGCCATCGACCAGCCATTGGGTACGAGCGAGGACCTCGTCGATCTCGGCCAGCTCGGGAGACAGGGCTGCTTCACCAACCAAGTCGAGTTCGACCCCCTCCCCTCCCCTGTCGACGGGTTCGGATACGACGGGGGTCTCTTCCGCGACGCCAGCCAGCGCCATGATCCCTGACCGCGAAACCGCCCAGCCGGGATCATTTCGCGAGACCCGACGCCGCGCCCGCACAATGCGGTGTGCGATGACAAGCTCATGGCTCGGCGCCCGAATGTCCATCTGTGCGTCGTGGAGAACCAGATCCTCCAGATGTACGAGTTCGCCGCCGACCCACATACTGGAGACGGATTCGAAGAAATCGGCCCGCTCGGCAAAGCCGGATCCCACCTCGGACCGGGCGACGCGCTCATCAAGCCGGGCAAGCGCATCCTCAGCGGCCGCAATCGGGCCCAAGAGGGTCTCGTGGGTCAATTTCCCGATTTCATAAGTCATTGATATAACGGTGCTTCGATCTCGTTACAGAAGCTATCATGCTTTTCACTTCCGTCACACCGGTAATTCTCAAGCCTCTCTATATATAATGAGCGCTGCGGCCTTCGGGATTGAACAGAGGCCCGACAATCGGGGCTCAAATCGACGAGAGAGCCTGTTTTTCCGGGGCTTTTGGCGACTTCGGGTGTCAGAAAGGTACTCAAGAGACGTTTACAAACGATCAGTTATCCGTATCTTCTATGTTTGTAAAACGGGCCCTCAATTATCTCTCAGGCGCTGCAAATGGCCGCTGACATACATAATCGCACCTCACGTCGACCACAGGGACGACTTATCGGCTATGCGCGCGTCTCTACGGACGAGCAGGCGACACAGGCGCAGGAAATGGAGCTGCGGTCGGCCGGCTGCGAAACAATCGTCCAGGAACACGGTTCAGGCGCTTCTCGCGCCCGCCCTGCCCTCTCGAAGCTCGTTCAGGACATCGGCGCCGGCGACACGCTGGTTGTGGTGCGGCTCGATCGCCTGGCGCGATCCGTGAGCCACCTGTTGGACGTGATCGAAGACCTGACAGCAAAGGGTGCGCATTTTCGCTCGCTCAGAGATCCGATCGACACCAGCACGCCCCAGGGCATGTTCTCGCTGCAGGTGCTCGGTGCCGTGGCCCAGCTCGAGCGGGCGTTGATTTCCGAGCGGACCAAGGCGGGGATCGCAGCGGCCAAGGCCAAGGGACGCCTACCTGGCAATCCGGGGATCCGCGAGCGGCGGCCGGAGATGCTCTCGAAGATCAAACTGGCCCAGAAGGCCGCCTATGGCGAACGGCTCCAGGCAACAGCCTCACAATGGCTTCCGACTGTGAAGCGGATGCGACCGGACCACACATGGGACGACATCGCCCGGGTTCTCAAACAACGCGGTTTCGACTGGACGCCGGAACGGCTGCGCCGTGCGGTCAAATGGATGGTCTTGGAAGGCATGGCCGACGCGTCGCTTCTGCGAAAGTCGCCGCCGCGGCCGCCGGAGCATCGTCTGATGACGCTCGTGGCCGGCATCCACTCGTCCAATCCGAACCTCACACTGCGCGAGATCGCGAACCAGCTCGAGCGGCTGCATGAGCGCACGCCACGGGGCGGAACCAAATGGGCGCCCTCCTCCGTCAAAAACCTCCTGGACCGAGCAAGACGCAATGGCCTGATCGACGCTGTCGAGACAGAAATGCCGGGGTGAACAATAAGCGCGAACGCAATACAAATCGCGCATCTTGAGCCTAGCCAAAACATGGCAAACAAACCGTAAAGCCCGGAGCGCACGCGCATGGAAACAGAGACGCTGATCATCAACAGCCGCGAGGACTTTGCGCAATGGGCCATGGACCGCGCCAATGACATCATTGTGGAGCAGGGTTCGAGCCTCGCCACAGCCGCCCGGATAGGCGACGAAAGCCAGATTGCCGATGTGGCAAACGCCCTCGGCCAGACGATCGTAGATGCCCTGCTCGATGCTTTCGACTATCTTGTCGATACCGACTGACGCACCGACGCTCTTGCCCCGATCCACGTCATGAATCCCACTTCTTCATCGACTGGCGAAGAGCATCAGACATCTCATAGCCCCCTTCCCGGCGTTCCCCTGATTGCGGGGCCTGTGAAGACGCTTTCGCAGCGGATTTGTCGGCTTCGAGCTTCGCGTTCAACAGGGCCATAATCATCGGCCAGGCCGAGAACTTCCCTTCCCGCGCCTTGTCAGTCAGGCTACGCAAATAGCCGCCGGGACTATTGATCTGTTCGTTGCGCTGATAAATCGCGGCGAGCGTAATCGTGGCATGTTGGTCGCCGAGAACCTCGCAGGCCTCGCGCCATGCGCTCGGGCTGATCCCAAGCATCACGCGGCCGACCTCCGCGGCCGCCAGAAAGTCTCGCCAGTTGCGGATTTCACCATCCTTTGCCAGCTGTCGCCAATCGCTACACGCATCCAGCACGATACCCAAGGGCACCTCCCGCTTCGGCAAGCTCCGCAGGTTGCTGGTTTCCTCGGCGGTGCTGCTCGCTTCCTCTCTTTTTCGAGAGCCTTGTTCAGATTCAGATATGGAGTCTGGGTTTGAATTCTGTTTGTGCCGCTCAGAATGAGACTCATTGGCGCTCATATTTTCTGATTTCGCGAATGATTCCAGCGCTTCATGCACTTCCGCCCAGAGCAGTTCGAGATCCTCGCAGACGGTCTCGAGGACCTGACGTGGCGCCGTGCGGGGAAGTCTGGACATGATTTCCTGATAGGTCCGCGTCATCAGGCCCCAATTACCCGGTACGCCCTCCTCGAGGCCGGCGTCGATCATCTTGACAATATCCCTTCGCAACAGGGTCAGGCGTTCTCTGACGGCCTTGTAGGCGCGTTTCTCGGCCTGGACGGCCTCTGCGAGCTCAGCAAACTCTTCGGCGCGAGCGACGATAGGCGAGAGATCGAAGCCATAGGCCTGTTCAACCTGGCCGCCCCTGCCCTTGCGCGCGAACCGTTTGCCGTTCGGACTGTCACGGCGGATGATCAGCCCACAGTCGACCAGGCAGGCCAGATGACGTCTAAGCGTCGCCGGCGACATGCCGTTGGCTCGAGCCGTCAGTTGCTCGTTGGAGGGCCAAACGATCAGTTCGCCTTCTGCGGTCAGCTCGTTTTCCGGATGAAACGACAACAGTGCGTTGAGGATCGCCAAAGCACGATCAGTTGCGCCGAGCGGCTCCTTGGCATCCCGGATCGCGTGAAAGGTCTTCCACTTTTCGACCCTGGCACCTTGCGGCATGGATTTCGCGGCGACTTGCCTTGCCATTAGGCCAAGCGTCATCGGCCGCCGCCCAAAGGGCGTCGTTGTGATATGCGTCTGCATTTTCTTCCACCTATCGCTAGGCAATAGAAAACTGCTCGCCGAAAAGGCGCTCACGGCTCAAAAGAGCCTTGACTGTGATTCTCGGAAGTGCGATTCTTTAGCTGCTGAGACTAAAGAAGGGGCTTCCGGAAGCGATTTCGGTGGCCTTTTTCTTTGCCAGATTTCTCTCTGGCCGGACATGCCGGCCGTTGTTTCAGTCGCCGCCCTCCTCTCTGCTGGATTGAAATTCCCGATAAAGATCGTCGAGCTGCGCGGAGATGTACCGCGCAAACTCCGGAACGACCTTGTCTTCGAAAGTGAGCGTCGTTCGGCCGTTGCGGTCCTCTATCCTTGCCGCACGCTTTCCGTTCGGCGTTTTCCAGATATTGGAGCTTGCGGATTTCTTCCCGGTCTTCTTCGGTTCAACCGCGCGCAGGACTGCTTGAAACCGGGCATCGCTGGTGGCGCCAGCAATCTTGTCATCGCTGAAGATAGTATCCACCTCGAAGGAATCCCCGGCATGCTCGAGCCCGTCCGCCAACTTGAGCCAGCGCGCACGACCGGCCTTTGGTGCTGGCCCGATGCGCTTTACGAGGTGTTCCGGGACGCGGCGTGCAACAGCTATGTATCTGCTGACGTCAGACTTGTCGGAACACAACGCCGAGACAATTGTCGACCGGTCGCAGCCGGAGTCTTCCAGATTCTTGGCGAAGAACGCCTTCTCAATGAATGAGAGATCTTCGCGATCAAGGTTTTCACGACCTTGTGCGACGATCAGTTCCTGGTCCGTGAGCTTTCGGATTATCGCCCGGACCGGCCGGTTGAGCATCTTCGCAGCTTTTAGCCTGCGGCGACCATATGCGATCTGGAATCGCCCTTGTCCCGCAGGACTTGGCCGAACGAGAATTGGGACCTGCTGGCCATTGTCGGATATGGACTGCACGAGCTCGTCAAAGGCCGGATCAACATCAGTCGGGATACGATCTGCTATAGGAGACTGCTCGATCGTATCGGGTTCGATCTCAACGACGACATCGCCTTTCTCGAGCTGCTCCTGCAGCCGGGTCGCCAGCTTGGCGCCATCGGTCATCTGTTTCAGGGAAGTTCCCATCGCCGAAATAGCGCCGGTGCGTACGCGCTCCGATGGCTTCTCGCTTTCGCCGCCAGCCGGCTCCGGCTTCTTGAGATAGAGGGAGTTTATTGCGTCTTTGCGGCTCATGACTGCACACCCGAGTTTGGCAATCCGCTTCGGGGCAGGGGGCTTGTTGGGAGCTCCCAACAACACTGTTTCGGGACAATTGCTCTGCCTAAACGGCGGATCTGTTGGGAACTCCCAACAGCCACGATAATAGGCTCACGTCGAAGGAAACGTCGCGTGTTGGGAGCAACCAACACACTCGCTTCAAAGAGGCAACCCGCGTTCGTCATGATCGCCCCCATGCTGCGCGCATCAGCTCTTCGATCTCACCGTTCACCGCGCTCAGGGACTCCATTGCACGATCGTATGTGCTTCTCGTGAGGTTGCCAGGCCCGATCTCGTATAGCGTCTGCTTCGTTAGGCCAGCGTCGGAAATCGCGGCTGACTTGACCATTGGGTTGGTGAGAACATGATCATCAAAAAGATTGCGGAGCAGCGCAACCACTTTGGTTTGCGGAGCGTCTTGCGGCTCGTAGCGCGTTAGCAGGTATCGGACGAAGTCGAACTTCAGCTGTCCGCCAGCGTCACGAACCACCCCAAGCAAGTCTCGGGTCATCAGAAGGAACTGGCTCATCGACGACACGTCCAGCATTTGCGGGTGAACCGTGACAATCATCGACGTAGCAGCACATAAGCCGCTGAGCGTGAGAAACCCGAGCTGGGGAGGGCAATCGATTACGACGACATCGTAGTCTTCTGCGACGTCGTCGAGGGCACTTGCGATCCGCGCGAAGAAGATCGCTCCGCCGTCGGACGCACTTCCGTCAGCGAGGGCTTTCGGCGTCGTATGTTCGAACTCCATGAGCTCGAGATTGCCAGGGACAAGATCGAGACCGTCGAAGTACGTGTTGCGTATCACATCACCGAGTGGCCGACGGTCTTCGTCATATCGAATCGCCGCGTAGAGCGTCTCGTTATGGCCGACGTTCAATTCGGGAAGAACACCCAGCAGCGCAGACAGGCTCGCTTGCGGATCAAGATCAACAGCGAGCACGCGATACCCCTGAAGCGCCAGATACTGTGCAAGGTGCGCAGAGGTGGTAGTTTTGCCTGAGCCACCCTTAAAATTGGTAACAGCGAGTACCTGGAGATGCTCGTTCTCCCGCCTGTGCGGAACGAACTCGATCGCCTCGCGCCCACGGGCGCTTCGCGCGAACATCCGCCTTATCTCGTTTATGTCGGAGAGCGAGTATAAGCGTCGTCCGTTTGTCGTTGTCTCTGGCTGTGGGCCTTCACCCGCCAACGACATTTTTCGCAGGGTCGAATCCGAAACACCGATCAATTTCGCCGCTTCGCCTGAAGTGAATTTTCGAAGCGCCTTGCTTGCCGCAGGAGGGAAAAGTGCTTCGCTGATGCTGTGCAACTGCGAGCCGAGGAGTTCAGCGTGAGCGCCGATTACATCGTCTACATCAGGAAGGTCTGATCTGTTAATCTGCATCGGAGCGTTCACGCTAATCTCTTCAATCACGGTTATTTCGCAGAACGGGCGAATTTCCGTGATCATACCCAGGAAGCGTGGCCCAGCAAGATTATTTTGGTTAACGAGCCCTTAACGCGAGTCGGCCGCATATCCGAAAGTCGCTACCAAGAGGGCTGTTTTCCTATTATATTTCAATCGGTTATCGCAGCACGGTCAAAAAACGCCGCCAGATTCTTTCCCCGGCATATTTGCCGGGGCCCATCGATAAATCTTCTGATCGGCAAACCTCGACAAGTCGAAATTCGCAGAAATCGGCCAATTTCGCACCCGACTCAGCAAAGTGAGTCGCCTCAAAGCCCGGGCCAGGGCCGGTTCCAGCACCAATCATAGGACGACCCCGGCAGAACTGCCGGGATGACCGATTCCGCCTCATGCGGCAAAAGCCGCAACTCACCTTTGAGTAGTGTCGGCGGATTTGATGCACACCCTGTTTGGTCATGACGATGGTGCCCGGATTGCACCGAGAGGAGTGGCGCTATGACTGCGTCGTCCTCTCGGTCACGGCTGATCCGCAAGCTGCGCGATGCGCTTGGTGACACGATCTGCGCCGCGCTCGAAGACGTCAATGTCGTCGAGGTGATGCTCAATCCGGACGGCCGGCTATTCGTCGAACGGCTGGGGGAGGGGATTGAGCGCATCGGCGAGCTCAAGTCAGGCGCGGCCGAGATCATTATCGGCACCGTCGCCCACGCCCTGCAAACCGAGGTCGACGAGGACCAGCCGATTATCTCCGGCGAGTTGCCGATCGACGGCCATCGCTTCGAAGGCCTGCTGCCGCCGGTTGTCAGTGCGCCGAGCTTCACGATCCGCCGACGTGCGTCCCGCCTGATCCCGCTGTTCGACTATGTGTCCAGCGGCGTCATGACCAAGTTGCAGGCCAGCGTGATCCGCCACGCAGTCCACGATCGCCTGAACATTGTCGTCTCGGGTGGGACCGGATCGGGCAAGACGACCCTGGCCAATGCGGTGATCGCCGAGATCGTCAGCGAGACGCCTGCGCACCGTTTGCTCATTCTCGAAGACACCGCCGAGATCCAGTGCGCCGCGGAAAACGCGGTTTGCCTGCACACGACGGACACGGTCGACATGGGGCGCCTCCTCAAGAGCACCATGCGTCTTCGTCCGGACCGGATTATCGTCGGCGAGGTTCGGGACGGCGCCGCGCTGACGCTTCTGAAGGCCTGGAATACCGGCCACCCAGGCGGCATCACGACAATCCACGCCAACAATGCGCATTCCGCTCTGCGGCGCCTCGAGCAGCTCACCGCAGAGGCGAGCCAACAGCCAATGCGCGAGGTCATCGCGGAAGCGGTCGATCTCGTCGTTTCCATCGAACGCACCGCCACAGGCCGCCGTGTCCGCGACGTGATGCACCTCAGAGGCTTCGACGGCGCTCACTACCAAACCGACCATCACGCACAGATCGATGAGGACAGCCATGCCGCGTAATTTCCGCCACCCCGTGACTTTGGGGCTCATGATTGCCATCGCCTGCGCCGCCGCAACGCCGGCGCTTGCCAGCTCCGGCGGCAGCCTGCCCTGGGAAGGGCCCCTGCAGACGATCCAGGAATCGATCACGGGGCCGGTCGCGGGCTTCATCGCCCTTGCCGCCGTCGCGGTCGCCGGCGGCATGCTGATCTTCGGCGGCGAGCTCAACGATTTCGCGCGGCGGCTGATGTATGTCGTGATGGTCGCCGGCATCCTGCTTGGCGCCACGCAGATCGTCGGCCTGTTCGGCGCATCGGGCGCCTCGATCGATCTCCCTGGTCAGGCGGACCTGAGTGCGGCGGGGGAGGGGAGTGATGGCTGAATCCGTTGCTCCCCTCGCAACCGCGCGGATCCATCGCGCACTATCACGGCCGAACCATTTGATGGGCGCCGACCGCGAACTGGTGCTCGTCACCGGGCTTGCGACGGTCATTCTGATCTTCGTCGTGCTGACCTGGTTCTCGGTGCTGCTGGGCATTGCGATCTGGATCAGCGTTGTCGGCGTGCTGCGCATCATGGCGAAAGCCGACCCGATGATGCGGCAGGTCTATCTGCGTCACATCGGATACCGGCCGAACTATCGGCCGACATCGTCGCCTTGGCGGAGGTACTGACCGACCATGGTGGCCCTCAAGCAATTCCGGAACTCAAAGCCGTCCTTTTCCGACCTGCTGCCCTATGCGGGCCTGGTCGCCGACGGGATCATCCTGTTGAAGGACGGCTCGCTGATGGCGGGATGGTATTTTGCCGGGCCGGATTCTGAGAGCTCAACCAATATCGAGCGCAACGAGGTCTCGCGGCAGATCAACGCCATCCTCTCGCGGCTCGGGTCGGGCTGGATGATCCAGGTGGAAGCGGTTCGCGTGCCCACGACGGCCTATCCCGCCCGCGAAGACTGCCATTTTCCCGACCCGGTGACCCGCGCAATCGACGAACAGCGGCGCGATCATTTCATGGCCGAGCGCGGCCATTATGAAAGCCAGCATGCTCTGATCCTGACCTATCGGCCGCCGGAGCCGCGACGCTCGGCCATGGCCCGCTACGTCTATTCGGACGAAGGAAGCCGGTCGCAAACCTATGCCGACGGGGTGCTCACCTCTTTCCAGACCTCGATCCGGGAGGTCGAGCAGTATCTTGGCAATGTCCTGATGATCCGCCGTATGGTCACGCAGTCGGTCGTTCATCCGGAAAGCGGCGACGAGGCGCGGTACGACGAGCTCTTCCAGTTCATCCGGTTCTGCATCCTCGGGGAAAATCATCCGGTCAGATTGCCGGCGATCCCGATGTATCTCGACTGGCTGGTGACGGCCGAGTTCCATCACGGGCTCTCGCCCATGGTCGACGGCAGCTATCTCGCCGTCGTCGGGATCGACGGGTTTCCGGCCGAGAGCTGGCCCGGCATCCTGAATTCCCTCGACCTGATGCCGCTGACCTATCGTTGGTCAAGCCGCTTCATCTTCCTCGACGATCAGGAGGCGCGGCAAAAACTCGAGCGCACCCGCAAGAAGTGGCAGCAGAAGGTGCGGCCGTTCTTCGATCAGCTCTTCCAGACCCAGAGCCGTTCGCTCGACCAGGACGCCATGACCATGGTGGCCGAGACCGAGGACGCGATCGCCGAGGCCTCATCCCAGCTTGTTGCCTACGGCTATTACACGCCTGTCATCGTGATGTTCGACACGGATGAAGCCCGCCTGCGCGATCAGGCAGAAGCCGTCCGGAGGCTGATCCAGGCCGAAGGTTTCGGCGCCCGCATTGAAACCCTCAATGCCACCGAGGCCTATCTCGGCAGCCTGCCGGGCAATACCTACGCCAATGTCCGCGAACCGCTGATCAACACCCGCAACCTTGCCGATCTCATTCCGGTGAACTCGGTATGGGCGGGCAGCGCCGTCGCCCCGTGCCCGTTCTACCCGCCCAATGCCCCGCCGCTCATGCAGGTCGCCAGCGGCTCGTCTCCTTTCCGATTGAACCTTCACGTCGACGACGTCGGCCACACGCTGATCTTCGGCCCGACGGGATCAGGCAAGTCGACACTGCTGGCGCTGATCGCCGCACAGTTCCGGCGCTATGAGAATGCGCAGATCTTCGCATTCGATAAGGGCAGGTCGCTTTATCCGCTGACGAAGGCCGCGGGCGGAGATCACTATGAGATCGGGGCCGGGGAGGAGACAGCGCTCGCCTTCTGCCCGCTCGCGGAGCTGGCGACAGACGGTGACCGCGCTTGGGCGGCAGAATGGGTCGAGACGCTCGTCGCCATGCAGGGTGTGACGATCACTCCGGATCACCGCAACGCGATTGCGCGGCAGATCGGTCTGCTTGCCAATGCCCGCGGGCGCTCGCTGTCCGATTTCGTCAGCGGCGTGCAGATGCGCGAAATCAAGACCGCCCTTCAACACTACACGGTCGATGGGCCGATGGGGCAGCTTCTCGACGCGGAAGAGGATGGTCTGACACTTGGATCGTTCCAGACCTTCGAGGTCGAAGAGCTGATGAATATGGGCGAGCGCAATCTCGTGCCCGTTCTGCTCTATCTCTTCCGCCGCATCGAAAAACGCCTCACCGGGGCACCGAGCCTCATCATCCTCGACGAAGCGTGGCTGATGCTCGGCCATCCGATGTTCCGCGACAAGATCCGGGAATGGCTCAAGGTGCTGCGCAAGGCGAATTGCGCGGTCGTGCTGGCCACGCAGTCGATCTCGGATGCGGAGCAGTCCGGCATCATCGACGTGCTCAAGGAAAGCTGCTTGACCAAGATTTGCCTGCCCAATGGCGCGGCGCGGGAATCGGGCACGCGCGAATTTTACGAACGCATCGGGTTCAACGACCGGCAGATCGAGATCGTCGCGACGGCCATTCCCAAGCGCGAATACTACGTCGCCTCGCCCGAAGGCCGGCGGCTCTTTGACATGGCGCTCGGACCCGTGGCGCTCGCCTTCGTCGGCGCGTCCGGCAAGGACAATCTCAAACGCATTGATCAGCTCAGCGAGACGCATGGCAGCGATTGGCCGGCGGCCTGGCTGGAGGAAAGGGGAGTGGATGATGCCAAGCGCATTCTCACGCACAGCTAGGATTGCGATAGCCGCAATCCTCTCAGCCTCGTCGGCCACAAGTACCCATGCCGGCGGCGGCGGGTTCTTCGGAGCGACGGAATTTACGCAGATCCTCAACAATGGCGAGTTGGTCGGTCTCGTCGGCCAATCGGCCGAGCAGATCCAGAACCAGGTCACCCAGATCACGCAACTGGCCGAGCAGATCCAGAACCAGCTCAGAATCTACGAAAACATGCTGCAGAACACGCTGACGCTGCCCAGCCACGTCTGGGGTCAGGTCGAGAGCGATCTGATGCAGTTGCAGAGCCTCGTCCAGCAGGGCCAGTCGATCGCCTTCTCGATGGGTAATGCGGATGACGTGCTGCGGCAACGGTTCGAGAGCTTTGCCGACTTCAAGTCGGGCCTCGCCAATGGCCAGACCTTCTCTTCGAGCTATCAGGACTGGTCCGACACGAACCGCGACACAATCGGAGCGACACTCAGGGCGGCGGGACTGACGGCCGACCAGTTCAGCTCCGAGGAATCGACGATGAGCCAGCTCCGGTCGATGTCGCAGTCGTCTGTCGGCCAGATGCAGGCGCTGCAGGTCGGCCATGAGATCGCAGCGCAGCAGGTCGCCCAGGCACAGAAGCTGCGCGGGCTCGTCTCGCAACAGGTGACGATGATGGGCACCTGGTACCAGTCCGAGCAAGCCGCAAAGGATCTGGCGCAGAACCGCCGCGAGGAATTCTTCAATTCGACCACCCCCTCGACATCGGGCGGACAGACGATGGAGCCACGCTGGTGATCAGGCTCTTCCTCATTGCGATCTGCGCGGTCATTGTTGTCGTCGTCGGCATCGTCGTCTGGAACGTAACCACGGAGCCGGAAGCGCCAGCGGCGGCCGTCGCTCCGGACCGGCAGCACTACGATCTCGAGGGCGGCCAGGAGATGCGACCGCGTTGGGGCAGGAACGAAGGCGGGGCCGATGGCACGTCAGGAAACTAGGCTCGTTCTTCTTCTGATCGGAGGCGTCATCATCTGGGCCAATCCCGCATTGGCTCAGGAAGGCAGTCTGCTGACCAATCTCGAAAACGAGATAGCGACGGCCGCCCAGGGCTGGGAAACGACGATCCTCGACGCGGCCAGATCGCTCTTCTGGATCCTCGCCGGCATCGAAGTCGGCATCGCCGCGGTCTGGCTGGCAATCTCGGCGGCCTCGCTCGACACCTGGTTCGCCGAGCTTGTCCGCCGCATCATGTTCATCGGCCTTTTCGTCTTCATCCTCGAACAGGGGCCGGACTTTGCGAAGGCGGTTGTCGACAGTCTGTTCCAGATCGGCGCCGGCGGCGGGTCGGCTTCCCCGGCCAACGTCTTCAATGCCGGTCTCGAGGTTGCGAGCGCTATGTCGGCCAAGGCGCAGTTCGGCCTCTTCGAAGACAATGCGCTGGCGATCGCCGCCGTCTTCGCAATGGTCATCACTGTGATCTGTTTTAGCCTCGTCGCGGCAATCTTCGTCTCGGTCATGGTCGAGATGTATGTCGGGCTGCTCGCCGGCATGATCATGCTCGGCCTCGGCGGTTCGAGCTTCACCAAGGATTTCTCGGTTCGCTATCTGATCTATGCGTTTTCCGTCGGCATGAAGCTGATGGCGCTGGTGATGATCGCGAGGATCGGGTCTGAGGTTCTGATCAACCTCGCCAATTCACCAACGACAGGCGACGAGTTTCTGGCGACGCTGGCGATCGCTGGCATCTCTGTCGTCGTGTTCGTCATCGCGATGTACGTCCCAAACATCGTGCAGGGCATGGTCCAGGGCGTCTCCGTCACGGGCGGAATGGAGACCATCCGTCACGGTGCGCAGGCGGCAAGCTTCGCGGCCGGCGGTGCGGCGCTTGCCGTCGGCGGGGCGAGGGCAGGGGCCGCGGCCTATTCCGATGCCCGGGCCGCCGGCAGTTCCTTTGGCGGGGCAGCGCTCAAGGGAATGGCGAGCGGCATGGGCGCCGCCGGCGGTGCGGCCGCCTCGGCCGCACGCGACAAGGCGATCGGTGTTCCAGGCACATGGGGCGCATCGACCCTTGGTCTTGCCAACGCGAAGCTCGATCAGTCCCAGGGACGGCCTGCTCCCGGCCCGAACCGTGACGAGAAGGCGTGACAGAAACCATGGCCAGAACCACTATTCCGGAAAATCCCTATCTCGCCGCACGCCAGGAATGGAACGAGCGCTACGGGTCATATGTGAAGGCAGCCGCGGCCTGGCGCATTGTTGGCATCACCGGCATGCTCATGGCGGTCATCGGGTTTTCCTACGCGCTCTATCAGAGCACGCAGGTCAAGCTCGTCCCCTACATCGTCGAGGTCGACAAGCTGGGGACGGCGGCGACCACAGGGTTCCCGCAGCAGCTCGAATATGCCGACCCCCGTGTGGTGCGCGCGACGCTTGGAAGCTTCGTCTCGAACTTTCGCTCAGTGACGCCCGACACGGTCGTTCAGAAGCAATATATCGACCGGGCCTATGCGCATCTCAGATCGTCGGACCCGGCGACCGAAAAGGTCAATGCCTGGTTCCGGAGCAATTCGCCCTTCGATCGGGCCCGGTCCCTGACCGTCGCGATCGAGGTGACCAATATCGTGCCGCTTTCCAACCAGAGCTATCAGATCGACTGGACCGAATACGAGCGGGACCGGCAGGGCAAGGAACTCGCAACGAGGCGGTTCCGCGGTGTCGCCACGGTGACGCTGACCCCGCCGCAGGACGAGGCGGTGATCCGCCTCAACCCCATCGGACTTTATTTGAAGGATTTTGACTGGACGGCGCAGCTCTGAGCCGCGTTCGCGCCAGACGGCAACGTCTGGGGCAAAGACACGCGGCCCACATGAAACTGCCCCGGAGGATAGGTGAATGAGAAAAGAGAATATCCGCGGCATCGCGTTTTGCGCCGGCGTGATGATCGCGGCGGCGACGCTGCCCGCACAGGGACAGCAGCTCACAAGCAACGAAGCGCGCGGAACGCAGCTCTCCGGGCAATGGCAGCACCGGCAGGGCGTCGTCACGCGCGGCGCCGACGGCAAGGTGATCTTCCTTTATGGCGAGGTTCAGCCGTCCGTCGTCTGCTCGCCACTACAGGTCTGCGATATCGAGCTTCAGGCCGGGGAGGTGGTGCGCGACGTCCTCCTTGGCGACACCGTGCGCTGGAAAGTCGAACCGGCAACCTCGGGGGCGCCGAGCGGACAGGCGATCCACCTGATCGTCAAACCTTCCGAAGCCGGTCTGGTCACCTCGATGGTCGTGACCACCTCGCGGCGGACCTATCATATTCAGCTCAAATCGCATCACAGCCAGTACATGGCCCGCGTCGGCTTCGATTATCCCGAAGACATCAATGCGCGGTTTGCCGAAATCAACGCGCGCATCGAGGCGAGCGTTGTGCCCGGCGCCGGCGTACCGGCCGATCAGCTGGACTTCGCATTCCATATCAGCGGCGCGGCGCGCTGGCGGCCGACACGGATCTACAGCGACGGCATCAAGACCTACATCCAGTTTCCCTCCTCCCTGTCAGGGCAGGAGGCACCCGTCCTGTTCGTCGTTTCCGGCGGGGAAAACCGGATCGTCAACTACCGCATGAACGGCACGATAATGGTCGTCGACTACAACATCGATCGGGCCATCCTGGTCTCGGGCGTCGGCCGGCAACAGCAAAAAATCACGATCCGGCGGGGAGGGTAGAGCGATGCGCGCGATCAGAACCTTGTTCCGTTTGCCCGCAGCCCTGCTGCTCCTGGCCTTGCTCGCCGCATGCCAGACCATGAGCGGACCCGGCCTCATCCGGAGTGAAGTCACGGCCGAACTCACACCGGAATCAGCGACTGCCATTGCCGGCGACATGGTGGGGCGGCTGGCGGAGCAGGTCGGGCCGGGAACGACCACGATCGAGCTGCGCGGCGATGATGGCCCGTTTGGCCCGGCTCTCGAGGCGGCGCTTCGTGAATGGGGCTATGCCGTCGTCACAGATCAGGCGACTAAAGGGGCCGTCGTCACGCCGCTGGCCTATTCTGTCGATCCCTTCGAGGGCGGCGTGCTGGTGCGGCTGTCGACGCTCCAGGTCGAACTGACCCGCATGTACACGCTGAGCCCCACGGGCGCGATACCGGCCAGTCCCTTGTCGGTCATGCAGCGTGGACCGGAGGCCGCATCATGACCGAGTCCCTGAAGCTCGGCGGTGCCGGTCCGCAGGACGGACCGCGCATCAGGCGCCTCAATCGCGTTCCGGTCATCGTCGCCATCCTGCTGGTCGTGACGTTCCTGGCGGTGATTTTTTATGGCCTGTCCTCAAGAGGGCTGCATTTCGGCGGGGATCCGCAGATCGAGCCATCGTCCGCGCGGCCCGCTTCCAACGACGCCGAGCGCCTGAAGCAAGGTGTGCCGGACGGGATCATCGGTGAACCGCAGCCTATCGTGGTCCAGCCGACGCCGCCCGAGGAACCTGAACGGCCGAGAAACCCGTTTCAGCGGGAACCAGAGCCGACGCCGACCGTCGTAACCGCCCCTGAGCCGACGCTTGAACCGGAAGCAGTCTGGCGGGCGCGGCTGCAGCGCGAACAGGACGAGCAGGTCCTCAGAGAGTATCAGCGGCAGCAGATGGCGAGCATCCAAGCGGAGGGCGCTGCGTTTGACTCCCCGATCGCGGTCAATCTGAAAGACCTTGATAACGCGAATGCTGCAGCGACGCCGACGTCTCAGCAAACAGGGCTGACGACCTCGAACCGGCCGGCAAGCGCGCTCGATCTCTATAGCGCCGCTCTTCAATCCGGCATCGGCCAGGCTGCCGACCCGAACGGGCAGGCGTCCAAACAGCAATTCTTCAACCAGGATATCGCGGATCTCGGCTATCTGCCGAACCCGGTCGTACCGCAAGTCTCGCCTTTTGAGCTGAAGCGCGGTTCGGTCATTCCAGCGACGCTGATCACCGGCATCAATTCCGATCTTCCCGGCCGCATCACCGCGCAGGTGTCGCAGAATGTCTATGACAGCGCGACAGGGAGGCGGCTGTTGATCCCCCAGGGCGCAAAGCTGTTCGGTCGCTACGATTCAGAGGTCACATTTGGGCAGAACCGGGTGCTTGTCGTTTGGACCGACATCATCTTCCCGAACGGTTCGACCCTGCAGATCGGCGGCATGGCCGGAACGGACGGCGCCGGCTATGGCGGTTTCCACGATCAGGTCGACAACCACTATCTGCGCACCTTCGGCTCGGCGATCCTGGTGGCGCTCATCGGCGCCGGCACCGAGATGCTGCTCCCCGAC
The DNA here is from genome assembly GCA_002722295.1 of Stappia sp. Classification (GTDB taxonomy): domain Bacteria; phylum Pseudomonadota; class Alphaproteobacteria; order Rhizobiales; family Stappiaceae; genus Stappia. The sequence continues at coordinate 88,748 of PBLF01000010.1, read as the reverse complement.
GACAACAGCACGTCGACGACGATGGATAGCGCCAGCGACGCGGCGCGCCGCTCCTTCGCCGAAACCTTCGGCCAGATCTCGGAGCAGACGGTGTCGAAGAACCTCAATGTGCAGCCAACTCTGGAGATCCGTCCCGGCTACCGGTTTAATATTCTGGTCGATCAAGACATAATTTTCCCGAAGGCTTATCAATAATGTTGAGAGCTGTGAGTCGTGCCTCAGAGTGTAGTGGCCCGTGCATCCGCAGTTTTCTAGTATGTCGGACTTATATTGTATTGAACGAGCTACTTTTACACTTGATCGACACTCTGTCGCTTCCTCTCGGGGAACGCGCGGCCCGGCGCGCCTTGCGGGACTTTTCTGAGGACGCGGGCTTCGATTATTTCGCGTATCTGCTGTTGCGCGGGCAGGAGAGTTTCGCGGTGTCGAATTATCCGCAGCCCTGGTGCGATCGCTACGTCGAGAGAAACTACGTGCTCGTCGATCCGGTAGTCACGAAGGCAAAGCACGGCCCGCCTATTTTCACCTGGTCAGCGGAAGAGGCCAAACGGATCGGGCGGCGGGACGTCACACAATTCTTCAAAGATTCGGGGCGATTCGGGATCAGGTCAGGGCTCTCAATCTCGGCGCCGCTCGGGTTCAAGGACCGGATGGTCTTCACCTTGTCCTCGAACAAACCAAAGGTATGCGTCGACGAGGAGCCGGACCCGGTTACCGCGGCGATGGCGGTGGCATTTGTGCATTCCCGGCTCGGCAGCGCCACCCGTGATGCGTCGCTGGCCTGCGAAATTCATTTGTCGCCGCGCGAAGCCGAATGCCTCAGATGGTTCGCGGACGGGATGTCGATGCCGGACATCGCGGAAACAGTCGGGATTGGTTATCGGTCAGTGCGCTCCTATCTCGATGAGGCCACCCGAAAGCTCGGGGCTGCGAACAGCCGGCAAGCGGCATCCATCGCGATCCGCCTGGGACTGATCTAAGCGCCTGCCCATTCCCAGCTCATGCTCTGAACGTCGAAGTTTCAAATTCTACACCCGTAGTCATCTTAATTGGCCCATCGATGCCGCTGGAGGTGCCACGCACTTCACGCTGATAAGGCGGGTATCAGCATGAGTTGCGCAAGGACGTCATCAATCTCCGCACTGGTTGTGTGTCGACCGAGACTGAAGCGCGCAGCGCCAATGCCGACCTCCCGTGGCACGCCCATAGCATCGAGCACCGGCGAAAGCTCGACCCGGCCCGCATGGCATGCCGAGCCGGTCGATGCCGCCACTCCATCCAGTTGCGCAAGAACGTCGGCACCGACCAGGCCGACGAAGGAGACGTTGAGCGTGTTCGGCAGGCGGTGTTCGGTATGGCCGTTCAGAACGATCTGATCGCCGAAGCGGTCCCGCAGGGCATGCCAGAAGTGATCGCGGAGTTTTAGAATCCGCTCCATCGACGACAGGTCTTGCGCGAGTTCGCAAGCAGCGCCCAGACCGGATGCGAGCAGCACGCTCTCTGTACCGGCCCGCCGGCCACTCTCATGGCCTGCACCGTGGATAAGGGGTTCGAGTTCAATGCCGCCGCGTACAAAGAGCGCTCCGATACCTTTTGGCGCGTAGAGCTTGTGCCCGGCGATCGTCAGAAGGTCGACGCCAAGATCGTCCACGCGCGTCGCGATTTTGCCGACCGACTGCGCAGCGTCGGTATGAAACCGGATGCCATGCTCTCGCGCAATGGCACCGATCTCCTCGATCGGCTGGATGGTGCCGACCTCGTTGTTGGCATGCATGACGCTGATCAGGATGGTGTGCGGCGTGATCGCCCGGCGGACATCCTCGGGGTCAACCCGGCCAGTCGAGTCCACTGGAAGATATGTAACCCTCGCACCGAGCCGCTCGAGAAACCGGCAAGGGGCGAGGATGGCGGGATGCTCGACCGCGGTCGTGATGATGTGGTCGCCTTTGTCTCGGAGCGCGAAGAACGAACCCTTGATCGCCAGGTTGTTGGCTTCGCTGCCACCGCTCGTGAACACGATCTCCTCGGGTGCCGATCCCAGCAATACTGAGACCTGACCGCGTGCCCGTTCCAATGTGGCTTTGGCCGAAGTACTGGCCCAATGGCCGCTGGAGGGATTGCCGAAATCCTCCTCGAGGAACGGCCGCATGGCGGCAGCGACAGCGGGGTCGATCGGTGTGCTCGCATTGTAGTCGAGATAGAACCGGACCATTGGTTCAGAACACCAGCACCTTGTCGGCGCCAAGCGTCTCATCGCCGAGTTCATCCATGGTACTGCGCCGCGCGCCGTCCATGACATCGTCGTCGGTCATACCGCGCGCGTCCATGCAGGTGCCGCAGAGCAACACCGCGCCCTTTGCAAGCACGCGCTTGAGCATGCGCTCCATGTTGTAATAGCCGTCCGGTGTCTTCTGGCCCTTGCGCGCGGCGATGACGGCATCCGCCATCAGGAAGACCGTGATCTCGGCCTCCGGTTCCTTCTCCAGGAGTGTGTGAGCGAGGCGAAGGGCGTTGTAGCAGCGCTCTGTGCCGTAGGGCGGATCGTTGAGGATGAACAGGGTCTTCATGCACGTTGTCTCCGGTACGGGTAAGAGTCATTCACTGAGGATGCGTCGGCGCTCCTCGAACTCTTGCTTGTCGATCTCGCCACGGGCGAAGCGCTCTTTGAGAATATCAAGAGGCGATTGCGCCGTTGGAGACTGATGCGGCGCGTTGGCGTGCCAAGGACCGCCGAGCCATCTGACAATGAGAACCGCGACCGCGATCACGACTGCAAGCACGAGGATCATGAAAATCGGCCCGAAGATCATGCCGAACCAGCCGCCGCCCCATCCCATCATGTGCGGGCCCCAGCCGTAGCGATCATATTCGGGCGATGATTGTTGCGCCCATGCCGTGCTCGAAAAAAGGGCGCTTGCGGTGGCCGCCAGAAAGGCAGTCGATACTGGAAATCTTGTCATCTTCGTTCTCCTTCTCGATTTGACCCGGACGGTTGCGGCGACGGATGGCGTTATCGGGCCAGTTCCGTCGCCTGGTTGTACGCAATCGGCCGTCCGTCCCGGTTCCACTGTTCCATGCCGCCACGCAAGACGCTGACATCGCTGAAGCCGGCTGCTCCGAGCATTGCTGCGGCAGTTGCGGAACGTTTGTCCGTCTTGCAGACGAGAATGACAGGCCGCGCCTGAGACGCGCTGATCTCGGTCAATCTGCCAGGCAATTCACCGAGCGGGATGTTCAGCGCGGCCTCGATATGGCCAAGCGGGCCAGCGAACTCGTCGGGACCGCGGACATCTACGATTGTGATGCCGCCGTCACGTAAGCGATCCGCCAGGGCACTCGCGTCGATCCACCGGTTCTGGTCGCCGCGCAGCCGGCGGATCAGCCTTGGCAGGAAGGCGATCGCCGCCAGCAGGCCGAGCGCGAGCAAGCCATAGCGAATTGCCGAAGCGTCGCCGGCGAGCGCCTCGCGCCCGGCATGGCCGAGCCAGGTATAGGCGATCGCGCCCGGCGCCATGCAGATGAACGAGGTGATGGCGTAAGACCGGAGACTGATGCGGGTAAGGCCGAGCGCGTAGTTGGTCAGATTGAAGGGAAAGAGCGGCACGAGGCGCACGAAGGCGACAAAGCGCCAGCCCTCCGCCTCCACGCCATCGATCAGCCGCTTTAGCCTGCCCCCGGTTAGCGCCGCCACCCAACCGCCGGCGAGGTAGCGGGCGATGAGGAAGGCAAGGCTTGCCCCGATCGTCGCGCCGACGAGATTGAGGAGCGTGCCCCAAACCGGGCCGAACAGGGCGCCGCCCGCCAGAGCGAACAAGGCGCCAGGCAGGAAGGCGATTGTTCCAACGGCATAGAGACCGAGATAGGCAAGGGGAGCCAGAAGCCCCAGCCCGGAAAGCCAGGCATCGAGTGCGGCAAGGTCCAACTGGTCGCGGTTGAAGGCAGCCCAAACGATGGCCACCATGACGCCGGCAAGTAAGACGAGGCGCGGAAGAAGTTGTCGGGCGTTCACCGCTCGTCTCCCTCCTCGCGGTTTATCGGATATCCGCTAGCAGGGCCGCGCAGCGGCTGGACCAGCATGCGATCGAGCCACAAATCCCGGCGGGTGCGGAACTGCTCGATGCCGATGGTCATCGTCTCGTGCCCCTCGCGAGGCTGCGGCCGGTAGGTGCCGAGCAACCGGTCCCACCAGGGCAGGTTGAAGCCGAAATTGGAGTTGGTCTCGCTGGGGTGGATCGAATGATGCACCCGGTGCATGTCGGGCGTCACCACGATCAGCCGCAACAGCCGGTCGATGGCTGGCGGAATGACAATGTTGGAATGGTTGAACATCGCCGTGGCGTTGAGCAGTACCTCGAAAACGAGAACCGCCACCGCCGGCGGCCCCAGCGCTGCAACGACCGCCAGCTTGATGCCCATCGACAGCAGTATTTCGACCGGATGGAAGCGCAGGCCCGTCGTCACGTCGAATTCGAGGTCGGCGTGATGCATGCGATGCAACCGCCAAAGGGCAGGCACGGCATGGAACATCACGTGCTGCAGATAGATGGCGAGATCGAGCGCCAGCACCGAGACAACGAAGGCGATCCAGGCCGGCGCGTCGAAGATATTGAACAGGCCCCAGCCGCGTTGCTCGGCGACAATGGCGAGGCCGACCGCCACGATAGGGAAGGTGAGGCGCACCAGCAGCGTGTCGATGACGACAACGCCGAGATTGCTGCTCCAGCGCAGGAGGCGCGGTATCTCTCGACGACGCCTCGGCGCGGCCACCTCCCAGATCGCCATCGCCAGCAGGATGCCGAGGAAGAAGCCCATCCGGATCAGCGGTTCGTTTGAAAGAATAAGGTCGCTCATGGGATCTCGCGTAGGCCTTGCCAAGCCGGCAAAAGCCGATTACATTCAATTTATCACTTGAATGTTATAGTGTAAGGCAAGCGAGAATGTCAACTGGCCCCAAACAGGCGCTTTATGCCGAGTTCGCATCCCTCGCCCGCGCGCTCGGGTCACAACATCGACTGGAGATCCTCGAACATCTGGCGCAGGGGGAACGCGGCGTGGACGCGTTGGCGGAGCGGATCGGTCTGTCGATCGCCAATGCTTCACAACATTTGCAGCAGTTAAGACGCGTGGGCCTGGTCGTTTCGCGACGGGATGGGAAATTCGTGCTCTACCGGCTAGCCGACGACAATGTGCTCAACCTCTTGTCTGCGCTTTCGGATGTCGGGGAGCGCAATCTGGCTGCGGTTGATCACATACGCCGGGACTATTTCGACGATCGCGACAACATGGAGCCCGTTTCGCGCGAGGAACTGCTACGGCGAACGCGAGACGATCTCGTGACCGTCCTAGACGTCCGCCCACCGGACGAATTCGCGGTCGGGCACGTCCCCGGCGCGGTCAATATCCCGCTTGGCGAAATTGAAGCCCGGCTCGCTGAACTCGACCCCGATCACGAGATCGTCGCCTATTGCCGCGGTCCATGGTGCGTGCTGTCGTTCGAGGCAGTCGCGGCGTTGCGTGCCCGCGGCTTTAAGATACGGCGCCTGGAGGACGGCCTGCCGGAATGGCGGGCAGCGGGCCTGCCGGTGGAAGCGGCGGGCTGAGGCGCGACGGGCGGGGACTGCCGGAGTGTTAGGGCAGGCGATTGAGTACATGCGAGTGCCCGTATTGGCAGTGCCAGTTTACAGGGCTTCGGTCAGATTTTCACCAGCATGGCTGTCGCATACATGAACGCCACACCGAAGGCTGCTCCGGACAGGACGGGCCATGAGGAAAGCGTTGCCGCGCCGCGCCCATCGGACTTGATAAGATAGGCGGTGACCTCGACGATCACCTGAAGGATCGCGCCGGCGCCGATCGCAAGCGCAAGCGCTGCCCATTGCGGAGCGAACGCGAGGCTGCCAATCCACAGACCCAGTACGGCCGGCCCGCCGGCGAGCAGCGTCAGCGCCGGGAAGGTCCAGATCGCCGGCCGTGCCTTCAGCATTGGTGCGGCGATGCCGATACCCTCGGTAATGTTGTGAAGAGTGAAGCCGAGCACCAGGAAGGTTCCGAGCCCCGCCGCGCCCGAGGCGAAGGCGGCGCCGATGGCCAGGCCCTCGCCGAGATTGTGCAGACCAATGCCGAGCGCAATGAAGGCTGCGAGCGACAGGCCCGCCGGAGTTCCACCGCGCCTGCCAATCGCCATCAGCAGGAGAAAGCTGGCCGCAGCCGCCAAAATGACCATCGCCTGCCCCTGGAAGATGGCGGCGGCCTCACCCGCAAGCTCCAGCGCCTCGCCTGTGGCATCGACCATCAGGAAGGCGAGCAACCCGACCGTCATGGCGAGAAGGAAATTCATGCCGCTCCGCCCCACGCCGCGCAGGGCCGGATAAAACATCAGGCCGATGGCGACCGGCACGATGCCGACGAAGATGCCCAGAAGCGCCTGGCCGCCGAGGCTGCCCGCAGTGGCGACAGGTGTCGGCACGGCAACGGCAATCTCGTGCTCGAAGGTCGCGCCGGTGTTGGTGATGATCTTCACCACATGGGCTTCACCCTGAACCCAGGGATAGGGCAGGTTGATCCAGGCGGTCTCTCCCCGCGCGAGAGGACCTGATGGCTCCTGCGTGAACTGCCAATAAGCATCGTCGACCAGTACCTGGGCGATGGTCATCGGCTCCGAACCGCCGGCGCGCACGAGAACGTCGATGCCGTCGGACGAGAGTACCGTTCGCTCGAAAGTCACGTTCTCCACCGGCGGCGCGCCATTGTCGAAGGAGCGCAATGGGTCGGCCGCTATGAGCCAGGCAATCGCAAGCCCCAGGACGGCGAGCGGCAGGAGAAGCCAGACGAGGGCTGCGCGAGAGCGTCCCGTTTCCAAATTTACCGTGCCAGCTGGTTTTGGAGGATTGGGCCCGTTCATGCCAAGGCCTCCTTGACGTCGAAAAAGCTCATCCAGCCCAGTTCGGCGAACTCCGACTGGTGCGCATGGAACATGTAGAGCCCGGGCTCGTGATCCTTGAAGGAAAACTCGAGGATGCCGCGCTGTGCCTGACACTGCGTGATCGTATCGACGGTGCGTAACGTTGGGTCGAGCGTTGTGCCATGATCGTAATAGTCGAAGAAATTACCATGCAGGTGGAACGAGTTGATCGGATCGAATTCGACGAGATTGGTGAGGTAGACGCGCACCGGCTTGTCGCGCCGTATCGGGATCGGCCGCTTCATATAGGCGTGGGCGACAGTGTTGACGGCATAGACCTCGTTCTCGTCGTCGAAATTGGTGTCGAAGGCGTTCATCACCATCGCCAGTTCCTGCCACTCGGCATTCTCAGGCGTTCCCAGCAGTCGGGAGCGGGCGATGTCGGCCTGGTCGGGATGCAGCGTGGGATCGGGGTCGATGACGAAGAGCCCGTAGAGCCCCTTGTGGATATGCCGTTTCAGGGGCAAGGCGTGGCAGTGATAGAGATGGCATCCGAACGGCTTCGCGTCGAACTCGTAGATGAATTCCTCGCCTGGTCCGATCACGCCAGCGCCGGGAATGCCGTCCATGCGCGCCGAATGGATGCCATGGAAGTGGATTGAATGAGGATGAGATCCGTAATTCCGGAAGACGATCCTCAATCGCTCTCCTTCGGTTGCCCTGAGCGCCGGGCCGGGTATCCGGCCATTGTAGCTCCAGGCCGGGAACATCACGCCGGGCGCAATTTCGATCTCCTTGTCGACCGCCTCGATCTCGAAGGTGCGCAGCACGCGTCCATCGGGCAGACGGGAGACAGTCCCGGTCTCCCAGTCGGTCAGCAGTTTCAGGGTGTCGAAGCCGTTGCGCTCCTCATCGACCTCGCCGACGGTCATCATCGCTCCATGGCTTGAGCCATGACCGGCTGAGCCCATTCCGTCGCGCGCGGTGCTGCCGGGATGTTCGGTTCGAGAGGATTGCTGAGCGGCGGTGGCAGCTACGGCCGTTCCCCCCGCCGCCAGGATGCCGGCGCCTAGCACGCCGCGTCTGCTCAATCTTACCCTGAAGCAATCGCTGATTTCGCCCATCTTCCATTCCTGCAAATGCAAACGATTTGCAAGTTAGCATCGCAGTTGTCCCAGTGCAAGCGCGGGTCACGCTCCGGAGAGCCCTAGTTGAATCGGGCGATTGAGAAGTTATATCGGAACGGAATTGACCTGAGGGGCGGAAACGAGAAAAGGAGATGCGAGCAGGTGCAATGTCCCGTTGACAATGAAACACTCGTCATGACCGAACGCAGCGGTGTCGAGATCGATTATTGTCCGAAGTGCCGCGACGTGTGGCTTGACCGTGGCGAGTTGGACAAGATCATAGAGCGATCGGCGACACAGTCGGCTCCTTCGCCAAGCCGAGAGGCGCCCCGCCAACAAGGTCACGGGCACGGCTGCAAGCCGTACCGCACGAAGAAGGAATTGTTCCTGAGCGAGTTGTTCGACTTCTGACGTCATGCCGTCGCGGTTTCCGCTGCCGCGTGCAACCAGTCGATCCTCAGGCGCGCCGACAACAACAGGCAGCCGGATATCGGGTGATCAGGCAGAACAAGGAGCACCCGGATCGGCCGCAACCGCCCGGCGGGGCCGACTGATGTCAGATTGAATCAGCCGCTGCGCGCCCACTCGGCGGCCTCATCCTTCTCGCCGGGCCCGAACCAGCGCATCTCGGAACGCGTCAGAAGCCCGGCCAGCGATGTTCCCCAATCCATCCACGTGCTGTCGCCGACGACGGCGATACGGCGAAAGTCGTTGCGGTGCGTCGCATCCATCTTCAGGTCTTCGCGCAGCGCGGCAAGCCCCTCGTAACCTTCGAATCCTGTGAGGTCGACGACAAGGCCGGGCTTGTCTTCCGATCGCAACCGTTCGTGCAGCAGCGCGTGCATCCGTTTCAGGTCGTCTTCTGTCAGTTTGCCTTCGCAGGCAATCCCCACGACGTCATCCTGCGTTGTCAGTGTTTCCGTGAACATGGTCGTTCTCTTTTCCCGCCGCCCCGCCATGGCCGTAGAGATCGGCGTCATCGTGGGCGGAATCGACGTGTTCGAATTCCAGGCTGGAATGGGTGATGCCGAAGCGGCCCTTCAGACGCTCCTTGATGTCGGCCTTGACAGATTCGATGCGCTTCCAGCCCTTCGCTGTCAGGACCACGTGGCAATCAAGCGCCGCCTCGTGCTCCTGCATCTGCCAGAGATGCACGTGGTGAACGTCCTGGACCCCGGCGACGTTCCGCACCGCGTTGATCACGGCGTCGCTATCGATATCCGGCGGGCTCCCAAGCATCAGCGTCCGGATTGGGCCACCGATTTCGGTGAAGGCAAGATATAAGATGTAGAGCGCGATACCGATCGTGATCGCGGGGTCAACCCAGCGCATGTCGTAAAGGATAATGAGGGAGCCGCCGATAATCACGGCGACCGATGCAAGCGCGTCCGACAGGTTGTGCAGGAAGAGCGCGCGTATGTTCACGCTGCCTTTCTGCATCGAGTAGGTAAGCAGCGCTGTCAGCGTATCCACTGCGAGAGCGATGCTGCCGAGGATCACCACGGTCCAACCCTGGACCTCAGGAGGCTCGATCATCCGCATGCCGCCCTCATAGATCAGGTAGAAGCCGACGAGTATGAGCGTGGTATAGTTGATCAGGGCGGCGACAATCTCGATGCGGCCATATCCGAAGGTCATGCGTTTGTCGGCCGGGCGGCGCGCAATCTTGCGTGCCGCGAAGGCAATGACGAGGGATGCCATGTCGGAGAAGTTATGCAGCGCGTCGGCGATCAGCGCGAGACTGCCAGCCATGATGCCGCCGACGATCTGCGCGACGGTCAGGAGGCCATTCGCCCAAATGGCGACGGAGACCCGCCGGTCCCCCGATTTCGGATTTATGTGGGCGTGGCTGTGATCATGAGGCATGGATCATGTGATCCTTCAACGTATAAACTTCTGATGTGTTTTCCCCCTGCGAGCCGTCCTTGCCGATGAGGGAGCCGAGTCCGGCGGAGACGAGCGCGAAAAGCGCAAAGCCGCAGACGAAGGCAAGCGTAGAGCTTCGTGTGTCTCCTGCGGCCTCATGCGCTTCCTCCAGCATATCTTCCACGGCGGCGACCGTCAAAAGGCCGGCGACGAAGCTCAGGGCGACGTACGGCGCGTTCCGCAGAAGCAACCAGGCGATCAGCGCCGCCCCGAGGCAATAGACGGGGAAAGAGAACGAGACGGCAATTCGCCTGCCCCGCGACACCTTCTTCTCCCGTAGATTCGCCACCACCGAATAGCCCTCGGGAAAATCCGCCAGCACCTGCCCGGCGGCCAGGACGATGGCGAGCGACGTCGCGACCGCCGAGCCCGATCCAATCATCAACCCGTCCCCGGTAAGGTCGACCGCGACGGCAACATAGATCATCCACATTGTGCTGCCGCCGCCGCGGCTGTCTTTAGACGTCACCCGCTCGATCAATATCTCGGCTCCAACATAGGCCGCGCCTCCTACGGCGAAGGAGGCGGCGATCCACCAGCCGGCAAGATTGTCGAGGGCCTCGGGCATCAGTTCAATGGCGACGACGCCGATGACGATGCCAGAGGCCGCGTGCAGCGCGAGGTTGAGAAGACGCGGCGTCGTGCGGACGAACTCTGCCACCATTCCCCCGGCAAAGTTGCCCAGCCCCGGAAGTAGAGCAAGACCGACGACCAGCCACAGATTATTCACTCTCGCTCCTTTGGAATGACGTTTCCAGATTCGTTGGAGGCCTCACGTGAAGCCGACGCTCCCGAAGTTTGCTTAGCCCGTCCAACGCCGAGCGCGGTAGTGCTGTTCCCCGGAGCCAGCTTCACCGTAGGTTCGTCACGGATACGGCGAAGCGAAAGGCCATCTGTGGCGCAGGAGGCGCGTGCACATTAACCTCTTGCGAGCACCGATCAGTCGGGACGCGCAGTCATGGCCCGCCGCTGCACCGGCGAGGCAGATTGCATCGCACACTGTGGCTCATCTGCAATGGTCAGCCGCCCGTCACCTTGTTAACGTATTGGTAACGGTTCGGGCGAAGGGGGTGAAAACGATGCCGCGCAGGAGGTTACTGGGAGTCCTTGCCACATTGCTGGGCATTGCTTTTCCGGGGCGGCGTCTGCGCATCCGAGCCAAATGGTGACTGGAGGCCGAACCTCTCAGCCGATCGGACACTATGAACTGTGCAAGCGCATGCCGAAGGAGTGCTCAGTACGATCGAATGACGTCAGTCCTGTAGTGTGGAGCGATGATTTTCGGCGGCGCCTCGCCGGTCTATCGGAATCTATCAACAGGGCGATCAAACCGATGTATGACATCGATATCTACGACAAGGACGAATTCTGGACCTATCCGACCGACAGGGGTGATTGCGAGGATTATGCGCTCCAAAAGCGCCGCGTCCTGATGAATGAGGGCGTTGCGCCCGCAAACCTACTGCTCACGGTTCTCAAGAAATCCNACGGAGAGGGGCATGCCGTCCTCACCGTCAGAACGGAAGTCGGCGACTACATACTCGACAATCTTACTGATGACATTCTCCCCTGGGACGAGACCGGCTACCTGTTTTTGAAGAGACAGGCGACCTATCACACTGGACGGTGGGTGAGCATCCGCGACGGCGATGCGCCACTGGTGGGCGCACTGCATTGATCCGCCGCTGCATGCCGGCCGTACGTCGCAGCCGGGAGTCGTGTGACATTTGCACACCAAGCTGCGCTGTATAGCCTTCATGAAGCTATAGTGTTGATTTTCGTTGAGAAGTGACCCGGGATTGGGGGATTTTTCCACTAAGAACTGACCCATGTTTGAACGCTAGCCTGCTCATTTTGAGCAGGAGTTTCAGGAGTGTTAGACATGGCGTTTTTAAGCGTTATCAGGCGATGGTACTTCCGTCAGCAACTCTCGATCCGGGAGATTTCACGGCGCACGGGACTATCGCGCAATACGATCCGCAAGTATCTGCGCTCGGATGCGGTTGAACCACGGTTCAAGGTGCCGCACCGGCCGAGCAAGCTCGATCCCTATGCCGATAAGCTGGCGGCGTGGCTGCGAAGAGAAGCCAACAAGTCGCGCAAGCAGAGGCGCACGATCAAGCAGTTGCACGCCGACCTGGTGAGCCTTGGCTACGAGGGTTCCTATGGGCGGGTGGCGGCCTTTGCCCGGGCCTGGAAGGAAGATCGCCAGCGTCAACAGCAGACGAGCGGACGAGGTATCTTCGTGCCCTTGGCCTTCCAGCCCGGAGAAGCCTTCCAGTTCGACTGGAGCGAGGACTGGGCGGTTATCGGCGGTGACCGCACAAAGCTTCAGGTGGCGCACTTCAAACTGAGCTACAGTCGCGCCTTCATGGTGCGAGCCTATCTGCTGCAGACGCACGAGATGCTGTTTGACGCTCACAACCATGCGTTCCGGGTTCTGGGCGGTGTGCCACGGCGGGGAATCTATGACAACATGAAGACCGCCGTCGACAAGGTCGGCCGCGGCAAGGAGCGTCAAGTCAACGCCCGCTTCTCAGCCATGACCAGCCACTATCTCTTCGAGGCCGAGTTCTGCAATCCGGCCGCTGGCTGGGAGAAGGGCCAGGTCGAGAAGAATGTCCAGGACGCGCGGCATCGCCTGTGGCAGCCCATGCCTCATGCTGCCAGCCTTGATGCGCTGAATGCCTGGTTGGAACAGCGCTGCAGGGAACTGTGGCATCAGATCCCGCATGGTCTTGAACCGGGGACGGTGGCTGAGGCCTGGGCGCATGAGATGGAAAGCCTGATGCCCGTGTCGCGGCCCTTCGACGGGTTCGTCGAATATACCAAGCGGGTCTCGCCGACCTGCCTCGTTCACCTGGAGCGGAATCGCTACAGCGTGCCGGCATCCTTCGCCAACCGGCCGGTGAGCCTGCGGGTTTATCCCGATCACATCGTTGTCGCGGCGGAGGGACAGGTCATTTGCGAGCATCGGCGGATCCTCAACCGCTCACACCATGGTCCGGGGCACACGGTTTATGACTGGCGGCATTATCTGGCCGTCATCCAGCGCAAGCCCGGTGCATTGCGCAATGGTGCGCCATTCATCGAACTGCCCGATGCGTTCAAACGACTGCAGCAGCACATCCTTAAACATCCCGGCGGCGACCGGGAGATGGTGGAGATACTGGCCCTCGTCCTCCATCACGATGAACAGGCCGTCCTGACGGCTGTCGAGATGGCACTGGACACCGGCGTTCCGACAAAGACCCATATCCTCAATCTCCTGCACAGGCTACTGGACGGCAAGACAACCGTGGTGCCCGTTGTCGATGCGCCGCAGGCCCTCACGCTCACCGGCGAGCCGCAGGCGAATGTCGAACGTTATGATGTCCTGCGCCGGGCTCGGGAGGTGCGTCATGCGTCATGATCCTGCCGGCGCGGCCATTGTCATCATGCTGCGCAGCCTGAAGATGCACGGCATGGCGCAGGCGGTCGGCGAGTTGACCGAACAGGGCTCGCCTGCCTTCGAGGCGGCCATTCCCATGCTGTCTCAACTGCTCAAGGCCGAAACGGCCGAGCGGGAGGTCAGGTCCATTGCCTATCAGCTCAGGACAGCGCGCTTCCCGGCCTACAGGGATCTCAACGGCTTCGATTTTGCAAGCAGTGAGGTCAATGAAGCCCTCGTGCGCCAACTCCATCGCTGCGAGTTCATGGACGACGCCAACAACGTCGTGCTCGTCGGTGGGCCCGGCACGGGCAAGACGCATATCGCCACTGCGCTCGGCGTCCAGGCCATCGAACACCATCGCAAGAGGGTCCGCTTCTTCTCCACCGTCGAACTCGTCAACGCGCTCGAACAGGAGAAGGCTCAGGGCAAGGCTGGCCAACTCGCCAATCGTCTTGTCCACACCGACCTGGTGATCCTGGATGAGCTTGGCTATCTGCCCTTCAGCGCCTCGGGCGGTGCGCTGCTCTTCCATCTGCTCAGCAAGCTCTACGAGCGCACCAGCATTATCATCACCACCAATCTCAGCTTCAGCGAATGGGCGAGCGTTTTTGGAGACGTCAAGATGACGACCGCACTGCTGGATCGGCTCACGCACCATTGCCACATTCTCGAGACCGGCAATGACAGCTTCCGCTTCAAAAACAGTTCCGCCCACGACACCGAAAACGAAAACGAAAACGAAAAGGAGAAAACCGGAAACTTGACCTCAACCTCAGATCCGAAACATACATAAAAGGCGGGTCAGTTCTCGGCGGAAATCCCGGGTCACTTCTCAACGAAAATCAACACATAGAGGTCCTTCTCGACGTTCTGCGCCTGCGTTTCGAGATGCGCGGCGACCGTCTCGAAGAGAGCACGGCGGTCGTCGACGCTCGATCGCAGGACTTCAATGAACGTCTTCAGCATGATCGCCCTTCGTGCGTTCGATGTCCGGCGCATTCTCGCTGTGATCCTCGGCGAGCCGGCGCGTGATCGTCTCGATCAGTGGATACATCCATGCCGGGACCGCGCGGAAGTTCTCGCGCAGATCATCCGCGACCTTCTCGCGGTTCGGATCGCGCGACAGATGCCGAACGATGCCGTTCACGGCGGCGTCGAGGCTCGCCTTCTCATCCCGAAACCATGTCAGCGCCTGGACGACGCGCATGGCTGGCCGCCCGGCCCAGAACGCCGTCTTCGCCGCGACGCGTTTGAAGTCGAGCTTGTAGATGACCGGCTTCGTCACCTTCGCATCGCCGGCGCTCGCCTCGATCTCGATCGTCCGGGGATAGGTGTCGGCATAGATCGTCGAGCGCGCCGGTACGGCCGTCGTCAGGCCGAGATCGTTCGCCGCGGTCATGCCGTCGATGAGGACGCGCAGCTTGTCGCGCCGGGCAATGGCGTCGATGAAGGAGGCGCGAGGCGGAAACACCATCTTGCCGGTCAGCTTGCTGACGCCGGGCTTGTCGTAAAGGCCGCGATAGGGCCGGCGGATGTCGCCGCGCAGAGTCAGCCGCTGCAGCGCCTTCTCGACGGCGTTCGGCGTCCCGATGTCGAGGAAATCGGCGCGCGACCACACCCCGGCCGGCGCCGCCTGGGCGATCCGGGCATGGATGCGGTCGAGGGTGTCGGACGTCGGGTCGGGCATTGGCCCCTCAGTTCTGTCCGAAGATTATATCTAAACTTTGGTCAGTAGCAATCTGGAACTCGCTCTGTCCAGAATTTGTATTCAAACTTTGGTCAGTAGAAGGCCGCTTGCCCCTCCTTCTCCTTCCGGACGACCCCTCGCAGGACGATTCAGACGAGTCTGATTGACTCTCTAGGACGACAAGAACAAACATAGAACATATCAGATGCAGAGAGCGTTGCAAAGGACATGAGTACGTCCGCCCCCCGATCAGTCGTGTCCGAGCTCCAGGCACGCATCGCCCGGCTCGAGGGCAGGACCGCGCAGCAGCGCGCGGTCCTGCCCTTCGGCGTGGCGGCGATCGACCGGGTTCTTCCGGAAGGAGGGTTGCTGCGCGGTGCGCTGCATGAGGTCGCCGGAGGCGGCAACGGCGCAGTGGACGGCGCGGCCGCCGCCCTGTTCGCCGCCGGCGTCGCGGCGCGCAGCGGCGGCAAGGTGCTGTGGTGCGTGACGCGCATGGATCTGTTCGCGCCGGCGCTCGCCCAGGCCGGTCTCGCGCCTGGCCGCGTCGTCTATGTCGAGTGCGGCGACGAGAAGGCCCTGCTCGCCTGTTTCGAGGAAGGGCTACGGCATCCCGGATTGGGCGCCGTCGTCGCCGAGGTGTCGCGCCTCTCCATGACCGCCTCGCGCCGGCTCCAGCTCGCGGCCGAGGCCTCCGGCACGCTCGGCCTCGCGGTCCGGCGCTGGCGCCGACAGACCGAGGCGGCGGATTTCGGCATGCCGACCGCGGCCACCACGCGATGGCGCGTGTCGGCCCTGCCGTCGGCGCCGCTCCCGGTCCCCGGCGTCGGGCGACCGCGCTGGCTGCTCGAGCTCATCCGATCGCGCGCCGGAGAACGCGCGGATTTCGTTGTGGAGGCGTGTGATGACCAGGGTCGTCTCGCTCTTCCTTCCAACCTGGCCGACGGACAGGGTGCGAAGGATGTTGGGCGACGCCGCGCCTCCGCCTGAGACGCCGCTCGTCCTTGTCGGCCGTGAGGGTCGCCGACGTGAGATCCTGGCCGCCGATGCGGCCGCGCAGCGCGCGGGCCTGCGCATCGGCATGGCCGCCAGCAAGGCGCAGGCGCTGGTGCGGGATCTCGTCATGCGCGACGCCGAGCCGGACGCGGACCTCGCCGCGCTCGACCGGCTCGCGCTCTGGGCGCTGCGCCGCTATTCGCCGATTGTCGCGGCAAACCCGCCCGACGGCCTCGTGATCGAAGCGACCGGCGCCACCCATCTTCACGGCGGCGAGACCGCCATGCTCGCCGACATGGTGGCGCGGCTGAAAGCTGCCGGCCTGTCCGCGCGCGCGGCGATGGCCGACACCTGGGGCGCGGCGCATGCGCTCGCGCGCTTCGCCGCACAGCCGACGCTCGTCGTTCCCGCCGGGGAGAGCGCCGCAGCGATCATGTCCCTGCCGATCGCGGCATTGCGGCTGCCGGCCACGACCGTCGACAGCCTGCGCCGGCTTGGCCTCGACCATATCGGCGATCTCGAGCGCACCCCGCGCGCGCCGCTCGCGCTGCGCTTCGGGTCCGACATCGGCCGCCGCCTCGACCAGGCGATGCGCCGTCTCAGCGAGCCGATCGACCCGATCCGTCCCGCCGAGATCGCCGAGGTGCGGCGTCAATTTCCCGAGCCGATCTCAGCGGCCGAGACGATCGCCCGCTACATCGCCAAGCTGGTGAGCGAGCTTTGCATCCTGCTCGAGGCGCGCGGGCAGGGCGCCCGGCGCCTCGACCTTCTCTGTCACCGCGTCGATGCGCGGATGGTGGCGGTCCGCGTCGGCACGGCCTTGCCGGTGCGCGACGCCAGGCGCCTGACGCGGCTCCTCACCGACAAGATCGAGACCATTGATCCCGGCTTCGGCATCGAGCTGATGCGGCTTGCCGCGACGATCGCCGAGCCCTTGGACGCGAAGCAGATCATCTCCGATCTCGCCGCGCCGCCGGAGGCGGACATCAGCGACCTGATCGACACGCTGTCCAATCGCATCGGCGGCGAACGGCTCTATCGCATCGTGCCCCTTCAAAGCGACGTGCCGGAACGATCGGTCGCGCGCGCGTCGCCGGCGTCGCCGGACGCCGGCGCATCCTGGTCAGGATCGTGGCCGCGCCCGGTGCGGCTCCTTGCCTCGCCCGAGCCGATCGAGACCGTGGCGCTTCTGCCCGATCATCCGCCCGTGACATTCGTTTGGCGCGGCATGCGCCGGCGCGTGCGGCGCGCCGATGGGCCCGAGCGGATCTTCGAGGAATGGTGGCGCAGCGACGCCGAGCTCGACGCCGTGCGTGATTACTTCCGCGTCGAGGACGAGCAGGGCGAGCGGTTCTGGATTTATCGCGCCGGCGACGGCGAGCATGGCGAGACCGGCTCGCAGCGCTGGTATCTGCACGGAATCTTCGGATGAGCGGCCCGCGCTATGTCGAGCTGCAGGCGACCTCGCACTTCTCGTTTCTACGAGGCGCGAGCAGCGCCGAAGAATTGTTCGCGCAGGCGGCCATGCTCGGCATCGAGGCGCTCGGCATCGTCGACCGCAATTCCTTGGCCGGCATCGTCCGCGCCCATGAGGCCGCCAAGGTGACGGGCGTGCGCCTGATCGTCGGCTGCCGCCTCGACCTCGCCGACGGCTTCTCGCTGCTCGTTTATCCGACCGACCGCGCGGCCTATGCGCGGCTCTGCCGTCTGCTGTCGGAAGGCAAGCGCCGCGCCGGCAAAGCGAAATGCCACCTCGAATGGCGCGATGTCGTCGCCTATGGCGAGGGCCTGATCGCCATCCTTCTCCCGGATGACGCCGACGCGCCCTGCGCCGAACGGCTGCGCCGCCTGCGCGAGGCGTTCGGCGATCGCGGTTACCTCGCCTTGACGCTGCGCCGCAGGCCCAACGACCAGCTCCGGCTGCACGAGCTGGCGAACCTCGCGGCGTCGCTGCGCGTCGATACCGTCGTGACCAATGACGTGCTGTTTCACGAACCTCGGCGTCGCATCATGCAGGATGTCGTCACCGCGATCCGCAATAACGTCACGATTGACGCACTCGGCTTCAGGCGTGAACGCCATGCCGATCGCTTCCTCAAACTGCCTGAAGAGATGCACCGGCTGTTTGCGCGCTATCCCGAGGCGCTCGCGCGTACGCTTGCGATCGCGAAGCGCTGCACCTTCTCAATGTCCGAGCTCGAATATCAATATCCGGAAGAGCGGACGATGCCGGACCTCACGCCGCAGGAGGCGCTGGAGAAGTTTACATGGGAGAGCGCCGCGGAGCGTTATCCCGAAGGCGTGCCCGACAGGGTGCGCAAGATCCTCGCGCATGAGCTGGCGCTGATCCGCACGCTCGATTACGCCCCGTATTTTCTCACCGTCAACGCAATCGTCCGCTTCGCCAGATCGAAGGGCATCCTGTGCCAGGGCCGCGGCTCGGCCGCCAATTCCGCCGTGTGCTACGTGCTCGGCATCACATCTATCGACCCGGATCGTAACGACCTGCTGTTCGAGCGGTTCGTCAGCGTCGAGCGCAAGGAGCCGCCCGACATCGACGTCGATTTCGAGCACGAACGACGCGAAGTGGTGATTCAATGGGTCTATGAGACCTACGGCCGCGACCGCGCGGCTTTGTGCTCGACAGTGATCCGCTACAGATCGAAAGGCGCGCTGCGCGACGTCGGCAAGGCGCTGGGCCTGACTGAGGACACCATCAAGATGCTGTCCGGCCAGGTCTGGGGCTGGTCGAGGACCGGCATCGAGGACAAGCACGCGGCCGACCTCAACATGAATCTCGGCGACCGGCGCCTTCGCCTCGCGCTCGAGCTGGCGCGCGCGCTGATCGGCACGCCGCGCCATCTCAGCCAGCACCCAGGCGGCTTCGTCCTAACGCGCGACAGGCTCGACGATCTCGTGCCGATCGAGCCCGCGGCGATGCCGGATAGGCAAGTCGTTGAGTGGGATAAGGATGACGTCGACGCCTTGCGCATGATGAAGATGGATTGTCTCGCGCTCGGCATGCTGTCCTGCATGAAGCGCGCCTTCGATCTTCTGGCGGAGCACAAGGGCGTCACGCTCGATCTCGCGACCATTCCCGCCGAGGACCCGCGCACCTACGCGATGATCCGCCGCGCCGACACGCTCGGCGTCTTCCAGATCGAGAGCCGGGCGCAGATGAGCATGTTGCCGAGGCTGAAGCCGCGCACCTTCTACGATCTCGTCATCGAGGTCGCGATCGTGCGGCCGGGACCGATCCAGGGCGACATGGTCCATCCGTACCTGCGCCGGCGCGAGGGCAAGGAGGACGTCGTCTATCCGACGCCGGAGCTCGAAGCGGTTCTCGGCAAGACCTTGGGAGTGCCGCTGTTTCAGGAACAGGCGATGCGGATCGCGATCACGGCGGCCGGCTTCACGCCCGGCGAAGCCGATCAGCTTCGCCGCAGCATGGCCACGTTCAAACACACGGGCGGCGTCTCGGCCTTCAAGGACAAATTGGTCAACGGCATGATCGACAATGGCTACGCCCGCGATTTCGCCGAGAAGACGTTCTCGCAGCTCGAGGGCTTTGGGAGTTACGGCTTTCCTGAAAGCCATGCCGCTTCGTTCGCCTTGCTGGCTTACGCGTCGTCCTGGATGAAATGCCATCATGCGGATGTCTTCTGCGCGGCCCTGCTCAATGCCCAGCCGATGGGATTCTATGCGCCGGCGCAAATCGTTCGCGATGCGCGCGATCACGGCGTCGAGGTACGCCCCGTCGACGTCAACCGATCCCGATGGGATTGCACGCTGGAGCCGACCGAGCATGAGGACCGCTTCGCAGTCAGACTCGGCATGCGCATGGTGCGCAGCCTGGCCAATGGCGACGCCGCGCAGATCATCGCCGCCCGTGCCGATCGGCCATTCTCGTCGGTCGACGATCTATGGCGCCGCGCCGCCGTGCCGGCTGCGGCGCTCGTTCACCTCGCCGACGCCGATGCGTTTCGGCCGGCCTTCGGTCTGCCGCGGCGCGATGCCATGTGGGCCATCAAGGCGTTGCGCGACGAACCGCTGCCGCTCTTCGCGGCCGCCGCGGCGCGCGAAGCGCGGACCGTGCCGGAGATCCACGAGCCGGCCGTCGCGTTACGCCCCATGAAGGCCGGCGGCGAGGTGGTCGAGGATTACGGCCATGTCGGCCTGACGCTACGCGCCCATCCGTTGTCGTTCCTGCGCGCCGATCTCGCGCGCCGGCGCATTGTCACTTGCACGGAGGCGATGGCGGGGCGCGACGGCCGCTGGCTCGAGGCTGCCGGGCTCGTCCTGGTGCGGCAAATGCCCGGCAGCGCCAAAGGCGTAATGTTTATCACGATCGAGGACGAGACCGGCATCGCCAATCTTGTCATCTGGCCGCAGGTCTTCGAGCAATACCGGCGCGTCGTGCTGTCGGCGGGTATGCTTTTGGTGCGCGGGCGAATTCAGCGGGAAGGGGAGGTGGTGCATCTCGTGGCGCGCCATCTGTCCGATCTATCGGGTGAGCTTGCCAGCGTCGGCGAGCGCGACGACGCATTTCCGCTGCCGCATGGCCGCGGCGACGAACTGCATCACGGCAGCCCCACGCCTGATCCGCGCGGCCTGCCGAAAGGCCCGCGGCCGCGCAACATCGTCGACCCGTACGGACACATCGACCAGATCAAGGTGAAGCCGCGGGATTTCAGATAAGCGGTGACAGCGTCGTGGACGGACAATCGGTCCGCTTCCGGCCAAGGCCGGCCAAGCGTGCGATAACAAAGCGCAGCGACTTTATTCCAATATCCGTACTGTGTAATCTAGCCGCTGGGGGAGGCGCGTGTGGAAGACCAAGCTGACATCTCAAAGACGTTGCCGGCGGATGAGCTGGCGGACCCAGAACAGCCGCCCGCCAACTCCGCCAAAATCCAGTACGGAAAAGTCATCCCGCCGCAGCAACAGATTCTGATCTACTCGCCGGAAGAATGGGAGACGTTCATACAGGAATGGGCGACCGGCAAGAAGACTGGTTACGCTAAGGTCGTCCGTCTCGCCGGCGCAACGGATATGGGTATCGATGTTGCCGGGCTGGAGGATGCGTCGGGTTTTTTTGGCATCTGGGATAACTTCCAATGCAAGCACTACGATTCCGCGCTGACACCAAGCGACGTCTTGCCAGAAATCGGGAAGATGCTCTGGCACTCATTTAATAAGGAGTTTTCACCCCCACGCGCATACTTTTTCATGGCGCCGAAAGGGTGCGGTATCAGCCTGCAAAAGCTGCTTCTGAAGCCGACCGCGCTCAAGGAGAAGCTATTCGAGAAATGGGGTGAATGGTGCGCAGGGAAAATAACATCAACCCAAACCATCCAGCTCCAAGGCGCCTTCCTGACCTATTGCGAGCAGTACGACTACAGCTCGTTCAGCTACAAGAATCCGCTCGAGGTCATCGACGAGCATAGACACACCCCCTACTTTTCCGCGAGGTTTGGCGGTGGGCTCGCAGCGCGGCCCGTACCAGGAAAGCCACCCGTCGTTCCCGCAGATGACGAGAGTCGCTATTTGCATCACCTCTTCGAAGCCTATGGCGACAACAAGAAGATGATGCTTACAAAGCTCGACGACCTCAGCTCATGGCCCGAGTTGACAAGCCACTATCACCGGCAACGCGAAAACTTTTACCAAGCCGAATCGCTGCGGAACTTTGCTCGCGATACAGTGCCCCCGGGCACCTTCGAATCGCTGCAAGACGAGGTGCATGCCGGTATCGTGGACATTGCCGAAGCGGTTCATGCGGACGGCCTCGCCTGCCTGACGGCCGTTACCCATGCTGCGACCATGTTGCCCCTGACCGAGAACGGCCTCATCAGCGTTGTGAAGATTCACGATCGACGCGGGATCTGTCACCAGCTCGCCAATGTGGATCGCCTCAAATGGAAGAAGTGACCGCTATCAGGCGGAGGGGCCTGCCTTTCAATAGCCCGCTTGAGACGGGCATCCGATCCGTTGGAGTGCTTGCGGCTCTGTTTCCGAAGGCATTCGACCTCCAGCGCATGGTCGCATTCGACTATCTCGTCGTACACACCGCCGACGTGGGAGGCCCGGCGAGCCTGCACCCGGAGCTGCCTCTTCGAAGTGCGGAGCTTCTGGTTAGGAGGGAACTTGTTGAGCGCGGCCTCCATCTGATGATGTCCAGAGAGCTGGTCGAGCGCGTCGTGGATAGCTCTGGCATCGTCTATCGCGCGGGTGAGATGGCGGAGGTTTTCCTCTCCACTCTAACCAGCGAGTATATGAACCTCTTGCAGCTTCGCGCTCAATGGGTGGCAGAAGTTTTTGGCGATATGGGCGACGATGACTTCCGGACCCTAATGCGCGAGAATTTCGACAAATGGGTTGAGCAGTTCCACGTCGTAGAGAAAAGTTCGGCGGGAGGTGCGTCTTGACAGCAGCAGCACTTGCCTTGCGACACTTGGCTTTTACCGGCCCGAATAAGTCAACAGCAGAGATCGAGTTTGGTGCCGGTCTCAATGTCATTTATGGCGCGTCCGAGACAGGCAAATCGTTCATTCTGGAATCGATCGACTTCATGCTCGGAGGTGGAGAAGACCTTCGCGATATACCTGAGCGCGTAGGCTACGATCGGGTATGGCTCGGCTTCGAGTCACCAGAAGGAAAGCCCTATACGCTTGCGCGCGCGGTGGTGGGCGGCAAGTACTCGCTCTTTGAAGGGCTGCATAAATCGATCCCGGCGGACCAAACACCGATCGTTCTCAACGGCAAGCATAATCCCCAGCGCAATAACAACGTCTCGATGTTTCTGCTTGGCCTTCTCGGGCTCTCCGGCAAACGCATTCAGAAGAATGCGCGCGGCGAGACCAACTCGCTGAGCTTTCGGAATCTTGTGCATCTTTGTGTAGTGCCCGAAGGGGACATCCAGAAGCGCGGTTCCCCGATCGAATCCGGTGACTACCTGACGCGGACACCAGAAATGTCTGTATTCAAGCTTCTCGTAACGGGGGTCGATGACAGCGCCGTGCAGGCTGTTGACGAGGATCGAACACGCGTTACGAGCAGGACGGCAAAGACCGAGATCATCAACGAATTGATCTCAAGCTATAAGGATAAGCTGACCAGCATCGTCGGTGAGGAAGACGACGTGGCCGAGTTGGAAGACCAGCTCGGCAGACTTGAGGATACTCTTGAGATTGAGAAGACCGGCCTACAGCAGCTCGAATTCGAGTTCAGAGAAATTGCGGCGCGGAGGCGCTCGTTTCGTGCCGCAATCGATGATGCAGATATTCGCCGCGCTGAAATTGAAGAGTTGCTCGCGCGCTTCGATCTGCTTTCCCAAAGCTACCAGTCGGACCTGCGCCGGCTCGCCGGCCTCAGGGAGGCGGGGTCGCTGTTAGGGGCATTAGCACCGGGGCGCTGTCCGCTTTGCGGCGCATTGGCTGAGCACCAAAATCCAGACGATGATAGTTGCGACGGCAACATCGAGGTCGTCGTTGCAGCGGCGGACGCAGAAGCGTCCAAAATTCAATTGCTTGCCAAAGAACTCGCCGAGACTGTCCAGCAGCTCAACGACGAAATTGCGTCAATTGAGGCATCGAAGCCGGGCCTGGAGCAACAGCTTACGGCTACCGATGCGGAGCTATTGCGCATCACCCCGACCCTGCAAGGTCAGCGGGCCACTTATTCCGAGATCACGGAGAAGCGTACGTCTGTGACTAATGCGCTTTCGCTGTTCCAGTCGATCTCCGACCTGGAGGAGCGAAAGGCCGAACTCGAGGAAGACGTGTCCGAGCCGCAAGCAGCGCCTGCACAGCCAGCGTCGGGTCTTTCAGAGTCAGTGTTGGATCTGTTCTCGGAGCAATTGCGCTTGCTCCTCAAGGCCTGGAATTTTCCGGAGACGGAGCGAGTGCATTTTGACCGATCTTCGAAAGACTTTGTGATCTCCGGGAAACCTCGAGGCAGTCGCGGCAAAGGTATGCGTGCCATCACGCACTCGGCGTTCAACGTCGCGCTTCTTGAGTTCACGCGGGACAACGACTTGCCGCACCCTGGATTTGTCGTGCTGGACACCCCGCTGCTAGCGTATCGCGAGCCTGAACACGACGAGGACGATCTGTCGGAAACTGACGTTCGCGACCATTTCTACGAGTATCTCTCAAAGCATGACGATCGGCAGGTCATCATCTTGGAGAACGACACGCCGTCGAACGCTGTGCGCACTAGGTCTCAGACCACGTTCTTTACCAAGAACGAGCAACTCGGAAGATACGGCCTGTTTCCGCGGCCAGCGGTGAAGCGGACATAGGCAGCGTCGCTTCTAGGTGTTTCCCCACATGCTACGCATGCGCGCCTTCATGTCGATCGGCGTCCGCGTCGACCGTGCAGCAGCACTGGCCGCTTGAGCACGCGGCCAGTGGCGGCTCTGGAAATGCTTCGTGATGGCGTTCGGGATGAAGCGCGTGCGCTGCGCATAGACGTGGCGATCACCGAAGCTGCGCTGGCCATGCGTGAAGAAACGCTGCGGGACCATCAGATGAAGCTGATCCTTGGCCCGCGTCATGGCGACGTAGAGAAGCCGGCGTTCCTCCTCGATCTCCGGCGTCGAGCCGACGCCGAGGTCGGACGGAATGCACCCATCGACCACGTTGAGGACGAAGACTGACGACCATTCCTGGCCCTTGGCGGAATGAATGGTCGAGAGGATCAGATAATCCTCATCGAGCAGTGGCGGACCGGCCTGGTCGCTCGTCGCATCGGGCGGGTCGAGCGTCAGTTCGGTCAGGAAACGCTCGCGAGTCGGATAACTGGCTGCGATCTGCGCAAGCTGCGTAAGGTCGGCCTGCCTTTGTAGGGCGTCCTCGTAGCGTTGCTCCATGAAGGGCAGATACCAGCGGCAGGCGAGATCGAGCTCGGACGGCCATCCGGCTGCGCCGAGATGTAGCGCGCTCATCGTCTCGACGAACTTCTGCCAATGCGCGACCGCAGCAACCGGAGGGCGAAAGCCGTGCAGGCCGGTGGCCGCGCTGCCGCTAGCGGCGGTGCCGTCGAGAAGCTTAGCAGCCGTGCCCGGGCCGACGCCGGGCAGGAGCTGCGCCACACGAAACCCGGCGACGCGATCACGCAGATTGTGCGCCCAGCGCAGCACGGCGAGCACATCCTTGATGTGCGCCGCCTCGATAAACTTGAGGCCGCCGAATTTGACGAATGGAATGTTGCGACGGGTCAGCTCGACTTCGAGCGTCGCGCTGTGGCTCGACGTCCGGAACAGGACCGCCTGCGATTTGAGGCGCTGTCCGGCCTCGCGATTGGCGAGAATGTTTTCGACGATGTAGCCGGCCTGGGCATTGTCATCGGCGACGTTGACGAGCGCGGGCAGATCGGATGATGCGCGATAAGACCAGAGGTTCTTGGTGAAGCGCTCGGAGGCGAGATCAATCACCGCATTTGCCGCGGCAAGGATCGGCTGCGTCGAGCGATAATTCTGCTCGAGCGTGATCAGCTCGGCCTTCGGCGTGAAGTGACCGGGAAAATCGAGAATGTTGCGCACCGTCGCCGCGCGGAACGAATAGATCGACTGAGCGTCGTCGCCGACGACGGTGAGGCCGCGGCCGGTCGGCTTGAAGTTCAGCAGGATCGAGGCCTGAAGCCTGTTCGTGTCCTGATACTCGTCGATCAGGACGTGATCGAAGCGGCCTGAGAGATCGTCGGCGAGCGCCGGCGCCATCATCATCTGCGCCCAGTAGAGCAGCAGATCGTCGTAATCGAGCACGTTCTGTTTCTGCTTGGCCTCGACATAGGCGCCGAACAGCCTTTGCAGTTCGGCCTCCCATTCGGCGCACCAGGGGAAGACGCCGCCGAGCACTTCGCCGAGCGGCGTTTCCGCATTCACGGCGCGCGAATAGATCGCCAGACACGTATCCTTCATCGGGAAGCGCTTCTCCATCTTGGAAAAGCCGAGATCGTGCCGCGCGAGGTTCATCAGGTCGGCGGAATCTTCCCTGTCGTGGATCGTGAACGCCGCATCCAGTCCGATGTCCGCCGCGTATTCACGCAGGAGCCGGGCGCCCATCGCATGGAATGTCCCCGACCAGGCCAGCGCATCGGCCATCGCGCCGGCGTTCGGTCCGAGCGCCTTCGCCATGATCCGCTCGACGCGGCGCTGCATCTCGACCGCGGCGCGCCGCGAGAATGTCAGCAGCATGATGCGGCGCGGGTCGGCGCCTGAAACGACCAGATGCGCGACGCGATGCGCCAGCGTGTTGGTCTTGCCCGAGCCGGCGCCGGCGATGATGAGCAGAGGCGGGACATCGTTCAGGTCAGCGCAGCCATGTTCCACGGCGCGCCGTTGCTTCGGATTCAGCCCGGCCAGAGGGCCGTCTCTCCCCGCGTCTGTTTGGCTTGCCGTCCTGACCTGCTGCAGCATTCCCACTTGCCCCGAATCTCGAGGCTATAGTACAAATCATGAACAGGCATTTAAGTCGACCAGATTTGCGAGGCGGGCGGTGGGCTTTCGACGACGCGATCCATCTCGCCATTCCCGCCTATCGCACGGCGAAGGGCACACAGGTGACGTCGCGAAGCTGGCGCCTCGTCCACGGCAGAGACGGCCAGTGGCGGTCGGAGCGGATTCCCTGACACCTCGTCCGCGGGGTCAGAAAAGCATCAGATCCGACGACGACGTTGCCGGTTCGCCCCGGATCACCGTCCCCACGAACGCCTCTTCGATCGCCTTGCGTTTCTCGGCAGTCCAGCCCTCGACATGCTGCGGAGATACGAAGAAGTTCTCGGCCCGATCCACCAGCATGTGCGAGAGCGCGGACAGGCGCGCGTCCCCGCTCTTCAGGAAAATCGGCGCGACGTAGCGGCGGGCCTTTCCGGACTGCTCCTTCGGATAGCTCACGATCACGGCGGCTTCCGTCGTTGATGTCGGAATGACATTGAGAGTCACCGCTGCGAACCGTTTGCCCCACGCCTTGTCGTCAACTGAGAAGAATGAGGACGACGCCAGCACGGGCTTGCGGCCCTCAATCACAAACGTCGAATGGAGCACGTCTCCAAATCGGCTTTTCGCGAATGGCCGGTCGTAAAACTCCAAGCGATGCTTCCACACGCCCCAGGCCTTAATCATGTGCGCCGTAGCTTCCGTCATAGCCGGCGATGGCTTGTCCTTTGGTACGAGGCCTTCCGCTATCTGACGTTCGAGCGTGGTCTGCAGACGCATCGCTGCTTCCATTACGGTGTGCAGCTCTCGTGTGAGAGACCGATAGGCGATCAGAAACAGTTGCTCCGCATCGTCAAGCGACAGCGGCTTTGTGTCGAGGGGCTTGAAAATCTCCGTGTCGTGCCGGCTGCAAAAGCCTGGAAATGTGGACGCCTGATTGCGCCCGACTTTCTCGAAAAGGCATTCCGGCGAGCCATTTTTGACGCGCATGCGGAGCTCTTAGACGTGATTGTCTTCGGCAATAAGGCCGAGAGACGTCGCGTTCTGCACGGAATGGGCGTTGATCGCCTTTTCGGTGCATGAAAGTGTTGGATCTAAGCATTTCTCGAAGCGGACTTTCATCGTCTCGAAGAAGTGCGAAATGTTCGATTGCCCTTCCCCCACGTTTACCCCCAGATTTGTATCTTTGCAGGACACTAGCATCGACGCGCGTTGGCGGCGAAGTTGTTGGCCGAATTGAGATCAACGTGAAGGTCGAGGAATATTTCTGACAGCGCCGCCGCCGCTAGCGAATCCCAAAAGCTGGGGCGACATCCTCATTCCAAATCTGAATCGCGGGGACGCCGGCTCTCGCTTCGAGATTCACGCGCTCGAGGGGGACGTCGGGGGCCGTCGATCCCGAAGCGACATATCGCAGCTCCAGCCCACCCAGGCCAACCTTGCGAGCCGGGAAAATCGCGCCAAAGCGCTTCTGGTCGGACAACGCCCGGTGCATTTCCGCGTCCGTTCCCGATCGAAGCAGCGCGGGTGCAATAACATCGTCAGCGCGGGCTTTGACGACCTCCGTTCGCTCTGCAAGCACGACCTTCGGTGCGAGCGCCTGGAACGCTTCATCTCCTGCGCGCCAACGCTGATGATAGAGCGTCAGATCAACGATATCGAAAGGCGGAGCGATCAACCAGTAGTGTCCCGTCTCAAAGCCCCGACCCTCGTCCTCGTCGACGATTGCGAAATGCCGAGACGCTCCGTCGACCGTCTTTATCGCAACGGAGCCTCGCATCACGGTATTCCAGACCCCCAGACGATCCAGCATCCTCGTCAGCATCCCGGTTACGGCGATGCAGGAGCCGAACCACTGATGGCGATCCATTCGCGCCGAGATGATTGGAGCGAGCTTCCCCAGGACGTCTCGGACATGCGCGTCGTATTCGGGCAACCGCTCGCGATGTATGACCCACTCGGCATAGGCCTCAAGAAAACGCCGATCCCGGCGCTCCTCCGTCAAGAATCCGGGATCGTCGTAGAAACCAGGAGTCGATATGTCGATGCCGAGCTGCTCGAAACGGCGCGACAGTTCGTTTCGCCGCACAACTGAAGCACCCAGCATCTTCTTTCGCTTCGCATCTCCCATCCCGCACCCCGTGAACTTCACTGCCATCACATTGCATTCGACTTTGTAACAAAGGCCTATGTTTCTGCGCTTAATCCGATCCGCTCCGTACCAACTCGACACCGAGGGAACCCTTCGGTAGCGGCCTCAGCAACTCGCTTTCAGGTTTCGTCAGATAGAGCCAAGCACTCCAATCGCTCGGTGCCAGGATTACGACCTGCCGATTGTGATAGGGCGCGATGTCCTCGCCGGGCGACGTCGTAAGCATGGTGAAACTCGGCGGATGGTTGCCCTGGCCTTCGCGCCAGAGGCCGGCGATCGCCGTGATCGGCGAGCCCTTCAGCGCGAAGCGATATTTCGCTTTCGGATATTTCTTGCCGACGAACTCGAAGAAGGCGCTGCTCGGGATGATGCAGCGGTTGCTGTTGTCGAAGCGCCGTCCCTCCGACCGGAAATTGAATACGGGACCGCCGCGGCCTGACGGCGGGAAGCTGAAATTCATCGAGGCGAGCTCGACATGATTGTCGGCAATGCGCATCACCGGGCCGCGATCGTTGATCTTGATGTCGTCGGCTTCCGGGAGATCGAGCTCAGTCTGCTGCGTCGGGATGCCCAGCTCCAGGTTCTGCATCATCTTGCAGTATTCCTGCCAGCGGACATGCTGCTCGTAATTGTTGCACATGGGCCCCAATGTAGGGGCTCATCGCCGTTCAGACGAGATGGCGTCTCCCTGCGGGACCGCGCCGGCGGCTTGTGCTGAAGCCCCTCTTGCGCGGGTCTTCACCCTTCGGGCTTTCGTCGCTGACGCGGCTATGCGGGCAAGGAGCGGGAGACGATCGCGGGGTATGTGCTATTCGGTCGGGTTCCAGATCACCGCGAACTCGTCGTCGCTCTCCGACCCCGCCGCGCGGCCGAGATTGGCGAACAG
This sequence comes from Stappia sp., assembly GCA_002722295.1. Classification (GTDB taxonomy): domain Bacteria; phylum Pseudomonadota; class Alphaproteobacteria; order Rhizobiales; family Stappiaceae; genus Stappia. The sequence goes on along the minus strand of PBLF01000010.1, from coordinate 59,202 downwards.
CTTGCGCGGACCGAACTCGGGCGCCGAGATCGAGACGAAACATAATCGGCGCCGGTCTCCTTGCCCTGGCGAATCCACGCGTCGCCGATTTCCGCGCCGTTGGCATAGACCCGAAAATCCGGTTGATCGCTGTCCGGCTTCTTCTCTTTGTTCGGCATAATCTTCAGCGCCGCCGAGATCGAGAGCGTCCACAGCGTGCCGCGATAGGAGCCATCGTCGAGTTTGTTGACGTAGCCGATTGCGGGCATGGGCGTCCTCCTCTCTAAGGCGAAAGCATCGCCGGTCCTTTGCGCCGAGCGTCGACCTGCATGAGGTCGAAGCGCGCGGATCGCACCCCGGCGGATATGCCGGGTCCGGGATGGTCATGACGCCACCCCGCTGTCGATGGTCTCGGAGCTGGTCGGCCGGAAGAGGTGGTCGGCCGGGTGGGGCCGGGCCGTGGCAGGCGAGGCGCTCGCCTGTGCGTGGCTGAGGTGTCATCCGGCGAGGGGACATGCCCGCTCTCAAATGGGCTTTCCCTTGATCCGGGACCGGCCTTCCACGATCAACCCACGAGGGGTTCGCTACGCAAGCGTGCGACCGTCTCCGGCTGCGCCTTCGAGGTGATCGCGGCCGCTCACGGACACTTCGGACGCCTGTCGAGCGGGACGGTCCCGCTCCCGAAGACAGGAGCCTCGCATGTCGCACAATCTCGATCTCGCCCAGAACCACGCCTGGGATCTCGCCCGCACCCTGATGGTGCCGGTCGTTCTCTTCCAGTCCGACGACGCCTTCGGCGTCATGGTCGCCAGCGAATATGACGGCGACGAGGACAGCATCGTCCACGAATACGATCCGTGGCGTCCGGCTCATTGAGCCGGGCGTCAGCGCCCCTGCTGCCGCTTGCGCCTTGCCGGGCGCAAGGGAGGCTGCGCCGCGGCGATGCCCCGGCAATTCCGACGGCTTGTCATCGCGCCCTTGCCCCCGGCAGGCTTCGCGGCCGGTCGGCGTGGTCCCGCGCATGGCGGGAAAAGCGAAGCCAACCGAGGAAAGGGCTGGACATCGCCGGCATGGCGGGTTCGGCATAGGGTCATGGATAAGAAGGACATCGACGAGCTGCGCAGGAAGGTGCCCTGCGCGGCCATTCTGGAGAAGGCCGGATTCAAGGTCGATCTGAAGGAGAGCACCCGCAAAGCGGTGAAGTACCGCCGCGGCGACGGCGAGATCGTCATCGTCATCCATGACGGCCGCGGCTGGTTCGACCCGATGTCGGAGGCCAAGGGCGACATCTTCTCGCTTGCCGAGCATCTCGGCGCGGACGGCTTTCCTGACGCGCTGAAGCAGGTCGCCGATCTCGTCGGCTTCACGCCGACCGAGCCGGCCTGGAAACGTCCGGTCCGGAAGAAGCCGACCGCGCCGCTGGCCCGCCGCTGGGCCGAGCGCCTGAAACCGCGCCCCGGCTCGCCGGCCTGGCGCTATCTTGCCGAGACGCGCGCCATTCCCGATCACCTCATTCAGGAGGCCGTCGATCAGGACGTCCTGCGCGAGGGACCGCGCGGCAGCATGTGGGCGGCGCATACCGACGAGTCGGGCGCCGTCGCCGGCTGGGAGGAGCGCGGCCCGGAATGGCGCGGCTTCGCGACGGACGGGTCGAAGGTGCTGTTCCGGATCGGCGCCGCCGATCCGAAGCGCGTCTGCATCACCGAGGCGGCGATCGACGCCACCAGCCTCGCCGCCATCGAGGGCCTGCGCCACGGCTCGCTCTATGTCAGCACCGGCGGCGGCTGGTCGCCGGCGACGGAAGCGGCGATCCGCGCGCTCGCCGCCCGGCCGGGCGTGCTGCTCGTCGCCGCGACCGATAGCAACCTGCAGGGTGACGTGTTCGGCGATCGCATCCGCGCCATCGCCGGGGAAGCCGGCTGCGGCTACGACCGGCTGCGGCCGTCGCGCGACGACTGGAACGAGGACCTGCAGGCGGCCTTGCGCCCGCCGCGCTGACGGCTCGGGCTGGGGAGAAGTCCGAAGAAGGATGGAGAGGGAAAGAGTGCTCGCTGCCGCATGCCCGGCCGGCGCGTCAAGGGAGGCTTCGCCCGCGTGCCGCGGCCCTTGACCCGCCGGACCGGAGAGGCGGCCGCCCCGAGGGTGTCTTCAACACCCGAAGGGAAGGACGACTCCTATGCCCATCTTCACGATCGAAACCACCTATCGCCTGCCGGTCTATCGGCAGCGCAACTACGAGGCGGACAGCCTCGCCGAGGCCTGCCGGCTCGCCGTCGAGGACGACGACTGGGACAACGAGAAGCAGGACTACGAGACCGCCGGCGAGACCTATGTCACCGGCGTCTGGGAAGGCCGTGACAGCGCCTATAGCGGCCCGTCCGTGCCGGTCCCTTCGCACTATCGCGAGACCGTGCAGCGCAATGCCGATCACTTCGAGGTGCTGCTTGGCCTGGTGAAGGTGCTGAGCGGCGCCGAGGCGTCGGATCGCGCCTATTGGCAGGCCCGCGCCGTGTCCGCGATCGCCAAGGCCGAGGCCATCCTCGCCGGCGCCCGCGATCCGGACTGATCCGGCGCCGGCATCCACCATCCCCGCAATGCCGGGCTTTGTCATTTTCAGGAGGCCGACATGGCCAGCTACTACGTGCCGACCGTCGTGCAGACGACGATTCCGAACATCGCCATGACGCCGCTCGAGCGCCTCGTGCTCTCGAACATCTTCAGCGCCGAGGCTGATGACGACGGGCTCTACTTCTTCGCCGAGGAAAGCCCGGCCGAGTGCATCGAGGTCGACGCCGCCGAGCTGCGCGCCGCGCATCGGGACTCGGCCGGCATCGACAGCGCACTCGACTCCATCGCCGCGGAGCGCCTGGCGGAGAGCGCCGATGCCGACACGCATATCGAGTTCGACCTATCCATGACGTCATGGGCGACGATCTTTCAGGACATCGTGCGGCGATCGTCAACGCTCTGGGAAATCGTCGTGACGTCGGCCTTCACCTGCTCGCGGATGCGTCCGGACGGATTCGGCGGCATGGCCACCCTCATCACCGCCGACGCGATCCGATCCTGCGCGACCGACGAGATGATCGCGCAGTTCCGCGATGAAGCCGCCGCGGCGGCCGCGCCGCGCAGCCATGTGCTCCTGCGTTTCGACGAAGCCGAGGTGCGCACGATGATCGGCGAGGTCATCGTTTATGACAGCGCGCTGACGCGCCTGTCGCCGGATGCGGTGAGCGACGACGACATCCATGCCGCGAGCCTCGCCGTCGTGGCCGCCACGGATCTCGCGGAGAACGAGGCTCGGCGCTGTTCAAGGCCGCGCTCGGCGCGATCGGCAATGCCGAGCGGCGTCTCGCGGAGGAGGAAAAGGAAGGGAGGAAAGAAGAGGAATGAAGGCGCGATGCCGCATGCCCGGCCGGCGCGTCAAGGGAGGCTTCGCCCGCGTGCCGCGGCCCTTGACCCGCCGGACCGGAGAGGCGGCCCGCGGGAAGGCGTGATGAAGGGCTGAAATGATGAGGGATCAGGCGATCGCTCGCGCTTCGGCCCGCAAGGCTGAAAGGAGCCGCCATGCACGCCGTCCCGACAATCCGCAAGGTCTTCCAGGGCGTCGCCACGCGCCATGAGATGTACCGCATGTTCAACCGCCATCGCGCCGATCCCGCCTATGGCGCAGGCGACGCCGACCATCTCTTCGCCGGAGAGTGGTTCGAGATCGCCGAGGCCGAGCATGACTACATGCTCGAGATCCTGCCGCCGCTGTTCATGCGCGCCGATATGTTCGCGATGCGCGAGTTCATGACGGACAGCGTGACCAGCATCTTCTTCGCGCTCGTCATCGACGGCCGCCAGCGCTGGTTTCACGGCTATTGCGATCTCTCCGACCGCGCGTCGCCCGACCGGATGAAGGCCGCGATCATCGAGCGCGAGTCGCGGCCGGTCCGCGCCATGACGCGCGAGGAACGGCTCGAGCATATCTGGTCGAGCACGCATGACGACTATCGCGGCTATGCCGGCGAACGCTGGCCCGTCGCCATGCGCGGCCGCCGCACCGTGCTCGTCTGTGCCGGCCGGCACGGCACCGTGCTGAAGCTGCTCGACGAGCTCAGCGACGCCGAGATCGCGGCGAAGCTGCCGATTCAGCTCCGGCATCTGCCCGAGACGATCGCGGCTTAGCCCCGCGCCGTCACTCTCGACCTGCGAACAGCCCGGCCGCGCGCCCGGCTTCGCATTTCCGCAGCCGGCCGGTCGCGCCGGCTCCTCCCGTCAATCCCGCAACGCCGCCCCGTCCGCCGCCCTCCGCGGCGGCGGCGCGGTCGCGCGCGCCCAGCAGAAGGACTTTCCCAATGGCGCAGGACGACCCTTTCACCCTCGACCTCTTCGGAAACACCGCGCTTTCGTCGGGCCTCGGCCTCGGCGCCACCGCCTTCGCCGCCGACATCACCGGCGATGACGATCCCGACGACGATCCGCCGCCGTCGACGCCGTCCCCCGCGGCGCCGGCGGCCGCATCGGCGCGGCCCGCTCGATCCGATTCACGCAAGCGGGGCGCCAATTTTCATCTCGCCGGCGACCGCGGCCTGGCGAGGGGCTGGAAACAGCGCGCCCGCGACAGCATCGCGGCGGTGCGGCTCGCGACTGAGATCGAGGCCGATGAACGGCCCGCCACGCGCGATGAGCAGGAGCGGCTGATCCGCTTCACCGGCTTCGGCGCCTCCGAGCTCGCCAATGGCGTCTTCCGCCACCCGGGCGAGACGGCCTTTGCGAAAGGCTGGGACGAGATCGGCGCCGAGCTGCAGGATGCCGTCGACGATGCCGACTACGCCTCGCTGGCGCGTTGCACGCAGTATGCCCATTTCACGCCGGAGTTCATCGTCCGCGCCATCTGGGCGGGCGTGCAGCGGCTCGGCTGGCGCGGCGGCCGGGCGCTCGAGCCCGGCATCGGCACCGGCCTGTTTCCGGCGCTCATGCCGGAGGCGCTGTGCGACGTCACCCACGTCACCGGCGTCGAGCTCGATCCCGTCACCGCACGCATCGCCCGGCTCCTGCAGCCGCGTGCTCGCATCGTTGCCGGCGACTTCGCGCGCACGGAGCTGCCGGCGCGGTTCGATCTTGTCGTTGGCAACCCGCCGTTCTCCGATCGCACCGTGAGCTCGGATCGCGCGCTGCGCTCCCTCGGCCTGCGCCTCCACGACTATTTCATCGTCAAGGCGATCCGGCTGTTGAAGCCGGGCGCGCTCGCGGCCTTCGTCACTTCGCACGGCACGATGGACAAGGCCGACAGCGGCGCGCGCGAGGAGATCGCGAAGCACGCCGATCTCATCGGCGCGATCCGCCTGCCCGAGGGCAGCTTTCGCGCCGACGCCGGCACCGACGTCGTTGTCGACGTGCTGTTCTTCCGCCGGCGCAAGCATGGCGAAGCGGAAGGCGACTTATCCTGGCTCGATCTCGAGGAGGTGCGCGCCGCGACCGCGGACGACGGCGCCATCCGCGTCAATCGCTGGTTCGCCCGCCATCCCGACATGGTGCTCGGTGCGCACGCGCTGACCTCCGGCCCCTTCGGCGAGACCTACACTTGCCTGCCAAATGCCGGCGCGGATCTCGAATCCGCGCTCGCCGCTGCGATCACTTCTCTTCCGGATGACCTCTATGACGGCGAGCCGGAGCCGATCGACTTCGATGCGGAGGGCGAGGCGCCCTCTGCGCAGGCGTCCGGCGCCGGAAGCCTCACGGCGCGGGAGGGAAGCTACCTCCTCGATACCCGTCACGGCCTGATGCAGGTCCTCGACGGCAGTCCCGTCGCCGTCACCGTCCGCAAGGGCCGCAGCGCCGACGGGATTCCGGAAAAGCACGTCCGCATCATCAGCAAGCTCATCCCGATCCGCGAAGCCGTGCGCGAGGTCCTGAAATGCCAGGAGCTCGACCGGCCGTGGAAGGACGCGCAGGTCAGGCTGCGGATCGCCTGGTCGAATTTCGTGCGCAGCTTCGGCCCGATCAACACGACCGTCGTCTCCACGAGCGAGGATGAGGAGACCGGCGAGGTCCGCGAGACGCATCGCCGTCCCAATCTCCAGCCCTTCCTCGACGATCCCGATTGCTGGCTCGTAGCGTCGATCGAGGATTACGACCTCGAATCCGACACCGCGCGGCCGGGGCCGATCTTCACCGAGCGCGTGATCGCGCCGCCGGCGCCGCCCGTCATCACCAGCGCGGTCGACGCGCTGGCCGTCGTGCTCAACGAGCGCGGCCATGTCGATCCCGACCACATCGCGGAGCTGCTGCATCGCGATGTCGAGGACGTGATCGCCGAGCTCGGCAGCGCCATCTTCCGCGATCCGTCGGACGGCTCGTGGCAGAGCGCCGACGCCTATCTCTCCGGCGCCGTCAGGTCGAAGCTCGTGACGGCCGAGGCCGCGGCGGCGCTCGATCCCGCCTATGAGCGCAATGTCGCGGCGCTGCGCGATGTGCAGCCCGCCGATCTCAGGCCTTCCGACATCACCGCGCGGCTCGGGGCGCCGTGGATTCCGGCGGACGACATCGTCGCCTTCGTCAAGGAGACGATGGGCGCGGACATCAAGATCCACCACATGCCGGAACTGGCGTCGTGGACGGTCGAGGCCCGCCAGCTCGGCTGGATCGCCGCCGGCACGTCGGAATGGGGCACCGAGCGGCGGCACGCCGGCCAGCTTCTCTCCGACGCGCTCAATTCGTCCGTGCCGCAGATCTTCGACACGATCAAAGACGGCGACAGCGAGCGCCGCGTCCTCAACGTCGTCGACACCGAGGCGGCGAAGGAGAAGCTGCAAAAGATCAAGACCGCGTTCCAGACCTGGATCTGGACCGATCCGGATCGCACGGATCGGCTGGCGCGCGCCTACAACGACCGCTTCAACAACATCGTGCCGCGCGTCTTTGACGGCTCGCATCTGAAGCTGCCGGGCGCGTCCGGCGCCTTCGTGCTCTACGATCACCAGAAGCGCGGCATCTGGCGCATCATCGCCGCGGGCGCGACCTATCTCGCCCATGCCGTCGGCGCCGGCAAGACCATGACGATGGCGGCCGCCATCATGGAGCAGCGCCGGCTCGGCCTCATCGCCAAGGCGATGCTCGTCGTGCCCGGCCATTGCCTGGCGCAGGCCGCGCGCGAATTTCTGGCGCTCTATCCGAACGCCCGCATCCTCGTCGCCGACGAGACCAATTTCAGCAAGGACAAGCGCGCCAGATTCTTGTCGCGGGCGGCCACGGCGACCTGGGACGCGATCATCATCACGCACTCGGCCTTCCGCTTCATCGGCGTGCCGTCGGCTTTCGAGCAGCAGATGATCCAGGACGAGCTGGAGCTCTATGAAACGCTGCTGACCAAGGTCGAGAGCGACGACCGCGTCTCGCGCAAGCGCCTCGAGCGCTTGAAGGAGGGATTGAAGGAGCGCTTGGAGTCGCTCGCCACCCGCAAGGACGATCTCCTCACCATCTCGGAGATCGGCGTCGACCAGATCATCGTCGACGAGGCGCAGGAGTTCCGCAAGCTCTCCTTCGCGACGAATATGTCGACGCTGAAAGGCGTCGATCCGAACGGCTCGCAGCGCGCCTGGGACCTCTATGTGAAGTCCCGCTTCATCGAGACGAAAAATCCCGGCCGCGCGCTCATCTTGGCGTCCGGAACGCCGATCACCAACACGCTCGGTGAGATGTATTCGGTGCAGCGCTATCTCGGCTACGCCGCTCTCCTCGAGCGCGGCTTGCACGAGTTCGACGCCTGGGCCTCGACCTTCGGCGATGTCTCGACCGAGCTCGAGCTTCAGCCGTCCGGCCGATACAAGCCGGTCACACGCTTCGCGACCTTCGTCAACGTCCCCGAGCTGATCGCCATGTTCCGGTCCTTCGCCGACGTGGTGACGGCGGACGACCTGCGCCGATACGTGAAGATTCCGGCGATCTCGACCGGCAAGCGCCAGATCATGACGGCGAAGCCGACGCCGGCGTTCAAGCGTTACCAGATCCAGCTCGATGCGCGCATCAAGGCGATCGAGATGCGCGACCGGCCGCCGGAGCCCGGCGACGACATCCTGCTCTCCGTCATCACCGACGGCCGCCATGCCGCGATCGACCTCCGCCTTGTCGATGCGGACAACGACAACGAGGCGGACAACAAGCTGAACCTGATGATCGGCAACGCGCTGCGCATCTGGCGGGAAACCGCGGACAACGCCTATGTGCGTACCGACGGCAAGCCCTATGAGCTGCCCGGCGCCGCGCAGATGATCTTCTCCGATCTCGGGACCATTTCCGTGGAGAAGAGCCGCGGCTTCTCGGCCTATCGCTGGATCAGGGACGAGCTGATCCGCATGGGCGTGCCGGCGTCTGAGATCGCCTTCATGCAGGACTACAAGAAGTCGGAGGCGAAGCAGCGCCTGTTCGGCCACGTGCGCGCCGGCAAGGTTCGCTTCCTGATCGGCTCCTCCGATACGATGGGCACCGGCGTCAACGCGCAGCTCCGCCTGAAGGCGCTGCATCATCTGGACGTCCCGTGGCTCCCGTCGCAGATCGCTCAGCGCGAAGGCCGGATCGAGCGTCAGGGCAATCAGCATGACGTCATCGACATCTTCGCCTATGCGACCGAAGGCTCGCTCGACGCCACGATGTGGCAGAACAATGAGCGCAAGGCCCGCTTCATCGCGGCCGCGCTGTCCGGCGACATCTCGATCCGGCGCCTGGAGGATCTCGGCGAAGGCCAGGCCAACCAGTTCGCGATGGCGAAGGCGATCGCATCGGGCGACCAGCGTCTGATGCTCAAGGCCGGGCTCGAGGCCGACATCGCGCGGCTCGAACGGCTGCGCGCCGCCCATATCGACGATCAGCATGCGGTGCGCCGCCAGCTCCGCGATGCCGAGCGCGACATCGAGTTCTGCACCCGGCGCATCGCCGAGATCGGCGAGGATATTGAGCGCCTCACACCGACGAGCGGCGAGGCCTTCGCGGCGACGATCGCCGGCACGCGCCATGTCGAGCGCAAGGATGCCGGCCGTGCGCTGATGAAGGAAATCCTGACCCTCGTCCAGCTTCAGCAGGAGGGTGAGAGCATCATCGCGTCGATCGGCGGCTTCGATCTCGAATATTCCGGCGAGCGCTTCGGCCGTGACGGCTATCGTTACAGCACCATGCTGCTCCGCACCGGATCGGAATACGAGATCGAGCTGCCCGTCACAGTCACGCCGCTCGGCGCGATCTCGCGTCTCGAGCACGCGATCGACGATTTCGAAGGCGAGCGCGAGCGCTACCGCCAGCGCCTGGCCGATGCCCGCCGCAGGCTCGCCTCCTATCAGGCGCGCGATGACGGCGATTCTTCCTTCGACGGCGAACTGGCGGAAAAGCGTCGGCAATTGGCGGAGGTGGAGGAAGCCCTGGCGAGCGATGTCGAGGGTGGCGGCGAGCAGGCCGCCGCGGCGTGAAGAAAAGGATGATGAGAAAGGCCCGCTCGCAGATCGGCCAGGCCGGCAACGCTTGAGTTCAACCGCCGCCTGCGCGAGCCCGGCCCGTCGTCCTTCGCAGGGCTGTTGGCCCCGCTCGTCCGGCCGGGCAGGGGCTGCTCGGCCGCAGTTGTGCCGGCCCGACCGCTCCGCGGGCCGGGGGGTGTCTTCGGAAAGAAGACGAGGAAGGGCCGCGAGGCGCGGTCCGCCAACCCCGAAAAGGAGCATCCCATGTATCTCTTGAAAGTCGATCCGCGCGCGCTCGTCGAGAATCCCGACCATTCGCGCCAGACCAAGTCGACGCCGCAGGCCGACGCGCTGTTGCTGGCGTCCATCAAGGCCGTCGGCATCGTGCAGCCGCCCGTCGTGTCGCAGCAGGCCGATGGCGGCAACGGCTTCCTCATCAACGCCGGCCGGCGCCGCGTGCGCCTCGCCATCGCCGCGGGCCTCGAGGAAATCGACGTGCTCGTCGACGATGCGGCGAACGACAACGGCGCCATGCGCTCCTTTGTCGAGAACATCGCGCGCGAGCCGCTGAACCCGGTCGATCAGTGGCGCGCCATCGAACGCCTTGTCGCCCTCGGCTGGACGGAAGAGGCGATCGGCGTCGCCCTGACGCTGCCGGTGCGGCAGGTCAGGAAGCTCCGCCTGCTCGCAAATGTGCTGCCGGCGATGCTCGATCATATGGCCAAGGGCGACATGCCCGACGAGCGTCAGCTCCGCACGATCGCGGCGGCCTCGCCCGACGAGCAGAAGGAGGTCTGGAAGAAGCACAAGCCGTCGAAGGCCGATCCGCAGGTGTCGTGGTGGAGCGTCGCGCAGGCGCTGACCAAGGCCCGCATGTACGCACGTCATGCGAGCTTCGGCGACGACCTCGCCCAGGCCTACGGCATCCAGTGGGTCGAGGACCTGTTCGCGCCGGCCGATGAGGACAGCCGCTACACCACGGACGTCGAGGCCTTCCTCGGCGCGCAGCAGGAGTGGATGGCGGCGAACCTGCCGAGGAAGGGCATCATCGCCGAAGCGACGAACTATGGCGAGGTGAAGCTGCCGCCGAAGGCCGAGCGCGTCTATGGCAAGCCGTCGAAGAGCGATTGCACGGCCATGTATCTCGACCGCGACGGCCGCGTGCAGACGGTGCATTACCGCATGCCCGCGGCGAAGAAGCCGAAGGGCAAGGGCGCGTCCGCCGCCATTGATGCGGCAGATGAGACCGGCGCGATCTCTAAGCCGCGTCCCGACGTGACGCGCAAGGGCGTCGAGATGATCGGCGACTTCCGCACCGACGCGCTGCATGAGGCGCTCGCCCGCGCGCCGATCGAGGACGATGCGCTGATGGCGCTGCTGATCCTCGCCTTCGCGGGTCAGAACGTCTCCGTCGCGTCCGCCAGCGCCGGGACTTATTACGGCAATCGCCGGATCGCCCGCCATGCGGTGAACCTGTTCGATCAGGAAGGTCAACTCGTGCTCGACAACGACGCGCTCCGCGTCGCGGCACGGTCGATCCTCGCCGAGGNGCTGTCGTGCCGGGAGAACCGTACCGACAGCGGCATCGTCGCGCGCGTTGCCGGCGATGTCGTCGGCGCCGACAACTTCCTGCCGAATATGGGCAGCGACGACTTCCTGTCGTGCCTCTCGCGCAACGCGCTGGAGGGCTCGTGCAAGGATACGCCGGTCCTGCCGCGCCAGAAGGTGAAGGACACGCGGGCCGCCCTCGTCGAGCACTTCAAGGAGGGCCGCTTCGTCCATCCGGCCGCGTTGTTCGCGCCGGACAAGACCGCGCTCCTGAGCTGGATCGCGTCGAACGCCGTCGCCGAAGACGACGAGTCCGACGAGCCGCTCGACGACAGCGAGAATGGCGGCGAAGCCGCTGACGACGAGGCCTTCCGCGAAGCCGCGGAATAGCGCCGGCCTTCTCCTCTCCCGAACGACAACCCGCCGCCGGTCCATGCCGGCGGCGGCTTCTTTTCCACCATCCGCACAGGAGGACATCATGTCAGCACAATTGATCTACGACCTCGCGCCGCTCGGCTCGATCATCCGTTTCTCCGACGGCGCGCCGCGCCCGCCGGAACGCCATCGCAGGAAGCTCAGCGCCTGGGAGAACAACAACAGCGGCGGCCGCCTCATCCGCAAGCAGGCCGAGCGCCGCGTCGGCAATACCGTCATCGGCGCGAGCATCACCTTGCATGCCGGCGACTATGGCAGCGCCGGCGTCGTGGTGCTTCGCGTCCACCGCACGTTTTCGGTCGACAGCAGCCTGACGTTCGTCGTGACCGAGCGACCGAAGGTCGGTTCGGTCCAGGTGCTCGACCGGCCGGGCGACGACGGCGAGCTGGTCTATCTCGCCGTCCATCGCGCCGACGCGCAGGAGTGGCTGACGCGGCACGGCAATCCGAACGCCGTGCTGCGCGAGATTTCGGCCGACGAGGTCGCGGCCGCCGTCGTGGAGGGGAGGACGGCTGCATGAGCACGACCGCACCCTCCACCACGATGATCGCGGATTCCGCGACCGCATTTCCGCCGATCGCGTTCGGCCGCACGGCAGACGGAATCCTCGTCGCCCATGTCGCCGACACGGCCTTCGCGATGCTGCCGGCGCGCGACGGCCGGCACTATCTCGCCACGGGCTGGCGCATCGGCCGGCCGATGGCCGAATGGGAGCGCTCCGACTTCTACGCTCATGCCGGCGAGCTCGCCGACGAGGCGGCCTTCCGCGGCAAGGTCGCGGAAAATGCGGAGCATCAGCGCGAGAAGCGCGCGCTCGGCCGCCGCGAGATCGGCTCCACGGCGAACACGCCGTGGAGCCGGTCGCAGGGCGTGACCGTCTATGCCGAGGGCGTGGTCTGTCATTCGACGGCTGGGCACGGCGGTTTCCACCTCTCGGCCGAGCGTAATCGCAAGGTCCATTCCATGCTGCGGTCGCGCGGCGGCTGGTACGAGGAAGATGCAGGCTGGGCGATCGTCGCGCTCACCTTCCCGCATCTCTTCACCAGCTATGAGCGGCGCTGCGCCGAGCGCACGATCAAGGATAGCTGGCCGGACGCCTGGGAAGCGATCTTCGGCACGATCCTTCAGCCCGGCGAGTCTCTTGAAAGGGATCGCCGCGCCTTCGAGCAGCGGCACGCGGGCGACTGGATCGTCGTATCGGCGATCACATCGGATCAGCAGCCGGGCTTTGTCGAAGTCGTCGCCACGCCCGGCGGCCGCCGCGGCGCGGGCACTGAGGAACGGCGCTTCCTCGTGCCGTCCGGCGAGTACGAGGTCGGACGCTTCGGCTTCGTCGTCGATGAGGCGCGTCATCCGGTCTATTCGGGCCCGTCGAGCTTCATCGGCTGGCAGGGGAGGGCGCGATGACACCCTCTCCGCAACGTATCGCGCAGCTTTCGCGCATGGAGGAGGCGCGCCGCCAGACGCAGCGCCAGCTCGACATGATCGACCGGCAGATCATCCGTCGCATGACGGCGCTGATTCCACAGCTCGGTCGCAAGCGTGTCGCATATCGCCACGGCAAGCCCGCCGATCCGAGCGCGTTCCTCAAGCGCTACCGCTCGAACCTCGCGGCCATCACGGCCGAGCGTCAGCCCGAGATCGACGCCCTGTCGCGTAAGCTCGCCCGGCAGGATGCGGCGATCGAGGCGTTGCGCGAACGCTGCGGCGCCGGGCCATGCGGGTCAAGGCCGGCACAGCCGGCAGACGCCGCCGCTGTCGAGGATGGCAGGTGCGCTTGTCGGCCGGGAGAGCAGCGCGGCGGTCTGATCTAGCCGCATCGCGCGTCGCCGCCATGCGCATGCGGACGGCGGAGCGTGGCGTGAGCGTGGTGATCGGTGTGCCCAGGTCCGTCCTTTCCGGCATCGCCAAACCGGCCCGCACCCTGTCGGCCCTCCCCTCGGGTTTGCTGCGGTCTGCGCCCCCGGCGGTCCGCTTCAAGACCAAGCCGGAAGCGGCCGGAGCCCGCCGATCTCAGCAAGGCCCGGCCGCGGCCTGCGCAGGGCTTTAGCCCCGCTTGTCCCAACCGGACCTCGCTCGCCTGGCGGCCCCCCGGGTCTTGAAGCGGCCCTCGTGCCGGCGGCGCCGGGCGACCGCACCCGAAGGGGGTCCGGCAGGGGCCGGATCGACCCCGACGGTGCAACCAGGAAAGGACACTCCCATGACCAAGACCGCTCGCGCACCCCGCACCAGCGCCCGCGTTGTCCAGCTTCGCCGCGGCACCACGGTCGAAATGATCCGGCTCGTCTGCCCCGACGCCGCGCAAGCCACCCGCATCGCGGAGAGCTTCGGTCTCACCATCCTCGACAGCGACGGCATCCGCGATCTGCATCAGCGGCTCATCACCGAGACTGCGGACGCGCTCGGCGAGGGCCTCAGCGAACGCGCCATGCAGATCCACCTGCAGCGCATCGTCGGCTCCTATGTCGGCTCCGCCCACGGCGCCGGGCAGTTCTACAGCCGGGCCGTGACCGACGCCCGCGAGGCGACGGCGCGACTGGCCAACGACGCCCGCGACGAGGACCTCGACGGACCCGTCGGCTTCGACTCCGCGGCCCAGCGCAAGCGGGAGTTCGCCGCCGAGGTCGGCCTGCAGGCGCACGCCCTGCGCATGGCGGCCGAAGGCGCGATCGCCGCTTACGAGCACGTCGTCGGCGAGAGCTGGAAGCCGTTCGAGCGTCAGCCCGAGCATCCCGGCGAGACCGTCAGCCGCAAGGCGGCCGAGGTCCAGATGGCGGCATTCGAGTGATGCGGCCGGCGGGGCTTCGGCCCCGCCTTTCTTCCTCTCCGACCAATTCTGGCCGGTCCTTCGGGACCGGCCTTTTTCATGTCGCGCAGCGCGGCCGCGGAAAGAAGGCAGGACAAGGAGAGATGCGGTTGCCCATCGCGACCCGTCTCGGCTTTCGGTCCATGCTCCGGCCTGCGCGGCAGCGCAACGGCGTGGCCGTCCTCCACTGACGTTCCGGTCCGGCGCGTCGCCAGTCATCTCGCTCATGAACCTCAACCGGATGCGCGGCCGTGCGGGCCTCCGCGGCGGACCGCCGTGACGGGCCGCGATGGGCGCGGCCTCCAACGGAGGTTCGGATCATGACTGGTAAGGAAACAAAGTCCCGCGCTGCCATCTATGCGCGGATCACAGATCGCATCGTCGCCGACCTGGAGCGCGGCGTTCGCCCGTGGGTTCAGCCGTGGAGCGCCGCGAACGGCGCCGGACGCATTACGCGGCCGATGCGCCACAACGGCCTGCCTTATCAGGGCATCAATGTCGTGCTGCTCTGGTCGGAGGCCGTGGCGCGCGGCTTTGCCTCGCCGATCTGGATGACGTTCAAGCAGGCCCTCGAACTCGGCGGCAATGTCCGCAAGGGCGAGACGGCTACGACCGTCGTCTATGCCAATCGGTTCACCAGAACCGAAACCGACGAGCATGGCGACGAAGTCGAGCGCGCGATTCCGTTCCTGCGCGCCTATTCGGTCTTCTGCGTCGACCAGATGGACGGCTTGCCGGAGCACTTCTACGGCCGGCCGGCGGCGCCCGCCGCGCCGGCGCAGCGCATCGCCCATGCCGACGCATTCTTTGCCAACACCGGCGCCGCCATCCGGCATGGCGGCGACAAGGCGTTCTTCGCGCCGTCGCTCGATCTCATCCAGATACCGCCCTTCGAGTCGTTCCGCGACCCGGAGAGCTATTACGCCACGCTCGCGCACGAGACCGTGCATTGGGCCGGCGCGGAGCACCGGCTGAACCGCGATCTCTCGCGCTATCACAGCGATCGCAGCGAACGCGCCCGCGAGGAGCTGATCGCGGATCTGGGCGCTTGTTTCGTCAGCGCCGATCTCGGCATCGTCCCCGAGCTCGAGCCGCGCGCCGACCATGCGAGCTACCTCGCATCCTGGCTCGCGGTCCTCGCCAACGACAAGCGCTTCATCTTCTCGGCCGCCGCGCACGCGCAACGGGCCTGCGCCTATCTGCATGGTCTGCAGCCACAGGCAGAGACCGTGCCGAAGGCGGCGTGATGCTCTCCGCTCCGGCTGCAGAAGGGGAGGGCGCCGAGCTCTCCTCGATCCGCCTGCGCGTGCTCAGCCTTGGCGCCGGCGTGCAATCGACGACGCTCGCCTTGCTGGCGGCGCATGAAGAAATCGGGCCGATGCCCGATTGCGCGATCTTCGCCGACACCGGCTGGGAGCCCGACGCCGTGTATGAGCACCTCGCCTGGCTGATGTCGCCCAACGTCCTGCCGTTCCCGGTCCACATCGTCTCGGCAGGCAATATCCGCGACAACCTGATCGCCGCCGGGTGCGGGCGGCGCTGGGCGTCGATCCCCGCCTTCACGCGCACCACGAACCGGCGCGGCCAGGTCTCGATCGGCATGATCCGGCGCCAATGCACCGGCGACTACAAGATCGACCCGATCCGCCGCAAGGTGCGCGAGCTCGCCGGCCTGACCCGCAAGCGATCCCCCGCTGTCCCTGTCGTTGAGCAGTGGATCGGCATCTCGACGGACGAAATCGTCCGGATGAAGCCGAGCTTCGAGCGCTGGCGCGTGAATCGCTGGCCGCTCGTCGAGCGGCGAATGGCGCGCAGCGACTGCCTGCGCTGGCTCGACCGCCACGGCTATCCGCGGCCGCCCAAAAGCGCCTGCATCGGCTGTCCGTTCCATTCCGATGCGGTCTGGCGCGCCATGCGTAATCACGATCCGGCGGCCTGGGCCGATGCGGTCGAGGTCGACCGCATCATCCGCGCCGGCCTGCGCGGTATCCGCGGCGAGGTCTATCTGCACCGTTCGGCCGTTCCGCTCGACGAGGCGGACCTCTCGACCGAAGCGGACAGCGGCCAGCTCGACCTCTGGCCGAATGAATGCGAAGGCATGTGCGGCCTGTGACGGGCTGGCATTCGTCATTCAATTGCATTACATTGCCTTGGCAAGGAGGCGATTATGGCCGCGAATGCGCTTGTCCAGACTCGAATCGACGCCGACGTGCGGGACCGCGCGTCCGCGGTTCTCGAAGGCATGGGGCTGACAGTGTCGGACGCCGTGCGCATCCTGCTCACCCGGACCGCCAATGAGGGCGCCCTGCCGCTCGAGCTCGTCACCAACAGCGAGGCGCATGACGCTTGGTTCCGGGAGAAGGTGCAGGAGGCGCTGCAGGACACGCGGCCCGACGTCCCTGACGAGCAGGCCGAGACGCATTTCTCCGAGCGCCGCGCCGCGGCCCGGCGCAAGGCCGCCGGCGGATCGTGAAACTCGTCTGGTCGGCCTTCGCGCTCTCCGATCGCGACGGCATCTTCACCCATATCGAAGCCGACAATCCACGCGCGGCGATCGCCGTCGACGAGCGGATCGCGGCGTCCGCGCGCCGTCTGGTCGACTTCCCGGAGAGCGGCCGTCCCGGCCGCGTCGCCGGCACGCGCGAACTCGTCATCACCGGCACGCCCTATGTCGCGGCCTACGCCGTGACCACCGAGTCGATCCGGATTCTCCGCGTTCTGCACGGTGCCCAAAGGTGGCCGGACGAGCTTCCGCAAGGCTGAGGCGGCGCCGTCCGCCCCATTGATCCGACCTTTGCACATCCGCCTCAGGTCGTTTGCCGAACGCCCCGCCGCGCGGCGGGCATTCCTGGAGCGTCATCGCGCCGGAGGGGCGGCGCCGAGACCGGACCAGCACCTCGCTTCCCGCCCATTGGCGTTGAGGGGACCGGGAGGGTCGCCGGCGATGAGCCGAGAAGCCCGTCGCTCGGCTGCGGCCTTTCCCCCGGTTGAACATCGACCGCGCTCGAGCGCGCGGCGTCAGCGGCCCTGACGGTGCGGAGAAGCCGGTGCGGCCTTGCTGATGTTGGCCGGGTCTTCCGGGATGGCGGCCGCGCCGTCGCCATGCGGTGTGGTTTGCCGGTAGCGCACTGTGTCCCCATCGTTCGGTCTGTTCGCGTCCACTGCGTCCTCGATCTGGCATGTCTGACCGAAGGCCGTCGGCGCTGCGCGCCGCCTCGATCTCTCATGACCGCAACGGCCTTTCTCAGCTTTCTTCCCCTGGGCGCTGCGCGCCCATTCCTCGCGAGCCAAGAAAGCCTCGCCCTGGCCGCCCTCCACTGTGTTGCGGCCCTTCGGGTGCGGCCCGATCGCCTCCGGTCATCGACAGCCATCGAGGTCGCGATGGCCGCGGCCCGATAAACGAAAGAGGACACGAACATGGCTACCATCGGCAACTTCACCGTCAACGGCAACGGCTTCTCGGGGACGATCCGCACCCTGACCCTGAACGTCAAAGCTCGGCTGGTCCGCATCGAGAACCCCTCCGACAAAGGCCCCCACTTCCGCATCTTCGCCGCAGCGAATGTCGAGCTCGGCGCCGCCTGGCAGAAGCACTCCGAGCAGACGGACCGCGACTACCTCTCGGTCAAGCTCGACGATCCGAGCTTCCCTGCCCCGATCTACGCAACCCTGGTCGAAGTCGAAGGCGAGGAAGGCCTTCAGCTCATCTGGTCCCGGCCGAACCGGGACTGACCCGGGCGACAAGAGGGCCCCGCCGCAAGGCGGGGCCTTCCCTGTTTCGGCACACGAGAAGCTCCTGATGACGCGATCCCGATCATCACAGCGCCGAAAGCCGCATCGCGACGACATCGTGCTCTGGCCTAACGGCACTTCGGCGACGCGCGAGGAAGTCCGCAACGGCCACCTCGCCTGGAAGTCGGACGACCATGAAATCATCGACCACATGGACGAAACCCGGCTGAAAGCGGCCGGAGGCCTGGATGGGCCGGTGTGACGACTTTCGGCCGGCAGCGCTTCGCTTGTCGGCTATTCTCGTGGGCTTGCTTCAGTCCGCCTCGCGGTAGCCCCGCCGTCTCTTGCGGCGCTCGAGGCGGCTCAGCGCGTCGCCCGCCTCGTCGGGCCGATCAAAGGTCTGCATCATCGATTGGCCATTGGTGCCGATCCGTCCCCAGTTGCGGATGACCGACGCGCCGCCGAACAAGGTCGGCTGGATCGCGAGCATATAGAAGCGCCGCATGTTCTGCGTCGGGTCGATACGACGAAGATGGACGGGCAGGCTCTCCGTGTCGGTCATGGGCGGATTCTCGCCTCCTGCGGAGGCACCGTCCAATGGCTTTTCCGAATCGATCCGCTAGGATCGATTCGTTGTGCTGATGGGTCAGTCGCACCAGCTGCGACGGCCGCCATACCAACGGCGAACCAGCCCTTCGGCGACCAGGCGCGCGCCGATCGAGCGGCCCGCCCGCAGGACCGTGCGCAGCTTGCGGCCGAAAGAATCTTCGTCCCGCGGGCCTGCGGCCAGCGAAAACGGCCCCGCGTTGAGCAGCGCCTGCAGGCGGTACTTCGCCGTCTCGCCGAGCTCTCTTTCATGTTCGCAAGCGCGGCGGAGTGAGCTCCGGCGCGTCGATGTCGGCGATCCGGACCTTCTGCCGGCCGAGCCAGAAGGTGTCGCCGTCGACCACGCAGCTAAACCGTCGAGCGCTCCCACAAATGGACAATACGGCCGTCACCTTATCGGCGACAGGTCCGGAAGCCGTGCCAAACATCGGCTCGGCACCTGCGCGGGATGCCCAATGCAATGCGGCGAGGATGATTGTGGCGGCCACGGCGCCCTTCGCTAGGAGGCTCCTCATTCTACTGGATCGATGTTCAAGCCGGGCGTTGGACCCGGTCGGCGGCACTGTCTTTCTGCACGGGACCATATTTCCAACGCGGCGTTCTTTCTTCAGTGGATTCCGGAGCAGATCCGATGGGCAGGATGGCGTACGCGTCACGAGCTGCAGTCCTGGAAAAGGTCATGCCGAGGGGCGAGGCATCTCGGCGAGCCGCCAGCGGCGGACTCGCTCTACTCGCGCCGCTGCGCGTCGCTCCCGGAGCCCGCTACGCGGTCTCCGCCATGCGGTGACGATCCAGCTCGCGGGACGAGGCCGCCCGGGGTCGACCGGGCGCCCTGTTGCGACGGCAACCCTCGCGCACCCAGCGGGCTGGCGCAGGCAAAGCAGATGCTCGCGGTGCGTAAAGGCGTCGGCCAGCCGCACCGCGATGTCGCCCGCGGTGGCCTCCGCTTCGCTATCGCCGATGCGCAGCCGTCTCAAAGCGCTCCTCCCTGAACCGCCTATTTCCGGTGGAACCTGTTTTCGCCGACGCAGCTTCTCATGTCCTCGCGGCGGAACCAGATCGCGCGCCCGCAGCGCAGCGGCGGATTGCCGGCCGTGAACACGATCTGCTCGTCGGCGCGCATGCGCAGGACCTCGTGCGGCAGGATGAGCGGGCGGCGCGCCAGCTGCTTCGAGCGCGTCCGCGACGCGCCCGACATCTGCGACGAGCGGCTGAGCTGGTCGACCTCGACGGTGGTGTCGCCGCAACGTCGCGAGATGTAGTCGGCGGTCTCGGGATCGTTGATTGCGGCGAAGCTGATCCATGACGCCGATTCGAACCATTTCGAGGTGGCGTCGCGGCCGCCATAGGCCTCGCGAATCTGGCCGATGGACTGGAACAGCAGCGTCATGGTGATGCCGTATTTGCGGCCGGCGTCACGCGCGGTCTCCAAGATGCGCAGGAAGCCGAGCCGCGCCACCTCGTCGAGCAGGAACAGCGTGCGGTCCTTCACCTCGCCATTGCGGTTGTAGATCGCGTTCATCAGCGCCCCGATGATGACCCGGGCGAGCCCCGGATGCGCCTCCAGCACCTTCAGGTCGAGCGCGATAAAGATGTCGGTCCCGCCGTCGGCGAGTTCGTCGGTGGTGAAGCTGTGACCAGAGACCAGCGCGGCGTAGTTTGGATAAGACAGCCAATGCGTCTCCTTCACCGCATTGGCGTAGACGCCGGAAAAGGTCTCCGGCGTCATGTTGACGAAGACTGCGACATTCTCCTTCACGAACTCCGATCCCGACTGTTCGTAGATCCTAGTCAGCCGCTCGCGCAGCTTCGGCTCCGGCTCCGATAGGTTGGCGCGGACCTGCCGGAGCGTCTGGTCCTTCTTTTCCGTATGACCCGACAGGCAGACGTCCGCGATCAGCGCCGTCAGAAGCTGCATCGCGGAGGCGCGAAAGAAGTCGTCGCGCGCAGAGACCTGGCGCGCGTTGTCCGTCATTACCCAGGTCGCGACCGCGACAATGTCCTCCTCCTTCGTTCCGCCGAAGCGTCCGATCCAGTCGAGCGCGTTGAAGCCGGTGGCGGCATCAGCCGGGTCCAGCACCACCACCTTGCGGCCCGCCTTGCGCCGATGGCCGATCACCATCGGCGCGACCTCGGATGAGGGGTCGAGCACCACCAGGCCGCCACCCCATTTCAACGCCGAGGGAATCGTCACCGACGTCGTCTTGAAGCCGCCCGAGCCGGCGAAGACGATGCCGTGCGAGGAGCCGAACGAGCCGTCGAAGCAGAGCAGCTGCGAGCGGCCGCCGCTGCCCCAGCTGTCGCGGCTGTCGGCGCGGAACGCGATGCCGGCGACGGAATCGCGATCGACCCGGTAGCGCTCGCCGATGACGATGCCGCCGGCGTCGCCGAACAGCTTGCCGGCCGTTTCCATCCGCATCCAGTCGGTCTCTCCATGGATCGCGCGCCGGCCCTTGATCCGGCGCGGAGACGCCGCGACGAAAGCGGCGTTTCCCTTGATGGTGACGCGCAGCGCGAACATCGCGCAAACGAGCGCGATCGCCGCGCCGATCATCGTTCCCGGATCCGCATAGGCCAGCACAGATTGCCCCGCCGGCACGCGGTCCGCCAGAGCGGCCAGCCGCGCGCCTTCGCGGATGGTGGCGATGCCGATGACAGCCGCGCTCCCGACCACGACGCCCCATCCAACCGCCCGGATGCCGATCGCGCCGGCCGCCGCGAAGAGCAGGATCAGGCCGAGCCCGGCCGATAGCACATAGGGGAGCGCGAGCCCGGCACGGCCGAGCATCAGGCGCGCGGCCTCGGTCTTGCCGAAGCCCGCCAGCCAGTGCTCGGCGCCGGTCGTCGTGATCGCCACGGCGATCATCATCGCCGCCTGCAGCCCGGCGAGCAGCACCCTATTCATGATCGCGCCCGAAGGCTTCCGCGCCGATGGCGCTGAGCCGCGTTCGCTCGGTTTGGTCTTCACCGATGCGGCGCTGTGCGTCGATCAGCATGCCGAGCAACAGCGCGCGCTTCTCGTAGCGCAGCCCCGCCTTCACGATCAGCCCGCCGAGCTCGATCTTCTCGCGCGTGTCCTTCTTGCGTGCGTCCGATGAGCTCGACCGGCGCATGCGCTCAAGCCTCGCGATCGCCGCCCTGAGCCGCGCCAGCCGCGAGCGTCGTGGACGCCCCGCCATTTGGCTGCCGGCCAGCGACGCCCTTTCTCCCGCTCGACGCGCCGGCGTCGTCGCGAAACCGTTTCGCCACCTCCTCGAAGGCCGAGAGCAGCGCCGCCTCCTCGACCTCGATCTCGCCAATCCCGGCCTTCAGCGCGATCCGGCCGATGCGTTCGGCCTCGCGCGTCTCGGCCTGCCGGAGCTGGTCCTGCAGCCTGGCGATTTCCTCCCTGATCTGTCGCGACGGCTTCTTCATTCCGGTTGACCCTTCCACCGTCCCGTATCCGCTGGGTTGAGGCCCAGCTTTCCCCGGATGAGCGCCAGCGGCGACTAGTAAAAAAGCTAGTCGGCGAAGCCGACGCCACTTGAGATCATCCCGGCCGTTCCGAAGGAGCGGCATCCAAGGGCGCAGTAATACGTCGCTGGCGCGACGTGCTGCGCCGGCCCCGGCGAGGCCGGCCTCTCCCGACGAACACGCCGTTCGAGGTTGCACCGGGAGACGCCGTCATCGTGGCGATCACGCATTTCACGCCCCAGCTCATCGGCCGCGGCAAAGGCCGCAGTGCCGTGCTGTCGGCCGCGTATCGCCATTGCGCCCGAATGGAGTACGAGGCCGAGGCGCGCACGGTCGACTATTCCAACAAGCGCAATCTCGCCCATGAGGAATTCCTGTTGCCGGCCGACGCACCGGAATGGGCGCGGGCGCTGATCGCCGACCGCTCAGTCGCCGGCGCCGTCGAGGCGTTCTGGAACCGGGTCGAAGCGTTCGAGAAACGCGAGGACGCGCAGTTCGCCCGCGAATTCATCATCGCGCTGCCGGTGGAGCTGTCTAAGGAGCAGAACATCGCGCTGATGCGGCAGTTCGTGCTCGAGCAGGTGCTGGCGCGCGGGCAGGTCGCCGACTGGGTCTATCACGACGAGCCGGGCAATCCGCACGTCCACCTGATGACGACGCTGCGGCCCCTGACGGAGGATGGCTTCGGCCCGAAGCGCATCCCCGTGATCGGCGACGACGGCGAGGTGCTGCGCAACAAGGCGGGCAAAATCATCTATCGGCTCTGGTCGGGCGAGAAAACCGAGTTCCTGGAGCAGCGCAACGGCTGGCTCGACCTGCAGAACCAGCATCTGGCGCTTGCTGGCCTGGAGATTCGCGTCGACGGCCGCTCCTACGCTGAGCGCGGCATCGACCTGGTGCCGACCACCCATATCGGCGTTGGCGCCAAGGCGATCCAGCGCAAGTCTGCAGAAAACGGCGAGGCCGCAGATCTCGAACGGCTGGCGCTGTTCGAGACGCAGCGCACCAAAAACCGCCGGCGAATTCTGAACCGTCCCGAGATCGTGCTCGACCTGCTGTCGTCGGAGAAGAGCGTCTTCGACCAGCGCGACATCGCCAAGGTGCTGCACCGCTATGTCGACGATGCCGGCACCTTCCAGCAGCTGATGGCGCGCATCCTCCAGAGCCCGGAGCTCCTCCGCATCGAGCGCGAGAGCGTCGACTTCGCCACCGGCGAACGACTGCCGGCGCGCTACACGACGCGCGAACTCATCCGCCTCGAGGCCGGAATGGCGCGGCAGGCGATCTGGCTGTCGGAGCGCGGCTCGCATGGCGTTCGCGAGCGCATGCTGGAGCAGGTGTTCGCCGGGCATGAACGGCTGTCGGAGGAGCAGCGCACGGCGATCGAGCGTGTGACGAAACCGGGCGGGATCGCGGCCGTCGTCGGCCGCGCCGGCGCTGGCAAGACCACCATGATGAAGGCGGCGCGGGAAGCCTGGGAGCTCGCCGGCTACAGCGTGGTCGGCGCGGCGCTCGCGGGCAAGGCAGCCGAGGGTCTGGAGAAGGAAGCGGGCATCGCGAGCCGGACGCTGGCGTCATGGGAGCTGCGCTGGAAGCAGGGCAGGGACACGCTTGACGCCCGCACCGTCCTCGTGCTCGACGAGGCCGGCATGGTCGCCTCCAAGCAGATGGCGCGCTTCGTCGAGGCGGCGGTGAGGGCCGGTGCAAAGCTGGTGCTGGTCGGCGATCCCGAGCAGCTGCAGCCGATCGAGGCGGGGGCGGCGTTCCGCGCCATCGTCGAGCGCATCGGCTATGCCGAACTCGAGACCATCTATCGGCAGCGCGAGCAATGGATGCGCGCCGCCTCGATGGATCTGGCGCGCGGCCGGATCGCGGAGGCGCTCTCCGCCTATCAGCAGCAGGGCAGGGTGCTCGGCTCGGTTCTGAAGGCCGAAGCCGTCGCCAGTCTGATCGCGGACTGGAACCGCGACTATGACGCCTCGAAGAGCTCGCTGATCCTGGCGCATCTGCGCCGCGATGTGCGCATGCTCAACACGATGGCGCGCGAGAAGCTGGTCGAACGTGGACTCGTGGGTGAGGGCCACGCGTTCCGCACCGAGGACGGCGCCCGTAGGTTCGATGTAGGCGACCAGATCGTCTTCCTGAAGAACGACAGCGCGCTCGGCGTGAAGAACGGCATGATCGGCAAGGTGGTCGAGGCCACGCCGAACCGCATCGTTGCGGCGATCGGCGAGGGTGATCAGCGCCGTCAGGTCACAGTCGATCAGCACCTCTATCGCAATGTCGACCACGGCTACGCCACCACGATCCACAAGGCCCAGGGCGCCACCGTCGCCCGCGTGAAGGTGCTCGCCTCGCTCTCGCTCGACCGCCACCTGACCTATGTCGCGCTGACCCGGCACCGCGAGGACATGGCGCTCTATTACGGGCGACGCTCCTTCAGCTTCCATGGCGGGCTTGCCAAGGTTCTGTCCCGGCGCAACGCGAAGGAAACCACGCTCGATTACGAGCGCGGCACGCTCTATCGGCAGGCGCTCCGCTTCGCCGAGAACCGCGGCCTGCACATCGTCAAGGTCGCCCGCACGCTGCTGCGCGATCGCCTCGACTGGACGGTCCGACAGAAACAGAAGCTCACCGATCTCACTCAGCGCCTGCGCGGCATCGGCGCGCGTCTCGGCCTGTTCGATCCCCGTCAGACACATAGCCCGAAGGAGACCGCAGCGATGGTCGCCGGCGTTACCCTTTTCACCAAATCGATCCAGGACACGGTCGAGGATAAGCTGCGCTCCGATCCTGCCGTCACGAAGCAGTGGGACGAGGTCTCGACCCGCTTCCGCTATGTCTTCGCCGATCCGGAGACGGCGTTCCGCGCCATGAATTTCGACGCGGTCCTCTCGGATCGCACCGCGGCGAAGACGACGCTGTACCGACTGGTCTCAGAACCGCAGGCACTCGGCCCCCTGAAGGGCAGGACCGGCCTTCTCGCCGGCAAGGCCGATCGCGAGGAGCGGCGCGTCGCCGAGCTCAATGTCCCCGCGCTGAAGCGGGACATCGAACGCTATATCAACCTGCGCGAGGCCGCCGTGCAGAAGCTCCAGGCCGAGGAGCAGGCGATGCGCCATCGCGTGTCGATTGACATCCCGGCCTTGTCGCCGGCGGCGCACCGCGTCCTCGAGCGGGTGCGCGACGCCATCGACCGCAACGACCTGCCGGCAGCCATCGGTTACGCGATCTCCAGCCGCGAGGTGAAGGGCGAGATCGACGGCTTCAACAAAGCCATAGCGGAGCGGTTCGGCGAGCGCACGCTGCTCACCAATGCCGCACGCGAACCCTCCGGCAAGGTCTTCGACAAGGCGGCAGACGGGCTCGCTCCGGGCGAGCGGCAGAAGCTCGCCGAGGCCTGGCCGACCATGCGCACCGCGCAGCAGCTCGCCGCCCACGAGCGCACAGCAGCGACGCTGAAGCAATCGGAGAACCTGCGCCAGACGCAGCGGCAGACGCCGGTGATGAAGCAATGAGGCGCCGGCGCATCATCGCCGTCCTCCCGGCCGCGATTGCGTCTCTCGTCATGCTGGCCGGCATCGCCTGGCTTGGCGGGCTGCGCATCAATCTGACGCGCAGCTATCCGCTCGGCCTGTGGCGGATCGAGCCGCTCGATGGGCCGCCCGCCGTGGGCGATCTCGTCTTCATCTGCCCGCCCGACGGCGCCGCGTTTCGCATGGCGCGCGAGCGCGGCTATCTCGGCCGAGGCCTCTGCCCAGGCTGGTTCAGCCCGCTGATCAAGACGGTCGTTGCGACCGAAGGGCAGGCGACCGAAATCGGCGCCGGCGTCTCCGTCGACGGGCGGCCGATCCCCCATGCCGATGTTCAGCGAGAGGACGCCGCGGGCAGGGCGCTCGCGCCCTTCGACGGCGGGCTGGTGCCGCGCGGCTTCCTGTTTCTCCACTCCAATTTTGCGGGCTCCTATGACTCACGGTATTTCGGGCCGATACCGGCAAGCGGCCTGCTCGGTCGCGCTCGTCCGCTCCTCACCTTCGCGCCGTGACATGGCGCGGGGTCTGGCGCTGATCGTGATCGCCGCGCTCGTCGGCGTCATCGGCTGGAGCGGCGATCCGTTGACGCTGCCGCTCGCGATGCTGTTCCCGGCGCTGTGGGCCTCGGCGCGCAGCCGCTTCGTCACGGCGCTGGTCGCGGCGGCTTACTCCCTGGCCGCCTCGCGGGGCCTGCCGCAGGGCGTCGCCAACTTCTACGGCGCCGACCTGTGGCCGGGCCTGTTACTCTGGCTGGTCGCGTCGTTCGCTTTCGTCGCCGTCCATGCATTGCTCTGGACGAGCCGGCCGGGAGGAGGGCGGGCGGTGCGGTTCGCGCTCGCGGCCGTGCTGATGGCGGTGCCGCCCTTCGGGATCGTGGGTTGGGCGCATCCGCTGACAGCCGCAGGCGTGCTGTTTCCCGGAGGGGGCTGGATGGGACTGGCGGCCGCCGCGGCCGGGCTCACCGCGATGACGACGCGCGCCTGGCCGATCGCCGCCATCGTGCTCGGCGGGATGTGGCTGTGGTCGGCCGCCACATGGACGCCTCCGGCACTCCCCGAGGGGTTCCGGGGTCTCGACCTCGATATGGGCCAGAGCCTCGGACGCGACGGCACGCTCGAGCGGCAGCGCGATCTGATCGCTTCGGTCACGCGAGCCGGAGGACAGGGTGGCAGGATCGTCGTGCTTCCTGAGAGCGCGCTTGGGTTCTGGACGCCGAGCGTCGACCGGCTCTGGCGCGAGGCGCTTGCAAGCAGCGACATCGTCGTGATCGCCGGCGCGGCCGTCATCGACCCGCAGGGCTACGACAACGTCCTTGTCGCGATCTCGGCGNAGGAGGCCGGAATCCTCTACCGCGAGCGCATGCCGGTTCCGGTCTCCATGTGGCAGCCCTGGCGCCGCTGGCTGGGACAGGATGGAGGGGCGAGGGCGCATCTGTTCGCCAACCCGACCGTCGAGCTCGCTGGCCGGCGGATCGCCCCGCTGATCTGTTACGAGCAGCTCGTCGTCTGGCCCAATTTGCAGTCGATGCTCTACCAACCGAACGCGATCGTCGCTACCGGCAATGGCTGGTGGACCGCTGGCACCTCGATCATGGCCATCCAGAATGCCAGCACGCTCGCCTGGGCGCGCCTTTTCGACGTTCCGCTCGTCGCCGCTTTCAATCGATGAACAGGGAGTTCTCATGGTCGACGCCGCCCTCATCCAGCAATGCGCCGATCCGGGCCTGAAGCCGGCGATCGTCGAAAAGTTCATCGCCGAGGCGGGCTCGACCGATCCGCTGGCGGTCAGTGTCCGATCCGGCACGCGCGTCGTGCTGGTGCCGCGGCCGGGCACCGCGGAGGAGGCCATGGCGCTCGTCCGCCAGCATGTCGGCAAGGCCGTCGTGCGCGTCGGCGTCACCCAATATCCGGCCGGGGTGGGCGTGTCCGACATCTCGGAGCTGAAGCCCGATTTGGTCGACGCCTGCGCCAATATCCGCATGGGCACGAAGCTCTTCGCCAAGGTCTACCGGATCGTCACCAAATGGTACGGCAACGCCGTCGACGAGGCCTTCGACGATGCGATCGACGCCTGGAAGACCGGTAGCTTCGAGGGAAAGGCTATCTTTAGCGAGCCCGATCCTGGCGAAGTGAAGCTCGCCGTGCCCACGCCTGCGGAAGAGGATCGGAAAGGGACAGCCGCGCGGGATCCGGCGGGGCCGGCTCGCCCCGAGCCTGAGGATCCCAACAGGGCCGGCATCCGCATCGATTTGTCCGGGATCGGCGGCAACCGGCCGAAGTCGCAGTGATAAATTGAAATGGCACCCGCCGCAGACTTCAAAGCTCAACGACCAACTATTCGACTGCGAATGTCGCACTATGATCAGCGACCCAAAGTACCTCGTCACCAAAGGCTACGACGAGATTACAGATGCGTACCTCAAAAGATTCAGGGGATCAGCTGTTAGTTTAAATGGGCTGACCGCCTCATAGGCAGCCTGCTAGCCCGCGGGAGGATCTCGGCTGCGGTCCAGAAATCCCCGTCGCGCGTGATCTCACTGCATTGGGCCATAGTGTCGTTGGTTTCGACGGATCGGCAGAACAAGTCGCGAGGCCTCGACTGAACGCTCGAACGGTGACGTTCCTTGAGGCGGATATGTGCGAACTGGCGCTTGAAGTCGGCTCTTTCGACGCTGTTGCGACCCTCGTGATGGTCCTGTCCAGGCTCTAGCGAAGCAGCCGTCGCTCAAACTAGTTTTTGCTCATCGCTTTCTGCGCGATTTACCGCTTTGCTCTAGCGATTGGGGCATCTCCGCTCTATAAGGGCGCCAGGGCAGTACGCGCTGCCCGGGGCCTTAGAAAGCCCTCGACTAGCGGTTGGCGTCGGCTGTTACGGCGCCAGGATCCTCTGACCATCGTGGCCGGGGGCCTGTGACGTATGTCCAGGTGCTCCGGTGCTAAAGGTCATAGGGACCGTCTAGTCGCGGTTTTCTAACCCCCGGCTTGGGATCAGGGATTGACGTTTGCGGGGGCGCACCGCGGACTACCCTTGTAGAAGACGACAGATGGGAAACGACACTAATTGCGCTTCGCAGCCCGAGCACAAAGTGACGCTTAGGCCGGTCGTCGGCCTGACCGAGCATCTCCCCAAGACGGATCTTGAACAGATCACGATTCAGGCGATCAGGACTCACCGACTTCTCCGTGATACGGCCGAGGCCAAGTATAAGGAATGGCGGAAGGCGGGGCCCGTTACCAGTTGCGACAGCGTCGGTCCCGACCGCGTCGCCTATGTCTCCGCGATGATCGACATGCATGCGCAGCAGACCCTTCTTTCGACGCTGCTCGACGTTTTGGGCCACGTCCCGCTGGTGCCGGCGGACTGAGGGACGGCCGGGGTTAGATGAGCTTAAGCTTCGTGGCGAGGGCTGTTGCCTGCGCCAGGCTTACGGCATCGAGCGACTTGCGCGCGTTGTTCAGGTGAAAGTTTACCGTGGCGAACGACATGCCCTCGATCGAGGCGATATCCTTCATCGTCTTTCCCTCGGCCGACCATTTCAAGCAAAGAGCCTGCTTCGCCTTCAGGTCGATCTCAACGCTGGCTGTCGGTTCCACATCCTGCTGCTCCATCTTCGCATGAAGCTGGGCAACCGCCGTCACCGCCGCGATCTGATCAATATCGGTCTCGAGGCACAGGGACGGTTTGTGCGAGGCAAGCGTCAGCATTGACATATGCCCGAACGCCGTCCGGATGGGGATCGAAATCCCGGACCTGATTCCGAAGTCGCCGGCTTCCGAGTAGAAGCGGCGCAGCGGCTTCGACAGGGAGCGAGGCGCGCCGGCCGCCCAGGTGAAGGCCTTCATCTGCTGCTTTGCCATGGCGACGACAGGATCGATGCTCGCGTAGTCCCGCGTCAGATATCGGCCTTGCCACTCGGGATGATAATTGGAAACCGCGAAGAGGCGAACGGGCTGGACGTTCAGATAAGCATAGCAGTCGAAACCGAGGTCCTGTACCAGCTCCGCCAGCGCCTCCTTCAGCATCTGCTCTGTGCGCGCCAGGCCAGAGACGTCGGTCAGACGTTGGAACCAGGTTCTCAATTATCTTCCTCCCTATCGCGGTTGCTCCGTCCTATCCTTGCAACGATCAACGAACACTAGCCGCGATGACCTGCGACTCGGATCGGCGATTTCCTGAGGACCAAAGCCGCAAATCAGTAGCGCCTGGATCGCCATGGCTCAGGCGGTAATCAAAAAACGCTGGCCGAGGCGCTCAGGATGGGTGGCGAGATCAAGCAGCACCGTGGCGACGTTGGCGAAGGGCACCTTGGGTAGGCCCTGCACATGGTTGACCTCTTCCAGCCGCTTGACGGTCACGTGCGCGAGCGGCCTCGCCTCGTGCATCATGACCGGGTAAACCGCAGCCCAGTTCAGCCCGGAAGCGGGCAGCAGTTTCTCGGCCTGCTCCTTGTCGCGAAAGATCGAGGCCATCGCCGTCTTGTAGATAATCCGCGCCGGCAGCGAGGCCTTCCTAGCAGTATCTCCGACCCCGAAGGCCGACATCAGTACAAACCGGTCGATGCCCGCCTGCTTCACCGCCTTAAGGATCTGACCGAGATGCGTCCGCATCAGGTCGGTCTTCAACATGGTCGGTAAGCCGACCTTGGGGCCGATGCAGCAGACCACTGCATCCGCCCCTGCAAAGGCACGCGCCATTTCCTCGAGATCACTGAGCTGGCCGCTGACAGTTGTGAGGCCAGCCTGCTTGGGAACTGCCTCGACACGGCGGACATAGGCGATGACCTCATTCCCGGCGGCCAATGCCTGACGTACCAGATGCGTGCCGGTCTTCCCGTTGGCGCCCAGTATCGCGATCTTCATGTGTCTGTTTCCTGCTGTTGAAGCCGCGGGGAGCTTGGCTCCTTCGGCGAGCGATCGATGTTCACGCCGGTGACCGCTCTCAACGCCTGCATGCACAGGCGGACGGTTTCTGATCTGGGTATGGAAGGATGGATGAGAGCCTGCCGCGCAGCCTCGGTCACGAGGCCGAGCCAAGCGGCGATGGCGACGCGCGTCACGGGAATATCGTCCAGATCGAGGTGGTCCAGCACGCGACCGACCTGAACCGCTTGATTGCGGGCGACCAGATCACTGACCAGCGTGGCGGTAGTGGACCGGGGCACGTGTAAGTCGCGTATACGTCCGGTGCTGGAGGCGAAATGATCCAGATAAGCGCCGAGCGCGCGTTCAAGGTTCGCGCGCGGCGAAAGCCCATCGAGCGGCGCGGTCGCAGCCAGAAGCTTTTCCGCCTCGCGCTCCAGAACGGCGCTCAGCAGGGCATCTTTACCGGGGAAATAATGATAGACAAGTGCCCGCGCCACGTTGGCATCCTTGGCGATGGCCTGGATGGACACCGCCTCGTGATCCGCGCGGGCATAGTGCGACGTAGCCACCTGGAGGATCTGCTCACGTCNTTCGTCAGGATTAAGACGAACGCTGTCCTTACTGTTTGACATGAGTCCAATTTAGACCTTGTTGGACGCATGTCAAATATTCGAGGCCGCGCGCATGAATGCGCACCAAGCCGTGCTGGGACAGTTTCTGCAAGCTGGTCACGCCCTCGGTGACATCACGGCGTTGCGTGACCGGGAACGAGCGTCTTGTTCGCCGCGACGACGCGTTGGAGCGTGGCGCTGAAGCTCGGCACCGTCAGGTCAGCTGGAATGCGCACCGTCCCGTCCCGTGTAGTTTCGATACGGACCTGTCATAAGCGCGTCTCACGAGCGCCGCGCCAGCTCTCCGGCTTCGCAACAGGCAAAAGTGGACTGCGGCCGCAGCAGCGACGACCGCCGCTCCTCCCTTATATGACGGTTCGTCGATTCACCGTCCGCAATGCCCGCCATTGCGGCCGAAGTCCGGACACGCACGATCTCGAACTACCTTTGCCGCGATGGCTCGCATTTTATCGAGGCTACGCTCGGACGTTCGCTCTTAGTGATTAGAAATCCGTGTTCCCTTCGGTCGCTGTTACTTCAGGAACTGTCTGAACCGGCGAAGTGAGAAGTAAAAGAGCACGCAGCCTATGACGAACAGCGCGGCAAGCTGTGGCCACACGACATCGATACCCGCACCGCGGAACAGCACCGCCTGCGCAAGGATCACAAAATGCGTGTTCGGCGCCGCGAGCATGATTGTCTGAATGAGTTCCGGCATGCTCTCCCTTGGGGTGCTGCCGCCGGAAAGCATTTGCAGCGGGAGGAGCACCAGCATCAGCAGCAAGCCGAATTGCGGCATGGAGCCAGCGACCGTCGCGAGGAAAATGCCGAGCGAGGTCGTCGCGAACAATTGCAGGGCTGCACCTGTCAGAAAGAGCGCTATCGACCCCTGCACAGGAACGGATAGTACCCCCTGTACGATGAACGTCAGCGAGAACGCCGATGCGACAAGTACGACGAGGCCCATCGACCAGATCTTGCTGATCATGATTTCCGTCGGCGTGACGGGCATGACCAAGAGATGCTCGACCGTGCCGTGCTCCCGCTCGCGGATCAGCGCAGCACCAGTCAGAATGATGGAGAGCATTGTGACTGAGGAGATGACGCTGTTGATGGCGCCGAACCAGCTCTTGTTAAGTTCCTGGTTGAAGACAGCTCTCAGATTGAGGTCGATCGGAGGCCGCGCTGTGCCTCGATACCGATTGGCGAATTCGCTCACCTCGCTGCTAACGATCGATTGAACATAGCCGCCTCCGGTGAATGCTTGTGTCATTCGGGTCGCGTCAATATTGAGTTGAATCGCAGGCGAGCGACCGGCGAGGAGATCGCGCTGGAAGTTCGGGGGGATGTTCAAAGCGAAGGTGTCGAGGCCGGCATCCAGCCGGGCGTCCATCTCGTGTGCCGAGATGAGATGGGGCGGCAGGAAATACGGCGGGTAGAACGCCGTGAGGATCCTGGACGAGACCGGCGATTGATCCTCATCGACGATCGCGATCGGGGCGTTTCGGAGCGTCTCAGGCGCCGCTGTTGATGCCGTATAGATCGAGAAGGTGAAGGAATAGACTATCAAGACGAGCATCACCGGGTCGCGCAACAAGCCGCGCAGTTCTTTTATGCCGAGGTTTGCAAGGTTGTCGAAGTGCATGTCAGGCTGCCTGCTTCTTGAGGAGCGCGACCCCAAGTCCCAAGAGAACCGGAACGGCAATCAGCAACGGAATGAATGAGCTGGCGAGGTCGGAGAAGTCGAGCCCTTTCGAAAATGTTCCGCGCGAGATCGTCACGAAATAGGTCGCGGGATAGATCTTTCCGATGATCGCGCCTGCTCCTTGCAGAGATGACACTGGATCGATCATTCCGGAGAACTGCACCGCAGGCAGAAGAGTGAGCAGTGCAGTCGCGAATATGGCGGCGATCTGGCTGTTCATGAGTGTCGAGAGTACGAGACCCATGCCGGTGGAAATGATCACGTAAAGCAGTGCGGCCGCGGTCAGCGTCAAGAAGCTGCCCGTAAAGGGCACCTGAAATACAAAGATTGTGAGGGCCGCCAGCATCAGGAAATTGACAAAAGCGAGCCCGATATAGGGCATCTGTTTGCCAAGCAAGAATTCGAGCTTCGTCACGGGAGTAACGTGGAAATTGATGATCGAGCCGAGCTCC
Organism: Stappia sp.; assembly: GCA_002722295.1. GTDB lineage: Bacteria > Pseudomonadota > Alphaproteobacteria > Rhizobiales > Stappiaceae > Stappia. The sequence goes on along the minus strand of PBLF01000010.1, from coordinate 26,049 downwards.
TTCTCACGAACGACGCTGAGGGCTGCAAGCATGGCGGGGATCATGAGGAGCAAAAGAGGAATTACGGCGGGAGCCATCGCCACGAGGCTCTGTACATCGGGATTGTAGCGATACCTGACCTCTAGCCTGAACTCGCTGAGGTTCGCAGATCGGCCGTAAAGCTCCCGTGCCTTTTGTGCGAGCCAGGTTGCATGCATCCCCTGAACATATCCCCGGACCGTTTCCGCACGCGATGGCATGGCGCCGTCGATCCAGGCCGCAATTTCAACGGACCGGCCGCGCGCAACGTCACGGCCGAAGCCCGGCGGGATTTCTATCGCGAGACTGATTTCCCCGTTGCGCATTCGGTTGTCGAGATCGGCATAGTCGGTGATGGGTGGGCGCTCGATGAAGTAGCGTGATCCGGAGATCTGCTGCACGTAGTCGCGGCTCGCTGTGGTGTCGTCGCGGTCGAGAACAGCAAAGGTCAGGTTTTCGACGTCCATGCTGACGCCGAAGCCAATGACAAACATCAAGATGATCGTGCCCAGGAACGCCAGCGTGGCGCGGATCGGGTCGCGCCGAAGCTCAAGGGCCTCTCGCTGGGTATAAGCAAACATCCGACGTAAATCGAAGACGCGGCGGACGGGTGAGGTATCAGAGGATTTCGGAGCCTCTGTCGCCTCACCCGCCGCCTGAGCCTGCCGGGGGGCGAACGAAGCAGGCTGTTCATGACTTTCCCCGATGGCGTCTTCCAGATAAGCAACGAACGCCTCTTCGAGGCTTTTCGCGGATCGTTTGGCGATGATTGCCTCGGGCGTATCGCTGACGAGGACCTTGCCGGCATGCATGAGCGAGATGCGGTCGCAGAGTTCGGCTTCATTCATGAAATGGGTTGAGACAAAGATCGTTACGCCGTCGTTCCGCGACAGTTCTGCGAGAATCTGCCAGAACCCGTCGCGTGCGACGGGGTCGACGCCCGATGTCGGCTCGTCGAGGATGAGGATGTCCGGGGAATGGATCATCGCGACGGCTAGCGACAATCGTTGCCGTATACCGAGTGGAAGTGCGTCCGGAAGCGCGTCGATCACATCGGGAAGGTCGAAGCGCCGAGCCATTTCGTCGACTCGTTCAGGTATCGTGTCGGACGACAGGCGAAACAGCTTGGCGTGCAACTCGAGATTCTGCCGGACCGTGAGCTCGTTATAGAGCGAGAAGGACTGGCTCATGAATCCGACACGGCGACGGACGTCGATGTCGCTCGTGTCTACCTCGCGGCCGAACAGGCGCGCTCGGCCCTCGCTGGCGGGNAGAAGCCCCGTCAGGACCTTCATCGTTGTCGTCTTGCCGCANCCGTTCGAGCCGAGGAAGCCGAATATCTCGCCGCGCGGAATTCGGAAGCTGACATTGTCCACGGCCGTGAAGTCGCCGAAGCGGACGCTGACATGCTCCGCCTCGATTGCAATCTCCAGATCTCCATCCGCTTCCCGCCGCGGAATGACAACCTCCCGGTGGTCCTTGCGTAACTCGTCGGGCAGCAAAGCGATGAAGGCTGCGTCGAGGTTCTGCGTGGACGTACGCGCGAGCAGCTCGCCGGGGGTTCCGGTTGCCAGGACCTTGCCGTCATTCATCGCAACCAGCCAATCGAAACGCGCTGCCTCCTCCATATACGCAGTGGCTACGATGACGCTCATGCCGGGGCGGTCGCGGCGGATGTCTTCGATCAGTTCCCAGAACTGCCGGCGGGAGAGCGGATCAACGCCAGTAGTCGGCTCATCGAGGATCAGGAGGTCAGGATCATGAATGAGAGAGCAGCAAAGACTGGTCTTCTGCTTCATCCCGCCTGAGAGCTTTCCAGCCGGGCGGTCGACAAACGGCGACATGCCCGTGCGGGCGGTGAGGTCGAGGATGCGGCGCTTTCGCTCATCCTTGGTGTGACCGAACAGCCGTCCGAAGAAGTCGATATTCTCGAACACCGAAAGTGTAGGATAGAGGTTCTTTCCCAGGCCCTGCGGCATGTAGGCGATACGTGCGTAGGCGGTTTGACGGTAGCTGGCGTCCGCAATATCCCCGCCCAGAACTTCGATCTTGCCGGTCTGGACAATGCGTGCCCCGGCGATCAGTGAAAGCAGACTCGATTTGCCGACGCCGTCGGGGCCGATGAGTCCCACCATCTGGCCAGCGGGGATATCGAGATCGACACCATCGAGCGCGAGGGTCTTACCATAGGAAAGACTGACGCCCTCGATATGAACGGCCCGTTCCACCCCATCGAGGGGGGTGTCGGTCGCCGTTTCCGTCATTGAACGGGCCTCGCAAGGTTCGCAGGCCAGTCGGCTTCCTTCGTTATCTTGACGTAGGCCATGCCGGGCAAGCCTGTCTTGACTTGCTGAACGTATTTCCTGAGAAGCTCTTCCGAAATCTTCGCTCTGATGCGGAACATCAGCTTCTCGCGCTCTTCCCTCGTTTCCACGGTCTTGGGCGTAAACTGCGCGACATCGGCGACGAAGCTCACACTGGCGGGAATGACATACTGCGGTGCCGCATCAAGCACGATGCGGACGTCGCTCCCAAGCGCGATCCGGCCCGCCTGGGTGGTCGGCAAGAAGAACGTCATGTAGACGTCGCCGACGTCAACGAGGTTGAGAACGCGTCCGCCGGCTGACAGCACTTCCCCCGGTTGAGCAACACGATATTGGATGCGTCCGGACCGCGATGCTCGCAAAGAGCTATCGTTGATATCGGACGCTATACTGGCGATTGCTGCGCGGGCGGCCTCGACCGCTGCTTCGGCATCCACGACCTGCGCTTTGGCGGCGCTGATCGCGGCTTGTGTTGCCGCGAGTTGGGCTCGTGCTGCCCCGACTGCGGCTTTCGCGCCTTGCTGGTTTGCCCGATCATCATCGAGCACTTGCTGGCTGGTGGCTTGGGTTTTTACCAACTGCTCGGAGCGGGCAAGTTTTCGGTCCGCTGCGTCGAGCTGCGCCTCACGTTGAGCGACGACGGCAACGGCGGCCTCGCTCTCCGCTTCCCGCTGCGCGACCAGGCTTTGCGCCGTACTAATGCTGATGGTCGCGCGCCGAAGATCGGCTTCGGCCTGCCGGCGCCTGCTTTCAAGCTGCTCGGTATCCATCACGGCAAGGACTTGCCCGACCTCGACGAAATCGCCTTCGTTGACCAGAATTTCCTTGATCCGTCCGGCGGTCCTCGTGGAGATATCGATCTCCACTGCCTCAATCCGACCGTTTCCAGCAACAATTCCTGCGGGTAAAGCCGCGGGGTCGAGCTTGCTCCAGGCGACGTATGCGCCCGCCGCGGCGACGATAACGAGGGCCGCCGCCCCCCATTTCTTGATTTTGTCGTTCATCGGAAGCGGCCCCGGTTGGCGATCGCAATCGCATCTGAAATTACCAGGATCTCCTTCCTAGTGTTTCGGCGTGTCGTCCATCCGCAGGGAGTCAAAAAGCTTCTGGCCGTCCTCCAAAGAGGTTGTAAGCGCTTTCCTCGTGAACTCAGCCTGACAGGAGAGGACCTCCGCTGGATTCCTGCACTTGGAAAGGCGAGCGATATGCTCTGCCTGCGCATTTAGAGATCGTGATGCTGTTTCGAGCCAGCCGCGAGACAACGTCATATACATCCGCAACGGAGCCCCGACGAACTGGCTAGCCAGTTCCGCAGCTGAATTAATTTGACTCTGCACTGAAGCGGCATCCTGCGCTCCTACGGCGGCTTCGGTCGGCGCAGCTTTCTCTGTCGGCATCGAAAAGACCTTTCCAAGTGACTGTCACGGCTGCGAACCCACGCAGCCCGAGTACATTTCGCGTTCGCGCGATAGCCGCATTGATCCATGTCAACGCTTGTTGACTAAGTCCGTGATACCGGAGATTGTGCAGCGCGGCAAACAATTTCGATGGCGCCCCAATGACAGATGAAGCAACCTCAAGACGATCGGCCAATGCCACGCGCCACCGCATCCTCGCCGCGGCGGCGATGCGCTTCTCGCAGCATTCCTACGACGACACGACGCTGCGCGACATCGCGGGCGATGTCGGCGTCGACGTCGCGCTCGTCCACCGCGCCTTCGGCTCGAAGGAAGAGCTGTTCAAGCAGGCGGTGCGAGCGACGCTCGACGGCGACTTCCACAAAGCGACCCAGGCGGAAGAGCCTGTCCTTGCGCTGGCCGCGCTTTTCGTACGCGCGAGATGCCTCCCCGCGACTGAGCGCATCGACCCACTCAATCTCTTCGTACGCTCTCTGAACAGCGTTCGCGCGAGCCCTATCCTTCGCGAGCTGGTGCAACACGACTTCATCGAGCCGTTAGCGTTGCAAAGCGAGCCGAACGGCGAATTGGGAGCGGCCATGGCCATGGGCTGTGTCGCAGGCATTGCATTGCTGCGCGACGTTCTCGGCGTCGCGAGCCTTCGCGATGCCAGCAGCCAAGACATGGAAAAAATGGTCGCCCGCTTGATTCAGGCCTGCCTCGAGCCGGCGGCGGCGCCCGACGATCACCAGACGCTGCCGAGCATGGCCGCCATGGCGGCCAGATCGCGTCCGAAAGGCCAGTCATGACACAACCGAGCCCGTCGCAGATAGTCCCCAATCCAGATTCCACACCGGCCAATTCGGAAGCGCTGGGCCTTGAGGCCTTCCGCTCGATCGACCGCATGCGCGAGGCGCTGAGCGCGCAGTTCACCGCCGGCCTCTCACCCCAGGCCCTGGCGCTCGCCTTCTTCGACTGGTCGATCCATCTCGCCGCGGCGCCGGGCAAGCGCGCCGAGCTCGCCTACAAGGCTGGCCGCAAGGCGGGCCGTCTGCTGGCGCATCTCGCCGCCACGGCGCCGGACGTCAATGCTCCGCCCTGCATTCAGCCTCTGCCGGGGGATTATCGCTTCAGCGACGAGAGCTGGCGTCAATTCCCCTTCAAAATCTGGTCCCAGGCCTTCCTGCTGAACCAGCAATGGTGGCACAACGTCACGCATGAGGTTCCAGGCGTGACGCCGCACCACGAGGACGTGGTGTCCTTCACGGCGCGTCAGCTGCTCGATATGGCGTCGCCCTCCAATAACCCGTTCACCAATCCCGAGATCCTCGCGAAGATGCAGGAGACCGGCGGCGCCAACCTTGTCCAGGGCTTCCAGAATTGGATCGAGGATACCGGCCGGCTGGTGACCGGGCAGCCTCCGGTCGGGACGGAGGACTTCGTCGTCGGCCGCGACGTCGCGGTCACGCCCGGCAAGGTGGTCTACCGCAACCATCTGATCGAGCTGATCCAGTATGCGCCCACGACCGAAACAGTCCGCCCCGAGCCGATCCTGATCGTGCCGGCCTGGATCATGAAATACTACATCCTCGACCTGTCGCCGCAGAACTCGCTGATCCGCCATCTCGTGGCGCAGGGACACACGGTATTCTGCATTTCCTGGCGCAACCCGACCGAGCAGGACCGGGAGCTCAGCCTCGACGACTACCGGCGCCTGGGGGTGATGGCGGCGCTGGAAGCAGTCGGAGCTATCGTGCCCGACCGGAAGATCCATGCGGCGGGCTATTGCCTGGGCGGGACACTGCTCTCGGTCGCAGCGGCGGCGATGGCGAAGGCCCGAGACGCTCGCCTTGCCTCGCTGACGCTGCTCGCGGCACAGACCGACTTCAGCGAACCGGGCGAGCTCGCACTCTTCATCGACCACAGCCAGTTGCACTATCTCGACAGTATGATGTGGAATCGCGGCTATCTGGCCGCCGACCAGATGGCCGGCGCCTTCCAGCTCCTGCGCTCCAACGACCTGATCTGGTCGCGCCTTGTGCACGATTACCTGATGGGCGAGCGCACGCCGATGATCGACCTGATGGCGTGGAACGCCGATTCCACCCGCATGCCCTACCGCATGCATGCGGAATATCTGCAGAAGCTCTATCTCGACAACGAGCTGGCCGTCGGCCGTCTGATGGTGGAGGGCCGCCCGGCCGCCCTGCAAAACATCCGCACGCCGCTCTTCGTGGTCGGCACGGAGCGTGATCATGTCGCGCCCTGGCGCTCCGTCTACAAGATCCACTACCTGACGGATGCCGACGTCACCTTCGTGTTGACGAGCGGCGGGCACAATGCCGGCATCGTGAGCGAGCCGGGCCATCCCCGCCGGCGCTTTCGCATCGCGACCAAGGCCCACGAAGACCCGATTCTCGGCCCGGACGAATGGGTCGAGAACGCGACGTCTCATGACGGATCGTGGTGGATAAGCTGGGTGGAGTGGCTCGCGGCGCAGTCCGCCGACGATCGCGTCTCGCCACCCGCCATGGGCAATGCCGAAAAGGGCCTCGTCCCGCTCGACGACGCCCCCGGCGCCTATGTCCTGCAACGCTGAGGATCCGATGGACCGGAGCATCCTCACGAACCGCACTTTCGACGAACTCGCGATCGGCGAGAGCGCCTCGCTGGTGCGCATCGTCGGGCGCGACGATATCGATCTCTTCGCCACCGTCTCCGGAGACGTGAACCCCGCTCATCTCGACGCTGCGTTCGCCGCGACCGATCTGTTCGGCCATATCGTCGCCCATGGCATGTGGACGGCAGCGCTCGTTTCGGCCGTGCTCGGCACGAGACTACCAGGTCCAGGCACGATTTATCTCGGCCAGGATCTGCGTTTCAGGAAACCCGTCGCGCCCGGCGATACCATCACCGTCACCGTCACGGTGCAGGAGAAGCGGNCGGAGAAGCGGATCGTCCTGCTGGACACACGCTGCGCCAACCAGCGCGGCGAGGAGGTGCTGAGCGGCACCGCCACAGTGATCGCGCCCGAGCACCCGATCTCCTGGCCGAGGACGGCCCTGCCGGAGGTCGCGATCCGGCGCAACGACCGCTACGAGGAATTCGTCAGGCAGGCGCGCGCGCTGCCGGCTCTGCGGACAGCGATCGTGCATCCCTGCTCGCCGGAGGCGATCCTCGCCGCCGTCGAGCTGCGCGACGAGGGGCTGCTGGAGCCGCTGCTGATCGGCCCCGAGGCGAAGATCCGCGCCGCTGCCGACGCCGCGCAGGTCTCACTCGACGGCCTTGCAATCGAGGCCGTCGCGCACAGCCACGCCGCCGCAGCGCGGGCCGTCGAGCTCGCTGTGGCCGGCAAGGTCGTGATGCTGATGAAGGGCAGTCTTCACAGCGACGAACTGCTCGCCGCCGTCGTGGCGGCCGGCTCCGGCCTGAGGACGGAGCGGCGCATCAGCCATGTCTACGCCGTGAGCGTGCCCGCCTATGCCAAGCCGCTGATCGTCACCGATGCCGCGATCAACATCCAGCCGACGCTCGAGCATAAGCGCGACATCTGCCAGAACGCGATCGACCTGCTGCATATCCTTGGCAACCCCGAGCCGCTCGTCGCGGTTCTCGCCGCAGTGGAAACGGTCAATGCCGAGATGCCCTCGACGCTCGACGCGGCCGCGCTGACCGTCATGGCCGCGCGCGGACAGATCACCGGTGCGCGCGTCGACGGGCCGCTCGCCTTCGACAATGCGATCAGCCCTGATGCGGCGCGGACGAAGGGCATCGTCTCTTCGGTCGCCGGACATGCCGACATCCTGCTTGTGCCCGATCTCGAGGCGGGCAACATGCTGGCGAAGCAGCTCATCTATTTCGCAGGCGCCGATGCCGCCGGGCTCGTGCTCGGGGCGCGCGTGCCGATCATCCTGACCAGCCGCTCGGATTCGCTGAAGACCCGCATCGCCTCGGCGGCGCTCGCCAAGCTGGTCGCCTCGCGGCGCGCCCCCGGGAACCTGCCCGCATGACCGACAGGCTGCTGCTCACCTTCAATGCGGGCTCCTCGACGGTGAAGATCGGCCTGTTCGCGCTGGAACCGGCCGGCGCGCGCCGCATCGGCAAGGGCATGATCGACTTCCGCCACGCGCCGCTGCGCTTCTCGCTGAGCGAAGGGCCGGACACCTTCGACATCGCTCTGGAGGCGGCGGAAGACGACGAATTGCACGCGGTGCTGGCAGAGGCCTTCCATCGCCTCTCCTGGCATTTCGACATGGACAGCGTGGCCGCCATCGGCCATCGCGTCGTGCATGGCGGCGACGGCTTTGCGGGACCTGTGCTGCTCGACGACAAAGCCATCGAGGCGATCGATGCGTTGACACCGCTCGCGCCGCTGCACCAGCCGCAGGGCCTGCGGCTGATCCGGGCGCTGGGGCACCTGCGTCCCGAATTGCCGCAGACCGCCTCCTTCGACACGGCCTTCCATCGCGGTCATGCAGATGTCGTGCGCCGCTTCGCGATCCCGCGCGCGCTGCACGACCAGGGCATCAAGCGCTACGGCTTCCACGGGCTGTCCTACAAGTTCATCGCGGCGGAGCTGGAGCGGCGCGAGCCCGGCCTTGGCACGGCCAAAGTCGTCGCCGCCCATCTCGGCAGCGGCGCCAGCCTGTGCGGGCTCGAAGGCGGCGCCAGCCGCGATACCAGCATGGGCTTCTCGGCGCTCGACGGAATTCCGATGGCGACGCGGTGCGGCGCGCTCGACGCCGGCGTGCTGCTGCACCTGATCGGCACGGAAGGCCGCACTGCGAAGGATGTCGAGGACCTGCTCTACCGCCGGTCGGGGCTGCTCGGCGTCTCCGGCATCAGCGCCGACAGCCGGGAGCTGCTGGAAAGCAATCGGCCGGAGGCGCAGCAGGCGCTCGACCTCTTCACCTTCCGCATCGCGGGCGAGGTCGCGCGACTGGCGACCACGCTGGGCGGGCTCGACGCTATCGTGTTCACCGCCGGCATCGGCGAGCATCAGCCGCGCATCCGCGCCGATGCGAGCGCCCATCTCGGGTGGCTCGGTCTGGAGCTCGACGAAGCTGCCAACACAGCCAGTGCCGCGCGGATCAGCAGCCCCTCCAGCCGCATCGCCGCCTTCGTGATCGCGACCGACGAGGAACGGGTGATCGCCGACGAAGCCCTGTCCATCCTCGCCGTCAGGACCTGACCTCATGCGTCCCATCATCGATCTTACCGGCAAGCGAGGCCTCGTCGTCGGCATCGCCAACGAGCACAGCATCGCGGCCGGCTGCGCCGCGGCCTTCCGGCAGGCAGGCGCGCAGCTCGCGGTGACCTATCTCAACGAGAAGGCCCTGCCCTTCGTGCAGCCGGTGGCCGAAGCGGTCGCGGCGCCGATCATCGTGCCCTGCGACGTGCGCGTCCCCGGCCAGCTCGAAGCCGTGTTCGAGCGCATCGAACGCGACTGGGGCCAGCTCGATTTCCTGCTGCATTCCATCGCCTTCGCGCCGCGCGAGGACCTGCAGACCAGCCTCGTCAATTGTTCAGCCGAAGGCTTCGCGCTGGCGATGGACGTCTCCTGCCATTCCTTCATCCGCATGGCCAAGCTCGCCGCTCCGCTGATGAAGGAGGGCGGCGCGCTGCTGACGGTGAGTTTCTACGGCGCCGACCGCGTGATCGAGAACTACAACCTGATGGGTCCGGTGAAGGCTGCGCTGGAATCGAGCGTGCGCTATCTCGCCGCCGATCTCGCCGCGCGGGGGATCCGCGCCAACACCATCTCGGCCGGCGCCATCAGGACCCGCGCCGCCTCCGGCATCGACCGATTCGACGAACTGCTCGACAAGGTGCGCCAGCGCACCCCGGCAAACCGGCTGGTCGGCGTCGAGGATGTCGGCCGCGTCGCCGCCTTCCTCGCTAGCGAGGCCGGAAGTTCTCTCACCGGCTCGGTCGTCTATGCCGATGGCGGCTTCCACACGGTCGCGTGACGGCGCGATCGAGAGTTCTGCTAGGGAGGTGGCAATGCTCGGTTGGTTCGCAAGGCTCTCGCTTGCTCTAGCGAGTTGGGTCACGGCGTTTTTTGTCGCCCGCGACGCCGTGAATTTCGGCGTCGTCAACGTCTTCGTCGCCATACTCCTCCTGGCGCTCGGTATCGGGTTTCTGGCCTTCTGGCCGATGATGCGCGACGCCTGCCAAACCTTCTACCGAAACCTGAGCCGAAGACCCTGAGCCGCCAAGACGAAGCTCAGCTTTCGCAGCAATCGACCTTCCGAAGGAGCCGTTCCATGACATTTCCCTCCGACACGACGCGCCCGAACTCCCTTGGCGAGGCTCTCGCCCGGGTCCGCTCCAACTGGACCTGGTTTGTCGCGCTGGGCGTCGTGCTGATCCTCAGCGGCTTCGTCGCCGCCGCGAACCTGCTCGCGGCGACAGTCGCGTCCATATTCGTGGTGGGCGTGGCGATGATCGCAGGGGGCGCGGCGAACGTCGTTCTGTCCCTCCGCGCCCGGACCTGGAGCCGGTTCTTCCTCTGGCTGGCCGCCAGCCTGCTGTACGTCGGCGCCGGCATTCTGATCTTTGTGAATCCGCTGCTCGCTTCGGTCATTTTCACCCTGACGACTGCGATAGCACTCGTGATCTCGGGCGCGCTGCGCGTCTGGGTCGGACTCTCCGTCCGGCCGAACAACGGCTGGGGCTGGATTGTCGCCTCAGGCGTTCTCGCGTTGATCGCCGGCCTGATCATTGCCACGGGCTGGCCGGTCAACAGCCTGTGGGTGATCGGCCTGTTCCTGTCGCTCGNCCTGCTTCTGCACGGCTGGGCCTACGTGATTCTGGGCCTGCGCCTCAAGAGATAAAGAAGGCACGACGTACGAAGTAACGCCTGAAATACATATCATTTCCTCGATCTATCCTGAAACATATCAAATTTCGAAGGTTCTGCGTCGCATCTTCAAGAAATCAAAAGATATAAAGCAAATGGAAGGACATTCGAATGGTCGTTCAGCGGAAATGTGGAGCAGGCCTCAACGCTAAGACGCTCGCCGCCATGGACGCGTGGTGGCGCGCAGCGAACTTCCTGTCGGTCGGCCAGATCTATCTGCTCGACAACCCGCTTCTGCGCCGGCCGCTGAAGATCGAGGACGTGAAGCCGCGCCTGCTCGGCCATTGGGGCACGACGCCTGGGCTCAACTTCATCTACCTCCACCTGAACCGCGTGATCCGCGAGCGCGACGTCGACGTGCTCTATGTCGCCGGCCCCGGCCACGGCGCGCCGGGCGTCGTGGCGAGCACCTATCTCGACGGAACCTACAGCGAACTCTACCCCGAGATCTCCCGCGACGAGGACGGCGTGCGGAAGCTGTTCCGTCAGTTCTCCTTCCCCGGCGGCATCCCGAGCCACGCCGCGCCCGAGACGCCGGGCTCGATCCACGAGGGGGGCGAGCTCGGCTATTCGCTCGCCCACGCCTTCGGGGCTGTGCTCGACAATCCGGACCTGATCGCGGCCTGCGTGGTCGGCGACGGCGAGGCGGAGACCGGCCCGCTCGCAGCCTCTTGGCACTCGAACAAGCTCCTGAACCCCGCGACCGACGGCGCGGTACTACCGATCTTGCACCTCAACGGCTATAAAATCGCGAACCCCACCATCCTCGCCCGTATCAATCCGGAGGAGTCGCGCGCGCTGTTCTTAGGCTACGGCTATGAGCCGATCTTTGTGGAGGGCGACGAGCCCGACCCGATGCACGAGGCGATGGCGGCGGCACTCGACGAGGCCTTCGACCGGATCCGGGCGATCCAGGACAAGGCGCGCGGCGGAGCCCTCAAGGGGCGGCCGCGCTGGCCGATGATCGTCTTCCGCAGCCCAAAGGGCTGGACCGGGCCGAAGACCGTCGACGGCCTGAAGACCGAAGGCTTCTGGCGCTCCCATCAGGTACCTTTCAGCGACATGGCGAAGGCCGGGCATCTGCAGCTGCTCGAAGACTGGCTGCGCAGCTACCGGCCGGAGGAGCTGTTCGACGAGGCCGGCGCGCTCCGGCTCGAGATCGCCGCGCTAGCCCCATCAGGCAAAAAGCGCATGAGCGCAAACCCGCACGCCAATGGNGGCGCGCTCAAGAAGCCGCTGAGAATGCCCGACTTCACGACCCTCGCCGTCGTAGTGGAGAGGCCCGGGGGCTCCACAGCCGAGGCGACGCGGGTGATGGGCGCCTTCCTGCGCGACGTGATGAAAGCCAACCAGGCGAGCCGCAACTTCCGCGTCTTCGGCCCCGACGAGACCGCCTCGAACCGGCTGCAGGCGCTGTTCGAGGTCACGGACCGAGCCTGGAACGCCGAGACGATCCCGGAAGACGACCATCTGGCCCTGGACGGCCGCGTCATGGAGATCCTGAGCGAGCATCTCTGCCAGGGCTGGCTCGAAGGCTATCTCCTGACCGGCCGTCACGGCCTGTTCTCCTGTTACGAGGCTTTCATCCACATTGTCGATTCCATGTTCAACCAGCATGCGAAATGGCTGAAGATGGCCAAGGAGGTGCCTTGGCGGCGGCCGATCGCCTCGCTGAACTACCTGCTGACCTCCCATGTCTGGCAGCAGGACCATAACGGCTTCAGCCATCAGGACCCCGGCTTCATCGACCATGTCGTCAACAAGAAGGCCGATATCGTGCGGGTCTACCTGCCACCCGACGCCAACACCCTGCTCCACGTCACCGATCACTGCCTGCGGAGCTGGGACCGGATCAACGTCATCGTCGCCGGCAAGGCGCCGTCGCCGCAATGGCTCGACATGGATGCCGCCATCAAGCACTGCACGCAAGGCATCGGCATCTGGGAATGGGCCAGCAATGATCGCGGCGAAGAGCCCGACGTCGTGATGGCCTGCGCGGGCGACGTGCCGACCCTGGAGACGCTCGCCGCCGTCACCTTGCTGCGCGAGCATGTCCCGGAGCTGAAGGTGCGCGTCGTCAACGTCGTCGACCTGATGACGCTGCAGCCGAAATCGCAGCATCCCCATGGCTTGACCGACCCGGATTTCGACGCGCTGTTCACCACCGACAAGCCCGTGATCTTCGCCTATCACGGCTATCCCTGGCTGATCCACCGGCTCGCCTACAAGCGCACCAACCACGCCAACATGCACGTCCGCGGTTACGAGGAGGAGGGCTCGACGACGACGACCTTCGACATGGTCGTGCGCAACCGTCTCGACCGCTTCCATCTCGTTGCCGACGTCATCGACCGGGTCTCTAAACTCGGGGCGAGCGCCGTCTATGCCAAGCAGGCGATCCGCGACAAGCTGATCGAGCACGGGCGCTATATCCGCGAGCACGGCGTCGACATGCCGGAGGTGCGCGACTGGCGCTGGCCTGGAACCGCGTGAGGGCCCGGTGGCGCATCGCTCCTCAGCACCTGATCGAGATCAAGGTCTGCTCCACATGAGTTGCGATGCTAGGCACCACTCTTCCGGAAGCAGGAGGAGCCACGCGGGCAGACCTCAACGCGCCTGGACGATAACAAGGGCTGTCGATCCCGGCGAAATCGGCCATTCCGGGAAAAGGACGCAACATGCCGTCTGACGAGCATAGGCACCCCGCGCATGACCATGGCGGCGGCGGGCATCACGGCGCTGCTGATGCGGCCGTCGCCTCCACCGGCAAAGATGCTCACGCAAATTCGCACCATCACCATGCCGGCCCCCCTGGCGATCACGACGGCGCGCACGCCCATCATCATGCGGCGGCCATAGCGGAATCCGCTCCCGAGGGCACGATCTGGACCTGCCCGATGCACCCCAAGATCCGGCGCGACGGACCCGGAAGCTGCCCGATCTGCGGCATGGCGCTGGAGCCGCTGGTGGCGAACACCGATGCCGGCCCGAGCCCCGAACTCGCCGACATGACGCGCCGCTTCCGGATCGGCCTGGCGCTGACCGTACCGGTCTTCGCGCTGGAGATGGGCTCCCACCTCGTTCCGTTGCTGCATCATCTCGTGCCGCCGGCGGTCTCGACCTGGGTCCAGTTCGCGCTGGCGACGCCGGTCGTGCTGTGGGCGGGCTGGCCGTTCTTCGAGCGGGCCTTCGCCTCGCTCACCAACCGCAGCCTCAACATGTTCACGCTGATCGCCATGGGCACGGGCGTCGCCTGGATCTACAGCGTCGTCGCCACGCTGGCGCCCGGCATCTTCCCCGGCGCGTTTCGCGCTGCCGACGGTTCGGTCGCGGTCTATTTCGAGGCGGCGGCGGTCATCACCGTTCTGGTGCTGCTTGGACAGGTGCTGGAACTGCGCGCCCGCGAGCAGACCTCCGGCGCGATCCGGGCGCTGCTCGATCTCGCGCCGAAGACCGCGCGGCGCCTCACCGACGTAGACGCGGAAGAAGACGTGCCGGTCGAGGCAGTGGCGATCGGCGACAGGCTGCGGGTGCGGCCGGGCGAGACGGTGCCGGTGGACGGGCTGGTCGAGGACGGCCGCTCCTCGCTCGACGAATCCATGGTCACCGGCGAGTCCATGCCCGTCACCCGCACGGCCGGCGACCGCGTCGTCGGCGGCACGCTGAACCAGACTGGCGCACTGGTCATCCGTGCGGAGAAGATCGGTCGCGACACCATGCTCGCCCGCATCGTCCAGATGGTCTCCGAGGCTCAGCGTTCGCGCGCCCCGATTCAGCGCATGGCCGACCAGGTCTCGGGATGGTTCGTGCCGGTTGTGATGCTCGTCGCGCTCCTCGCCTTCGTCGGCTGGGCGCTCTGGGGTCCGGAGCCGCGTTTCGCCTATGGCCTCGTTGCCGCGGTCTCGGTGCTGATCATCGCCTGCCCCTGCGCGCTCGGTCTCGCAACGCCGATGTCGATCATGGTCGGCGTCGGCAAGGGCGCTGCCCTCGGCGTGCTCATCAAGAACGCCGAAGCGCTTGAGCGCATGGAGAAGGTCGACACGCTCGTCGTCGACAAGACCGGCACGCTGACCGAAGGCAAGCCCGCCGTCACCGGGATCGTCGCTGCGAAAGGCTTCGCGGAGGATGATATCCTGCGGCTCGCCGCCGGGGTCGAGACGGCCTCGGAGCATCCGCTGGCGCTCGCCATCGTGACCGCCGCCGAAAGGCGGGGCTTCGCCGTCCCGCCCGTCTCGGATTTTGATTCCCCGACCGGCAAGGGCGCGCTCGGCACGGTCGACGGCCGGCGGATCGTGCTCGGCAACGCCGCCTTCCTGCAGGAGAACGGCATCGACACCGCGGCGCTGTCGGGCCAGGCCGATGCGCTCCGCCATGACGGTGCCACTGCGATCTATATAGGTGTCGACGACAGGGCCGGCGGCATCTTCGCCATCGCCGATCCGATCAAGGCGACGACGGCCGAGGCGCTGAAGGCGCTTCATGCCGACGGCATCCGCATCGTTATGCTGACAGGCGACAACCGCACCACAGCAGAGGCAGTGGCCCGCCGCCTCGGTATCGACGAGGTCGAGGCCGATGTCTTGCCCGACCAGAAGAGCGCGGTCGTCGCCCGGCTCAAATCCCAAGCCCGCGTGGTCGCGATGGCCGGAGATGGCGTAAACGACGCTCCCGCGCTCGCGGCCGCCGATGTCGGTATCGCCATGGGCTCAGGGACGGACGTCGCCATCGAAAGCGCCGGGGTGACTTTGCTCAGGGGCGATCTCATGGGCATCGTTAAGGCGCGGCGCCTGTCCGAGGCGACGATGCACAATATCCGCCAGAATTTGGTCTTCGCCTTCATCTACAACGCCGCCGGTGTGCCGGTCGCGGCGGGCGTGCTCTATCCCGTTTTCGGAGTGCTGCTCTCGCCGATCATCGCCGCGGCCGCGATGGCGCTTTCATCGGTCAGCGTTATCGGCAATGCGCTTAGGCTTAGGGGATCCAACTGAGCCGCTTGGTGACCAAATCCGTCTGAGTTCGCCGCATCGCAATGAAGGCCTTAATCAGACGCCTCAAAGACGCCGGGGACGGTCGTCAGTATCATCTATTATCACCGGTGCTTTTCCCTAAGATGCTTCTCCGCACCGCCGCCGTCGACTTTGAGAATGCGCCTCGAAGATGACCCGCTCGATTTCCTCGATGCGCGTTGGCATACGCTCGACCGGGCAGAGAATCTCGACAAGCTGTTGCGAGAGGTAGCGCGCTCGCAAATAGGCCTCTGATGAGCAATTCACCGGGACATCGAGAGACGCCATCGTGAGCACTGGCGCCGAGCACAGCGTTCATTTTTCAATCTCGGGGCGCGATCGATGGTGACCAACCGCCTCAAGCCCGCCGAGCGCAAAACCGTAGAGATGCTCCACTAGATCCTCGGTCGGCATCCCGCGTATTTCGTCCGCGACGGGAGAGACGTTTCGCCCGACGACCAGCAGCATCGCGCAAGGGGCTATGACGCTGGCAAGGCAGCGCAGTAAGGCTGGATCGCCGGACGGGATTGCCGTGATGTCTTCGATGATATTGAGAATGGACGCCAGCTTAGGCGGTACCTCGCTCTCGATCAGCGCCCGAAGATTGGAGGTAGGTGACAGAAACTCGCGGCTAAGAACCCGTGCGTGCCAGCTGTGCTCGGAGGTAGCGTTTTCCACTAGCATTTGGATAAGCGCTTTCAGCCGTTCTCGCGCCGACAAGTCGGTCGAGGCCAGTTGCTGCAGGCTCTCGACGCTCACGAGCCGTCGATGAGCCTCCACCAGCACGGCCTGATAGAGGCCGTTGCGGCTGCCGAAGTGATAGTTGATCGAGGCAAGATCCACTCCGGCTTTCGCCGCGATCATCTTGTTTGTCGTTTCTGCAAAACCCGTCGATGCAAACAGTTCGCCAGCCATATCCAGGATGCGGCTATGAGTTACCCCCCCATCGGTGCGTTGCGTGCGAACTGTCTTCTTCATGGCATCCACTCGTTGCAAAACTCATCCTTCGGCCCGGCGGCCATCGCGATAGCTACCGCCTCCCCGAAATGATTTGCGCTGTTCCGCTGAACGGAGCCGACAGGATGCGGCCTGTCGCATCGAGCAGAAAGACGCCGGCCTGCCTGACCTCGCCCACCCTGCTGCCCTGCTCCGCGGTCGAATACCGGGCGGCCAAGGTCACGAAGCGGTCGTGGTTGAAGCCATCGCTGGCAGGCAGCGAGGCGATATCGATGATCTGCATACCGTTGAGGAGCGGAATCTTCTGTATCTCCGGATCGTCCACCCTTGCCGAACCGAGACGGGGGTTACCCCCGGCGATTCGGCTCGACACGGCTAGAGCGCGATCGTTGGGCGAGACGAGCACCGTCAAAGGGGGTGACAATCGCCCGACGACGGCAGACTGCGCACGGAAAACGTCCACATCGATATCGGGGGAGGCAAGCCCCACCCGAAGCCCTGCGATGACATCATTCCGGCCCTGGAGCCTCAACTGGCGCAGCGCTTCCATGACGAGCCATGCGCCCATGCTGTGGCCTATGACAGTGACGCGGCCCTTTGGCCGGGAACGACTGAGCATCGTAAGAAGCTGAACCAGGTCGTCACGAGCGTAGGTCGCCGAATCCCGATCGGCGACGTAGCCTCTGAAGTCGGCCTGCGAGGGCCAGGAGAATAGGACGGGCACAGCCTGAGCGCCCGCCTCTGCCCTCAGCTGCGCAAGCCGGAACACCGCTTCCTGATAGCTGTAATTGTGAATGAACGAACACGACGACGTCGTCGCTCTCGGCTTTCCGCATTCGATTGACGCTCGCCTCGAATGTTTTCCGGTCAAGCTCCTGCCGCCCGACAGTCATGAAGTCTTTTGAAGGATCGCCTTCGCGGGAAAGCGCGGATGCCCCGGCCCTGCCGGCGGCGGCCGATCCGACTGCCTCCATCGTGAACTGCTCGTAGGTCAACGCACCACGCCCGGCTCCGAAGGCAGGCGTGGTGCCTGCCGGGGAACGATCGGTCACGGCAAAGACGGTGATCGCCTTTGCACCCGCGGTGCGGCCCACAACGGGATCAAGCGTCTCAGGGCCTGGCCGGGTGGCGCATCCTGCGAGCGCTATCGCAACGGCAAGAAGAATCCAAGTTCGACGAAACTCAGGACGTCCCCTGTCAGTGCCGGCCGGATGTTCCAAGGCAGGGCGCGATTTGGACAGGGGACAGCGCCGGCCCCTGCGTACCGTGCCAGGAACCTCTTCGGGCGGATGGGACGCACCCACAACGATAGGCGGGAAGACGGGCGTCAAACTCGATTTCCTCACATGCCGGTCTCGACTTTAGCGGCCAGGAACTCTAAATTCAATTTAGATTTAGTCTCTTTGCTGTCGCGGCCATCCGCGTTGTCCAAAGGCTCCGCGCCATGAAGAAAGTCCCGGTGATTCTCCTGCTGATAGCCGCGCTCGCCGCCGGCGGCTGGTACTGGTGGAGCCATCGCAGCAGCGCCGATCCGAATGAATTGACGGTTTTCGGCAATGTCGACATCCGCCAGGTTTCGCTCGCCTTCGACAATGGCGGCCGGATCACCGAGTTGCGCGTCGAGGAAGGCGATCGGGNGACGGCCGGGCAGATCATCGGCCTGCTCGATACAAAGACCCTGACGCTCCAAGCCGAACAGGCCGCAAGTCAGGTTGAGGCGCAGCGACAAACGCTGCTGCGCCTGCGCAACGGCTCACGCCCGGAGGAGATCGAGCAAGCACGCGCCCAACTCGCGTCGGCCGAGGCGTCGGCGACGCGTGCCGATCAGGACTACGCCCGTGCGACGGACCTGCAGCGTTCCGCAAGCGGTGCGATCACCCAGCAAACCGTAGATCAGCGGCGCGCGGATGCGCAGGTCGCCCGGGCGAAGGTCAATGAACTGCGGGCAGCGCTCGAACTTGCGCAAGCCGGCCCCCGAGCCGAGGACATCGCCGGTGCCGAAGCGCAACTGAAGGCGGCGGAAGCCAATCTCGCGCTCTTGAAACACCAGATCGACCAAGGCCAGCTTCGCGTACCGGTCGATGCCGTCGTCCGTTCTCGCCTGCATGAACCCGGCGACATAGTGACCCCCTCGTCGGCCGTGTTCTCGCTGGCGCTCACCGAACCGAAATGGGTGCGCGTATACGTCAGCGAACCGGACCTCGGCAGGATCAGGCCCGGCATGGAGGCCCGCGTCTTCACCGACAGCCATCCCGATCGGCCAGTCGACGGCAAGATCGGATACATTTCGTCGGTTGCCGAGTTCACGCCGAAGTCGGTGCAGAC
Source organism: Stappia sp. (assembly GCA_002722295.1). GTDB lineage: Bacteria > Pseudomonadota > Alphaproteobacteria > Rhizobiales > Stappiaceae > Stappia. Next base: position 7,160 of record PBLF01000010.1, on the reverse strand, counting down.
CGAGGAGCTTCGCACCAATCTCGTCTATGAGGTGCGCATCGTCGTCTCCGACACCGACAACGTTCTGCGTCTTGGCCAGCCGGCGACGGTCCGGATATCGACCGGGGCCGTGCCCAAAGAGACGGCTTCATGAGCGATCAGAACTTGACCGTTACGGTCGAGAACCTCCGCAAGACCTTCCAGGGCCCCGATGGCGGCGAGATCGCCGCGGTCGACGGGATTTCGCTGTCGGTGCAGGCCGGTGAACTGACGGCGCTTGTCGGGCCGGACGGAGCCGGCAAGACGACGCTCATGCGCATGTTGGCCGGACTCCTGAAGCCCGACGCCGGCTCCCTGCGTGTATTGGGCATCGACGTCGCTGCCGATCCGCAATCGGTTCAAGACCGCATCAGCTATATGCCGCAGCGCTTCGGACTCTACGAGGACCTGAGCGTTCAGGAGAATCTCGACCTTTATGCCGACCTTCATGGCGTTCCCCATGACGAACGTCAGGAACGCTTTGCGCGCATGCTCGAGGTGACGGACATGGCGCGCTTCACCGATCGGCCGGCCGGCAAGCTCTCCGGAGGCATGAAGCAGAAGCTCGGGCTTGCCTGCACGCTGGTGCGCTCTCCCGACCTTCTTCTGCTCGACGAGCCGAGCGTCGGCGTCGATCCGCTGTCGCGCCGCGATCTTTGGAAGATCGTGCAGCAACTCATCGACGACGAGAAGCTCAGCGTCATCGTCAGCACCGCTTACATGGACGAGGCCGAGCGCTGCGCGCAGGTCTTCGTGATGCACAAGGGAAAGCTGCTGGCCGACGGCGCTCCCGACGCCTTGAGCAAGCGGGCGCAAGGCCTGACTTTCACGGCGGCGACGCCCGTGGATATGCCCGCGCGCCAACTCCAGGCCCGGTTGATCGACGTCCCCGAGCTGATCATCGACGCGGTGCCGAAGGGCGGCAATGTGCGCTTCATTCGCCAGCCCGAGGCGGAGCAGGCGCGACTGAACGACCTGCTCGATGGCACTTCGGTCGAGCCCCGCGCGGAAGAGCTGGAAGACGCCTTCATGATGCTCCTGCGGGAAGAGGAAGGCGAAACGGAAACTAAGACCACGCCGAAGGAGGAACTGGAGAAATCCGCTGCCCATACCGCGAAAGATGACGGCAAGCCGGTCATCGTCGTGCGCGATCTTGTGCGCAAGTTCGGCGATTTTACAGCGGTTGCCGCCACCTCCTTCGATGTCGCGCGCGGCGAGATTTTCGGCCTGCTCGGCCCAAACGGCGCGGGCAAGACCACGACCTTCCGGATGCTTTGCGGCCTGTTGCCGGCGACCAGCGGTCATCTGGAGGTCGCAGGATTGAACCTTCGCAGCGCACGCGCCGCGGCACGTGCACGGATCGGCTACGTCTCGCAGAAGTTCGCGCTCTACGGCAATCTGTCCGTGCGCGAGAACCTCGAATTCTTCGGCGGCGCCTACGGCTTGAGCGGAAAGGCGTTGCGCAACCGCATATCCGCGTCGATCGAACAGTTCAGCCTCGATCCCGCGGCCCAAAGCGGCATCCTGCCCGCCGGCTACAAGCAGCGCCTCGCCATGGCGACCGGCCTGCTGCACCAGCCGGAGATCCTCTTTCTGGATGAGCCGACGAGCGGAATCGATCCGCTTGCCCGCCGGGCCTTCTGGCGCACCATTACGTCGCTCGCCGTGAGCGGGGTGACGATCATCATCACCACGCATTTCATGGAGGAAGCGGAATACTGCGACCGCATCGCCATTCAGGACGCCGGCGAGATGCTGGCGCTCGGCACGCCGCGCGAGGTGCGTGAGCAGGCGGGCGATGCTGGCGCCGACATGAACAGCGCCTTTATCGCGATCGTCGAGCAGGGTCGCGCCGCCCGTGAGAACAAGGAGAAGGCGGCATGAGCGAATCCGGCTTTTCCACGCGCCTCGTCGCGCTGACGCGCAAGGAAACCCGACAGATGCTGCGCGATCGCAGCAACCTGGTCGTCGGGCTCGTGCTGCCGGTCGTGCTGATCCTTTTGTTCGGCTACGGCCTGTCCTTCGACGTGAAGGACGCGCGTGTGACGGTGGTGCTCGAGGACAGCTCGCCGACCGCCCGTAATGTTGTCTCCGGGCTGCAAGGCTCGCCCTATCTCGCGCCGAGCTGGGTAACCTCGATGGCTGAGGCCGCGCGTATGATCCGGGCCGGCCAGACCGATGCGATCCTGCGCGTACCAATCGATTTCTCCCGGCGGCTGGCTGCAGGCGATGCGCAATTGCAGTTGCTTCTCAACGGTGTCGATTCAAATACCGCTTCGACGATGGAAGGTTATGTCGCCGGGGCGCTTGCGATACCGACCCAACAGCTGGCCGACCAGGCAGGCAACAAACCGACCGCGGCGCCGAACATCACCATCGTGCAGAGGACATGGTTCAACGAAGCCGGCGAGAGCACCTGGTATCTCGTTCCGGGACTGCTGGTGCTGGTGATGACGCTGATCGGTGCCTTCCTGACCTCGCTGCTGGTGGCGCGCGAATGGGAGCGGGGAACGCTGGAATCGCTTTTCGTCACTCCGGTTAGGCCGCTGGAACTCGTGCTGGCCAAGCTCGCGCCCTATGTCGTGATCGGCGGCATCGACCTGATCATGTGCCTGCTCGCCGCGAAGTATCTGTTCCATGTTCCGATGCGTGGTTCGCTCCCCGTCATCATCGTCTCGTCGCTTCTCTATCTGATGGTCTCGCTCAGCCTCGGGCTGTTCATCTCTGCCGCGACGCGCAACCAGTTCGCCGCCAGCCAGATGGCGCTTCTCACCAGCTTCATGCCCGCGATGATGCTGTCAGGCTTCGTCTTCGACCTGCGCAACGTCCCCGTGGTCATTCAGATCATCAGCCAGGTTCTTCCCGCCACGCATTTCATGGGATTGATCAAGACGCTCTTTCTGGCCGGCAACTACTGGCCCGATATCCTGCGCGATTGCGCCATCCTCGCGCTTTACGCCGTCGTCCTGATCGGGCTGACCCGTCGTTCGCTCAGGAAGAAGCTGGACTGACGCGATGAACCCGGTGATCACCTATTTCTTCCGGACGCTGGCGTTGTTCCGAAAGGAGCTCCTCGCGCTGGTCAAGGACCCGTCCAGCCGCGTGCTGCTCTTCGCACCCGCCCTGCTGCAGGCATTGCTCTTCGGTTATGGCGCGACGTACGACTTGACGCATGTGCCCTATGCGGTCCTGGACCACAGCCGGGGTGCGACCGCAACGCAACTGCTGGCCCGGCTTGACGGAACCGGCGTGTTCGAGCGTGTTGCGACACTGACGTCATCCGACCAGATCGCAGGCGTGATCGACAAGGGTGACGCCCTTCTCGTCGTCAGCATCCCATCGGATTTCGAGGCGCGTCTGGCGGCAAACCAGCAGGCGCCGCTTCAGGTCATCCTCGACGGGCGCAACTCGTCGACGGCCGGCGCCGCCGCGGCCTATGTCTCGTCGATCGTGACCTCCTACAATCAAACGCTCGGCAACAGGTCCTCCATCACCATCGTCCGCCGTTCCTGGTTCAATCCCAATCTTGAATCCCGCTGGAACATGATGCCGGCGCTGATCGCTTCGCTCAGCATGATCCAGACGCTCATGCTCGCCGCCCTGTCGGTTGCCCGCGAGCGTGAACAGGGAACCTTTGACCAGTTGCTGGTGACGCCGCTGACGCCGTTGCAGATCCTGATCGGGAAAGCACTTCCGTCGATCTTTATCGGCCTGATCCAGTCGACGATCATCTTTCTGATCATCCTTTTCTGGTTCCAGATTCCGATGAACGGGTCGGTATGGCTGCTGTATTTCGGGCTTTTCTGCTTCACGGTGGCGTCTGTCGGGATCGGTCTGTCAATCTCCGCGGTCTCGCTCACCATGCAGCAGGCCATGCTCTATACTTTCATGCTGGTCATGCCCCTGATGCTCTTGTCGGGCCTGCTGACGCCCGTGCGCAACATGCCGGCGATACTGCAAGTCGCAACCTATGTGAACCCGTTGCGCTTCGGGATCGATATTGTCCGCCGCGTCTATCTGGAAGGCGCCACCTTCGGCGATATCGCCTCCAATTTCTTGCCATTGCTGGCTGTGGCCGCCGTCACCTTGCCGCTCGCTGCGTGGCTGTTCCGCAATCGTCTTGGATAAACTGATCGGCGTCATGGGAGCGATGGATCTGAACTTCGCTAGAGGGACAGCCACCCGACGTTGATTTGGCTGGCGTGCAACGCACTGACATGTCCTGGGTGTTGGATTCGCTCGGCAACGACTCTGTCACCAATCGCGGCCGAAAATCCTGATTCCCACCGATCCTTCACTCCTCCCCCCGCCCGCGATAGATTCCGGGAAAGATGATGTCCTGATCGACAAGGACGTTGAACTTGTACCCCGGCCGGATTTCAAGCGTCGGCTGGACTTCGAGATTCTTGTTGATCGTCCGTTCTGCGACCCGTCCGAAGGTCTCCGCGAAATTCCGCCGTGCGGCATCCTCTGCGCTATTTCCGTTGTTGAACGGGTTGGTGTTTTGCGGGACGGCCATGTCGATGCCGGCGCCGATAACCGCGAGCAGGATCGCGGAGCCAAATGTCTTCAGATAGTGGTTATCCACCTGGTCATTGAACCCGCCATAGCCTTCGGCATCCGTCCCGGCTGTTGATTTTCGTTGAGAAGTGACCCGGGATTGGGGGATTTTTCCACTAAGAACTGACCCATGTTTGAACGCTAGCCTGCTCATTTTGAGCAGGAGTTTCAGGAGTGTTAGACATGGCGTTTTTAAGCGTTATCAGGCGATGGTACTTCCGTCAGCAACTCTCGATCCGGGAGATTTCACGGCGCACGGGACTATCGCGCAATACGATCCGCAAGTATCTGCGCTCGGATGCGGTTGAACCACGGTTCAAGGTGCCGCACCGGCCGAGCAAGCTCGATCCCTATGCCGATAAGCTGGCGGCGTGGCTGCGAAGAGAAGCCAACAAGTCGCGCAAGCAGAGGCGCACGATCAAGCAGTTGCACGCCGACCTGGTGAGCCTTGGCTACGAGGGTTCCTATGGGCGGGTGGCGGCCTTTGCCCGGGCCTGGAAGGAAGATCGCCAGCGTCAACAGCAGACGAGCGGACGAGGTATCTTCGTGCCCTTGGCCTTCCAGCCCGGAGAAGCCTTCCAGTTCGACTGGAGCGAGGACTGGGCGGTTATCGGCGGTGACCGCACAAAGCTTCAGGTGGCGCACTTCAAACTGAGCTACAGTCGCGCCTTCATGGTGCGAGCCTATCTGCTGCAGACGCACGAGATGCTGTTTGACGCTCACAACCATGCGTTCCGGGTTCTGGGCGGTGTGCCACGGCGGGGAATCTATGACAACATGAAGACCGCCGTCGACAAGGTCGGCCGCGGCAAGGAGCGTCAAGTCAACGCCCGCTTCTCAGCCATGACCAGCCACTATCTCTTCGAGGCCGAGTTCTGCAATCCGGCCGCTGGCTGGGAGAAGGGCCAGGTCGAGAAGAATGTCCAGGACGCGCGGCATCGCCTGTGGCAGCCCATGCCTCATGCTGCCAGCCTTGATGCGCTGAATGCCTGGTTGGAACAGCGCTGCAGGGAACTGTGGCATCAGATCCCGCATGGTCTTGAACCGGGGACGGTGGCTGAGGCCTGGGCGCATGAGATGGAAAGCCTGATGCCCGTGTCGCGGCCCTTCGACGGGTTCGTCGAATATACCAAGCGGGTCTCGCCGACCTGCCTCGTTCACCTGGAGCGGAATCGCTACAGCGTGCCGGCATCCTTCGCCAACCGGCCGGTGAGCCTGCGGGTTTATCCCGATCACATCGTTGTCGCGGCGGAGGGACAGGTCATTTGCGAGCATCGGCGGATCCTCAACCGCTCACACCATGGTCCGGGGCACACGGTTTATGACTGGCGGCATTATCTGGCCGTCATCCAGCGCAAGCCCGGTGCATTGCGCAATGGTGCGCCATTCATCGAACTGCCCGATGCGTTCAAACGACTGCAGCAGCACATCCTTAAACATCCCGGCGGCGACCGGGAGATGGTGGAGATACTGGCCCTCGTCCTCCATCACGATGAACAGGCCGTCCTGACGGCTGTCGAGATGGCACTGGACACCGGCGTTCCGACAAAGACCCATATCCTCAATCTCCTGCACAGGCTACTGGACGGCAAGACAACCGTGGTGCCCGTTGTCGATGCGCCGCAGGCCCTCACGCTCACCAGCGAGCCGCAGGCGAATGTCGAACGTTATGATGTCCTGCGCCGGGCTCGGGAGGTGCGTCATGCGTCATGATCCTGCCGGCGCGGCCATTGTCATCATGCTGCGCAGCCTGAAGATGCACGGCATGGCGCAGGCGGTCGGCGAGTTGACCGAACAGGGCTCGCCTGCCTTCGAGGCGGCCATTCCCATGCTGTCTCAACTGCTCAAGGCCGAAACGGCCGAGCGGGAGGTCAGGTCCATTGCCTATCAGCTCAGGACAGCGCGCTTCCCGGCCTACAGGGATCTCAACGGCTTCGATTTTGCAAGCAGTGAGGTCAATGAAGCCCTCGTGCGCCAACTCCATCGCTGCGAGTTCATGGACGACGCCAACAACGTCGTGCTCGTCGGTGGGCCCGGCACGGGCAAGACGCATATCGCCACTGCGCTCGGCGTCCAGGCCATCGAACACCATCGCAAGAGGGTCCGCTTCTTCTCCACCGTCGAACTCGTCAACGCGCTCGAACAGGAGAAGGCTCAGGGCAAGGCTGGCCAACTCGCCAATCGTCTTGTCCACACCGACCTGGTGATCCTGGATGAGCTTGGCTATCTGCCCTTCAGCGCCTCGGGCGGTGCGCTGCTCTTCCATCTGCTCAGCAAGCTCTACGAGCGCACCAGCATTATCATCACCACCAATCTCAGCTTCAGCGAATGGGCGAGCGTTTTTGGAGACGTCAAGATGACGACCGCACTGCTGGATCGGCTCACGCACCATTGCCACATTCTCGAGACCGGCAATGACAGCTTCCGCTTCAAAAACAGTTCCGCCCACGACACCGAAAACGAAAACGAAAACGAAAAGGAGAAAACCGGAAACTTGACCTCAACCTCAGATCCGAAACATACATAAAAGGCGGGTCAGTTCTCGGCGGAAATCCCGGGTCACTTCTCAACGAAAATCAACA
>PBLF01000009.1 GCA_002722295.1 Stappia sp. | reverse complement strand
GCAACAGCGTTGCCAGCCTTTGAAAACCGGACGGTTTCCTGCAGGCTTGCGCCTCGTATCCGACCCTGGCGAACAAACCGGACCCGCCTCGTTTATGGGACCACGCCCTAGGAAGTCATCTCCGGTTCGGCAAGCCAGACATCGCCTGGTGCCACGGCAACGGACTTCAGGATCGCGTGGCACGAAAGGCCGGGGGCAAGGGCCAGTGCATCGGCCGAGCGGCGGGTGACGCGCGCCATCAGGTGATCCTGCGCGCAGGCCAGACGAACGACGACGCCCGGGCCCTCGCCCCGCTTCAGGTCGGTGATCGTCACGGGAAGAATGTTGAGCGCCGAAAGCCCGCTGGGAGCCTCGCGCGCCAGGATCACGTCGTGGGCCTGGATGCGCACGCGCACGCCCGTTCCCACCGGCGCCTCGATCCTGGGCAGCAGCAGCCGACCGCCGGTGAGACGCACTTCACTCAACCCGTCGGAGTGCTGGGCGACGATCGTCCCGGCGACCACGGCGCCCGCATCACGGACTCCGAGCGAGGGAACCGCCCGGGGATCCGTGAGAACATCGCCGGGGGACCCGCTGCGCACGACATGGCCGCCGTCGACAACCACCACGGTTGTCGCCAGGCGGGCGACCTCAGCCACCGAATGGCTGACATAGAGGATCGGAACCCGTGCCTCGCGCGTCGTGCGGTCGAGAAACGGCAGGATTTCCTCCTTGCGCGCCTCGTCGAGCGCGGCAAGCGGCTCGTCCATCAACAGCATGTCGGGCGCGCTGAGCAGCGCCCGGCCAATCGCGACACGCTGTTTTTCCCCGCCCGACAACGTCATCGGGCGCCGGTCCAGCAGGTGGGAAATGCCGAGCATGTCCACGACGCGGGAAAACCCGCCGGCGGCATCCTGTGGCCGGCGCCCCGCGCGCGCTGCGAACCAGCGCCCGTAGGTGAGGTTCTGGCGCACGTTGAAATGGGGGAACAGGCGCCCGTCCTGGAACACGTAGCCGATGCGGCGGCGGTACGGGGCCAGCATCACCCGGCTCCGGCTGTCGAACAGCGTTTTCCCCGAAACCCGGACGTGTCCCTCTTCCGGCTTCAAGAGGCCGGCGAGGGCGTTGACCAGCGTGGTCTTGCCCGAGCCGGAACGTCCGAACAGCGCCGTCACGCCATCCGGCGCGGTGAAGCTCATGTCGAGGGCGAAGCCCGGAAACCGGTGGCGCACGGCGATGTCGAGCGCTGGCGGGGTCTGCGAAACGCTCATGAGCCGCGGATCCGGCGCGCCACGGCCCGTGCCATCCACTCGGAGGCGAGCAGGGCGGTCATCGCGATGAGGATGGAGACGATCACGAGGCGCGCGGCGGGGCCCTCGCCGCCGGGAACCTGCAGGAAGGCATAGATCGCCGAAGGCAGCGTCTGGGTTTCACCCGGAATGTTCGACACGAAAGTGATCGTGGCACCGAACTCGCCCATCGCTTTTGCAAAGGCGACAATGGCACCGGCGATCACGCCGGGCAGGATCAGCGGCAGCGTGACGGAAAGAAACACGAGGATGCGCGAGGCGCCGAGCGTCGAGGCGGCTTCCTCCAGCTTCGGATCGACCGCCTCCACGGCGAGGCGGATGGCGCGCACCATGAGCGGAAAGGCCATGATGCCGGCGGCAAGGGCCGCGCCGGTCCAGCGGAACGCGAAGACGATGCCGAAGGTCTCAGCCAGAAAGGCTCCGACGGGACCACGGCGCCCGAAGGTCAGCAGAAGCAGATACCCGGTGACGACCGGGGGAAGGATCAGCGGCAGGTGCACCAGTCCGTTGAGGATCTGCAGCCCCGGCATGCGCGAGCGGGCGAGCACGACGGCAACGCCGATGGCAAGCGGCAGGCTCACCAGCGTGGCCCAGAACGACACACGCAGCGACAGCAGCACCGCGTTCCACTCGTCCGGGCCAAGCCATGTCATCGGTCTTTCGTCGCCTCGCCTTCAGCGCGATCAGTCCAGAATGACGAACCCCTGCCGCTCGAAGGCGGCACGGGCCGTATCGCCGCTCAGAAAATCGAGCGCACGCTCCGCCGCAACCGAGGTTGCGGAGCCCGTCAGGGCCGCAGGATAGACGATCGGGGGGTGGCTGTCGGCGGGAAATGTTCCAACCACGGAGACGTCGTCTTCTGCCGAGGCATCCGTGGCATAGACAATGCCGTAGGGCGCTTCGCCGGTCGCGACCAGGGCAAGTGCCGCACGAACGTTGTCCGCCTGGGCGACCTTCGCGGAAACACTGTCCCAAAGACCCAGCGAGACGAGAGCGGCCTTGCCGTAGATCCCGGCGGGCACGGCCTCGACAAGCGCCATGGCGAGCCGTCCGGACCCGGAGGGATCTGCCGCGAGGAGACCGGCCAGGTCGAGATCCGGACCGATGGTGACCTTCTCCGCGTCCTTGCCATGGGCAACGAGAACGATCGAGTTGGCAAGAAGATCGCGCCGGGTGTCGGAGCGGATCAGGCCATCCCGCTCGAGCGTGTCCATCCATGAGGTGTTGGCGGAGATGAAGAGGTCGGCGGGAGCCCCCGCCTGGATCTGCCTTGCGAGCGCGGAACTGCCGGCCAGCGACACGACAAGCCTGTCTCCCGTCTCGGCGGCAAAGGCCGGCGCGATCTCGTCCATCGCCGTCTTGAGGCTCGCGGCGGCGAAGACGGTCACCTCCTCCGCATGCGCCACATTCGCGCCGGCCGGAACGACAGCGGCAAGCGAGAGGGCTACGGCAAGACGGCGCAAACGGGTGAGGGCAAGTCTGGGAAACATGGCGGGACCTTCCGGATCGGCGATGGCCGCGGGGCGGACACCTGAGGGATTCGATATGTCTGTGTGGAAATATCGCCTCCGCACGCCCTGCGTGCAACCGTTATTTCCATTTGGATATATCGAGGAATGCCGATCCGGTCTCAGGTATCGTGGTCGGCTGACGGTCCGGCGAGTGCGCGCAGGCTTGCGATCTCCTCCGCTCCGGCGGCGCATGCCTTCGCCTCCAGGCTGCGATAGAGCTCGCGAACCCGTTCTCCGGTCTCGGTCAGTCGGGCGCCGCCGCCTGCCGCTCCCCCGCGCGAACTGCTCACGAGAGGACTGGAGAACTGGGTGTTGAGAGCGTCCACCAGCGTCCAGGCGCGCTTGTAGCTCATGCCCATGCGGCGTCCCGCAGCGGCGATCGATCCGGTTTCGGCGATGCCGTCGAGCAGGTCCGCCTTGCCGGGACCGAAGGCGGCGTCCGGCTCGAAGACGAGCCTCAGGCGCACGCCGATCATCGTGTTAGCGCTTGTCATGAAGGTTTGGTAGCGCCGGTCGCCTCTCCTGTCACCTTTTCCCTCAAGGGGCGGCAGGGGCACGGAAAGAGGCCGGCAGCCCGGGGGGAGAGGCTGCCGGCCTGGCGCGTGTGCGCGGTCGCTGGGAGAGGGGAGCTTGCAGGCCCGGCGAAGGCGCGCCGCGCGGGAGGATCAGGGAAGCGCCTTCAGCGTGAGCGACGTGACGCCGAGCGTCAGGTTGGTGCCCGTCTGCGATTCCACGCTCAGCGGATTCAGCGCGATGGACTTGTCGAGGCCTCCCAGAAGCGCGTTGGCCTTGAGGCCGGCCCCGAGGCTGGCGCCGGCCGTGACGCCGGCATAGGTGCCTTCAAGGGCTCCCGGGGCGGTGTCGGCGGCCGGAGCGAGAACGCCCCAGACCAGCGTTCCGCTGCCCAGCGTTCCGATGTCGAGGCCATACTCGCTGCTCTTGCCGCGATAGACCGTCGGCGGGCCGCCCCGCGCCGGCTGGAAGGTGCAGCTCAGGGAATTCGTGGAACCGACGATGAAGCTCGACTCGTCCTGCACGGCACAGGTCAGCTTGCCGATCTCGACGCCCGGCGTCGATTTCTGGGCAACGGCGAACGGTGCCGACGCGACAAGGGCGAGAAGGGCTGTTCCTGCGATGGAAACGGTGCGGCGCATGAAATCCTCCGCTGCTGGCGGCCGCAGGAAGCAGCGGCCGCGTCATGGGTTCGCACAGACAACGCGCCTGCCCGGATTTGGTTGCAACGAAGAAGCCGGCAGGCGGATTCTTTTTTCGGATGTCGTGCGTCAGGGGTAGAAGCGGTCTGTCGCCCAGGAGCCCTCCGGCTGTGCGCGACGGAAGATGTGCCGGTCGTGCAGGCGGAACGGGCGGTCCATCCAGAACTCGATGTAGACCGGCCTGATGCGGTAGCCGGTCCAGTGCGGCGGGCGCGGCACTTCGCCGAACCCGAAGCGCGCGGCCTCGCGGGCCACCGCCTTTTCCAGCGCGAAGCGGCTCTCGAGCGGGCGGGACTGCTGGCTTGCCCAGGCGCCGATGCGGCTGTCACGCGGACGCGACGCGAAATAGGCATCCGCTTCCGCGTCGCTGACGAACTCGACCGGCCCCCGGAAGCGGACCTGGCGGCGCAGGGACTTCCAGTGCAGCACGCCCGCGGCCTGCATGTTCTCGGACAGTTCCCCGCCCTTCTGCGACTGGGTGTTGGTGTAGAAGACGAAGCCGCGCTCGTCGTATTCCTTCATCAGCACCATGCGCACGTCGGGAAGGCCATCGCTTCCCGACGTGGCGATCGCCATGGCGTTGGGGTCGTTCGGCTCCTTCTTCTGCGCAAGCGCGAGCCATTCACCGAAAATCGCGAAGGGGTCGCCGGCGGCGACCCGTGCCTCGAGGTCCTCGGGGCTGTCGGTGGCGGAAGGTCCTGTGTCGACGGTCATCTCTGCCTCGTGGAATCGTGAGACGTCCGGCGGGTGCCGGAGTGGAAGGGGTGCCGCAGGTTATACCGCGACCGCCCGCCGTTTCCATCCGTCGATGCGCCTTGCCGCGCGCGCTCAGCGCAGCAGCAGCACCGGGACCTTGCAGGAGCGCACCATTTCTGTCGTGGTCGAGCCGATGATCAGCGAGCGGATGCGCGAGTGCCCGTAGGCGCCCATGACCAGAAGGTCGATACCCTCGTCCTCGACGACGCGGGCAATCGCGGTTTCCGGCTGACCCGCCACCACATCGACGCGCGGCGTGTGACCGCCCGCGGCCAGCGTCTCCGCCGCGCGCTGCAGGCGCGTGCGCGTCTCGCCGGTGTCGGTGCCAACCGTGAGGAGGTGGATGTCGAGGCCGGCAAAGACCTTGCTGCGGGCCGCGTGGTCCACCGCCTTGAGGCTGCTGGGGCCACCGTCGAAGGCGATCAGAACGCGCTTGATCGGGCGGAACGCCCGTGCCGCCACGTACACGGGCTTGCGCGCCGCGCGCACCACGCGTTCCAGGTTCGATCCCAGATGCATGCGGGCGAAGTCGGCCGCCTCGCCGCGCTTGCCCAGAACGACCGCTTCCGCGTCCGCCTCGCTCTCCTCGAGCGTGTCGACGATATCCCCGGTGCGCAGCTTGGTGGACACGTCGCGCGCGCCCGCCTCCGCTAGCCGGGCTCCGGCGTCTTCCAGGATCGCGCGGCCGCGTGTGGTGGCGACCTTGGCCATCTGCTCGTCGAGCTCGGAAAGCTCCTTCAGCAGCGTCGTGCGCGCTCCAAGGGCGATGCTGCCGGAGAGATTGGCGGCCCCGCCCTCGGCCTGTCTGCGGCCAATGACGTGCAGCAGCTCGATGGCCGCCTCCTCGCGTTCCGCGATCCAGGCGGCGAGGTCGCACACGCTGTGCGAATAGAGCGATCCGTCCACGAGGGCGACGAGTTTGCGCATGATCTGTCCTTTCCCGGCCGCAGTCGGATCAGTGGCCCATCAGGCGCTCGAGCGCGCCCGGCTTGTCGTGGATGGCGAGCTTGTCGACGATGGTCTCGCTGGCGCTGTTGAAACCGACGATCTCCACGTTCGCACCCTCGCGGCGGAATTTGAGCACCACGGTGTCCAGGGCCGCAACCGCCGAAATGTCCCACACGTGGGCGCGGCTGACGTCGATGGTCACATTGTCCAGCACTTCCTTGAAATCGAAGGAGGAGAGGAACGCCTCCGCCGAGGCGAAGAACACCTGGCCCTCCACCCGGTAGATCCGCAGCCGTCCGTCGGCGGACAGCTCGGAGGTCACGCGGAAGATCTGGGCGATCTTGGCGGCGAAGAAGATGCCCGACAGCAGCACGCCGATCAGCACGCCGATGACCAGGTTGTGCGTGGCAAGCACGCCGGCGACGGTGGCGAGCATCACAACGGAGGAAGAGCGCGGGTGATCCCTCAGGGACTTGATCGAGGACCAGCTGAACGTGCCGATGGACACCATGATCATGATCGCGACCAGGGCGGGCATGGGAATGCGGGCCACCCAGTCGCCGAGCGCGACGATCAGGACGAGCAGGATCGCGCCGGCGGCAAAGGTCGAAAGCCGCCCGCGTCCGCCGGATTTCACGTTGATCATCGACTGGCCGATCATCGCGCAGCCGGCCATGCCGCCGATGAAGCCGGAGGCGATGTTCGCGACGCCCTGGCCGACGCACTCCTGGTTCTTGTCGCTGGGCGTGTCGGTGAGGTCGTCGACGATCGCCGCCGTCATCAGCGATTCCAGCAGGCCGACCGTCGCCACCGCCGCCGAATAGGGAAAGATGATCGTCAGCGTCTCGAGGTTCAGCGGAATGTCGGGGATCAGGAACACCGGCAGCGTGTCCGGCAGTTCGCCCATGTCGCCCACGGTGCGCACGTCGATGCCGAGCGCAAGCGTGACGGCCGTCAGCACCAGGATGCAGATGAGCGGCGAGGGCACCGCGGTGGTGAGCCGCGGGAAGAGGTAGATGATGGCGAGGCCGGCGGCGACCATGACGTAGGTCACCGGCGGAACGTCGATGAGTTCGGGCAACTGCGCCATGAAGATCAGAATGGCGAGGGCGTTGACGAAGCCGGTCATCACCGAGCGGGACACGAAGCGCATGAGCGCGCCCAGCCGCGCGTAGCCGGCACCGATCTGCAGGATACCCGCGAGCACGCTGGCGGCCAGAAGGTACTGGAGGCCGTGATCGCGCACCAGCGTGACCATGAGCACGGCGGTCGCGGCGGTCGCGGCGGAGATCATGCCCGGCCGGCCGCCGACGAAAGCCGTCACGACGGCGATGCAGAACGACGCGTAGAGCCCGACCTTCGGGTCGACGCCGGCGATGATCGAAAAGGCGATGGCCTCGGGAATGAGGGCGAGGGCGACGACGAGGCCGGCGAGTACGTCGCGGCGGACGTTGCCGGTCCACTCGGCGCGATAGGCGGACATTCTGAACATGAGGATCGTGCGGGCTCTTTGTGGTCTTGGGGTCTGGCCGCTCTGGGCTCGTGCGGTCGGGGCCGGAACCGCCGTGCCGGAAGGCGCGACCCTACCGGCCTCGGGCGGGCGCAGGCGATGGCCAGGGACCGCGCGACCGCAGGGAATTGCGGGCTTCGATAGCCCTATTCCTGCTGCAATGCAATATCGCGGGGCCGTTCGACCGGGACATGCCGTCGCCTGCCAGCCTTGCGGCGCGCGACGGCCCCACTTATATACCGATCACGTCAAGTCGCCGGGTCGTCTCGCGATGCGGCCGTGCCAGCCGCGGCGGACCCCGACACCCTCAGGACGTTTCGAGAATAGGAGCCGGTCCGATGCCTCAACGGGTCCGACCGGTTTGCTGGAAAGGAAGGACAAAATGGCAAAGGTCATCGGTATCGACCTCGGCACGACGAATTCGTGCATCGCCGTCATGGACGGCAAGAACCCCAAGGTTGTCGAGAATTCAGAGGGCGCGCGCACCACGCCCTCCATGGTCGCCTTCAATGACGACGGCGAGCGGCTCGTCGGCCAGCCGGCCAAGCGCCAGGCGGTGACGAACCCGACCGGAACCCTCTTCGCGGTGAAGCGCCTCATCGGCCGCCGCTATGAGGACCCGACGGTCGCCAAGTACAAGGATCTGGTGCCCTACTCGATCGTCAAGGCCGACAATGGCGACGCCTGGGTCGAGGCGGAAGGCGAGAAGTACTCGCCCTCGCAAGTCTCCGCGTTCATCCTGCAGAAGATGAAGGAGACGGCGGAGAGCTATCTCGGCGAGAAGGTCGAGCAGGCCGTCATCACGGTTCCCGCCTACTTCAACGACGCCCAGCGTCAGGCCACCAAGGATGCCGGCAAGATCGCCGGTCTCGAGGTGCTGCGCATCATCAACGAGCCGACCGCGGCTGCGCTCGCCTACGGCCTCGACAAGAACGACGGCAAGACCATCGCCGTTTATGACCTTGGCGGCGGCACCTTCGACGTGTCGATCCTGGAGATCGGCGACGGCGTCTTCGAGGTGAAGTCGACCAATGGCGACACGTTCCTCGGCGGCGAGGACTTCGACATGCGCCTGGTGGATTACCTGGCGGCCGAGTTCAAGAAGGATCAGGGCATCGACCTGAAGGGTGACAAGCTTGCCCTGCAGCGCCTCAAGGAAGCGGCGGAGAAGGCGAAGATCGAGCTGTCGTCCTCGTCGCAGACCGAGATCAACCTGCCCTTCATCACCGCCGACGCCTCCGGGCCGAAGCACATGACGATGAAGCTGACCCGCGCCAAGTTCGAGAGCCTGGTCGAGGATCTCGTCAACCGCACCATCGAGCCGTGCAAGGCGGCCCTCAAGGATGCGGGCATCGCGGCCGGCCAGGTGGACGAGGTGGTTCTCGTCGGCGGCATGACCCGTATGCCGAAGATCCAGGAGGTGGTCTCCACCTTCTTCGGCAAGGAGCCGCACAAGGGCGTGAACCCGGACGAGGTCGTGGCCATGGGCGCGGCGATCCAGGCCGGCGTGCTGCAGGGTGACGTGAAGGACGTCCTGCTGCTCGACGTCACGCCGCTGTCGCTGGGCATCGAGACGCTGGGTGGCGTGTTCACCCGTCTGATCGACCGCAACACGACGATCCCGACGAAGAAGAGCCAGACCTTCTCCACCGCCGAGGACAACCAGACTGCGGTGACGATCCGTGTGTTCCAGGGCGAGCGCGAGATGGCGGCCGACAACAAGATGCTCGGCCAGTTCGATCTCGTCGGCATCCCGCCGGCACCGCGCGGCGTGCCGCAGGTCGAGGTGACCTTCGACATCGACGCCAACGGCATCGTCAACGTGTCGGCCAAGGACAAGGGCACGGGCAAGGAGCAGCAGATCCGCATCCAGGCCTCTGGCGGTCTGTCCGACGCCGACATTGAGAAGATGGTCAAGGACGCCGAAGCCCACGCGGACGACGACAAGAAGCGCAAGGAGCTTGTCGAGGCCCGCAACCAGGGTGAGGCGCTTGTCCATTCGACCGAGAAGTCGCTGAGCGACTACGGCGACAAGGTCTCGGCCGAGGACAAGGGGGCCATCGAGCAGGCGCTCGAGGCGCTCAAGTCCGCGCTCGGAACCGAGGATCTCGAGGACATCAAGGCCAAGACGCAGGCTCTGGCCGAGGTCTCCATGAAGCTCGGCGAGGCCATGTACAAGGCCGCCCAGTCCGAGGAGGAAGGCGCGGCGTCGGAGGAGGGCGAGCAGCCCAAGGCCGATGACGATGTGGTCGATGCCGACTTCGAGGAAGTCCGCGACGACGACGACAACGACAAGAAGTCGGCCTGACGCGAATGAACGAAGGGCCGCGGTCTGACCCGGAAACGGGCAGGGCCGCGGCCCTTCTCGCGTCTGCCGGAGGGGCGGGCACGTCCGGGCGCGGCCATCGCGCCTGCGGGGTGCCGCCGCGACGCGTCGCCAGGAAACGGCGGCGCGCCTTTGGCGGGGCGGCGGAGACGTCCGGGAAGGCATGACGGCACGCATGATACGACGACGCCGGACGCTCGGCGCCGTATCGGGGCCGGGCATGTCGCGCATCATGCGATGTGCCGCATGAGGGTGCGCTTCTGGCCGGACACGGGACAAGACGCCGGGGGCAGGACGGTGAGCACTCCGCCCGCAGGCGAAAGGTGATGGGCGGTTCCATGGAAAAGCGCGACTTTTACGAAGTGCTCGGCGTCTCGCGGGACGCGGACGAAAAGGAACTCAAGAGCGCCTACCGCAAGCTCGCGATGAAGTACCATCCGGATCGCAATCCGGGCGACGGGGACGCGGAGACCCGCTTCAAGGAAGTCAGCGAGGCCTATGACACGCTGAAGGACGGGCAGAAGCGCGCGGCCTACGACCGCTTCGGCCATGCGGCCTTCGAGAACGGCGGCATGGGCGCGCGCGGCGGCGGTCATCCGGGGGATTTCGCCTCCGCCATGTCCGACATCTTCGACGAGTTCTTCGGCATGGGCGGCGGGCGCAGGTCGGGCGGCCGCGACCGGGGCGCTGATCTTCGCTACAATCTCGAAATCTCGCTTGAGGAAGCCTACACGGGCAAGACCGTCGAGATCGTGGTTCCGACCTCGGTGTCCTGCGAGGCCTGCTCGGGCTCGGGAGCCAAGCCCGGCACATCGCCCACCACCTGTCGCACCTGCGGCGGCTCGGGACGTGTGCGTGCCGCACAGGGGTTCTTCACGCTCGAGCGCACCTGCGCGGCCTGTCAGGGGCGTGGCGAGGTCATCAGCGATCCTTGCGAGAGCTGTTCGGGAACCGGCCGCAAGACCATCAACCGCACCCTGTCGGTGAACATTCCCGCAGGCATCGAGGACGGCACCCGCATCCGCCTCGGCGGTGAGGGGGAGGCGGGACTGCGCGGCGGTCCCTCCGGCGACCTCTACATCTTCCTGTCGATCCGACCTCACGCCTTCTTCCAGCGCGATGGCGCCGATCTCTACTGTCGCGTGCCGATCTCGATGACCACGGCGGCGCTTGGCGGTCAGTTCGAGGTGCCGTCTCTCGGGGGCGAGATGACGCGGGTCAAGGTTCCCGAGGGCACGCAGGCCGGAAAGCAGTTCCGTCTGCGCGGCAAGGGCATGCCGGTGATGCGCTCGCAGCATCACGGAGACATCTACATCCAGGTGACCGTCGAGACCCCTACGAACCTGACCAAGCGCCAGCGTGAGCTTCTGGCCGAGTTCGAGGGAGAATCCTCCAAGGAAACTCACCCGGAGTCGCACGGGTTCTTTTCCAAGGTGAAGGATTTTATCGATAATCTGGGACAGGGCTGAGGCTGTCGCCTTGAATTCGCCATGCCGGGCATCAAGTCTGGACGAAACCGGAAAAGGGGCATGTGTCCATGCTTGATATGTCGGCGCGCAAGGTGAAGGGCTTCAAGGAGAAGCTCGCGGACGAGGTGCGCTTTATCCGAAACTGGGCGGAAAATCCGCTGACCACCGGCGCCGTAAGCCCCTCCGGACCCGACCTCACCCGACGCATGGCGAGTTATCTCGAGCCCGAGCGCCCGGGGAAGATTCTGGAGATCGGCCCCGGCACGGGTGTCGTCACCCGCGCCATCCTCGAACGTGGCATCGCGCCGGCCCGTGTCGTGGCGCTGGAGTACAACGACAGCTTCTGTCAGCTCCTGCGACGTCGCTATCCCGACATGCAGATCGTGTGCGGCGATGCCTACAAGCTGCGTGACACCCTGGCCGACATGCCCGACGCGTCCCTGTCGGGGATCGTGTCCTCGATGCCGCTGTTCTCGCGACCGAAGGAGGAGCGTCGCGCACTGCTGATGCAGGCGTTCGAACTGTTGCCTGCGGGCGCCCCCTTCATCCAGTTTTCCTACGCGCTGGTTCCCCCGATCCCGCCGGAGCCCGACCTGTTCACCGTGCAGCGTTCGGGGTGGATCCTCAAGAATCTGCCGCCCGCGCGGGTCTGGGTGTACCGCCGGCGCGGATGAGGCGGCACCTCATGCACCTCACCCGGGCAGAACCGTCGAGCGCTTGATTTCGCCGAAGGCGAAGCTTGAATCGAGCGAGGCGATGCCGGGCAGCTTGTGAACCCGCCTGCGCATGAATGTCTCGTAGTCGGCCAGCGATGCGACCACCACCTTGAGCAGGTAGTCCCGGTCGCCGGCCAGCAGATAGCATTCCATGATCTCGTCGATACGTGCCACCGCCTGTTCAAAGGCGGCGACGATCTCCTCCGTATGCGGACTGAGCTTCACCTGCAGGAAGACCGTCACGGGCAGCCCGTAGGCCTCGTGGTCCACGATCGCCGCGTAACCGGCAATCACGCCCGCTCTTTCCAGGTTTCGCACGCGTCTCAGGCAGGGCGAGGGGGAAAGCCCCACCTTCTCGGACAGCTCCTGGATTGTCTGGCGCCCGTCGGCTTGCAGTGCGCGCAGGATCTTGCGGTCGAGGTCGTCCATTGTCCGGCCTGTTTCTGGCAGTATCTGCCAATATTGGGGTTATACGAGCTGATTTTTGCCGAAAACCTGCGTTGGAACAATCCTATCCTGTGCGTGAAGAGGGCGTATTCGCCCCGGACCGCATCTGGAGGACATCATGATCCGCAACCGTGCCGCAGGCTTCGCCACCCGCGCCATTCATCATGGCTATGACCCGCTTGACAACGAGGGCGCGCTGACGCCGCCCGTGCACATGACCTCCACCTTCGTCTTCGAGACTGCCGGGGCGGGCGGGGAGATGTTCGCCGGCGATCGCGTCGGGCACGTCTACAGCCGTATCTCGAATCCGACGGTGGAACTTCTCGAGGCGCGCATGGCCGCGCTCGAGGAAGGGGAGGCGGCCCTCGGGTTCGCCTCGGGCATGGGGGCGATCACGGCGGTGCTGTGGACGTTTCTCTCGCCCGGCGACGAGATCCTCGTCGACGAGACGCTGTACGGCTGCACCTTCGCCTTCTTCCATCACGGGCTGGCGCGTTTCGGCGTGACGGTAACCCACGTGGACATGCGCGATCCGGCAAATGTGAAAGCCGCGATCACGGAGAAGACCCGGGTCGTCTACTTCGAGACGCCGGCAAATCCCAACATGCGTCTTGTCGACATCGGGGCGGTTGCCGCAATCGCCCGCAAGGCCGGCGTACGCACGGTGGTCGACAACACCTACGCGACACCGGTCCTGACGCGGCCCCTCGCGCTCGGCGCGGATATCGTCGTCCACTCGGCGACGAAGTACCTCGGCGGCCATGGCGATCTGGTCGCCGGCATTGCCGTGGGCTCTGGCGCGGACATGCAGGCGGTGCGACTTGTCGGGTTGAAGGACATGACAGGCGCCGTCATGGCCCCGTTGACCGCTCACCTCGTGCTGCGCGGGCTGAAGACGCTGGAACTGCGCATGGAGCGGCATTGCGCCAGCGCGCGTGCCGTCGCGGAACAGCTCGAAGCCCATCCCGCCGTCGCGACCGTTCACTATCCCGGCCTTGCGTCCTTTCCCCAGCATAACCTGGCGGTACGTCAGATGCCGGGCTTCGGCGGGATGATCGCCTTCGAGCTCGCAGGGGGGAAAGAAGCCGGAATTGCGTTCCTCGACGGTCTCGATCTCGTCGCGCGTGCCGTCAGCCTTGGCGATGCCGAGACGCTGGCACAGCATCCGGCGAGCATGACCCATTCCACCTACACGGCGGAGGAAAGGGCACGTCACGGCATTTCCGACGGGCTGGTGCGTCTGTCCGTCGGTCTCGAGAGCCTTAAGGACATTTCGGACGACATCGCGGACGCCCTGCATCGTCTTGCGCGTCGCGCTGCCTGACGTTCACGTCGGGTGGTATTTTTCGCGAGAGTTGCGCGAACGGGGAGAAAAATTCCGGGATCTGTATTCCCGGCCTCCTGAAATCGACCAAATATTGCCCGGATGCGCCCGTTAGGGTCGGGCGCATCCGCAACTATCGGGAGGAAATGGCAGTGTCCATGGACGCAGCGCGCAAGGCCCAGCTCAAGGCCGTCGAGAAGAAGTTGCTCTGGCTTGCCTGCTGGACGGTCCACAATGCCAATCATCTGCGTGAAAAGGCGGATGCGTTGAAGGTCGGCGGCCATCAGGCCTCCTGTGCCTCGATGGTCTCGATCATGACCGCGCTCTACTATGCCACGCTGCGTCCGCAGGACCGCGTGGCGGTCAAGCCGCATGCCTCGCCGCTGTTTCATGCCATGCAGTATCTCGCGGGCCTCCAGACCCGGGAGAAGCTTGAGGCGTTCCGCGCCTATGGCGGCGCGCAGTCCTATCCCAGCCGCACCAAGGACATCGACGACGTGGATTTCTCCACCGGGTCGGTGGGGCTCGGGGTCGCGATCACGGCCTTCTCGTCCATGGTGCAGGATTATATTTCCGCGCACAGCTTCAATCCCGATCTCGCCGAGGGGCGCATGGTGGCGCTGGTCGGCGATGCCGAGCTCGACGAGGGCAATGTCTACGAGGCGCTTCAGGAAGGCTGGAAGCACGACCTGCGCAACACCTGGTGGGTGATCGACTACAACCGCCAGAGCCTCGACGGCGTCGTCCGCGAGGGGCTGGCCGGGCGTATCGAGGCGATCTTCGGCGCCTTCGGCTGGGATGTGGTGCGCATCAAGCACGGCGCGCTGCAGCGCGAGGCCTTTGCCGAGCCGGGCGGCGAGCGGCTGCGCGAGTGGATCGACACCTGTCCCAATGCGCTCTACTCCGCCCTGACATTCCAGGGCGGTGCCGCGTGGCGCAAGCGCCTGCAGGACGACATCGGCGACCAGGGGGACGTCAGCGCATTGATCGGGCGCCGGTCCGATGAGCAGTTGCAGGAGCTCATGACCAATCTCGGCGGCCATTGCGTCGAGACTCTGAGCGAGGTCTTCGCCGAACAGGCCCTGCATGATCGCCCGGTGGCCTTCGTGGCCTACACGATCAAGGGCTGGAACACGCCGCTCGCGGGCCACAAGGACAACCACGCCGGCCTGATGACCCCGACGCAGATGGACGGCTTTCGCAAGGCCATGGGCGTGCGTGAGGGGCATGAGTGGGACCCCGCGGAAGGTCTCGACATCGGTGAGGCGGAGTTCTCGCGCTTCATATCGCAGACGCCTTTCTTCGCCGCGGGCGCGCGCCGGCACAGCGCGGCCCGGATCCCGGCGCCGGGAGCGATTTTCCTCGACGACAAGGTGCTGTCCACCCAGGCCGGTTTCGGCAAGATTCTCGACCACCTGGCGAAGTCCGACGATCCCCTGGCCGAGCGCATCGTCACCACCTCGCCGGATGTGACGGTGTCCACCAATCTCGGCCCCTGGGTGAACCGGCGCGGCCTGTTCGCCCGCGATGCGGTCGCCGACACCTTCCGAGACGAGCGCATTCCCTCGACGCAGAAGTGGGGCTTCTCTCCGGAAGGGCAGCACATCGAACTCGGCATCGCGGAGATGAACCTGTTCCTGCTGCTGGGAGCGGCGGGCCTGTCGCATTCGCTGTTCGGCGAGCGGCTGATCCCGATCGGCACGCTTTACGACCCCTTCATTTCGCGCGGCCTCGATGCACTGAACTACGCCTGCTACCAGGATGCTCGTTTCATGGTGGTGGGGACGCCGTCCGGTGTGACGCTCGCTCCCGAAGGCGGGGCCCACCAGTCGGTCGGCACGCCGCTCATCGGCATGAGCCAGGACGGCCTCGCCTCCTTCGAGCCGTGCTGGCTGGACGAGCTTTCGGTCATCATGGACTGGAGCTTCGACTACCTGCAGCGTGACGGGGATGCCGTTCATGACGAGCGCACCTGGCTGCGCGACGAGACCGGCGGTTCGGTCTATCTGCGTCTGTCGACACGGGCGATCGAGCAGCCGATGCGCCGCGAGGACGAGGCGTTCCGCCGGGGGGTCATCGACGGCGCCTACTGGCTGCGCGAGCCGGGTCCGAACTGCGAGGTCGTGATCGCCTACCAGGGCGTGGTCGGACCGGAGGCCATCGAGGCGGCGGGCCGTATCGGCGGGGACCGGCGTGACATCGGCGTTCTCGCCGTGACGTCCGCCGATCGCCTGAACGCCGGCTGGCACGCGGCCATGCGGATGCGCAAGCGCGGCGCGCGCGGTGCCATGAGCCATATCGAACGGCTGCTGTCCGGGCTTCCCGCCCACTGTACGCTCATCACCGTGCTGGACGGCCATCCGGCGACACTTGGCTGGCTCGGTTCCGTGTGCGGCCACCGCACGGCGGCGCTTGGCGTCGAGCATTTCGGACAGACCGGCACGATTGCCGACCTGCACCATCATTTCGGGATCGATTCCGATGCCATCGTCGCGGCGGCGTCGGAGCTGGCGCCGGGCCGCCCGGTCCGTCTGGTGAATCCGATCTGACGCGGGCACGCGAGCGCGTCCGGGCAGGGGCCGTTCAGGCGAGCCCCAGTTCCGCGCGCCTTGCCCGCGTGAGCCGGCTCGCCACAAGCCGGTGCGCCTCGGCGATATGGGCGGCGAGATCTTCCTCGTCGAGCGTCGAGGCGTCTCGCACCTGCACCCAGGATGCCCGCGCCAGATAGGGGGCGGGCACCACCCCGGGCAGTTCGGTCAGGATGCGGAAGCTGAGTTCGGAACACTTGAACGATACGGCGTCGCGCTGACCCTCGCCCCAGTTCGAGCAGATGGCGAAGATTTTTCCGCCAACCTTCCATACCGATGCCCCGCCCCATTGCACCACATGGGTGGTGGAGGTGAGTTCCGCGCAGATCTTGTCGAACTTCTCTCTGGTCATTGCGTTCCGTACGTGCTGGGCTTTCTGCCGGGCCGCGCCCTCTTCGCGTCCGGCGGTTTCCGGCGCAGGTGCAACGTCAAGAAAGGAACGCCATGAAAGACGTTCGGATTCTCGTTCTCTCCGGCTCGATTCGCGCCGGGTCCTACAACACCCAGCTTGCCGGCCTGGTGGCCAAGCATGCGGCGCTTGCCGATGCCAGGGTGACCCAGATTTCCCTCGCCGATTATCCTATGCCGATTTTCGACCAGGATCTGGAAAAGGAAAAGGGCCTTCCCGAGGCCGCCCGCAAGCTCAAGGCCCAGTTCCAGCGCCATAACGGCGTCTTCATCGCCTCGCCGGAATACAACACCGCCGTGACTCCGCTGCTGAAGAACACGCTCGACTGGGTGTCGCGTCAGTCGGAGCAGGGCGAGGCGCCGGCCTCCGCCTTCAAGGACAGGGTTTTCGCGCTGGGCGCGGCCTCTCCTGGCGCGCTTGGCGGGATGCGGGGGCTGATGGGCTTGCGCACGATCATGGAAATCGGCCTTGGCGCGCTCGTCATTCCCGACATGATCACCGTGCCCGCGGCCGGATCGGCCTTCGACGAGCACGGCGAACTCACAAATGAGCGTGCCTCGAAGATGCTGCAGACGATGGTTCGCCGGCTGATCGACGAAATTCGCCTGCGGGACTGAAGGCGCGACATCCCGGCTGTTTGCATTCGCCGCCATGCCCCTTACATAGGCCCTCTGGAGATACTGGCGCGTTCCCCGCGCCGGTCGCTACGAGAAACGAGGCGAGGATGCACGCGCAGGACGACCCCACCGGCTGGCACGGAACCACCATCCTGAGCGTCCGCAAGGGCGGCAAGGTGGTGATCGCCGGCGACGGGCAGGTTTCGCTCGGCCAGACGGTTATCAAGAGCACGGCACGCAAGGTGCGCCCGCTGGCGAAAGGTGACGTCATCGCCGGCTTCGCGGGCGCGACCGCCGATGCCTTTACCCTGTTCGAGCGCCTTGAAGCCAAGCTCGAGCAGTATCCGGGCCAGCTCATGCGTGCCTGCGTGGAACTGGCCAAGGACTGGCGCACGGACCGTTACCTGCGCCGGCTCGAGGCGATGATGCTGGTCGCCGACAAGTCCGTTTCCCTGGTGCTGACGGGAACCGGTGACGTTCTCGAGCCGGAAGGCGGTGTCATGGGCATCGGCTCGGGCGGCAACTACGCGCTGTCGGCCGCGCGCGCGCTCGCGGACACGGAGCTTTCCGCCGAGGAGATTGCCCGCAAGGCGATGGCGATCGCCGCCGACATTTGCGTCTATACGAACGGAAACCTGACGGTCGAGACGCTTGATGCCGACTGAGGCCATCCTTTCGCGCGATGTTGCGCCGCTTGACCGGACGCGGCTCGCGCGGGCCGTGGATGCGGGTATCCTGTCCGCCGGTCAGGCCGAGGAACTGGCAGTCTTCTGGGAGGCGCCCGACAACGCGGGCGCTGCGGCGGCGGAACACCACGCCGTTGACACCGTGCGCCATGTGGACGCCGAGGAAGTGCGGTTCGCGCGCGGCTTCCACGACATTTTCATCACCATCGGTATCCTGGTGCTCCTGTTCGGACTTGGCGCGGCGTTGCGGGGTGCGGATCCCTTCTGGTTTGCCGCCGGAACGATCGCGGCCGCGATCTGGGTGCTGTCGGAGGTGTTCGCGCGGCGGATGCGGTTGGCACTGCCGTCTTTCGTCCTTTCCGTGACATTCGCCCCGACGTTTCTCTTTGCAGCCATCGGGCTTGCAAGCGGGGCGCCCGGACTTGGAGGAGCGCTTTCACAGGAGCCGGCATCGCCGCTCATGCTGGTGCCCGCGTTCGTGGGCTTTGCCGGCGGTGCCCTGCACTACTGGCGCTTCCGTGTTCCGGTGGGTACGGCCGTCGTGGCCGGAACGCTGGTGTTTCTGGCTGCCGTCTTCGTCGAGGCGGCCCTGCCGGGAGTTTTCCACCGCAACCCGGTCTGGTTCTGGCTTGGCGGCGGCCTGGCCTGCTTTGCGCTGGCCATGTACTACGACGCGCGCGACAGGGAACGCGTGACGGTTGCCAGCGACAAGGCGTTCTGGCTGCATCTTCTGGCTGCGCCGATGATCGTCCATTCGCTGATGAGCCTGATGCCGGCGAACACCACCGTGTTGTCGGCGGGGCTGATGATTGCCGGCTTTCTCGTGCTGGCGCTGGTGGCGCTCGTCGTCGACCGGCGCGCGCTGCTCGTCTCCGGGCTCGGCTATTTCGG
Organism: Stappia sp.; assembly: GCA_002722295.1. Lineage (GTDB taxonomy): Bacteria > Pseudomonadota > Alphaproteobacteria > Rhizobiales > Stappiaceae > Stappia. Next base: position 197,462 of record PBLF01000009.1, on the reverse strand, counting down.
ATATGCGGTCGGCCGCCTTCTGGCGGAGACGGCGGCGTCCGAAGAGACCGTTCTGGCTCTTACCATGGTGCTGCTCGGCGGCTTCATTCTCGTTCTCGGGTCCGCCTGGTCGCATGTGCGCCGGCGGATCGCACGACCGTTCGCGATCGGGCCGGTGGCCCGCTGCGTTCCGGCATTCGACTAGCTTCATCGAGGGAAAGACACGCTCATGACCACACTCTCTCCCCGCGAGATCGTCTCCGAACTGGACCGGCACATCATCGGCCAGAAGGATGCCAAGCGCGCCGTCGCCATCGCGCTGCGCAACCGCTGGCGCCGCCAGCAGCTCGATGAAGGGCTGCGCGAGGAGGTGATGCCGAAGAACATTCTCATGATCGGCCCGACCGGCGTGGGCAAGACCGAGATTTCACGCCGCCTGGCGAAACTGGCCAACGCGCCCTTCGTCAAGGTCGAAGCGACCAAGTTCACGGAAGTCGGCTATGTCGGCCGCGATGTCGACCAGATCGTCCGCGATCTCGTCGAGGCCGGCATTGCCCTGGTGCGAACGGCCAAGCGCAAGTCGGTGGAGGCCAAGGCGCACCTTCAGGCCGAGGAGCGGGTTCTCGACGCGCTCGTGGGCAAGAACGCCAGCCCTTCGACCCGCGACAGTTTCCGCACGAAGCTGCGTGCCGGCGAACTGGACGACCGCGAGATCGAGATCCAGGTGAAGGCGCAGCCGCAGATGCCGGGCTTCGAGATCCCGGGCATGCCGGGCGGCAGCGTCGGTATGATGAATCTCTCCGACATGCTGGGCAAGGCGCTGGGCGGACAGACCAAGCCGCGCCGCATCAGCGTGAGCGAAAGCTATCAGGTCCTCATCGAGCAGGAGGCGGATGCCCTTCTCGACGAGGACAAGGTGATCGAGGAAGCCATCCATCTGGTGGAGAACTCCGGCATCGTCTTCCTGGACGAGGTCGACAAGATCTGCGCGCGGGGCGAACGCTCCGGCGGGGACGTCTCGCGCGAAGGCGTGCAGCGTGACCTGCTGCCGCTGATCGAGGGGACGGTCGTCTCGACCAAGCACGGACCGGTCAAGACCGACCACGTGCTCTTCATCGCCTCGGGCGCCTTCCACGTCGCCAAGCCCTCCGATCTCCTGCCGGAGCTCCAGGGGCGCCTTCCGATCCGTGTCGAACTGAAGGCGCTTACCAGGGACGATTTCCGCGCCATCCTCACCGATACGGAAGCGAGCCTCATCAAGCAGTATGTGGCGCTGATGAAGACGGAAGGGGTGGAGCTCACCTTCACCGAGGACGCGATCGAGGAACTCGCCACCATCGCCGTCGATCTCAATTCGACGGTGGAGAACATCGGAGCCCGCCGCCTGCAGACGGTGATGGAACGCGTTCTCGACGAGATTTCCTACACGGCTCCGGATCTCGGCGAGAAAGCGGTGGTGATCGATGGCGCCTATGTGCGCGAGAACATCGGCGAGCTCGCGAAGAATATCGATCTGTCGCGTTTCATTCTCTAGGGAGGCGGTGCCTCCCGCCCCGTGCGATGCCGCTTGCAGCACCGCCGGGGCGGTGGCAGCATTGATCCATGGTAGCTATCCGAAAGAGCTTCGAGGACGGTCACAAGCGAAAGTTCCTCGTCGTCGTCGACGACACGAGCGAATGCGACCGCGCCATTTTCTACGCAGCCAAACGTGCCGAGCGCACGGGTGGAACGGTGGTCTTGCTCTATGTCGTCGCGCCCGGCGACTTCCAGCACTGGATAGGCGTCGAGGACATCATGCGCGCCGAGGCGCATGAGGAAGCCTCGACGCATCTCTCGCGGGCGGCGGACAGGGTGCGCGCGGTCGCGCGCACCGAGCCCGAGCAGACCGTGCGGGAGGGAAATCGCTCGGAGGAAATCCTCGCCCTCATCGAGGAAGACGCCGACATCGCCATCCTCGTGCTGGCCGCCGGCAGCGACACGGAGGGGCCGGGGCCCCTCGTGACCGCGATTGCCGGCAAGGGCGCCGGCAGCTTCCCGATCCCCGTGACCATCGTGCCCGGCACGCTCGACGACGAGTCGATCGCCACCCTGGCCTGACCCCTCCATCGTTCCCGCGGGCGGCGCCTTCCCCGCGGAAATCTTCAGTCTGGAATAATTCCAATCTGGTCTCGGAGGCCCGAGAGCCCTATAATGGGGCCAACAAGCGACCGCAACGCGGGGCATCCGCGTTCGCTTCCCTTAGGCGCTTGGCTCAAACCTGGGCCGAGCCTGCCGCGAACGACGATGGCGGATGCCGTCAACGAGGATGACGATCATGTTCATTCAGACAGAAGCCACGCCGAATCCGGCGACGCTGAAGTTCCTTCCCGGGCGCATCGTGCTGTCCGAGGGGACGATGGATTTCCGCAAGGCGGAGGATGCCAGCACATCGCCGCTTGCCGAGAAGCTCTTCTCCGTCGAGGGGATCGAGGGCATCTTCTTCGGTCACGACTTCATTTCCGTCACCAAGGGCGACGTGGACTGGCAGCATATCAAGCCGGCCGTGCTCGGCGCGATCATGGAGCACTTCATGTCCGGCCAGCCGGTCATGGCGACGGCCGGCGGCGAGACCGGTGACGAGGAGTTCTTCGAGGATGCCGACGGCGAGACCGTCGAGACCATCAAGGAACTGATCGAGACGCGCGTGCGCCCGGCCGTTGCCCAGGATGGCGGCGACATCACCTTCCGCGGGTTCCGCGACGGGGTCGTCTATCTGTCCATGCGCGGGGCCTGCTCGGGGTGCCCCTCGTCCACGGCGACGCTGAAGCACGGTATCCAGAACCTCCTGCGCCATTTCGTGCCCGAGGTGGAGGAAGTCCGCGCCATGTAAGCGCGACGAGGCTGCTCATCGCGACAAGGCCCGGCCTGTGAGCCGGGCCTTTTTCGTTCCGCCGCCCGGTGGACGCGAACGGTTTCGCCTTGCCGTGCGGTGCCGGCTCGATTAAGGGCAGGTTTCTCCCGTTGGGCCCGCGTGGCCGCCACCTCTGGTCATTTGGTCTCATCGACGGCCGTGCCGCGAACTGGTTTTCTTCTCTCATGCGCCTGCTAGCCATAGATACCGCCCTGGAGGCCTGTTCCGTTGCCGTTCTGGATGGCGAGGGAGAGGCCGCGCGCCTTACGTGCGCGAGCGAGCTGCTCGGGCGTGGTCACGCCGAGCGGCTGATGGGGATGATCGGCGAGGTGATGGCCGAGGCCGGAACCGTGTTCTCCTCCCTCGACCGGATCGTCGTCACCACCGGTCCGGGCAGCTTCACCGGGCTTCGCGTCGGGCTCTCCGCCGCGCGCGGGATCGCGCTCGTCGTCGGCGCGCCGGCCGTCGGTGTCACCACGCTCGCGGCCATGGCCGAACAGGCCCGCACCCTTGAGACGCTGTCCGCGAACCAGTCTCTGCATGTCGTTCTGGCCGCGAAGGGCGGCGAGGTCTATGCGCAGTCGTTCTCGGGCGACGGCCAGCCGCTGGCGGCTCCCGGCGTGGAAACGGCGGCGGGGCTTGCCGCGCGGCTTGTGCCCGGAGACCGGATCTTCGGCAGCGGCGCGACCGCGGTTCTTGCCTGCGCCGATCCGGCGAATCCGCCTATCGTGCTCGGAGAGGCGGGGTATCCCGATATCGTCGCGGTTGCCCGCCTCGGCGCGCGCGCGGACAGCGACACGGCCCGGCCCGAGCCGGTGTACCTGCGTCCGCCCGATGCCCGTCCCGCCGTTCGCGACGAGAGGCTGCTGGCATGATCCCGTGGTGGTTTTCCACGCCCGAACCGGTGATCGAGGAAGCCGTTTCGGATGACTTCGACGCGCTTGCCGACCTGCATGAGCGCGCCTTTCCCATCGGCTGGTCGGCGGACGAGATTTCGCGGCTGGCGGCACAGCCGGGCGTGACCGTTCTCAAGGCACGGCGTGCGAGCTACTTCGGGACACGTGCGCCGCTCGGCTTCGTTATAGTGCGGGTGGCGGCCGACGAGGGTGAGATCCTCACCATCGCCGTGGAGCCGCGCCAGCGCGGCCGGGGGATCGGCGGTCGGCTCATGCGGACCGTCCTGCATCGCCTGTATGGCGAGCGGGTCGCCTCGCTCTTTCTCGAGGTGGATGCGGCGAACGACGCGGCCCTTGCTCTCTACCGCCGTCTCGGATTTCGCAAGGTCGGCGAACGCAAGGCCTATTACCAGGCAAGCGAAGGGGATGGCGGCGCGCTTGTCATGCGTGTCGATCTGGCGTATCGGCTTGGCTGATAACCGCCCGAACCGCCGCGTGGCGCGGGCCGTCCGGTGTCCTTGCGGCGTGCCGGACCGCCTCGTCGAGGTGTCAAGAGGAGGACAGGCGCGATGACCGACACCGGCTCTCCCCGGCAGCGCGAGCGCGCGACGGGCGGAACGTCGTCGCTCGAGGAACAGTGCATCGCCAAGGGCATGCGCATGACCGAGCAGCGCCGTATCATCGCCGGCGTGATCGAGGGCGCGAGCGATCATCCGGACGTCGAGGAACTCTACCGCCGGGCGGTCGAGCAGGATCCGCGCATCTCCATTTCCACCGTCTATCGCACCGTGAAGCTCTTCGAGGATGCCGGCATCATCGAGCGTCACGATTTTCGCGATGGCCGGGCCCGCTACGAGACCGTTCCGGACGAGCATCACGACCATCTCATCGACCTGAAGAGCGGGCGTGTGATCGAGTTCCGCAACGAAGAGATCGAGCGGCTTCAGGAGGCGATTGCGCGCAAGCTCGGCTTCCGCCTCGTCGACCACCGGCTCGAGCTTTACGGCGTGCCCCTGTCTCCCCCGGACAGGGAGTAGGCAATGCCCGGCGCGGTGTCCCGGGTCCGCGCGACCCTGGTTCTGGGTGCCCTGACGGTGGTGACCCTGCCCCTCATTCCCGTTCAGTGGCTTGCCATGAAGACGGGCGGGCCTGTGCGCCGCTACCTGCCGGTCGTATGGCATCGCATTGCCTGCGCGCTGGTCGGCATTCGCGTGCGCGAGGTTGGCCGGCAGGCCGCCGGGCGGCCCTTGCTCATCACCGCCAACCACGTCTCGTGGATGGACATCACGGTGCTCGGCAGTCGCGCCCCGCTGTCTTTCGTCGCCAAGTCCGAGGTGGCGAACTGGCCGGTTTTCGGTCTTTTCGCCAAGCTGCAGCGCTCCGTCTTCGTCGATCGGCAGCGCCGCAGCGCGACCGCGCGCACCGCCGAGGAACTGGGCGGGCGTCTTGCCGGCGGCGATGCCATGGTGCTCTTCGCGGAAGGAACCTCGAACAGCGGCAACGAGGTGCTTCCCTTCCGCTCCGCCCTCATCGGCGCCGCCCGTCATGCGGTTGCCGGAGAGACGGGCGAGATGTGGATCCAGCCGCTTGCAATCGCCTACACCCACCTGCACGGCCTGCCCATGGGACGGCAGTTCCGTCCGCATGTGGCCTGGTACGGCGACATGGAAATGGTCCCGCATTTCATGAATGTTGTGCGTCAGGGCGGTGTCGATGTGACCGTGGTCTGGGGCGAGCCCGTCCGGGTCGAGGCGAGCGCCGACCGCAAGGCGCTGACGCGTCTTCTCGAGGAAAGCGTCCGCTCCATGGCGGCCGAGGCGGTGACGGGTCGTGACCGGATACCACCCGTCGAGGCGCTTCCGCCGTCCGGAGCCGAGCCTGAAGATACGGCTGGTGTGTCCGATGGCGAAGAGGACGCGGCAGATCCGCAACGCACCGAGCGGGAATCGCCTGCCGGCGGTGCGCCTGCTATTCTCAAGAGCGCCGAAATCCGCTAAGGCGGGCGCTGATTTTCAGGACAGGCCGTGCGACAGTGACAGGTTGCCGCCGTCCGTGGACGCGCTGCGACCGGCGCGAGGCTCACCGAACAGGCCGCGGGCAGGACGCCCGCCCGGAGACACGATGACCGAGAACTCCCGCAGTGCCGATCACGCCGGCGACAGCCAGGCCGGCAGCGCTTCCGCCAGTGTTCCGGAAGGGACGAACGCCCGTCGGGTGTTCGTCAAGACCTACGGCTGCCAGATGAACGTCTACGACAGCGAGCGTATGGCCGATGCGCTGGCGCCGGAAGGCTATGAGACGACCCAGGCGGTCGAGGACGCCGACCTGATCATTCTCAACACCTGCCACATTCGTGAGAAGGCGGCGGAGAAGATCTACTCCGAACTCGGGCGGCTGCGGAAGCTCAAGGACGCCCGGGCCGAGGCCGGCAAGGCGACCATGATAGGTGTCGCGGGCTGTGTCGCCCAGGCGGAGGGACAGGAAATCTCGCGTCGCGCGCCCGTGGTCGATCTCGTGTTCGGCCCGCAGACCTATCACCGGCTGCCGGAACTTCTGGCGCGTGCCGGCACGGGCGAGGCGGTGGTCGAGACCGAGTTCGAGATCGAGGAGAAGTTCCGCCATCTGGCGAAGCCGGCCGCCGCGCGCGACGGCAAGCGCGCCCTGACCGCCTTTCTCACGGTTCAGGAAGGGTGCGACAAGTTCTGCACCTTCTGCGTCGTGCCCTACACCCGTGGCGCGGAGGTGTCGCGCTCCGTGGAGCAGATCGTCGGCGAGGCGGAGCGACTGGCGGCGCGGGGCGTGCGCGAGGTGACGCTGCTCGGCCAGAACGTGAACGCCTGGCACGGCGAAGGCGCCGACGGGCGAACCTGGGGGCTCGGTGAGCTTCTGCGCCGGCTCGCGGAGATCGAGGGGCTGGACCGGCTGCGCTATACCACCAGCCATCCGCGTGACATGGACGCGGAGCTGATCGAGGCGCACCGGGACCTGCCGCAGCTCATGCCCTATCTGCACCTGCCCGTGCAGTCCGGATCCGACAGGATCCTCAAGGCCATGAACCGCAAGCACACGCGCGAGGCCTACTTCCGCCTCATCGACCGCATTCGCGAGGCCCGTCCCGACATGGCCCTTTCAGGAGATTTCATTGTCGGCTTTCCGGGTGAGACGGACGCCGATTTCCGTGACACCATGGATCTGGTGGAGCGGGTCGGTTACGCCTCGGCGTTCAGTTTCAAATACAGCCCGCGCCCGGGCACGCCCGGTGCGAAGCTTCCCGACCAGGTGCCGGATGACGTGATGACCGCGCGTCTGCACGAGCTTCAGGACCTGATCACGCGCCAGCAAAAGGCGTTCAACGCGTCGCTGGTCGGAAGTGTCTGCGAAGTGCTGTTCGAGAAACCCGGCCGCAATCCGGGCCAGGTCGCGGGCCGTTCGCCCTTCCTGCAGCCTGTGCAGGTGGAGGCGCCGGAGAGCCTGATCGGAGAGATAGCGACGGTGGAAATCACCGGTACGGGCTCGAATTCCCTGTTCGCACGCCTTGCGACAGGGCACAATGTGAAAGTCGCAACCTCGGCCTCGGCGTAAGGTGGATCGACGCGGCGGGGCGTCAGGAGACAGGATGTCAGGAGAAGCCGCTTGACCGGCGACAGCCGGACCCCACGGGGCGGCAACCGCGATGCGGTTCCCGCTTCCGACATGACCCACGTGGTTCTGGCCTTTGACGACAATCGCCTCGTGGGCGATCTTTTCGGCCAGTTCGACCAGAACCTTGCCCTCATCGAGCAGCGCCTTGGTGTCGACGCGGTCGCGCGCGGCAACCAGGTCATCATCAAGGGCCGGCATTCCGGGTGCGATCAGGCACGCCGCGCGCTGGAAGCCCTTTACGCACGCCTTCAGCAGGGACACGAATTGCATCCAGGCGATATCGACGGGGCATTGCGCATGGCAGCGGCCGAGGACGCGCAGCTGGACCTTCCCAGTCTCGAGCGCAAGTCGCACCTTGCCTTCGCGCAGGTCTCCACGCGCCGCAAGACGGTTCTTGCCCGCACGCCGGCGCAGGACGCCTACATCCGTGCCATGGACCGCTGCGACCTGACCTTCGGTGTCGGTCCGGCGGGAACCGGCAAGACGTTCTTGGCGGTGGCCTATGCGGCGGCGCTGCTGGAGCGTGGCGATGTGGCACGGCTCATCCTTTCGCGGCCCGCGGTGGAAGCGGGCGAGCGGCTCGGCTTCCTGCCCGGCGACCTGAAGGAGAAGGTCGACCCCTATCTGCGTCCGCTCTACGACGCGCTTTACGAGATGATGCCGGCGGAGAAGGTCGAGCGTGGCCTGCAGTCGGGAATGATCGAGGTGGCCCCGCTCGCCTTCATGCGCGGGCGCACACTGTCCAACGCGGTTGTGATCCTCGATGAGGCGCAGAACACGACCTCCATGCAGATGAAGATGTTCCTGACGCGTCTGGGCGAGGATTCTCGCATGATCGTCACCGGCGATCCGAGCCAGATCGACCTCCCGCCCGGCCAGGTGTCCGGTCTGCGCGAGGCGCTTGATCTGCTCGAGGGGGTCGAGGGGGTCGCGACGGTGCGGTTCACCGAGGTCGACGTGGTGCGCCACGAACTCGTCGCGCGCATCGTGCGGGCCTATGACGAGGCCGGCCGCGAGGCGAGCGCCCGGGCGGAAGAAGCCGCGGCACGGGCCGAGCAGTCTGCCCGCAACGCCCGACGGTCGCGCGAGACCGCGTCGTGAGCACGCAGTCCGACGAGGCGTTGGTCCTGCCCGAGATCGACCTTTCGATCGAGGCGGACGGATGGGGCGACGAGGACGCACTCGAGGCGCTTGTCGCCCGCGCCGTCGAGGCCGCGTGCGGGTTCGCCCGGCCGCGTATCCTGGAAGGTTCCGAGCTTTCGGTGGTCCTGGCCGACGATGCCCGCGTGCGTGAGCTCAATCGCGACTGGCGCGGCAAGGATGCGCCGACGAACGTTCTCTCGTTTCCCGGTGGCGACGAGGATGAGCCACCATACGGTCCCCTGCTCGGAGACCTGATCCTGGCGCGCGAGACGGTCGAGCGGGAGGCCGGGGAACTGGATATTCCCCTTTTCGACCATCTCATGCATCTTGTCGTGCACGGGTTCCTTCACCTTTTCGGCTACGATCACCATATGGACGCGGAAGCCGAGGAGATGGAAGATCTGGAACGGCGGATCCTTGCAAGCCTTGGCATTGCGGATCCGTACCTCGATCCGCCCGGCAGCGACGACGACATGGAGAGCAATGTCTCCGGCCCGGCCGGGTGACGACGAACCGAGATGATGAATTCCGAGGCCCGAAGTCCCGAGCAGCCCGCCGCACGCAACGCCGGCGGCGAGGCAAGAGCGTCCCAGGACGGCGCGTCAGACCCGTCCAGTCCCGCCCCGTCCGCGCCGGAGGCGCAACGCACCGACACCGCGTCCCCGCAACCCGGACCGGCGCATGGCGCGGCACTTCGGCTTGCCGGGACCGGCGCCCGTGCCCTGGATTTCCTGCGCGGCGTGATGTCGCTCCGGCGAAACGGCCCCGGGTCGCTGAGGCAGAACCTCCAGGAGGAGCTGGCCCGCGAGACAGGTTCCAACGCGAGCTTCACGCCCGAGGAACGGGTTCTCCTGTCCAACATCCTGCGGCTGCGCGAACTGCGCGTCGACGACGTGATGGTGCCGCGCGCCGACATCGACGCGGTCGAGGACTCCGTGTCGCTCGGCCGGCTGATGGAAGTGTTCCGCGAATCCGGCCACTCGCGGATGCCCGTCTACCGCGACGGGCTCGACGACCCGCGGGGCATGGTGCACATCAAGGATCTGATGGCGCATATCTGTGCCCGCTCGACGCCGGGGTGCGAGCCGGCCACGTCCAATACGGAGCAGGAACTCGATCTTTCGCAGGTCGACCTTTCCGTGCCGCTGAGCGAAACCGGTCTCATCCGCGCGGTGCTGTTCGTCCCTCCGTCGATGCCAGCCACGGATCTCATGACCCGGATGCAGGCCGATCGTGTCCAGATGGCGCTTGTGATCGATGAATACGGTGGCACCGAAGGTCTCGTGTCGCTGGAGGACATCGTCGAGACGGTCTTCGGCGACATCGAGGACGAGCATGACGAGGACGAGGAGGCGATGATCGCCCACACCGGCGACGGTGTGTGGACAGCCGATCCGCGCGTTCCCATCGAAGAGGTGGAGGAAGCCATCGGCACGGACTTTCAACTCGGGGACCTTGCCGAGGAAGTGGATACGCTGGGCGGTCTGGTGTTCTCGCTGGTGGGGCGTGTGCCCGTGCGCGGCGAGCTTATCACCGTGCGCGAGCTTCCCGGCTACGAGTTCGAGATCCTCGACGCCGATCCCCGGCGGATCAAGCGCTTGCGCATCCGTGCCAAGCGCGCCGCAGAGGCGCGTGCGGCCGATGCCCGGCGTCGTATCCGCCGTCCCGATTCCGCTGTCTGACGGCGCGGTTTTTCGTCGCCTTGCCCGGCAAGTTCGCCGCTGCGCTTGACCGCGCGGCGACGGCGGGGGAATCGTCACGGCAAGAGACTGATTCGCCGGAGCCGCTCCGGCGGGCCGGTCTTCGAACCTCTTGCGATCGGGAGTGTCCGCCGTGCTGCGTCTGGCGCAGGTCTTTCTTCTCGCGGACGGCTGGCGCCGTCTCGCGCTTGCTGCCCTTCTGGGGGGGCTTGCCGCACTGTCGCTGCCGCCGGTCGGCGCCTTTCCCGTGCTGGCGCTCTCGTTCCCCGGGCTTGTATGGCTGATCGATGGCGCGATCCCTGATCGCTCGCGCCTGCGTGCCCGGCTCGCGCCCTCCTTCGGCATCGGGTGGGCCTTCGGCTTCGGCTTTCATCTGGCGGGACTTTGGTGGATCGGCCGCGCCTTCCTCGTGGAAGCGGATCAATTCGCCGCGCTGATGCCGCTTGCCGTTCTGGTGCTGCCCGCCGGCCTTGCACTCTTCACCGGCCTCGCGGTTACCGTCGCCGGCATGCTCTGGCGGGACGGATGGGACCGGTTGCTTGCCCTGGCCCTTGCCCTGACGCTTGGAGACTGGCTGCGCGGCAATGTCCTGACCGGCTTTCCCTGGAACGTGTGGGCCCATGCTTTCGCGGACAGTGCCCTCCTGTCCCAACCGGTTGCCTTTCTCGGCCTGTACGGACTGACCTTCCTCGTTGCCTTTGCCTTCTGTGCCCTTGCCGGATTTGCCGACGGCACGCGCGGCGGACGGCGGGTCGCTGTCGTGGCGATCGGGCTGCTGCTCGTGGCGGAAGGCGCCGGCGCGGCACGCATGGGCCTTGCGCCCGACATCGCCCCGCAGGATGTCGCGTTGCGTCTCGTCCAGCCCTCGATCCCGCAGGAGGAGAAGTGGCTGCCGGAAAACCGCAGCAAGGTCTTTTCCACCTATCTGGAGATGAGCAAGGCCCCCTGGCGTGACGAAGCCGGGTCCGGCGACAGCGGCGGATTGCCGCGGATCGTCGTCTGGCCGGAGTCGGCCATCCCCTTTCTCCTCACTGAAACGCCGGACGCGCTTGCCGCCATCGCGGCATTGCTTGGTCCGCGCGATACGCTTGTGACCGGAGCGGTGCGTGCCGACACGGAAGAGGGCGGCCGGGTTTTCTACAACAGCGTGTATGCCATCGGAGGCGACGGCGAGATCCGCGACGCCTACGACAAGGTCCGCCTTGTACCGTTCGGCGAGTACCTGCCGCTCGAGAGCTGGCTGGAGCGCCTGGGGCTGACCAAGATCGTTCCCCTGCCGGGCGTGTTCCGCGCGGGTTTTCGCGCTCGCCTGCTGGACCCGGTCGAGGGGCCGGCCTTTCTGCCGATGATCTGCTACGAGGCCATCTTTCCCGGCGCTGCGGAGGTGGAAGGCGCACGGCCGGGCTTCCTGCTCAACGTGACGAACGACGCCTGGTTCGGGGCGACCTCCGGCCCCTATCAGCATTTCGCCCTCGCGCGTCTGCGTGCAATCGAGCAGGGCCTTCCACTCGTCAGGGTCGCAAACACCGGCATCTCGGCGGTCTTCGATCCCTTTGGCCGTGTGGTCGCCGAACGCGGACTTGGTGTGGTCGATCACATGGATTTGCGCCTTCCCGGCACGATACAGCAGGGAGTATCCCGCGACCTGCGGGAGTGGGCATTGTTAATTATCCTGATTCTTTCGCTTGGCGTCATGGTCGTGACGCGTTACGTAGGGGATGCGCGTAATGATTGACGAGTCGCAACGCGGCACGGCATCATAACAACCGAAACTGTCGGGATCGTAGATTGGGTTGTAGTCCCGTGATGCGATCTGATGTGACTGCGTAGTTGAACCGTTGTTTGGGGTGAGCGACGAGTAAACGCCACTTGGGCGCAGTTTCTTCAAAATAATAAAAATGTTGGTCACAGCAATAGAATGAACCGGAAAGAAGACAATAATGAGCAGTAAGAAAGCACCGAACCCCATCGACGTGCATGTTGGCAGCCGTGTCCGTCTTCGTCGCATGATGCTTGGAATGAGTCAGGAAAAGCTTGGCGAAGCGCTTGGTATCACATTCCAGCAGATTCAGAAGTACGAAAAAGGTACGAACCGCATCGGCGCCAGCCGTCTGCAGCACATCGCAACGGTTCTGAAGGTTCCGGTTGCGTTCTTTTTCGAGGATGCGCCCGGCACTCCCGACGAGGCCGCGGGCTTCGGCGAGGCAAAGCCTGCCTCCTATGTGGTTGACTTCCTTTCCTCTTCGGAAGGCCTGTCCCTGAACAAGGCTTTTGTGCGGATCGAGGACCCCAAGGTCCGCCGTCGTGTCGTGGATCTCGTTCGTGCGCTCGCGGGCGAGGAGGTCTGAGACATCCTTGGCGTTTGATGATGACGGCGCTTGCGACGGGGGCTGCCGGTCGCTTCGCCAGGTTGCCGGGCCGCCAGTCGGCCCGGCCGCGCGCCCGATACGCCAAATCGGCCGACCTCGCCCTCTGGCTCTCGTGACCCATCCGTGAAACTGGTGAACGAACGCGCATCCCGTGGTTTGTGCGGGGTCTTGCGGTTCGCCGCACTAGGTCGCCCGGCCCGAGTGCGATACAGCTTGTTCGACTGAGAGGCCCCTTCGCCTTGACGAAAGCGCGCCTTCGCTGGCATGTGTCGAGCCGGATGCCCGGATGATCCTGGTATCCCGCTCGAATGCTTCCCAGAAGGACGGTTGAACGTGGCTCGTCAAAATTATCTCTTCACTTCCGAATCCGTATCGGAAGGCCATCCCGACAAGGTTTGCGACCGGATCTCCGACACGGTCGTCGACGCGTTTCTTTCCGAGATGCCCGAGGCCCGCGTGGCCTGTGAAACGCTCGCGACGACGAACCGGGTCGTGATTGCCGGCGAAACCCGCGGGCCGGCCGAGATCACCCACGAGTACATCGCGCATCTGGCGCGCATGGCGATCAAGGATATCGGATACGAGCAGGAAGGCTTCCACTGGGAGCACTGCGACGTGAAGGTGCACCTTCATGCCCAGTCGGCGCATATCGCCCAGGGCGTGGACGCCGCCGACAACAAGGACGAGGGTGCTGGCGACCAGGGCATCATGTTCGGCTACGCCTGCCGCGAGACGCCGGAGCTGATGCCGGCCCCGATCTACTACTCGCACAAGATTCTTCAGCTCCTGGCCGAGGCGCGCAAGTCCGGCAAGGAGCCGGTGCTCGGCCCGGACGCCAAGAGCCAGGTTACCGTGCGCTACGAGAACGGAATGCCGGTCGGCATCACCTCGATCGTTCTCTCCACCCAGCATCTCGATGGCACGCTGTCTTCGGACGACGTGCGCAAGATCGTCGAGCCCTACATCCGCACGGCCATTCCCGGCGGCTGGATCAGTGACGAGACCGTCTGGCACGTCAATCCGACGGGCGCCTTCGTCATCGGCGGCCCCGATGGCGATGCGGGCCTCACGGGGCGCAAGATCATCGTCGACACCTATGGTGGTGCCGCCCCGCATGGCGGCGGAGCCTTTTCCGGCAAGGACCCGACGAAGGTCGACCGTTCGGCTGCCTACGCGGCGCGCTACCTCGCCAAGAACGTCGTCGCTGCCAACCTGGCCGACCGTTGCACCATCCAGCTCTCCTACGCCATCGGCGTTGCCGAGCCGCTGTCGGTCTACGTCGACCTTCATGGCACCGGGAACGTTGCCGAGGAGAAGGTGGAAAAGGCGGTGCGGGAGGTCATGAGCCTGACGCCGCGCGGCATCCGCCAGCACCTGGGCCTCAACCGCCCGATCTATGCCCGTACGGCTGCCTACGGCCACTTCGGTCGCGAGCCGGAGGCGGACGGCGGCTTCTCCTGGGAGAAGATCGACCTGGTGCACGCGCTGCGTGACGCCATTTCCTGATCCTTGCCGGACAGGACCGGGACGTTCCTCGCCCGGCGCATCCTCACGATGCGCCGGGCGTTGCCATTGTGACGCATCAGAAACGGAACGATGCACATGAGTGACCACCCGCGCGGCTCGTTTTTCGGCCGCCGTGTCGGCAAACCCCTGCGGGAGCAGAGAAGGGCACGCTTCGAGGCGGCGATCGGCCGGCTCAAGGTCGATCTCTCGCGCCCCGCGCCTTCTGATCTGCGCGAGCTCTTCGATGCACCGGTGACCTCTGTCTGGCTCGAGATCGGCTTTGGCGGCGGCGAGCATCTGATGCATGAGGCCCGGAGGCTGGACGACACAGGCTTCATCGGCGTCGAGCCGTTCGTGAACTCGCTCGCCAAGACGGTCGTGGACGTGGACGAGGCCGGGTTCGGCAACGTGCGTCTCTACGATGACGATGCCGTGCCGCTTCTCGACTGGCTGCCCGAGGCCTCGCTCGACGGTATCTATCAGCTTTATCCCGATCCCTGGCCCAAGCGCCGCCACTGGAAGCGGCGTTTCGTCAGCCAGTCGAACATCGATCGTTTCGCAAGGGTGCTGAAGCCTGGTGCCTGCTACCGCTTCGCCAGCGACATCGACACCTATGTCGAATGGACGCTCGCGCATTTCGGCCGCCGCCCGGATTTCGGCTGGACGGCGGAGCAGGCGGCGGACTGGCGCGAGCCCTGGCAACCGTGGTCGGGAACCCGCTACGAGGACAAGGCGTTTCGTGAGGGCCGGCGCGGTCACTACCTGGAGTTCCGACGCCGCTGAGGCATGCGGAAGCCGAATCTTCTTGCTTTGCGCGGGCTGATCGCTATATTTCCGACTATTCAATCTCTATGGCTCGCGTGAGCAGCATGAGAGTGGGCCCCACGGGACCCGCTCTTTTTGTTTTGGCCCCGCGAGCAGGCACAAAGAGGACACGGTGCAGGAACGCGACACGCGCATCGTTCGCGAAAACGGTCTTGAGGCGCGCATCGCCGACATGCTCGAGCCGGCGATCGTCGATCTCGGCTTCCGTCTTGTGCGTGTGAAGCTGTCCGGCATGGACGGCATGACGCTGCAGATCATGGCGGAGCGACCGGACGGCACGATGACCGTCGACGACTGCGAGGCGGTCAGCCGCGCGGTGACCCCGATCCTCGATGTGGAGGATCCGATCAACCAGGAATACAATCTGGAGATCTCCTCGCCGGGCGTGGATCGTCCTCTGGTGCGGCCCGAAGACTTCGCGCGCTGGCGCGGTCACATGGTCAAGCTGGAGCTGGCCGTTCCGCGCGATGGCCGGAAGCGGTTTCGCGGCGAGATCCGCGGCGTGAAGGACGGCGATCTGGTGCTGCGTCTCGAGGACTTGCCCGATGATGGCGATCCGGACATCCATCTTGCCTTCGCCGACATGGCGGAGGCGCGTCTGGTCATGACCGACGCGCTGGTGGAGGCCGCTCTCAAGGCCGAGAAGGCAGCCCGTCGCAAGGCGAAGAAGGCGAATGGCGCCCGCGCCACGACACCCGCAGAGGATGCGAGCGGCGAGGAATAATCGCCCGTCGGGCGTGACGATGACATCATGGCGCCGGCGTGAGCCGGCCGCAGCCAGGAGGACGCGCCGCACGGACGGCGCCCAAGGAGTGGACCGAGATGGCAATCAGTGCGAACCGGCTCGAGCTTCTGCAGATCGCGGACGCTGTCGCGCGTGAGAAGACGATCGACAGGGGCATCGTCATCGCGGCGATGGAGGATGCGATCCAGAAGGCGGCGCGCTCGCGCTACGGGTCGGAGACCGAGGTGCGCGCCGAGATCAATCCGCGCACCGGCGAGATCAAGCTTCAGCGCCTGCTGCTCGTGGTCGAGCACATGGAGAACCCCGCGACCGAGATCGAGAAGCAGGATGCGCTTGCCCGCAATCCGGCTGCGCAGATCGGCGATTTTATCGCCGAGCCGCTGCCGCCGCTCGACTTTGGCCGCATTGCCGCGCAGTCCGCCAAGCAGGTCATCGTGCAGAAGGTGCGTGAGGCCGAGCGCGACCGCCAGTACGACGAGTTCAAGGACCGCATCGGCGAGGTCGTCAACGGCGTCGTCAAGCGTGTCGAATATGGCAACGTAATCGTCGACCTCGGTCGTGGCGAGGCGATCGTGCGTCGCGACGAACTGATCCCGCGCGAGCAGTTCCGGACCGGTGACCGCATTCGCGCCTACATCTACGACGTGCGCCGCGAGCAGCGCGGTCCGCAGATCTTCCTGTCGCGCACCCATCCGCAGTTCATGGCGAAGCTCTTCGCCCAGGAAGTGCCGGAGATCTACGACAACGTTATCGAGATCCGTGCGGTTGCCCGCGATCCGGGCTCGCGCGCAAAGATCGCCGTCATCTCCAAGGACAGCTCGATCGATCCCGTCGGCGCCTGCGTCGGCATGCGCGGCAGCCGCGTCCAGGCGGTCGTCGGCGAGCTTCAGGGCGAGAAGATCGACATCATTCCCTGGAGCCCGGACGAGGCGACCTTCATCGTCAACGCGCTGCAGCCGGCGGAAGTCGCCAAGGTCGTGGTCGACGAGGATGCGGAGCGCATCGAAGTGGTCGTCCCCGACGAGCAGCTCTCGCTCGCGATCGGTCGTCGCGGCCAGAACGTGCGTCTCGCGTCTCAGCTCACGGGCTGGGCCATCGACATCATGACCGAGCACGACGAGTCCGAGCGCCGGCAGAAGGAATTCGCCGAGCGGACCCAGCTTTTCATGGATGCGCTCAATGTCGACGAGGTCGTCGGACAGCTTCTGGCGTCCGAAGGATTTGCCTCCGTCGAGGAAGTGGCGTATGTCGAACGCGACGAGGTGGCTTCCATCGAGGGCTTCGACGAGGAGACCGCCGACGAGATCCAGGCGCGCGCCCGCGAGTACCTCGAGGAAGTCGAGGCGAAGCTCGACGAGGAGCGCCGTGAACTGGGCGTTTCCGACGACCTGCGCGCGATCCCCGGCATCACCACCGCCATGCTCGTGGCGTTGGGCAAGGACGAGGTGTTCTCCGTCGAGGATCTTGCCGGTTGTGCGACCGACGACCTGACCGGCTGGACCGAGCGTGCCAATGGCGAGGTCGTGCGTCATCCCGGTGCGCTGAGCGACTTTGACTTCTCCCGTGCCGATGCGGAGGCCGCCATCATGGCCGCGCGTGTCGCGGCGGGCTGGATCAGCGCTGAGGAACTCGAGGCTGACGAGGCCGGGGAAGCCGAGGAAGACGGCGAAGAGGCCGGTGAGGAAGAAACCGGCGTCGTCACGACCGGCGTCGTCCACGAGGTCTGACGGTTTCCGCCGCTGCGGCGGGTCCGTGCGGCCAGGAGTAACAATCTGGCGGGATCGTTTCGGGCGGGTGTCTGGGCGGTTCCGTCGCAAGGTGGCGCTGTGCCGAGACGAAACGACCCGTTGGAACGTAGCTGTGCCCTGACGCGGACCGTGCGGCCGGTGGCCGACCTGATCCGCTTTGTGGCCGGGCCGGACAACGTGATCGTTCCCGATCTGCGCCGGAGGCTTCCGGGCCGTGGCGTCTGGGTGACGGCGGATCGTGAAAGCGTTTCCGCCGCCCAGAAGAAGAAGGTTTTCGCTCGCGCCCTCAAGGATGGCGGTGTGCGGGTGGAGGGGGATCTGGCCGAGCAGGTCGAGACCCTTCTGGAGCGTGCCGCGCTCGATGCGATGTCATTCGCGCGCAAGGCTGGCGAGATCGTCAGCGGTTTCGCCAAGGTCGAGGCGGCGGTACGCAGTGACGATGTTGTGGCGCTTGTCCATGCCAGCGATGGCGGCGAGGACGGTGCGGGAAAGCTCGCCGCGATCGCGCGGGCACGATTTGCCGACACCGGCGGATGCCGGATGGTCGGTTGTTTTGAATCGACTCAATTGGATTTGGCATTGGGTCGGTCAAATGTGATACATGCTGCACTGCTTGCAGGCCGAGCGAGCGACAACGCGCTTGCCCGGATCGCGGATCTGGAGCGGTTCCGGGCCGGTTTTCCGGCCAGCTTCCTTGAGGCGTCAGATAGCGGTGTAAGCGATGCGGTGATCCAGGACTGAAGGCGATATGAGCGAAACGAAAAATCCCGGCGACAAGACGATCAGCATGGAGCGCAAGACACTGGGCCTGAAACGCTCCGGCGTTGAACAGGGTACGGTCCGTCAGAGCTTCTCCCATGGGCGCTCCAAGGCGGTCGTGGTCGAGAAGAAGAAGCGCCGTGTCGTCCTGCCGGGCGAAGGCGGGAAGACCGAGGCCGAAGCGCCGCAGCCCCAGCCGCAGCAGCCCTCCGCCGCGTCCCGCGAGCGCCGTCAGGCCGATGCGGCCCCGGCGCGCCAGGCCGCGTCCGGCCAGCGTCCGCGCGGCAACATCCTGCGCACCTTGACCGAAGACGAGGCGGCGGCCCGCCAGGCGGCCCTGCGCGAGGCGCAGGTTCGTGAGGTCGAGGACCAGAAGCGCCGCGCCGAGGAAGAGGCCCGTCGCCGCGAGGAAGAGGCACGTCGCAAGGCCGAGGAGGCCGAGCGCGCCCGCATCGAGGCCGAAGAGGCCGAGCGTCGCGCCGCCGAGGAGGCTGCCCGCAAGGCGGCCGAACCGGAAGAGGTGCGCGAAAAGGTTTCCACTTCCGATGCCGCCGCCGCGATGGCGGCTGCCGTTGGCGAGGACGCGCCCGCTGCCTCCGCGGCACCCGCCCAGGCTCCCGCCGCAGCAGCCCCGGCTGCCCGTCCGGCCGCCGCGCGTCCCGCGGCTTCGGCGCCGGCGTCCCGTGGCGCCGAGGATCGCAAGCCCGCGGCTGCCAAGCCGGCCAAGCGCGGTGGTGGCAAGGCAACGCCCGAGCGCACCCCGTCGCGTGGTGCCGGTGACGATCGCCGCCGCTCGAAGCTGACGATTTCCTCCGCCACCGGTGACCAGGAGGGGCGCAGCCGTTCGCTCGCCTCGCTTCGTCGCCGTCGCGAGAAGGAGCGCCGTGCCGGCCAGCAGGTCGTTCGCGAGAAGATTTCCCGCGAGGTCGTTCTGCCCGAGGCGATCACGATCCAGGATCTCGCCAACCGCATGGCCGAGCGCGCGGTTGACGTGATCAAGCTTCTGATGAAGCAGGGGCAGATGCTCAAGATCAACGACGTGATCGACGCCGACACGGCGGAGCTGATCGCCGAGGAGATGGGCCACACGGTCAAGCGCGTCTCGGAAGCGGACGTCGAGGACGGACTGTTCTCGCAGGCCGATCCCGATGACAAGCTGGAGCCGCGCGCGCCGGTCGTGACCATCATGGGCCATGTCGATCACGGCAAGACCTCGCTCCTCGACGCCCTGCGCCGGTCGAACGTGGTGCAGGGCGAGGCCGGTGGCATCACCCAGCACATCGGCGCCTACCAGGTCGAGCGCAACGGTCACAAGATCACCTTCATCGACACGCCCGGTCACGCGGCCTTCACCCAGATGCGCGCCCGTGGCGCCAAGGCGACGGACGTCGTCATCCTGGTGGTGGCGGCCGACGATGGCGTCATGCCGCAGACCAAGGAGGCGATCAGCCACGCCAAGGCTGCCGGTGTTCCGATCATCGTGGCGATCAACAAGATCGACAAGGAAGGCGCGGACCCCACCCGGGTGCGCACGGAACTCCTGAGCGACGAGATCGTGGTCGAGTCCATGGGCGGCGACACCCTCGAGGTCGAGGTTTCGGCCCTCAAGGGCACCAATCTCGACAAGCTGCTCGAGGCGATCCTCCTGCAGTCCGAGGTTCTGGAGCTCAAGGCCAATCCCGACCGCACGGCGGAAGGCATCGTCATCGAGGCGCAGCTCGACAAGGGACGTGGTCCGGTTGCGACCGTGCTCGTTCAGAAGGGCACCCTCAAGGTCGGCGACATTCTCGTCGCCGGGTCCGAGTGGGGCCGCGTGCGCGCCATGCTTGACGAGAACAACCGTCAGGAAAAGGAAGCCGGTCCCTCCAAGCCGGTCGAGGTTCTCGGCTTCAACGGCACGCCGGAAGCCGGCGACATGGTTGCCGTGGTCGAGAACGAGGCCCGCGCCCGCGAGATCGTCGAGTACCGCCAGCGCGTGAAGCGCGAGAAGACCAGCGTGCGCGAGCTTGGCGCCCGCGGCTCTCTCGAGCAGATGATGAACCGTCTGCAGGAGGCCGGTCACAAGGAGTTCCCGCTCCTGATCAAGGCCGACGTGCAGGGCTCGTCGGAGGCCATCGTCGGCGCGCTCGACGCGCTCGGCACGGACGAGGTCAAGGCGCGTGTCATCCATTCGGGTGTCGGTGGCATCACCGAGAGCGACGTGACGCTCGCCACCGCCTCGGACGCGCAGATCATCGGTTTCAATGTCCGCGCCAACAAGCAGGCGCGCGAGGCCGCGGATCGCGAGGGTCTGGAGATCCGCTACTACAACGTCATTTACGATCTGGTCGATGACGTGAAGGCGGCCATGTCCGGCATGCTTTCGCCCGAGCGTCGCGAGACCTTCCTCGGCAACGCGGAAGTGCGCGAGATCTTCAACATCACCAAGGTCGGCAAGGTCGCCGGCTGCCTCGTCACCGAGGGCATTGTCGAGCGTGGCGCGGAAGTCCGCCTCATTCGCGACAATGTGGTGATTCACGAAGGCAAGCTCGGCACGCTCAAGCGCTTCAAGGACGAGGTCAAGGAAGTGCAGTCGGGCCAGGAGTGCGGCATGAACTTCGTTGGCTACCAGGACATGCGTCCCGGCGACGTCATCGAGTGCTTCCGGGTCGAGGAAGTGGCCCGCACGCTGTAATCCGCGCGGCCGGATACCGCATCGGCGCCGGCGGGAGGTTCCCGCCGGCTTTGCCGTTTCCGCCTCGGCCTGCAAGGCCCGGCGCGCGGCGACCGGCCCTCGTGTTTGGAATTGACCCATGGCTCCATCGAACCGGACTCCCGCCGGAATGCCCTCGCAGCGGCAGCTGCGTGTGGGCGAACTCGTGCGCAAGGACGTCTCCGACATTCTCTCGCGTGGCACCCTGTCCGACCCGTCGCTCGACGGCGTGATCATCTCCGTGCCGGAAGTGCGCATGACGCCTGACCTGCGCGTGGCCACCTGCCTCGTCATGCCGCTCGGTGGTCGCGACGGCGACAAGGTCGTCGAGGGGCTGAACCGCTCGGCCCGCGTCATTCGCAGGGAACTTGCCCGCCGGCTGACCATGAAGTTCATGCCGGATCTGCGCTTCGTTCTCGACACAAGGTTCGACGACGACGACCGCATCACGACGCTGCTCAACAGCGACGACGTGCGGCGCGACCTCGATGACGAGGATGGCGACGACGATGCGCACACGGACGGCGGACGCGACTGACATGGCGCGGCGCAAGAAGGCGAACCGCAACCGCATCGACGGTTGGCTGGTGCTCGACAAGCCTGTCGGCCTGACCTCGAACGAGGCTTTGACCCGGCTCAAGAAGATCTTTCACCCAGAGAAGGTCGGCCACGCCGGCACTCTGGATCCGCTCGCCTCCGGCTGCCTGCCGATCGCTTTCGGGGAGGCGACCAAGACGGTCTCTTTCGCCATGGACGGGCGAAAGGTCTACCGCTTCACCGTGCGATGGGGCGAGGCGACGGCGAGCGATGACACAGAGGGCGAGGTGACGGCCACCTCCGACGTGAGGCCCTCGCGGGACAGTATTCTCGCCGTTCTGCCCGCATTCACCGGAACGATCCTCCAAGTGCCGCCGAAGTTCTCGGCGATCAAGGTCGAGGGCGCGCGCGCCTACGACCTTGCCCGCGAGGGCGAGGAGGTGGAACTGGACGCCCGCGAGATCGACGTCCACCGGCTCGATCTCGTCGAGTGTCCCGACGCCGACCACGCCGTGTTCGAGGCCGAATGTGGCAAGGGCACCTATGTGCGAGCGCTTGCCCGCGACCTGGGTCTGCGGCTTGGGACGCTCGGGCATGTCACGCATCTGCGTCGGCTGCTGGTCGGCCCCTTCGCGGAAGAGGACATGATTCCGCTGGAAACTCTGGAGGACTTGGGGCAATGTGCGCCCGGCGCGGGCCTCGGTGAGGTCCACGCACCCTTCATCATGCCTGTTCAGACCGCGCTGGACGACATCCCGGCGCTGGCCGTGAGCAGGCAGGATGCGGCCCGGCTCCGACAGGGGCAGGGCGTTTTGCTGCGCGGGCGCGATGCGCCCGCCTTCACCGGACCCGTATGCGTCACGGCTCAGGGAGAGCTCGTGGCACTCGGTGAGGTGGAGCGCGGGGAGTTGCTGCCGCGGCGCGTTTTTCATCTCGCGGACCGGTGACGGGCGCGAAACCACGGAAAGGACTTACCGATGTCGATCACTGCCGAGCGCAAGGCGGAACTGATCAAGGAATACGCGACCAAGGAAGGTGATACGGGGTCTGCCGACGTGCAGGTCGCGATCCTGACCGAGCGTATCACCAACCTCACCGAGCACTTCAAGACCCACGGCAAGGACAACCACTCCCGCCGTGGCCTTCTGAAGCTCGTGAGCCAGCGCCGTTCGCTTCTCGACTACCTCAAGAAGACCGACCAGGGCCGTTACCAGGACCTGATCAAGCGTCTGGGTCTGCGCCGCTAAGCGGTCAGGAAAACGCGGTGCCCACGGGTGCCGCGTTTTTGACATGGATTGCCCGCGTAACAGCCCGCCGAACCGGCGGTATGGCGCGCGGAAGGGGACGACGACAGGCTGCCGGCCGGTCGGCCCGCCCCGAGAGGTCGCGCGGGATGCGCGGCCCGACCGACGGTCATGGGGCAGGATAGCAGGAGGCTTGCCGGAACCGCGTGCCGGTTTCCCCGAGCCTCCCGGTGTCTTGCCCGTGGCGCGTCACTCGCATGGCGATGGATCGGCCTTCCGGGTCGCCGTCGTCACATGGGATCGGTCCGGGATGCCGCCAGTGCGGCGCCCGGGCAATCGAAGTTAGGAAATGACATGTTCGACATTCATCGCGTGGAAGTGGACTGGGGCGGACGCCCGCTGACCCTGGAGACGGGCAAGATCGCCCGCCAGGCGGACGGCGCCGTGCTGGCCACCTACGGCGAGACCAAGGTTCTCGCCACCGTGGTCGCGGCCAAGGAGCCCAAGCCCGGCCAGGACTTCTTCCCGCTCACGGTCAACTACCAGGAAAAGGCCTTCGCGGCCGGCAAGATTCCCGGCGGTTTCTTCAAGCGCGAGGGCCGTCCCTCGGAGCACGAGACGCTGACCTCGCGTCTCATCGACCGCCCGATCCGTCCGCTCTTCGTCGACGGGTTCAAGTGCGACACCCAGGTCATCATCACGGTGCTCTCCCATGACCTGGAGAACGCGCCGGACATTCTGGCCATGGTTGCAGCCTCCGCGGCGCTCACGATCTCCGGCATTCCGTTCATGGGGCCGATCGGTGGTGCCCGTGTCGGCTACATCAACGGCGAATACGTCCTGAACCCGCTTCTCGACGACATGCCGGAGTCCGCGCTCGACCTGATCGTCGCCGGCACGGGTGAGGCCGTTCTCATGGTGGAGTCGGAGGCCAAGGAGCTTCCCGAGGACATCATGCTTGGCGCCGTCATGTTCGGCTTCAAGGGCTTCCAGCCGGTCATCGACGCCATCGTGAAGCTGGCCGAGACGGCCGCCCGCGAGCCGCGCGAACTGAACCTGCCGGATCATTCGGCTCTTGCCGCCCGCGTGAAGGAACTGGCCGCCGACGAGCTGACCGCCGCCTACGCGATCCGCGAGAAGACCGAGCGCCGCAACGCCATCGATGCGGTCAAGGCGAAGGTCGCCGAGACGCTGACCGCCGAGGCCGGCGAGGCGGGTCTCGACAAGGTCGTCTTCGGCGATCTCTTCAAGAAGGCCGAGGCGTCCATCGTCCGTGGCGCGATCCTGGACAAGGGTGAGCGCATCGACGGTCGCGACCTGCAGACCGTGCGCCCGATCGTCTCCGAGGCCGGCATCCTGCCGCGCGCCCATGGCTCCGCCCTGTTCACCCGCGGCGAGACCCAGGCGCTCGTGGTTGCCACGCTCGGCACCAACGACGACGAGCAGTTCGTGGATGCCCTGGAGGGGACCTACAAGTCCACCTTCATGCTGCACTACAACTTCCCGCCCTACTCCGTCGGCGAGACCGGCCGCATGGGTTCGCCCGGCCGCCGCGAGATCGGCCACGGCAAGCTCGCATGGCGCGCCGTGCACCCGCTGCTTCCGGTGCATCACGAGTTCCCCTACACCCTGCGTGTCGTCTCGGAAGTCACCGAGTCGAACGGCTCCTCGTCGATGGCCACCGTCTGCGGCACCTCGCTTGCCCTGATGGATGCCGGCGTTCCGCTGAAGGCTCCGGTTGCCGGCATCGCCATGGGGCTCATCAAGGAAGGCGACAAGTTCGCTGTCCTGTCCGACATTCTCGGCGACGAGGACCACCTCGGCGACATGGACTTCAAGGTGGCCGGCACGGGCGAGGGCGTGACCTCGCTGCAGATGGACATCAAGATCGACGGCATCACCGAGGAGATCATGAAGGTCGCGCTTGCCCAGGCGCGTGACGGCCGCATTCATATCCTCGGCGAGATGTCGAGCGCCCTGTCCGAGGCGCGTGCCGAGCTCGGCGAGTACGCCCCGCGCATCGAGGTTCTCAAGATTCCGGTCGACAAGATCCGCGAAGTGATCGGTTCGGGCGGCAAGGTGATCCGCGAGATCGTCGAGAAGACCGGCGCCAAGGTCAACATCGAGGACGACGGCACGGTGAAGGTTGCCTCCTCGGACGGCAAGGCCATCCAGGCAGCGATCAACTGGATCAACTCGATCGCGGCCGAGCCCGAGGTTGGCGTGATCTATGAGGGCCGCGTCGTGAAGACCGTGGACTTCGGTGCCTTCGTCAACTTCTTCGGCGCCAAGGACGGTCTGGTCCACATTTCCCAGCTCGCCCCGCAGAAGGTTGCCAAGACCACGGACGTGGTCAAGGAAGGCGACAAGGTCTGGGTCAAGCTCATGGGCTTTGACGAGCGCGGCAAGGTCCGCCTGTCGATGAAGGTCGTCGATCAGGAGACCGGCAAGGAGATCCAGGCTGACGCCTGATCCCTGCTTCCGCAGAACGAATTCCCGCCGGCCCGAGGGTCGCGGGAGGAAAGGGCCGGCGCAGCGCGCCGGCCCTTTTGCATATCCGTATTGCGGGTTCGGGGCGGGGTCAGGCCGAGCGCGTGTGCGTGGAGCTTGCTGTCGCGTGGTTCCGGAGGAAGCCGCGGAAGGCGTCGGCTGTCATCGGCCGACCGAGATGGAAACCCTGGATCAGGTGGCAGCCGAGGTTCAGGAGCACGTCGCACTGTCCTGATGTCTCCGCCCCTTCGGCGATGACCTCCAGGCCGAGACTGTCGGCCATGCCCACGATCGCCTGGGCGAGCGAGCGGGCCTCGGCGTCTTCTTCCAGGTCCCGCACGAAGGACCTGTCGATCTTCAGAATGTCGATCGGAAAGCGGCGCAGGTTGCTCAGCGAGGAGTATCCGGTGCCGAAGTCGTCCAGCGAGAGCTTCACGCCAAGGGCGCGGATCGCCTGCAGCAAGGCGACCGGGTCGCTGGCCGTCTCGTCGAACATGACGCTTTCGGTGATTTCCAGATGCAGGCGCGCGGGGTCGAGACCGGTGGTGGAGAGCGTGTCGCGCACGAGTTCGATGAAGCGCTCGTCCCGGCATTGCCGTGCGGAAACGTTGACGGAGATCATCGGCAGGTCGATGTCCTCTCCAAGGCAGTCCTGAACGAAGCGGCAGGCCTCCTCCAGGACAAAGGCACCGAGCGGGACGATCAGCCCGGTCGCCTCCGCAACCGGTATGAAATCGCGCGGTGCGATGGGGCCTCGGACCGGGTCCGTCCAGCGCACGAGGGCTTCGCAGCCCGCCACTGTATTGCCCTTCCGGTCGATGATCGGCTGGAAGTTCAGGTGCAGTTCGCGACGTTCCAGGGCACGACGAAGCGCATGCTCCGTCTCCATCGCCTGGGCTGCCTGCTCGTTCATGTGGGCGGAGAAGAAGCGGGTCGCGTTCCCGCCGTCCGCCTTCGCATGATACATGGCGGTATCGGCCTGGCGCAGCAGCATTTCCACCTCGAGCCCGTCGGCGGGAAACACCGTGATGCCGATGCTGGCAGTGGAAAAGACCTCCGTTCCGTCGCCGACCACCAGCGGTCGGGCCAGCTCTTCCAGAACACGTGTCGCCGCTTCTTCTATTTCCAGCAGCGAGCCCGCTTCGGGCAGGATCATGGCGAACTCGTCACCGCCCAGGCGCGCGACCGTGCCACGATCGCCGAGCGCCTGGGAAATCCGCTTTGCGGCCGCGACGATAAGCTCGTCACCGGTGCTGTGACCAAGCGTGTCGTTGATGTTCTTGAAACGGTCGAGGTCGAGGAACAGCAGCGCGACCTGGTGGTGGTCCCATTCCGCGCGTGCGAGGTCCTGGATCAGCCGGTCGCGGAAAAGATGCCGGTTGGGCAGGCCCGTCAGGGCATCATAATTGGCCTGACGCACGATCAGCTCTTCCTGGCGTTTGCGTTCCGAGATGTCGGCGATGGTGATGTAGAAGGCGTCGCTGCCGTTCCAGCGCGTCTCGCGCACGTAGATTTCCACCCAGACCCGCTGGCCGTCCTTGCCGATGGCGCGCGCCTCGTAGACGTTCTGGGCGCTTGTGCCGGCACTGCGGGCGCGCGTGTAGAAATTGAGGCGTTCGTGTTCCTCCGGCGCAAAGAGGTCGACGACCCGCATTCCGATCACGGTGGCATGATCGGTCCTGTCGTATCCCAGGATCTTCAGAAGGGCATCGTTCACGTAGAGGATACGGTCGTTGGCGTGAATGGAGACCCCGTGCAGGGAGCCGTCGATCAGCGCGCGAAACTGGGCGTCGGTATCACGCAACTCGGTAAAGGCGTCCTGCAGGGCCGTGCCGAGCGCGTTGAATTCCTTTATGCGCCCGGGGTCATAGGCCACGTCCGTGGTGTCGTTGCGAATCTTCTGCGCATAGGAGACCAGGCGGCTGAGGGCGGGCATGGTGACCCGGTGAAGTGTAAAGGCCGCGACCAGAGAGCCCGCCACGACATACAGGAGAAACGGCGCGAAGAGGTCGCGGTAGGTCGCCTGCACGTTCTTGAGCGTTTCGCTCGGGCGCACGGAAATGACGTGTGTGGCGGACATGGCATCACCGGCGGCAAGCCTGCTGCGGACATAGAGCCTGTCACCCTGAATCAGGTGATTGGAGCGGGCGAGGTCGCGCCGGACGGTTTCCGGAAGGTTTTCGGCCTCGTCATCCCCGCCGATGCGGGCGATCACCGTGCCGTCTTGAATCAGCATGACATCGGATGAATCGAGTGCGCGTGCCAGTGCGGCCATGAACGGAAGACTGTCGTTGAACACGTAGCCGCCGACGATGCGGCCCAATGCCCGCCCGTCCTCGGGACGCACCACCGGCAGGGCTACGGCTGCCAGGAGGATCGGCTGACCGTCGCGTTGGACGATGCGGAACTGCCAGATCCCGTCCGCCAGACGCTGGCGGAAGTCGGCGGGCAACAGCTCGTCCGTCCTGAAGATCGAGTAGCTGGCATTCGCCCAGTCCGGGGCGCCATGGCGGTCGACGACCAGGATCTCGAACTGGGAGCCCATGCGCCGCAGGGTTGCGCGTTCCAGCACGTCGGTTGCGGCGGCCAGGTCATCGGCCTCGAGTGCGTCGCGCAGCTGGTTTTCGACGGCAAGCGTGCGCAGGAAGGCGTCGAGCTGGCTCAGGCGTTGCTCGAAGACCAGCCGCACAAGGGCTTCCTCGCTGCGCGCGAACCGCTCCACCTCCCGGTCGGCGATGGACAGGCTGCCGATGTAGCTGATCCAGAAGAGCAGCGCCGAGGTGATGAAGAGCGCGGCGGCGAACAGGCCGAGCACAAATCGCGTATAGCTGAAGGCGCGCACCTGGGGCTTGGTCATCGCGAGTAGCGGAACGCCCTCCGCTTCAAGGCCGCGATCTGCTTGCGGGTGGCGGTCCGGTCAAGCAGCACGGAATGCGCCGCGAAGACCTGCGGCACATCCTCGGCGCGGCCGGCCAGATCCAGCGCTATCGCCTCGGCAATGGCGATCCCCGTTTCGTCCGACATGGGCATCAGTGTCGCGTCGAGCCGCCCTTTCCGCAGGCGTTCCAGTTCCGCCGGCGTTGCTCCCCATCCATTGGTCGAGACCCTCTCTGTGAGCCCGAGTTCCGCTATCGCGTCATCGACACCGAGCGCGATTTCGCTCGAGGTCGAGAAGATGAAGCCGATCTCGCTGTCGCGCGAGAGCAGATCGATGGCCGCGCGACGGGCGCGGTTCCGGTCCGAGCCCACATAATACCGTGCTGCCAGGACCTTTTCGCTCTCGCCTGCCAGCGCAAGCCGGATGAGTTCGCCCTGGGTCCGGTGCATCGCGTTCTGCCCCGCGTAGAAGATCGCGTAGCGCTCGGGGCCGGGCCTGTTGCTGAGGAAGTTCCGGACGAGCAGCCGGCTGGACCGGGCGTCGTTGAACCCGACATAGAGAAAGGGCTGTGTTTCCCCCCAGGTCCTGACCGGTGTCGTGAGACCGTCGAGGATGACCTTCGGGCGCTTCCGGGAAATGAGGCGCTCGATGACCTGGCGGTGGCGGAAGGATTCCACCGTGAAGACGAGATAGTCGGGATCGGTTTCGACCGCGGCCGCGATCTGTTCGGCCTGGGTGCGAAGTTCCGTGCCTGGATGGGAAAGATAGGCCTTGATCTCGACGTCGACGCCAAGGCGTTCCAGGCGCTGCCGGATCGTTGACCGGGTCCGCCGCCAGGAGCTCGATGTCTGC
The DNA here is from genome assembly GCA_002722295.1 of Stappia sp. Taxonomy (GTDB): domain Bacteria; phylum Pseudomonadota; class Alphaproteobacteria; order Rhizobiales; family Stappiaceae; genus Stappia. The sequence goes on along the minus strand of PBLF01000009.1, from coordinate 168,567 downwards.
AGGACCGGGTACACGAGAGCGATGCGCACGCTTCCGCCGGCCGGGCCCGGCGGTGCGGGCGGTGTTGCCACGCGGGTCGCGAAGCGTTCGCCGCGCTCCTGTTCGCCGGGGTGACGGGCGACATATTCGGAAAGGGACCAGAATTCGTCGAGAGAAACCGAGGCCGACACGGGGGCGGATGAACCGTCTTCCGCCCGAGCCCGTTCCGGCCCACCGCCTGGCCCTGAACCAAGGGCAAGCATCGCAACCAGAAGCACTCCAGCCGTGCTGCGGGCCAGTTGGCGCAAGCTGCTCCCCCATCATGATCGCCACCTGGCGATTGTGACCGAGCGAATCGGTTGTTACAAGCCGCTTGCGGTCGCCCGGCCGTTGCCCGTGGCGGCGTTGCGCCTGCCGGTCAACCTGCTATACCGCGCAATGAGATGGACAGGCTGGACAGGAAAGCGGAGAGAGCGATGTCGGCAATGCGTCTTGCCGTAGTGGGGGCCGCGGGCCGCATGGGCGGTGCGCTTGTGCGTGCGATCGCCGACATGGACGGTGTCGAGCTTGCGGGCGCCGTCGAGCGTGAGGGCGCGCCGGCGCTGGGGCAGGATGCGGGCGTGCTTGCGGGACTGCAGCCGCTCGGCGTGCAGGTCACGGATGATCCCCTGCCGGTCTTTTCGGCCTGTGACGGCGTGCTCGACTTCACCGCGCCGGCCGCGACCCGTGCCTTTGCCGAACTCGCCGCCCAGGCACGCATCGTGCATGTGATCGGAACCACGGGCATGAGCGATGAGGATGTCGAGGCGATTCGTCCGGCCGCCCGTCATGCCCGGCTGGTCAAGTCCGGCAACATGAGCCTCGGCGTCAACCTGCTCGCCGCCCTCGTGCGCCGTGCGGCGGCGGCCCTCGACGAGGATTTCGATATCGAGGTGCTGGAGATGCACCACCGGAACAAGGTCGATGCGCCGTCCGGCACCGCGCTGCTGCTCGGCGAGGCGGCGGCGGAAGGGCGCGAGATCGATCTTGCCTCCCGTTCGGTGCGCCAGCGCGACGGCATAACGGGCCCGCGCCCGCGTGGCGATATCGGTTTCGCGACCCTGCGTGGTGGCACGGTGATCGGCGATCACAGCGTGCTGTTCTCGGGGCCGCTCGAGACGATCACTCTCTCCCATCACGCCCAGGACAGGCAGATCTTCGCGCGTGGCGCTGTAAAGGCCGCGCTTTGGGCGCGCGACCGCAAGCCCGGCCTGTACTCGATGGACGACGTTCTCGGGCTGGCCGACTGAGCCCGACCGATCACACAGCTCCGGCGCCGCCTCGGCGCCCCTCAACTGGAGACCTCGCGTCATGGAACATCTCTTGGTGCTCGTTCGCCACGGGCAGAGCGACTGGAACCTGAAGAACCTGTTCACCGGCTGGAAGGACCCGGACCTGACGGAGAAGGGCATCGAGGAGGCGAAGACCGCCGGTGCCAAGCTGCGTGAGCTCAAGCTTGCCTTCGACCTTGCCTATACGTCCGACCTGACCCGTGCCCAGCACACGCTGAAGCTCATTCTCGACGAGCTTGGCCAGCAGGGTCTGGAAACCGTGCGGGACCAGGCCCTGAACGAGCGCGACTACGGCGATCTCACGGGCATGAACAAGGACGAGGCGCGCGAGAAGTTCGGCGAGGAGCAGGTGCACGTCTGGCGCCGGTCCTTCGATGTGCCGCCTCCCGGAGGCGAGAGCCTTAAGATGACGGCCGAGCGGGTGCTGCCCTACTACCGCGAGCAGATCCTGCCGCAGGTCCTGTCCGGCAAGCGCGTCATCGTCGCGGCGCACGGCAATTCCCTGCGCTCGCTGGTGATGGAGCTCGAGGGCCTGACGCCCGACGAGATCCTCAAGCGCGAGCTGGCGACGGGCGTTCCGATCGTCTATCGCCTCAACGAGGACGGCACCGTGTCCTCGGTGCAGGACCTGGCGGACTGATTCGCGCTTCATTCGACGCGACAAACGAAAAGGCGCCGGAGGGGTCCCCGCCGGCGCCTTTCTTGAATGCCCTGTAGCCGTGGGCTTTCAGAGGCTGAAGCCTTCCTCCGCGGCCACCTGCGCCAGCGGACGCTCCGGCCGGGCACCGACGTGGCGGATCACGTTGGAGGCGCACAGGCAGCCGAGTTCGGCGGACATGGCCAGGTCGTAGTCGCGCGCCTGGGCAAACAGGAAACCGGCCGCGAACAGGTCGCCCGCGCCGGTCAGGTCGACGACATCGGTGATCTCCTGGGCCGGTACGTGCACGGTCTCCTCGCGCGAGACGGCCATGGCGCCCTCGACTCCGAGCGTCAGCGCGGTGAGCGCGCAGTCCTCGCGCACGGCGGAGATGGCGCTGTCCAGGTCGGAGGTTTCGTAGAGGGCCTTCAACTCGTGCTCGTTGGCGAAGAGGAGGTCCACCGTGCCGTTGCGCAACAGCTCCAGGAACTCGTCGCGATAGCGGTCGACACAGAAGCTGTCGGAGAGTGTCAGGCTGACCTTGCGCTTTGCGGCGTGTGCGATCTCGGCCGCCTTGAGGAAGGCGCGCTTGGCTGCGGGCGGATCCCACAGGTAGCCTTCCATGTAGGTGATTGCCGAGGCACCGACGACCTGCGGATCGATGTCCGCCTCGCTCAGCTCGACGCAGGCGCCCAGGTAGGTGTTCATGGTCCGCTCGCCGTCCGGCGTGATGAGGATCATCGAGCGGGCGGTCGGCAGTCCGTCCACAAGGTCCGGCGTTTCGAAATGAACGCCCGTGCCGCGCATGTCATGGCGGTAGGACGTGCCGATCTCGTCGCGCGCGACCTTGCCGAAATAGGCGGCCTTGCCGCCGAGCGAGGCAAGGCCCGCGGCGGTGTTGCCGGCGCTGCCACCGGAAATGCGGGTCGTCTGGCCCATCTGTTCGTAGAGGCGCACCGCCTCTTCCGTGTCGATCAGGCGCATGGAGGCCTTCACGAGGTTCTGCTGGACGAGAAAGTCTTCCTCCACGTGGGCGAAGACGTCGCAGATGGCGTTGCCGATGCAGAGCGCGTCGAAGGTCGTTTCGGTCATCGGGAGGCGGAGTCCTTTCTGGTGTGATGCGCGTGGCCGTGCTTGCGGGTCAGATGCCAGGGGTCGGGCGCAGGGCGCGGTTGGCCTCGGGCTCGCGGATCTTGTCGCGGAACGGGGCGGCGGGATAGACGCCCAGAAGCTTCAGTTCGGCGCAGAAGAACTCCAGTTCCTCAAGCGCCAGGGCGACCGACCGGTCGTCCGGATGGCCCTCCACGTCGGCATAGAACATGGAGGCGAAGAACTGTCCCTCGAGCTGGTAGGATTCCAGCTTCGTCATGTTGACGCCGTTGGTGGCGAAGCCGCCGAGTGCCTTGAAAAGCGCGGCGGGCACGTTGCGGACCCGGAAGATGAACGTGGTGATGATCGGCTGGCCGTTGTTGCGCGCGCGCACCGGCTCCCGGGAGAGGATGAGGAAGCGCGTGGTGTTGTGGGCCGCGTCCTCCACGTCCCGGCGCAGGATCTCCAGGCCATAGGCCTCGGCCGCCATCTCCGGCGCCAGCGCGGCGGCGGTGATGTCGCCGCGTTCCGCGATCTGGCGCGCGGAGCCCGCCGTGTCGGCCCCGATGATCGCGGCCAGGCCCAGGTCCCGGATGATCTTTCGGCACTGGCCGAGGGCCATGATATGGCTCTGCACGCTCTTGAGATCCTCGACCCGCGCGCCCGGCAGCCCCATGAGCTGGAAGCGGATCGGCAGGAAGTATTCGCCGATGATGTTGAGCGTGGAACGCGGAAGCAGGTGATGGATGTCCGCGACCCGGCCCGCGACCGAGTTCTCCACAGGGATCATGCCGAGATCCGCCTCGCCGTTTTCCAGGGCGGTGAAGCAGTCCTCGAACGTCGCGCAGGGGACGGCCTCGTAGTCGGGAAAGGCATCGCGGCAGGCCATGTGCGAGTTGGCGCCGTGTTCGCCCTGGAAGACGATCTTCTTGTGTGTCGACATGAGAGAAAACCAGCCTGCTTGTCAGGAGTTGGGAGCGGTTGCGGGATGGCCGAGCATGGCGCGCACGGCCTCGAGGTCGGCCTGCGTGTTGACGTCCATCGGACGTGAGCCGACCAGGCTTACGTCGATGCGCATTCCCGCCTCGAGCGCGCGCAACTGTTCCAGGTTCTCGCGCATTTCAAGCGGCGAGGGCGGCAGGGCCACGAACCGGGCGAGCGCCGCGCGGCGATAGGCATAGAGCCCGATATGCTGGTAGAGCGCGCCGGGGCCGTGCGGGGCGGTCGCACGCGTGAAATAGAGTGCCCGCAGCCGGTTTTCCGCGACCGGCGTGCCGATCGTCTTGACCATGCCCGGATCGGTTCGCCCTTCCTCGGTGAGGATTTTCGTCGCGATGGTTCCGATGTCCACCGCCGGATCCTCGAGCGGAGCGAAAGCGGCGCGGATCGCGGCCGGATCGATCAGCGGCACGTCGCCCTGCAGGTTCAGGACCACATCGAACGCGCCGTCGGGGTCCACTTCGCGCGCGGCCGCCTCGACGCGGTCGGAACCCGAGGGCAGGTCCGGATCTGTCAGCACCACGCGCCCGCCGGCCGCCGTTACGGCATCGCGGATGAGCGGGTCGTCGCAAGCCACCACCACCGGTCCGATGTCGGCCGCCAGCCCCTGGTCGACCACATGGGCGATCATGGGGCGTCCGGCAATGTCGGCGAGCGGCTTGTCGGGAAGGCGGGTCGACGCGCGGCGGGCGGGAATGATGACGAGTGCGCGGGTCACGAACGGGCCTTTTCTGGCGCGCGTGCCGGTCTGCATCCGTCCCTGCGCGGTGCGGGCAGGACCGGCTGAAAGGCGGGCAACATGCCCGTCTTTGCGCGTGCGATCATTTGTAACATCGAGAGCCCTTTTAAACCTATGGACACGAGCGTCAAAAACTTTGTAGGTTCCGGCGACTTTTCACCACGCGCTGCGATGCACGGGGGCATGTTGCCATGGCCACCGCGCGGGAGACGACACGCGAGAGACTCTTAAGGTGGAGCCAGCGGGAATGAATTCTGCCAAGCTAAACACGATCGCCGGCGCGGTCCTCTTTGTCCTCGTCCTGACGATGGGCCTGGGCTTCCTGTCCGACATCATCTTCTCCAGCCATGCGCCGGAGAAGCCGGGCTACGAGATCGTCGTGGCAGAGAATGACGGCGGCGAAGCCACCGAGGCGCCCGAGGAGCCGCAGGTCGAGCCGATTGCCGTTCGTCTCGCCAGCGCGTCCGCCGAGGACGGCGAGAAGCTGACGCGCGCCTGCGCCAGCTGTCACGACTTCTCTTCCGCCAGCACCAACAAGGTCGGCCCCGGCCTTTGGGAAGTTGTCGGCCGCAAGCCGGGTTCGCATGCCGACTTCCGCTATTCCGGCGACATGGTTGCCTACGGCGACGAGGTTGGCGAGTGGACCTACGAGGAGCTCGATCATTTCCTCGAGAAGCCGAAGAACGTCGTCTCCGGCACGATCATGAGCTATGCGGGCATGCGCAAGCCTGGCGACCGCGCCAATCTGATTGCCTACCTGCGCACGCTTTCCGACAATCCGAAGCCGCTGCCCGAGCCCGAGGCTCCCGCTGCTGAGGAGGCACCCGCCGGCGAAGAGTCTCCCGCTGCTGAGCAGGCTCCTGCGGCAGAGGAGGCTCCGGCTGCCGCAGAGACGCCGGCCGCAGAGGAGGCTCCCGCCACCGAGGAAGCTCCGGCGGCTGAAGAGGCCCCGGCTGCTGAGGAGGCGCCCGCCGCCGCTGAAGAGACGCCGGCAGAGACCGAGACCGCGCCGGCCCAGTAAGCCGGAAGCGTCTCGCGATTTTCGACAGGTTGGGAAAGGCCGGGCAATTTGCCCGGCCTTTTTCGTGTTTGCAGGCGCGTTCTCCCGTTTTGCCTCGCAAGACAGGCGCAACGCACCCCGGAATGCTCGTTTGGACCGCATCCGATGAATTGCGTAAACGTAGCGGAAAGCAAAGGCTGCTAGCTTCCTTCCGCAACGTCCCCGGGGAGGAGGTCGGTTCCGTGTTTTCAGGCGGTTCCGGCATCGGGCTCCGGGGTGTTTTGACCGGGCGTCGGGGGACGCTCGTCGCTGAGGCTCTGAAACTGGGGGGACGTTTGAAACCTGGGATCTGGATCAGGAGGGCGGGACGCAGGATCCGGCCGCTCCTGGCCATGCTGAGCGTGGGCATCCTGATGGCCACCCTGGGAGTCTCGCTCACCGGCTATGTGGGCGGGCTTATTGCCGACTCCCATCGCGAGCGGATGCAGCACGACACGATGTCGCGTCTGTCCGAACTGCGTGCCCGTCTGGAGTCCGAACTGCGCCAGGCGGTTTCGCTCGCCCAGGGGGTCGCGAGTTTCGCGGCACTCAGCGAAAGCCTCACGCCGCGCGAATTCCGGGGCTTCGCCGAACAGATGGCGGCGCTGGATCCGCATGTCGTCCGGGTGACGCTGGCTCCGGACCGCACCGTGCGCTTCGTCTATCCTTTGTACGGAAACCTCTCCCAACTCGGGCACGACCACCACGCCGATGAGCGCGAGCGCGAGGCGGTGATGCGCGCGCGCCGGACACGTTCCGCCGTGGTTTTCGGACCGGAACACGACGCGGCCGGAAACCGGACCATGATTGCGCTTGCACCTGTCATGCGACCCGTTTCCGACGGAAGCGCCCGTGAAACCCTCGTGGTGCGCGGTGTCGCGGCCGTGACGATCGATCTCGATGCACTGCTTTTGTCCGCGGGCCTGACGGAGACCGATCCCGCCTATCGTTTCGCCTTGCAGGAGCAGGGCCGGACAGGCGGGGTCGGACAGGTGCTCTTCGGTGACGCCGCCCTTTTCGCCTCGGACGCCGTACGCCTGCCCGTGATGCTGACGGCCGGACGCTGGAACCTTGCCGGGACTTCCCGGGCAGAGGCGTGTTGTGCCGATACCGAGGGCACGGTGGCACGTGTCATCGGCTACGGCGTGACCCTCCTGCTGGTGACGCTGGCGGTTCTGGCGATCCATTTCCAGATGCGTGCCCGGGACATGGCCGTGCATGACCCCCTGACGGGCCTGCCCAACAGGCGTCTTCTCGAAAGCCGGCTGCGCCGGCTTGCGGCCCGTCCGGGCCCGCGCCGGCGAGGGTTCGAGGTCTTCTTCATCGACCTGAACGGCTTCAAGCCGGTCAACGACACCCATGGTCATGCCGCCGGCGACATGATCCTCTGCGCGATCGGCGAGCGGTTGCGCGACCACACCAGGCATTCGGACACGGTCGCGCGGGTTGGCGGGGACGAGTTCGTCGTGGTCGTGCCCTGCCGTGGTGAGGGGGACACCAGGCCCATGATCACCGCGCGCCTGCACTCCGCGCTCGCGGAACCGTTCGAGGTCGAGGGCTCTCTCGTTCACGTGAGAGCGAGTGTGGGCTCGGCGCGCTTCCCGGACGACACGGTCTCCGTGGGCGAGCTTCTGGAACTGGCCGACCGGCGCATGTATGCCGAAAAGCTCGCGGCCGCCTGATCCGTGCGCGTGGCCCGAAGCGGTTCTCGACCCAACGTCGTTTCGATTAAACTTTGGTCATGAATTGTTTCTGCGCTGTTGAACCGGCCATGAAATCCCTACACTCGTGGGTGAAGGAAAGTGCGCGCGGCCTTTCGCCCGTGACGTGCCGGGCAGCCTTGATGAGGCGGCTCACCGGGCCGGAATGCGCGCACCCATCATGACCAGACGGGGAACCGACATAGCCATGACCAGTGCCATGACATCTGTCACGCCGCCGCCTGCAGGGCGCGTTCGCGCCGGCCGACTCCGGCGCGCGGCACTTGCGCCTTTCGCCCTTGCCGCCGTCGTGCTGGCCTCGAGCCTCCTTGCAGGGCCGGTCGCTGCCCAGCAGGGCGAGCCGGCCTGGCGTTCTGGCACCGCCCTGACGGGCGAGCCGAAGTATGCCGAGGGTTTCTCCAATTTCGACTACGTGAACCCCGATGCGCCCAAGGGCGGAACGGTGCGGCTCGCGGAGTCCACCGGCTTCGATACGCTCAACCCCATCCTGTCGAAGGGCAACCCCGCTCCGGGCCTGGGGCTCATGTATGATTCGCTTTTCGAGCCCGCGCTGGACGAGATGGACATCAGCGCCGAATACGGCCTTGTCGCCAATGCGATGCGCTATCCCGACGACTATGCTTGGGTCGAGTACCGGCTGGATCCGCGCGGGCGCTGGCATGATGGCGAGCCGATCACCACGGAGGACGTGGTCTGGAGCTTCCGCAAGCTCATAGACCTCAATCCGAGCCAGGGCTTCTACTATCGCCACGTGGAGAACGTGGAGGCGGTGGGTGACGACGTCGTGCGGTTCACCTTCGATGCGCCGGGAAACCGGGAGCTTCCGAAGATCGTCGGACAGATCCCCATCCTGCCGAAGCACTGGTGGGAGGGGAAGGCACCCGACGGCACCCAGCGCGACATCTCGCGCGGCACCCTCGAGCCGCCCCTGGGCTCCGGCCCCTATCGCGTTTCCTCAATCGAGCCCGGGCGCTACATCGTGTACGAGCGGGTGAAGGACTATTGGGCCAAGGATCACCCGGTGCGCAAGGGCACCTACAACTTCGACCAGGTGCGCTACGACATCTTCCTCGACTCCGCCGTGGAAATGGAGGCCTTCAAGGGCGACCAGTACGACTTCCGCGAGGAGCGGGCCGCCAGCGTCTGGGCCAAGGCCTACGACTTCCCGGCCGTGCGTGACGGTCGCGTGGTTCTGGAGGAGTTCGTCAATCGCGCCAGCGGACGGATGCAGGCCTATGTGCCCAACCTGCGCCGTGAGAAATTCCAGGATCCGAGGGTCCGCGAGGCCCTGAACTACGCGTTTGATTTCGAGACCACCAACGAAGTGGTCTCCGCAGGACTTCACAAGCGCATCGACTCCTACTTTGCCGGCACGGAACTCGCCTCCAGCGGGTTGCCGCGGGGCAAGGAGCTGGAGATCCTGGAGACCGTGCGTGACGAGGTGCCGCCGGAGGTCTTCACGAGGCCGTACGAGAATCCTGTGGGCGGAAATCCGAAGAACGTGCGCGCCAATCTGCGCGAGGCGGTGAAGCTGTTCCGCGAGGCGGGCTACGGGCTCAGGAACGGCACCATGGTCAACGAGAAGACCGGGGAGCCCTTCACCATCGAGTTCCTCTACTTCGACCGGTCCTCCGAGCGCGGCCTGCTGCCCTATACCCGGAACCTGGAGAGCATCGGCATCAAGTCGGTTCTCAGGCTGGTGGACGTGCCGCAGTACATCAACCGGATCAACAGCCGTGATTTCGACATGGCGACCCTTGTCTGGGGGCAGTCGCTCTCGCCGGGCAACGAGCAGCGTGATTTCTGGGGCTCGGAAGCCGCCGACCGGCCGCAGTCCCGCAATTACGCCGGTATCAAGAATCCTGCCGTGGACAAGCTGATCGAGCGCGTCATCTACGCCAAGGATCGCGAGGAGCTGGTCGCGGCCACGCACGCCCTTGACCGGGTGCTCCTGTGGAACCACTACGTGGTGCCGCAATTCTATTCCGACGTCGACCGTACCGCGCGCTGGGATCGTTTCGGGCATCCGGAGAACCTGCCGGAGTTCAGTCACGGGTTTCCCTCCATCTGGTGGTGGGACAAGGAGCGGGCGGCCCGCGTCGCCGCGAAGGGATGAGCATGACGTTCGACAAGACCGCACCCGATCGCCGCTCGGTTCTGCTCGGATCGGCGGCGCTCGCCGCAGGCCTTTTCGCGCCACGTCATGTCGGCGCGGCGCCCGATGAGGTGCAGGCGGCCGTCCCTGTCGCCGATGCGCAGGACCTGCACGGGCTTTCCGTCTTCGGTGACCTGAAGTACGCGAAGGGCTTTCAGGCGTTCTCCTATGTGGAGCGTACGGCGCCAAAGGGCGGACGGTTCGCCTTTTCCGCACCCTCCTGGGCGTTCAATCAGAATCCGCAGACCTTCAACAGCTTCAACACGTTCATCCTCAAGGGGGATGCGCCGCCGCGCATGGAGCTGTGCTTTGCATCCCTCATGGTGCGCGCGCTCGACGAGCCCGACGCCATGTACGGTCTCGTCGCCGAGAGCGTTTCGGTCTCGGACGGGGGCAACACCTATTCCTTCCGGCTTCGGCCCGAGGCGCGTTTTCATGACGAGAGCCGGCTGACCTCGGAGGATGTCGCCTTCTCGCTGACCACGTTGAAGGAGAAGGGACATCCGGCGCTTCGCCAGGCCCTGCGCGAGGTGGAGAGCGTGGAGGCTCCGGACCCGCTGACGGTTGTCGTGCGGTTCACCGGCCGCCAGTCGCGCAAGGCGCCGCTGACCATCGCCGGCGTGCCCATCCTGTCGAAGGCCTATTACACACGCTACGACTTCGGCCAGACGACGCTCACGCCGCCGCTCGGGTCCGGCCCCTACAAGGTCGGCCGTCACGAGGTGGGGCGCTATGTGGAGTATGAGCGCGTCAAGACGTGGTGGGCGGCGGATCTGCCCGTGTCGCGCGGACAGTTCAACTTCGACGTGATCCGGCTGGAGTTCTTCCGCGACCGTCAGGTCGATTTCGAGGCCTTCAAGAAGGGCGTCACGACCTTCCGCGAGGAGTTCACCTCGCGCACCTGGGCGACCGAGTACAACTTTCCGGCTGTCGAGGATGGCCGCGTCAAGCGCGAGGAGATCCCCGACGGGCGGCCCTCCGGCGCACAGGGATGGTTCTTCAACACGCGGCGTGAGAAGTTCTCCAACCCGCTGATCCGGCAGGCGCTGGGCTACTGTTTCGATTTCGAATGGTCGAACCAGGCGTTGTTCTACGGTGCCTATTCGCGCACCCAGTCCATCTTCCAGAACTCGCCGATGATGGCGGAAGGGATGCCCTCGGACGCTCAGCTCGCCTTGCTGGAACCGTTCCGCGCGCGCCTGTCGCCGGCCGTCTTCGGTCCCGCGATCACGGCTCCCGTGTCGGACGGCTCGGGGCAGGACCGCCGGATGCTGCGCGAGGCGGATCGCCTGCTGCGCGAGGCCGGTTGCACCCGCAAGGACGGGGTGATGCTGCTGCCCTCCGGAGAACCGCTTGTGTTCGAGATCCTCTCCAACACGACGAGTTTCGAGCGTGTGGTGCTGCCGATGGTCACCAACCTCGAGCGGCTCGGCATCAAGGCGACATACCGCGTCGTCGATCCCGCCCAGTACCAGCTCCGCATCAACACCTTCGATTTCGACATCGTCGGGCGCCGCTTCGCGCTGTCACCGACGCTGGGAGAGGAAATGCGGGACCTGCTGGGCTCCGTGGCCGCAAGGACGGAAGGCTCGGGCAATCTGGCCGGCATCGCGGATCCCGTGGTCGATGCCCTGGTGGAAAAGGCTCTCAACGCCACCACGCGCGAGGACATGACCGTTGCCGCGAAGGCTCTCGACCGGGTGCTGCGGGCCGGGCACTACTGGATCCCGCAGTGGTACAAGGCGGTGCACACCGTCGCCGTGTGGGACCGCTTCGGCCGGCCGGCGAGCCCGCCGACCTACGACTTCGTTCCCGAGACCCACTGGTGGTCGGATCCGGCCCGCGCGGCCGCGGCGGGGCTCGAGTGATCCGGCGCAGGGACGCAACCCGGGGGCTTCCGCGCCCGAACGACAACAACGGGGACAACTGACGCGATGGGTGCCTATATCCTCAGGCGGCTGCTGCTGATCGTGCCGACGCTGATCGGCATCATGGCGATCAATTTCGTCATCATCCAGTTCGCACCGGGCGGACCGGTGGAGCGGGTGATCGCCCAGCTTCAGGGGACCGACGTTTCCGCCACCTCACGCATTTCCGGTGGCGGCGGTGATTTCGGCGGCTCGGGCGGCGGCGCGCAGGCCGGCGGCGACACGTCCGTCACCTCCAAGTATCGCGGCGCGCAGGGGCTCGACCCGGAGTTCGTGAAGGATCTGGAGAAGCAGTTCGGCTTCGACAAGCCGCCGCTCGAGCGCTTTCTCGGCATGTTGTGGGACTATGCGCGCTTCGACTTCGGCGACAGCTACTTTCGCGACATCGGCGTGCTCGACCTGATCCTGGAGAAGATGCCGGTCTCCATTTCGCTCGGCCTCTGGATGACGCTGATCTCCTACGCGATCTCGATTCCGCTCGGCATTCGCAAGGCGGTGAGCGATGGCAGCCGTTTCGACGTGTGGACCTCGGCGGTCATCGTTGTTGGCTATGCGATCCCGGGGTTCCTCTTTGCCGTGCTGCTGATCGTCCTGTTCGCGGGCGGGTCGTTCCTCGACTGGTTTCCCCTGCGCGGCCTCGTGTCGGACAACTGGGAAGAGCTGTCCTGGACGGCGCTGATCCTCGACTACTTCTGGCACCTTGCCCTGCCGCTGACCGCCATGGTCCTGTCGGCCTTCGCGACGGTGACTCTGCTGACCAAGAACTCGTTCCTGGACGAGATCCGCAAGCAGTATGTCCAGACGGCGCGAGCCAAGGGGCTGGGCGAGCGGCAGGTGCTTTACGGGCACGTGTTCCGCAATGCCATGCTGATCGTCATCGCGGGCTTTCCCGGGGCGTTCATCTCCTCCTTCTTCGCCGGCTCGCTCCTCATCGAGACGATCTTCTCCCTCGACGGGCTCGGGCTTCTGGGCTTCGAGGCGGTCATCAACCGTGACTACGCGGTCGTCTTCGCCACTCTCTACATCTTCTCGCTCATGGGACTGCTCGTGAACCTGATCTCCGACCTCACCTACACCTGGATCGATCCCCGGATCGACTTCGAGAGCCGGGAGGTGTGAGCATGGACCACCGCAGCAGCGAGACGGGAGAGACGAGCGCAAGCGGTGCCGCCGGTCCCGCGGTGTCCCCGCGTCCGTCCGGATGGCTGTCGCCCATCAACCGGCGCCGGCTCGACAACTTCCGCGCCAACAGGCGCGGCAACTGGTCGCTCTGGATCTTTCTGGTTCTTTTCGGCCTGTCGCTCTTTTCCGAGTTCCTGGTCAACGACCGCCCGATCCTCGTGTCCTACAAGGGCGAGATCCTGGCGCCGGTCTTCGTCGACTATCCGGAGGAGAAGTTCGGCGGCTTCCTGGCCGTGACCGACTACCGCGATCCCTTCATCCAGGAAGAGATCGCGGACAACGGCTGGATGCTCTGGCCGCCGATCCGCTATTCCTATCGCACGGTCAACAACGAGATTCCGGTTCCGGCGCCCGCCCCTCCCTCATGGATGCTCGACAAGGAGCAGCGCTGCGTGCGCTATCCGGAAGGGGTGGCCGATCCCAACTGCGTCATGGGCAACTGGAACTGGCTCGGCACCGACGACCAGGGCCGCGACGTGGTCGCCCGTCTCGTCTACGGGTTCCGCATCTCGGTCCTCTTCGGTCTGGCCCTGACCATCGCCTCGTCCTTCATCGGCGTCGCGGCGGGAGCTGTGCAGGGCTATTACGGCGGCTGGACGGACCTTCTCTTCCAGCGCTTCATCGAGATCTGGACGGCGATTCCCACGCTCTACCTGATCCTGATCGTGTCCTCGGTGCTGATTCCCGGTTTCTGGACGCTGTTCACGATCCTGCTGGCCTTTTCCTGGGTCGCGCTGGTCGGCGTGGTCCGGGCGGAATTCCTGCGCGCGCGCAATTTCGAGTATGTCACCGCGGCGCGTGCGCTGGGCGTGGGCAACGGCACCATCATGCGCCGGCACCTGCTGCCAAACGCCATGGTCGCCACGCTGACCTTCCTGCCCTTCATCCTCAACGGCTCGATCTCGACGCTGACCGCGCTCGATTTCCTTGGCTTCGGCCTGCCACCGGGCTCGCCGTCGCTGGGTGAGCTTCTCGCCCAGGGCAAGAACAACCTGCAGGCGCCCTGGCTCGGCATCACCGGCTTCCTGGTGATCTCGGTCATGCTGAGCCTTCTCATCTTCATCGGCGAGGCGGTGCGCGACGCCTTCGACCCGCGCAAGAGCTTCACGTGAGGCAGATCATGAGCGAGACCAGCCCCCTTCTGTCCGTGCGCGATCTCTCCGTCGCCTTCACCCAGAACGGCGCCACGACCACGGCCGTCGACCGCATCTCCTTCGACATCGCGCCCGGCGAGACGGTGGCGATCGTGGGCGAGAGCGGCTCGGGCAAGTCCGTGTCCGCGCTGTCGGCGGTGCGCCTGCTGCCCTATCCGGCGGCCTCCCATCCCTCCGGCGAGATCCTGTTCAAGGGTGTCGACGTGATGCGCATGGACGACGCGGCACTTCGCAAGATCCGCGGCAACGAGATCTCGATGATCTTCCAGGAGCCGATGACCTCGCTCAATCCGCTGCACACGGTGGAAAAGCAGATCTCCGAGATCCTGAAGATCCATCGCGGCATGGGCGAGCAGGCCGCGCGCGCAAGGGTTCTCGACCTGCTTGCCAAGGTCGGCATCCGCGACCCGGAGACGCGGCTGCAGAGCTACCCGCACCAGCTTTCCGGCGGACAGCGCCAGCGCGTCATGATCGCCATGGCGCTGGCCAACGAGCCGGACCTCCTGATCGCCGACGAGCCGACCACCGCGCTCGACGTGACCGTGCAGGCGCAGATCCTCAAGCTGCTGAAGGATCTCCAGCGCGACACGGGCATGGCGATGTTGTTCATCACCCATGACCTGGGCATCGTGCGCAAGATCGCCGATCGGGTCTGCGTGATGACGAAGGGCAGGATCGTCGAGGAAGGGCCGGTCGAGCGCATCTTCACGGCCCCGGAACATCCTTATACGCAGCATCTCCTCGCCGCCGAACCCAAGGGCCGCCCGCCGGTGACCGACGAGGAGAGCCCCGTCGTCGTCGCGGCCGAGGACGTGAAGGTGTGGTTCCCGGTCAAGCGCGGCTTCCTGCGCCGTACGGTGGACCACATCAAGGCGGTGGACGGAATCGACGTCACGGTGCGCGAGGGCCAGACGCTCGGCATCGTCGGCGAGAGCGGGTCCGGCAAGACGACCCTGGGTCTCGCCCTGCTGCGCATGATTTCCTCGACGGGCCGCATCCGCTTCGGCACGCACGAGATCGACACGCTGTCCTGGAAGGACATGCGCGCGCTGAGGCGCGACATGCAGGTCGTTTTCCAGGATCCCTTCGGCTCGCTCAGTCCGCGCATGTCGGTCGCCGACATCGTCGGCGAGGGGCTTGAGGTGCACTACCGCGATCTCACCCCGTCACAGCGTGACGAGCGCGTCGCCGCCGCCCTGCAGGAGGTGGGACTCGATGCGGACACCCGCTTCCGCTATCCGCACGAGTTCTCCGGCGGGCAGCGCCAGCGCATTTCCATCGCGCGTGCCATGGTCCTGCAGCCGAAGTTCGTCATGCTGGACGAACCGACCTCGGCGCTGGACATGAGCGTCCAGGCGCAGGTGGTCGATCTCCTGCGCGATCTGCAGAAGCGGCACGGGCTGGCGTATCTCTTCATCTCGCACGACCTCAAGGTGGTGCGTGCGCTGGCCAACGAGGTGGTGGTCATGCGTGCGGGCAAGGTGGTCGAGGCCGGTCCGGCGGCGGAAATCTTCGATGCACCGAGGACCGACTACACAAGGGCGCTCATGGCGGCGGCCTTCCGCCTCGAGACCGTCGGCGCGGGCATCGTCAGCGAATAGGTGGCGCTCCCTGCAGTCCTTGCGTGGTGCGGCGCCGCCTGTTCCACCGACTGGACGGATGGCGACGATGCCTGGATTTGGTGTTGAAAGCCGAACATCCAGCGGCTTTAATCCCGCCGGTTGCAATTTGCATCTCTGGGGGGAATTCGATGCTTTTTCCGGGTCGTATGCTGGCCGCTGCCTTTCTGCTGGCGTCCGTGGTGTCGGGGCCGGCCTTGGCCGCCGATCAGATGCTCGACGGCAAACAGGCAAAAGCCTATCTTACAGGCAAGCGGTTTACCTCGGAGATCTGGCGCCGTTCCGGCGTCGTGTTTCTCAAGAACGGGAAGTTCCGTTTCGGTACGCGCCCGGCTTGCGGCAAGAGCGATCCGCACAGCTACACGATCGATCGCTATGGCCTGGTGACGATCGAGTACCGGTCCTGTGAGGGCCGGAAGAAGCACACCGACTGGTTCTACGTCATCAAGAGCGGCCGTTCCTACATGCTGAGGGCGGCAAGTGCCGGTTTCACTCTTCACCTTCGTCAGCGCTGAGCAAGGCCGACGATACCAGGGCGCCCGGCGGCAGCCTGCATGACTGGCAAAAGAAAAGGTCCGCTGCATGCTGCGGACCTTTGTGCGTTCCGGAAGGCTCCTGGAAACGCTCAGCTCACTTGGTGTCGATCACCTTGCACTTGCCGCCGCCATGCTTCTTGACCTGCGCGGCGCAGTAGCCAAGCGCCTGCTTGCGGGAAATGTCCTTCGACAGTTGACCCCAAGCGGCTCCGCAGCGCTGGCCGTCGGCGCTGACGGCGAAGGACTTGGGCGAGCGCTCGCGCGCATATCGGCCGTCGAAGAAATTGCGGCATTCGTCGCGCTTGACGCTTGCGGGGGCGGCCTCGGCCGGAGCGATTGAAAGCGGAGTGAGTGCCGATACGGCGAGCGCGCCGCAGAGCAGGAGATCAAAAGCTTTCACTGTGAACCTCTTCACGAATATGAAATTGCACGACCCAGCCTAGCGCGCCTGCGGTGGTGCGCAAGCTTGCCGTGCAAGGGCGGCCGCTTCCACCTCATGCCCTCAATCCGGCTACTCCAGCCAGCAGGTTGCGGGCCGGCCGGCGCGCTCCTGCTCGAGGCCAAGGGTTCGGCGGGTCTTGAAACCGATGAGCCCGTCAGCGCCGCCGACGTCGTGCCCCTTCTTTTCCAGCTTCAGCTGAAGGTCGCGCACGGCCCCGCGCGTGCGCGTCGGGGCCTTCTTCCAGCTCTGGATGAAGCCGGTGTCCATGCCGTAGCGATCCGCCAGGTGGCCGACGAACAGCGCATAGGCGTCGGACTCGTTGTAGGCCTTCAGCACGTAGAAATTGTCAGTGGCGATGAAGGCAGGGCCCAGCCGTCCGGCCGGCATCAGCAGGAAGCCCGGCTGAGGCAGTTCGTGTTTCGGGAAGGGCCGCGAGCGGGCGCGGCGGACACCTTCCGCGACCCAGGCCGACACCGGCTGTCCTTGGTCCGGCCCTTCACGGGTGCAGGAAACCGAGTCCGGGATCACGGCCTCATAACCCCAGTCGCGTCCCTTCACCCAGCCATGCCATGCAAGGTATTTGGCGATGGAGGCGAGCGTGTCGGGCACGGAACGCCAGATGTCGCGACTGCCGTCACCGTCGAAGTCCACCGCCAGCCGGAGGTAGCTTGAGGGCATGAACTGCGGCTGGCCGAGCGCACCGCCCCAGGAGCTTCTCAGCCGCTGTCGCGAGATGTGGCCTTCCGCCAGGATCTGCAGCGCGGCAACTGTTTCGCCGGCAAAATAGTCGCGCCGGTCGCCCATGAAGGCCCGCGTGGCCAGGGTCCTCAGCGCGTCGTGCGGGATCCGTGCCGCGCCATATCCCGATTCCCTTGCCCAGATCGCAAGCACGATGCGGCCCGGCACGCCGTAGCGGCGCTCGATCCGCAACAGGAGCGAGGCGTGTGTCTTGGCGAGCTTGCGGCCGCGCGCCACATGGGCCTTGAACGCGCTTGCCTTGAAGTAGCCCGCGGGCGCGCGGAACTCCGCCTGGTAGTTCACGGCGGCGGGGCGCTCGGGACCGTCCGGATTGCCAAGGCCGGGCAGCCGGGTGTCCGGTGTCAGCCGGTGGAGTTCACGGGTGAGAACGGCCTCGGGCACGCCGGCCTTGCGTGCCGCCGGCTTGATGGTCGTTTCCAGAAACGCGCCGAACTTCGCATTGAGGTCCTGTTGCGCCGCGAGCGGAGCGGCACCTGCCGCGACAAGCAGCATTGCGAGAGCGAGACGGGTCAGGGCGCGGCGCATGGCATCTCCTGGCGGTTCGGCACCGGTGTGTCACACCCTAGCATCCCGGGAGGCCGCCGCATAAGGGGCGCAAGGGAGGGGCGGTGCCTCAGAAGGAGGTACGGGCCTTGAGCGCCTGGGCGAGCGTTCCCTCGTCGAGATAGTCGAGCTCGCCGCCGACCGGCACGCCGTGGGCCAGCCGGGTCACCTTGACGTCCATCCCGCGCAGGCGGTCGGTGATGAAATGGGCGGTCGTCTGGCCTTCCACGGTGGCGTTGACCGCCAGCACCACTTCCGTGACGCCGCCCTGCGACACACGTTCCACGAGCTTGTCGATGGTGAGGTCGTCCGGTCCCACGCCGTCGAGTGGCGACAGCGTTCCGCCAAGCACGTGATAGCGGCAGTTGAGGGCTCCGGCCCGCTCCAGCGCCCAGAGATCCGCCACGTCCTCCACCACGACCACGGTGTGGTCGTCACGGCGCGGGTCGGCGCAGATCGTGCAGGGATCGCAGGTGTCCACCGTGCCGCATGTCGAACAGACGGTCACGCGCTCCACCGCGACGCCCATGGCCTGGGCGAGCGGAATCAGGAGCTGGTCCTTCTTCTTGATGAGATGGAGGGCGGCCCTCCGCGCCGAGCGGGGACCGAGCCCCGGCAGCCTGGCGAGAAGCTGGATCAGCTTCTCGACCTCGGCGCCGGCAACCGCGCGATTGGCCATGAAATCCTCAGAACGGCATCTTGAAGCCGGGGGGCAGGCCGAGGCCGCCCATCATCTCCTGCGTCTTTTCCTGCAGCAGCGCCTCGGCCTTGGTCTTGGCGTCCTGATGCGCCGCGAGGATCAGGTCCTCGAGGATCTCCACCTCGTCCGCCTTGGCGAGCGAGGGATCGATCCGCAGCCCCTTCATCTCGCCCTTGCCGGAGAGCGTGACGCTGACCATGCCGCCGCCGGCGCTGCCTTCCACGGTGAGGTCGGCGATCTCTTCCTGCAGCGAGCCCATGCGCTCCTGCATCTGCTTCGCCTGCTTCATCATCTTCATGATGTCCATCGGACGTCTCCATGCTGGCCGTCTGGCCGTGTCGGACCGTTAGGCGCGCCGTCGGCGAACCATGCGGCGCGGCCCGTTCTCAGAAATCGGGGTCGATGTCGTCCTCGCCGGGGTCCGTGTCAAGACCGGGAGCGTCCAGACCGGCGGCCTCGTCCTCAAGGGCGGCAACGCGCACGTCGACCACCTTGGCACCGGGAAAGGCCGACAGAAGCGCGGCGACGGTAGGCTCGGCCTTGGCATCGGACACCATCTGGTGGCGGTTCGCCTCTCGCTCCTCGTGAAGCGTCGGGCGTCCCTGCGTGCGCGATACGCTGACGATCCAGCGCATTCCCGTCCACTCGCCGAGCTTGCGTCCCAGCCGTCCGGCGAGATCCTGATCCGCGCCGTTGGCGGGCTGGAACTCGATGCGCCCCGGCTCGAAGTTCACGAGACGCATGTGCCGCTCGATATCGACCTTGAGGCGGATATCGCGCTTTTCCGCAGCCAGGGCCGCGCAGTCGGCAAGGGATGCGAGGCGCACCGCCGGCTCGGGCACGTTGTCCGCCACCTGCGGCCGTTCTTCCTCATCCGGCCGCGCGGCGCGCGCAACGGCGGCATCGCGTCCGCCCACGACCTGCAGTCGCGCGCCGGACCCCGGCTGCTCCTGGTAGGAGACCGGCGATGCCGACGAGACGGAAGACGGAGGGGAGGCGGCATTGCCGATGCGCGACGTACCGGCCTGCATGGTCTCGCCGCCGCCGGGATGGGGTGTGTGGGAAACGCCCGCGTCCCTTTGCGGCGCGTGGCCCTGAGCTTGCGCCCCGGCGGGTGCGGTGCTCCCGGCGGAAGCGGGGCTGCCGGCGGGCAGTTGTGCGGCAAGCGTGGTGGCTCCGCCGCCACGCAGGAGCTTCAGCGCTTCCTCCGGGTCCGGCAGGTCGGCGGCATAGGCGATGCGCACCAGCACCATGTCGGCCGCAAGCTGTGGCTTGGGGGCGGCCTGCACCTCGGCGATGCCCTTCAGCAGCATCTGCCAGGTGCGTGACAGCAGCCGCATGGAAAGCCTGTCCGCCAGTTCCCGCCCGCGCCGGCGCTCACTCTCGCTCACCGAGGCTTCGTCCCCGGCTGCCGGCAGGATCTTGAGCCGGGTTACCAGATGGGTGAATTCGGCAAGGTCCGAGAGCACCACGACGGGATCCGCGCCCACGTCATACTGGTCGCGGAACTCGGACATGGCTCCGGCGGCGTCGCCCGCCATGAGCTTCTCGAACAGGTCGATGATCCGTGCCCGGTCGGCGAGACCGAGCATGTTGCGCACGGTGTCCGCGTCGATCCGGGTGTGGCCGGCGCCGGTGCCATGGGCAATCGCCTGATCGAGCAGCGACAGGGAATCGCGCGCCGAGCCGTCGCCCGCGCGGGCGACCAGTGCCAGGGCCTCGTCGGAGATGTCGATGCCTTCCGCTTCCGAGATGCGGCGCAGCAGCCCGACCAGCTTTTCCGCGTCGATGCGGCGCAGGTCGAAGCGTTGGCAGCGCGACAGCACCGTTACCGGCACCTTGCGGATCTCGGTGGTGGCGAAGATGAACTTCACATGCTCCGGCGGCTCCTCGAGCGTCTTCAGAAGTCCGTTGAAGGCGGACTTCGAGAGCATGTGCACCTCGTCGATGATGTAGACCTTGTAGCGCGCGGAAGCCGGCCGGTAGCGCGCCGCGTCGGTGATCTCGCGAATGTCGTCGATGCCGGTGTGGGAGGCGGCATCCATCTCGATCACGTCGACGTGGCGTCCGTCCATGATCGCGGAACAATGCACGCCGAGCCTGTCGAGATTGACCGTCGGGCGATCGATCTCGCCGGGGATCTCGTAGTTGAGCCCGCGCGCCAGGATACGCGCCGTCGTGGTCTTGCCCACGCCCCGCACGCCGGTCAGCATCCACGCCTGCGCGATGCGTCCGGTCTCGAAGGCGTTGCGCAGCGTCTGGACCATCGGTTCCTGACCGACGAGATCCTCGAAGCTGCTCGGCCGGTACTTGCGCGCAAGCACCCGGTAGCCGGCGTCGCGCGGCGCGTCGGGTTCCGTGGCGGGCGTGTCGGATGTGGTGAGGCCGTCCATGACGCGACATTACCCGCCCGCGCGGCCGATGTAGAGGGGGCATTTCCCGCGTCGCGGAGATTTCCCCGCGCGCCTGTGCATGGCCACGCAAGGGAATGCCCCGGTGCGTGGAGCACCGGCGATCCCTGTCTGGAAGGCAGGGAGAAGACGTGAAACGGAGAGATGAGGGTGGGAGGCTGGCACGGTGACCCGTGCCGCGACTCGTTGGGGCTGCTTCCTTCCGGACCTGACCCGGTTGGCGAGTGGCTCGTCCACCACCAACCTCCCGACGCCCTATATCGGGATTCGGACGGCCCGATGCAAGGAAAAACTTGGGGGCGGCATCCGCCGCCCCGTCGGTTTTCAGCCCGCGTCCGTCTCCCCGGCCGCCCTTGCGCGCAGGTCGCGGCGGATGATCTTGCCGGTCGTCGTCATCGGCAGGGCGTCCACGAAGGCGATCTCGCGCGGGTATTCGTGGGCGGCGAGTCGCGTCTTCACATGCTCCTGCAACGCGCGGGCAAGGTCGTCCGAGGGTTCGTGGCCCGCGGCCAGCACGACATAGGCCTTCACGATCTCGGTTCGCACCGGGTCGGGCTTGCCCACGACGCCGGCCATCGCGACCGCGCTGTGACCGATCAGGCAGTCCTCGATTTCGCCTGGTCCGATGCGATAGCCGGCGGAGGTGATGATGTCGTCGTCACGTCCGACGAACCGCAGGAAGCCGTCGGGCTCGCGCACGCCCATGTCGCCGGTAAGCAGGAAGTCGCCCGCGAATTTCGCTTCCGTCGCCGCCGGGTTGTTCCAGTAGCGCAGGAACATGACCGGATCGCCCCGGCGCACGCCGACAAGGCCGGGCGTTCCGTCGGGCAGGGGCTGGCCGGCGGCGTCTACAATCCGCACGTCGTGGCCGGGCACGGCGCGACCCATCAGCCCCGGCCTCGGCTCCATGATCGCCGCGCAGGAGGAGACGATCATGTTGCACTCGGTCTGGCCGTAGAACTCGTTGATGGTGACGCCGAGCACCTCACGTCCCCAGTCCAGCAGCTCCGCGCCGAGTGTCTCGCCGCCGCTGGCGACCGTGCGCAGGCAGAGGCGTGCATCCTCCGGCGGGCGGCCGGAGGCGCGAAGCAGCTTCAGCGCGGTGGGGGGCAGGAAGGCGTTGCGGATCTTCTCCCGCGCCATCAGGCGAAAGGCCTCTTCGGCCGTGAACTTGGAAAAGCGGCGCGCGACGACGGTGATCCCGTGATGAAGCGCCGGCAGAAGAACGTCGATCAGTCCGCCGATCCAGGCCCAGTCCGCCGGCGTCCAGATCCAGTCGCCCGGCTGCGGAAACAGGTCGTGGCTCATCTCCACGCCCGGAAGGTGACCGGGAAGCACCCTGTGGGCGTGCAGGGCGCCCTTGGGCTGGCCGGTGGTGCCGGAGGTGTAGATCAGGATGGCCGGATCGTCGCGCGAGGTGTCCGCGACGGTGAAGTCCTCGCTTTCCCCGGCAATCGCCGCGTGCAGGTCCGATGCGCCTGAGCCCGAATGCGGGCCCTCGATCGAGTACAGCACGGAAAGATCCGGCAGGTCGGCGCGGATCCGTGCGATCTTTTCCGCGCCCTGCGCGTTGGTGACGACGGCCCTGGCGCCGCTGTCGCCGAGCCGGAAGGACAGGGCCTCGTCGCCGAAGAGCGTGAAGAGCGGAATGGTGATCGCGCCAAGCTTCAGGGCGGCGATATGGGTGGCGGCCGTTTCCACCGCCTGCGGCAGCAGAACGCCGACCCTGTCGCCGGGACGCACACCGTCGCGCGCCAGCCGGTTGGCGATGCGGTTGGACAGGGCGCGCAGGGCGGCGAAGCTGATCTCCTCGCGCACGCCGTCCTCGGAGATGGAAACGATGGCGACACGATCGGGATCGATCCCGGCCCACTTGTCGCAGACGTCGTGACCGATGTTGTAGCGCTCCGGCACGTGCCAGGAAAACGCGGCGCTGAGCGCCTCGTAGCTGTCTGCCTCTGGCAGCATTCGTCAGGCTCCTCCCGTGAAGTCGCGCGTGTGAACCGCCCCCCTGCGGCGCGCGCAGCGCACTTTGGCCGTCCCTTGAAGGCTTTGCAATCGCATCGTCGCGCGGGGCTGGCGTCGGCAGACCTGAGGGCTATAGTGCCGGCGCGGTTCGGCGGATGCCGGCCGGCCAGTCAGGGAGGATCGCATGGCCACATCCGTGTTCAAGCTCGACGAGCGCCTCGAAGGCGACAGCCTTCCCGTTTGCGAGTTGCCTCTCTGCACCGTGCGCCTGATGCGCGACGCACGGTTTCCCTGGCTGCTTCTGGTGCCCCGGTGCGCCGACGCCTCCGAGATCATCGACCTCGAGGAGGCGGACCGGGAGACGCTGATGCGCGAGATCGCGCTCGCCAGCCACGCGTTGCGCGACAGCCTCGAGGTCTGCGACAAGATCAATATCGGCAGCCTTGGAAACATGGTGCCCCAGCTTCATGTGCATGTGATCGCCCGTGTCGTCGGCGATGCCGCCTGGCCGGGGCCCGTGTGGGGCTCGGGTGTCGCCGAGCCCTGGGCGCGCGGCAAGGGAGAGGCCCTTGCCCGCACGCTCGCTGCCCGCCTGAAATCGCCCGCCTGAAATCGCCTCTCCGGGACGCCCTTCCGGATTCGGCCCCTGTTGCCCCGCCTCCAGCCTTCGCAAGACCATTCCGGGACCTTCCGCATGACCTCCTCCGCCAGCCTCCACCACGGTTTCTCCTATTGCGGCAATCCGCTCGAGCGTCGCTCGGAACATCGCGGCGATGCGGAGTGGGTGCGTTTGCGGCGCGAGGCGGCGTCGGCCCGTTTCGTCCTGTTCTGTGCCGGGCGGGTGGTCGTGCGCGCCGGGGGAACGCCGCCGGAGATTCTCAATCCGCGCGCGGTCGCCGATGCCTTCGGCGCCGATCCCGAGGACATGGTGCTGCTGGGCTTCGGCGATGCGTCGAGCGTCGGCATGGCCGGGGCGGACGTGCCGGAGGAAGGCGTTCCGGTCTTCGCCGCGCGGGTCGGCCTTGCCGGCGATCCCGTCGAAACGGAGGCGTTCGAGGCCGCGCACCCCGGGTTCACGCTCGTCGAGATGCGCGCGCTCGCGCTTGGCGGCGAAATCCCGACCGGCCATCTGGGGCTTCTCGCGCAGGCGAGCAGCCTTTTGCACTGGCACGCCACCCATCGTTTCTGTTCGCGCTGCGGCGAAAAGTCGGAAATGACCCAGGGCGGCTATCGCCGCGATTGTCCTTCCTGCGGCGGGTTGCATTTCCCGCGCACGGATCCGGTCGCGATCATGCTCGTCACCCATGGCGAGGATTGCCTCATGGGCCGGCCGCCGCGCCTGCCGGAGGGCGTCTTCTCCACGCTTGCCGGCTTCATCGAGCCGGGCGAGACGGTGGAGGAGGCGGTGCGCCGCGAGGTGCACGAGGAAGCCGGCGTGGTCGTCGGCGCCGTGACCTACCGTTACAGCCAGCCGTGGCCGTTTCCCGCGTCCCTGATGATGGGGTGCCACGGCATCGCCGAAACGCGCGAGATCGTCATGGACGCGACCGAACTCGACGCCTGCCGCTGGTTCTCCCGGGACGAGGTGCTGAGCATGATCGCGGGCACCCATCCCGACGGGCTCAAGGTGCCGCCCGAACTTTCGATCGCCCACTGGCTGATCCGCGACTGGGCGGAAGGGCGGGGCTGACGCCTCCCGCTCGCGGGCGGGCGCTTGCGTTTCCCGCGCGGCGGTCCTACGTGAGGCCGGCGGGCCGAGGCCCGTGAAGGACCCGACCCGAAACCGGAACCCGCCCGTCATGCTGTCTTCCGCGCTGCGCGCGCTTTCCCAGATCTTCGAGCCGCCCCTGCGGGCCATCTTCTGGAAAACGCTCGGCTACACGCTGCTGCTGCTCTTCGTCGTGTGGCTCGGCCTCAACGGTGCGGTCTCGACGCTGGTGCAGCTTCCCTATCCCTGGCTGGAAACGGCGTTGAGCCTGCTCACGGGCATCGGCGCGATCTTCCTGCTCGGCTTTCTCGTCGCCCCCGTTACCGCGATCATCGCCGGCCTGCTGCAGGACGATATCGCCGAGGTGGTGGAACGCGACGACTACCCCGCCGATCCGCCCGGCCGCGCCCTGCCGCTTGCCCAGGCTGTGCCCCAGGCGATCAAGTTCACCGGCATCGTCATCCTCGGCAATATCCTGGCGCTGCTGCTGCTTCTGGTTCCCGGCATCAATCTCGTCGCCTTCTTTCTGGTGAACGGCTACCTGCTCGGGCGCGAGTTCTTCGAGTTCGCGGCCATGCGGTTCCGTACGCCGGACGAGGCGCGCGCCATGCGCAAGGCCCATGGAACGACCGTGTTTCTGGGCGGCCTGGCCATCGCCGGCTTTCTCGCCGTGCCGATCCTGAACCTGCTCACGCCCATCTTCGCGACGGTGATGATGGTGCACCTTCACAAGCGGTTAACCTATACGTCAGCACGACGCGTGGAACCTTGACCTCGTCTTCCTTTCTTCCATCCTTCAGGCATGTCAGCCGATAGGATGCTTTGACGAGCCGCCGCGATGGCGCTAGAAGGCATCCAGACAAGGTCCTGATGTGCCTAACGTTTACGTAAACGTTATGGCGAGGGAGACAGGAGACACGCCATGTCGGATGTCGGTATCAAGAACAACCGGCCGCTTTCGCCGCACCTGCAGATCTACAAGCCTATCATGACCATGGTCATGTCGATCGTGCACCGCATCACCGGCGGCGCGCTTTACTTCGGCACGATTCTGGTCGCCTGGTGGCTGGTGGCCGCCGCAGCAGGGCCGGATTATTTCGCCCTGGTCAACGACATCTACGGCTCGATCCTCGGCCGGCTCGTCCTGTTCGGATTCACCTGGGCACTGGTGCATCACATGCTGGGCGGCCTGCGCCATTTCGTCTGGGACATGGGCTACGGTTTCGGGCGCGAGGCGCGCGAGTGGATGGCCAAGGCGACGATCGTCGCCTCCGTGGTCGTGACGGTCCTTCTGTGGGTCGTCGGCTACGCCGTTCGTTGAGGGAGAAGACAATGACCGACATGCGCACGCCGCTCGGCAAGGTTCGCGGTCTGGGCTCGGCCCGGGACGGCACCACCCACTTCTGGCGCCAGCGGGTTACCGCGGTGGCCAACGTCTTCCTGATGAGCTTCTTCATCGTTCTCGTGATCGCGCTTCAGGGCGGCGACCACGCCACCGTGGTGTCGGCGCTGTCGAACCCGCTCGTGGCGATCGTCATGCTGCTCGTGGTGACCAGCGCCATCTATCACATGAAGCTCGGCATGCAGGTCATCATCGAGGACTATGTCCACGGCGAGGGAGCCAAGTTCCTGGCGCTGATGGCCAACACCTTCTTCTCGGCTTTCATCGGCCTCGCGTCGGTCTTCGCCGTTCTCAAGATCAGCTTCGGAGGCTGAACACATGGCTGAACGAGCCTATTCCTTTGTCGACCACCACTACGACGTGGTCGTGGTCGGTGCCGGTGGCGCCGGACTTCGCGCGACGCTGGGCATGGCCGAGCAGGGCCTGAGGACAGCCTGCGTCACCAAGGTCTTCCCGACCCGCTCGCACACGGTCGCCGCCCAGGGCGGCATTGCCGCCAGCCTCCAGAACATGACGCCCGACAGCTGGCAGTGGCACATGTACGACACGGTGAAGGGCTCCGACTGGCTCGGAGACACCGACGCCATGGAGTACCTTGCCCGCGAGGCGCCCAAGGCCGTCTACGAGCTGGAGCACTACGGCGTGCCCTTCTCGCGCACCGAGGACGGCCGCATCTACCAGCGGCCCTTCGGCGGTCACATGCAGAATTTCGGCGACGGCCCTCCCGTGCAGCGCACCTGTGCGGCGGCCGACCGGACGGGTCACGCCATCCTGCACACGCTCTATGGCCAGTCGCTGCGCCACAACGCCGAGTTCTACATCGAGTATTTCGCCCTCGACCTGATCATGTCCGAGGACGGTGTCTGCCAGGGCGTGATCGCCTGGAACCTCGATGACGGCACGATCCACCGCTTCCTGGCGAAGATGGTCGTTCTGGCGACCGGCGGCTACGGCCGCGCCTATTTCTCCGCCACCTCGGCCCATACCTGCACCGGCGACGGCGGCGGAATGGTGGCCCGCGCGGGCCTGCCGCTCCAGGACATGGAGTTCGTCCAGTTCCATCCGACCGGCATCTATGGCGCGGGCTGCCTCATCACCGAGGGCGCGCGCGGCGAGGGCGGCTATCTGGTCAACTCCGAGGGCGAACGCTTCATGGAGCGCTACGCCCCCTCGGCCAAGGATCTCGCCTCGCGTGACGTGGTCTCGCGTTGCATGACCATGGAGATCCGTGAAGGCCGCGGCGTCGGCAAGAACAAGGATCACATCTTCCTGCACCTCGACCACCTGGATCCCGACATCCTGGGCGAGCGCCTGCCGGGCATCTCGGAATCGGCGCGCATCTTCGCCGGTGTCGACGTGACCAAGGAGCCGATCCCGGTGCTGCCGACGGTGCACTACAACATGGGCGGCATCCCGACCAACTACTGGGGCGAGGTGCTGAACCCGACCAAGGACGATCCCAACGCGATCCAGCCGGGCCTGATGGCCGTCGGCGAGGCGGGCTGCGCCTCGGTCCACGGCGCCAACCGCCTGGGCTCCAACTCGCTGATCGACCTTGTGGTGTTCGGTCGCGCCGCCGCGATTCGCGCCGGCGAGACCATTGACCGGAAGGCCCCCGTGCCGACCCCGAACGAGGCGTCCTGCGACAAGATCATGGCCCGCTTCGACAAGCTGCGTCACGCCGACGGGAAGATCCCCACGGCGGACCTGCGCGAGAAGATGCAGCGTGCCATGCAGGAGGATGCCGCCGTCTTCCGCACCCAGGAGAGCCTGGAGCAGGGGTGCCAGCGCATCTCGGCGATCTGGTCGGAACTGCCGGATCTCAAGGTGACCGACCGCTCGATGATCTGGAACTCGGATCTGGTCGAGACGCTCGAGCTGGAAAACCTCATGGCAAACGCCATCACCACGGTCTACGGCGCCGAGGCGCGCAAGGAGAGCCGCGGGGCGCATGCGCGCGAGGACTACAAGGACGGTCCGCTGGGCGGACGCGACGACGAGAACTGGCGCAAGCACACGCTTGCCTGGGTCGACGAGGCCGGCAAGGTCAGGCTCGACTACCGCGCCGTCGTCACCGAGCCGCTGACGACCATCGACGAAGGCGGCATCGACCCGAAGAAGATCGCGCCCAAGGCGCGCGTCTACTGAGGATCGTGGCGGGAAGGACGATGCGGGTCACGTCGGCCTACCCCGGAATTTCCCTCCCGCCCCGGCCCTTGCGACAGGAGCCCCGGTCATGACGGCCACGCTCGTTCCGGACCTGACGTCCCCCTTCGGCACCTATCGTGCCGGCGGGTGGGAGCGTTTCGTGTGGAAGCTCGCCGACCGTCACGACCTTGCCGCGAGTCTTCGCAAGAGGGTGCGCGCGCTGGTCTCCCGCCTGTGGGCGGGACCTTTCGATGCTGAGGCCGACGGCCTGCGGTTCAGGCTCTATCCGGGCTCGAACTACGACGACCGGAAGATCCTGGCGAAGGGGCGGCTGCCGGAGCGCGGCGAACACGCGCTTCTGGCCCGGCATCTGCGCGAGGGCTGTGTCTTCGTTGATGTCGGCGCCAACGTGGGCAGTCACACGCTGGCCGCGGCGCGCGCGGGGGCGAGGGTTCTTGCCGTCGAGGCGAACCCGGCGACCGCCGACAGGCTGGCCTTCAACGTGGCGGCCAACGGTTTTGCCGGCGTCGAGATCGTGCGCAAGGCGGTGGGCGAACGGCATGGCGAGATGGCATTGTGGTCGGAGCCGTCGAATTGCGGCTTCGCCACGCTCGTGCCGGAGCTGACCACCGGCGAATGGGCCGGCGACTGGCGGGCGAGGCCCGTGACGACCGTCCCGCTCGCCGACATGCTCGCCGAGGCGGGGATCGCGAGGGTCGACGTCCTGAAGATCGACGTCGAGGGCTTCGAGGACAGGGTGCTGGTGCCCTATCTCGCCGGGCTGGAGGCCACGCGCCTGCCGCGCGTGGTGATGATCGAGACGAATTGCCGGGCGCATTGGGAGCACGACTGCCTCGCGCTCCTTGCCCGGCTTGGCTATCGCGCCACGGGCGCGACCGATGACAACACGGTCCTGGAGCTTGAGGCTTCACGACCCGAGGGAGGGCGGGCCTGAGGGCCGGACCCGGAACACGCGGAGCGACGAGATATGGTGCAGTTGACGCTTCCCAAGAATTCGCAGGTTGCCAAGGGCAAGGTCTGGGACAAGCCGGCGGGCGCGACGAACCTTCGCGAATACAGGATCTACCGCTGGAACCCGGATGACGGGCGCAACCCGCGCATCGACACCTATTTCGTCGATGCCGACGACTGCGGCCCGATGGTTCTGGACGGTCTCATCTACATCAAGAACAAGATCGACCCGACGCTGACGTTCCGCCGCTCCTGCCGTGAGGGCATCTGCGGTTCCTGCGCCATGAACATCGACGGCACCAACACGCTGGCCTGTACCAAGGGCACGGACGAGGTTGCCGGCGACGTGGTCAAGATCTACCCGCTGCCGCACATGCCGGTGGTCAAGGATCTGGTGCCCGACCTGACGCGCTTCTATGCCCAGCACCGGTCGATCGAGCCCTGGCTGCAGACTACGACGCCGGCCCCGGAGAAGGAGTGGCGCCAGTCGCACGAGGATCGCGTCAAGCTGGACGGCCTCTACGAGTGCATCCTGTGTGCCTGCTGTTCCACCTCCTGCCCGAGCTACTGGTGGAACGGCGACCGCTATCTCGGCCCGGCCGTGCTGCTGCAGGCCTACCGCTGGCTGATCGACTCGCGCGACGAGGCCACCGGCGAGCGTCTCGACAACCTCGAGGATCCGTTCCGCCTCTATCGCTGCCACACGATCATGAACTGCTCGCAGGCCTGTCCGAAGGGCCTGAACCCGGCCAAGGCGATCGCCGAGATCAAGAAGATGATGGTCGAGCGCCGCGTCTGATCACGCGACCCGTTGCTCGTACCAGCAGACGAAAGAGGCCGCCCCGAAGGGTGGCCTCTTTGCGTTGGAAGGCTGAGTCGCCTGGGGATGCGCTTCCGGTGGCCGGAACTCCACTCAGAAATGGACGGAAACGCCGACCGCCTTCTCAGCTCCACACGGGGCTTGTGAAGATCGCGATGGTCGAGAAGAGGCCGACGGCCCAGGCCAGGGAGCGCGGCGTCGCCCGATCGCTCCAGTAGCAGAAGACATAGATCACGCGTGCGCCGATGAAGAGCCCGGCGAGGCTGTCGATCCACTGCGCGTTTCCGCCCTGCCACAGGCCGGTGATGACCGCCACGGCGAAGAAGGGGAAGGCCTCGAAGCCGTTCTGGTGTGCGCCGTTGGCCCGTGCCCTGAAGCCGTCCTTCCAGAACTCGGGATCGCGCGGACGGGCATTGTCGAACTCGCGGGTGAACTTGGCCGGCAGCAGCGAGAGGAACGGCAGAAGGGCGGCAATCAGAACGCACCAGAGGGCAAGAGGCATCGTGTCGGCTCCGTGTGGGCAGGTATGCTGACGTTGTCGCGCCTTGTCGACGCGGGTCAAGGGGTGGACGTCGCCGTCTCGCGCATGAGGGCGAGGAGTGCGTCGGCGGCGGGTGTGGGGTGGCGCTGACGGTGGGAAAGGGCGGTGAAGCGCCTGTCCCCGTCGTGCAAGGCGACGAGCGCGATGCGCCCGGCCGCATGGGCGGGCTCGGCGGCGAGCCGCGAGACCACGCAGGCGGCCTCGCCGGTCGCCACGGCGGCGATCATCGCCTCGTTCGAGGGCAGTTCCAGCAGGACGTCGAGGCGGTCGGACGACAGGTCGAAACGCGTCAGGATCCGCTCGAAGGCGGCGCGGGTGCCGGAGCCTTCCTCGCGCATGACCCATGGCGTGGAGGCAAGGTCGCCAGCGCTCACCGACGTGGCGGACGCCAGCGCATGGCCGGGCGCGAGCGCCAGCACCAGCGCGTCCTCGCCGACCGGCGTGGCGGTGAGGTCCTCGTCTTCCGTTTCGCCCTCGACGATGCCGATGTCCGCCTGTCCCCGTCGCACGGCCTCGGCGACGTCGGACGTGTTGCCGGCCCGCAGCACGATGGCGAGTCGCGGATGCGCGGCCCGCAGGCGGGCGAGGAACGGTGGCAGCCAGTAACTGGCGACCGTCTGGCTCGCGTGAACGTGGAGCGTCCCGGACACGTCGCCGCCGAGACCGTCGAGCAGCCGTTCGGCCTGGGCCGCGCGGGCGAGCAGGCCGCGCGCCTCGCCGAGAAAGCGCCGCCCGGTTTCGGTCAGTTCGATGCGCCGCCCGACGCGGTCGAAGAGGATCACGCCGTGACGGGATTCGAGCGCCGCGATGGAGGCGCTGACCGCCGACTGGGTGCGCCCGAGCGCTTCGGCCGCGCGCGTCATGTGCTGCACCTCCGCCACGGCGATGAAGATGCGCAATTGTTCAAGGGTCATGATGCTGGCCGGATCCGCCCGCGCTATGCGTCAAGCAAAGGCATTCTGATATCAATCGATATGTTGGATGATTATGACAAGAATAACGCGTTTTGTCGATTGAAGATGTCGTCCTAGGGTGAAGTGCCCGGCCAGTATCCCACGGCCGCTTCAATGCCCCGGACCGCTTCAACGACGATGAGTTCCCGCATGACCGCGCTTGCCCGTTTCCCTCTCTCCCGCCACCTGCGACAGGTCGGGGCGGTTCTTCCCGGGCTGGCCCTGACGCTGGCGATTGCGCTCGGCGCGCTTTTCCTGCACGAGCGGCTTGGCGTCGGCGCGCTCAGTCCGCTGCTGTTGTCCATCGTCACGGGCATCGTCATCGGCAACCTTGTTCCGCTCCCCGGGGTCCTGCTGCCGGGCATCGCCTTTTCCATGAAGCGGCTGTTGCGGCTCGGGGTCATTCTGCTCGGCCTGCAGCTCACGCTCGCCCAGGTCGCGGAGCTGGGTGTCAGTGGCATCGCCATCGTGGTGGTGACCCTCGTCGCGACCTTTGTCGTCACCCGGCGTGTCGGCGCCTGGCTGGGGGTGTCACGGCCGCTGTCCGAACTGATCGCCGCCGGAACCGCCGTTTGCGGCGCATCCGCCGTTCTCGCCACCGATCTCGTGTCCCGCGCCCGTGACGAGGAAGTCGCCTATGCGATTGCCTGCGTGACCATTTTCGGCACCCTGTCGATGTTGCTCTATCCGCTGCTGGCGGTGCCCCTGGACCTTGGTCAGGTCGCCTACGGGCTCTGGAGTGGTGCGACGATCCACGAGGTGGCCCAGGTGGTGGCGGCGGCCTTCCAGGTCGGCGACGAGGCCGGTCACACGGGGACCATCGCCAAGCTGGCGCGCGTGGTGCTGCTGGCCCCGCTCGTGTTCTCCCTCGCCTTCATGCGCAGGGGCGATGGCGCAGGCGGGGCGGCCGGGCGACCGCCGTTGCCCTGGTTCGTGCTCGGGTTTCTCGCCATGGTCGGGCTGAACAGCGCCGTGGCGCTCCCGCAGGGGCTTCTCGAGGACGCGCGTCTTGCCACGACCCTCCTGCTGTCGCTGGCGCTCGCCGCCATGGGGCTGGAGACCCGGCTTTCGCGGCTGCGAGCGGAAGGCCTGCGGCCTCTGGCGCTCGGCGGCTTCGCGTGGCTTTTCGTCTCCGGCCTCGGGCTGGCGCTGGTTCTGGCCCTGACCACACCCTAGGCGGAAACCCGGCGGCATTCCGCCGCGTTTTCATGAGAAACCTTGATCCATCGCAAGGCGCGCGGACAGCGCGAAGCGATAGAGGTGCGGCACACAGGTCGTGCCGCGCAAGCGGCGACAAGGGGAGAGGTCACATGGCTGTCAGCGACTGGCAATCCTTCATCACCCAGACGGACGCGCGCATGGGCGAGGTGCGTGCCGGGATTCCGGGCGTCGCCAAGGGGTTCCACGAACTCGCCCGCGCGGCGATCGGCGAGGGCGCGCTCGACAGCAAGACCAAGGAGCTCATCGCCCTTGCCATCGGCATTACCGCACGCTGTGACGGCTGCCTTGCCTATCATGCCAAGGCGGCGGCGAAATATGGCGCCACCCGTCAGGAGGTGATGGAGACCATCGGTGTCGCCGTCTACATGGGCGGCGGCCCGTCGATGATCTATGGCGCGGAAGCGCTGACCGCCTACGACGCCTTTTCGTCCGACTGAATTCCGGGACATCGCGTAAATCGCGGATTTGCGGGAACTTTTCCAGGTGTCGCGCATTTTCTGGCGCGCGGTGCCGGACCGTCGGGGGCGACACCGTCTGCCACAAGACTGTCCGGTTGCCGTCACAGTGCCGTCTCCGAGCGCCCCTAGAACCGGTGGCGCTGGGCGGGGGCGATTCGGCGTGAGATGCGGCGAGGAGTGAAAATGCCGACGACGGTTCTGTTCCTGTGCGATGACAATGCCCGCCTTGGCCCCATGGCAGAGGCCTATCTGAACCGGACCGGGCAGGGCCGCGTGCGCGCCTTTTCCGCCGGTCTCGCACCAGCTCCAGCACTTGCGGAGGGCGTGTCGCGCGTTCTTGGCGAGGCTGGTGTCGACGATGCGGCGCTCGAGCCCAAGAGCTTCGAGTTGTTCTCGCTGCCTGCGGCTCCGGTGCCTGATGTGGTGGTGGGCCTCACGCCCGCCGCCCTCGATGCGACCCGCCCGATCTGGCCCGAAGACGCGCGCCTTCTCGACTGGCGCATGGAAAAGCTTGCCACCGGCAGTCTCGTCGGGCGCGAGGCCCTGCGCCTGGCCTTCCGCCGCCTGAGCGCGGCCATCGACGAGGCCATGGCGACGGGACAGTTTCTGCCCCGTGCCCTGCCGCTCCTCAAGGTGTCCCCCTCGGCTGCCTGAGCCGGGGGAGGGGCTCAGGCGCGGCCCGTGGGCTTCAGTCCTTCCGTAAGCGACACCATGAAACCGTAAAGGTCGGAGATCTGCTCGCGGATCTGGCTGAAGGCGGAGGGCCGGCTCGAGGAAATCTGGCACACGACGTCGCCCATCTCGAAGGTGAGGTCGTCGGTAAAGCGGCGGGCCAGCTTCTGCATGGCGCGATTGGTGGCCAGACAGTTCATGAGGATGTGGTGGCAGCCGCGATTGCGCGCCGCCATCAGGGTCAGCTCCATGAGCCGGGTTCCTATGCCGGTCTGTTGCAGCTCCGGTTCGACCGAAAAGGCGGCCTCCGCGCTCATGCCGTCTCCCAGCGGGCGCAGTTCAGCCACGGCCCTGAGTATTCCGCCGGCGAAATAGCCGTGGATCACCGTGCCCAGCGAGAAACTGGTCTCGGCGTAGCAACGCAGGAACGCATCGCTTGCCAGCATGGCGAAGCGGGCGCGGCGGGCGTCCTGGTCGAGGCGCAGAAGGTGGTCGCGGAACAGATGCTGGTCGGCGGAGGAGAGTTTTCTGTAGTACCCGGTTTCTGCCGGATGCTCCGGCGTGATGGCGATGGTGTCGGACATGCGGCGCTCCTGGCGTTGAAGGCACCGCTCCTCGGGTCTCCCCAGACCTGATTGGTTACATGCACAGTGTCGCCCGCCGCTGTGGCGGAACCGTGGCGATGAACGTGTGCGCGCCAATGCCCCTAAGGGCATGCGCGCGGGCCGCTCGTGGCAGGTTCCGTTTGCGTCAGGTCATGATTTGGTCCCAATCTGCTGAACCTCATGCGCCTCGTCAACGTTTTGGTCACCAAGACGGTTAACACTTGTGGGCAGATCGCCTGGCGGACGCGACGCCCGGGCGAAACCGCAAGGGGTGGAGCCGCGAGGGCCTATGCGCCCGGCGCCACGACCGAGACACGACACGACCGAGACACGACAGACCGACAAGGGTATCCGATGATGATCCGATCCGTTCGCGCCACCGCCCCCCTGGCGACCGCGCTGTGCCTGACCGTCGCCCTGGCCGGTTGCCAGCGCCTCGGCTATGGCGACCGGCCGGCGCCGCTGCCGGCCACGCCGACGGCGCCGGTGTCGAGCCAGTCGCTGGAGCCTCTCGGCCCCGACTACAACACGCCGGGCGGTGCCCAGCAGTACGACCAGTACGGCCAGCCGATCGCGCCCGGCGCGCAAGGCGCCCCGATCGACGGTGCGGGAACCGGCACCGATGTCGCCTCCGCGAACCCGCAGTCGAGCGCGCCTCCGGCCTCGGCCCGCGAAATCGGCCGCTCGGACATGCTCGGCGGCTGGTCCGTCACCTCCGGTTCGGACAACTGCAAGCTCTTCATGACGCTGACCAAGTGGAGCGGCGGTTACCGCGCGAACTCGCGCGGCTGCGCGACGCCGCAAATGCAGACGGTTTCGGCCTGGGACCTGCAGGGCAAGCAGGTGATCCTGAAGGATGCGAGCGGCGCCAATGTCGCCGAGCTCTATTCGACCGGCGCTGAGAGCTTCTCCGGACGCACCGTCTCCGGCGCGCCGATCCAGGTCTATCGCTGACCAAATGCCCGGTCCCCCCGGGGCCGGGCATGACATGGGGGCCGGGAAGGGGCCGGCCACCCGAGAAAGGGGAGGGAGGCCATGTCCATCTGGCCAGTGCTCGCGGACGAGGAGATGGCGCCGTCGGCGCGGGCCGTCCTCGATGATATCCGCGCCGCGCGCAAGACCGATTTCATCAACAATTTCTGGCGTGTGCTCGCCAATGATCCCGCGCTTCTCAAGCGGACCTGGGAGAGCCTCAGCGAGGTCATGGGACCGGGCGCCCTGGATCCCAGGGTGAAGGAGATGCTCTATGTGGCGGTCTCCATTGCCAATTCCTGCGAGTACTGCATCCGCTCCCACACCGCCGCCGCCCGCGCCAGGGGCATGAGCGAGGCGGAGCTCGGCGAGCTCCTGGCCATCGTAGGCATGGCCTCGCAGACCAACCGTCTGGCGACCGCGCTTCAGGTTCCGGTGGACGAGGTCTTCGCCGCGCCGCTTGCCGGCCGCCCGGAGCCCGCGGACGACTGAGGCCAGCCGGTCCCGGTCGGGCACCGGCCTTGCCGGTCGCGCGGATGCGCGCTATCCAGCTGCAGGTTCAAGCCAAATCGCGAGGGGGTTCCCTTGACCGTCCCGAACGTCGACATGAGCCGGCGGGCTTTCGCCCCGGCGCCGGGTGCGAGTGCGCGCCCGTGAGTACCTCCACCAACAGGACACCGCCGCTGGCGCATACGGTTGCCGGCCGCTACGAGGCGCTGGTTGCCGAGGGCGAGATCGAGCGCGACGCCGCGCAGACCGAGGTCGTCGCCGCTCTCGACCGGCTGAACGAGCGTCTCGCCGAGACCGGTCCCGCCTCGAAGAAGAGCGCGCTGGGCTGGCTGTTCGGCAAGCGCAAGGGCGCGGGCGAGCCCCTGCGCGGACTTTACGTTTGGGGAAAGGTCGGGCGTGGCAAGACCATGCTGATGGACCTGTTCTTCGACATCGCGGTGACGAGGAAGAAGCGCCGCGTGCACTTCCACGAGTTCATGGCCGATGTGCACGAGCGGGTTCACGCGGCGCGCGCCGCGATCCGCGACGGCAAGATCGCCGGCGACGACCCGATCCCTCCCGTCGCCGCCGACCTCGCCGAGGCGACGCGGCTTCTGTGCTTCGACGAGTTCGCCGTCACCGACATTGCCGATGCGATGATTCTCGGGCGGCTCTTCACGCGCTTGTTCGAGCTTGGCGTCGTCGTCGTGGCGACCTCCAACGTCGACCCGGACGACCTCTACAAGGACGGGCTGAACCGGGGGCATTTCCTCGGGTTCGTGGAGCTTCTGAAGACCCGCGTCGACGTGATCTGCCTCGACGCGCGCACCGACTACCGCATGGAGAAACTGGCCGGCGCGCCGCTCTACCTCACGCCGCTGGGCGGGGAGGCCGACAAGGCGGTGGACGCGCTGTGGCGCAAGCTGACCCACGGGCTTCCCGCCCACCGGGAGGAGCTGGAGGCCAAGGGGCGCGTCATCCCGGTGGAACGCACGGCCGCCGGCGTCGCGCGGTTCTCCTTCAAGGAGCTGTGCGAGCAGCCCCTGGGCGCGGCCGACTACCAGCGGCTCGCCCATTCCTACCATACGTTCGTGATCGAGAACGTGCCGGTCATGGACCTGCCCCAGCGCAACGCCGCCAAGCGGTTCATCAACCTGATCGACACGCTCTACAACACGCGAAACAAGCTCGTGATTTCGGCGGAAACCGAGCCGGATGGCCTCTATGTGGCGACGACCGGCACCGAGTCCTTCGAGTTCGCGCGCACGGTCTCGCGGCTGACCGAGATGCGCTCCGAGGCGTGGCTGGGCGACGCGGAGTAAGCCCGCGCCGGGCCGGTTGCGCCCTTCGATTAGCTTGCACCGGGGGCGCAAAGGGTTTAGTGCCATGCGCGACCGTTCAGAACGGTCGATGCTCCATTTTACGTAAAGGGAAGCAATAGGATATGGCTCGGAACAAGATCGCTTTGATCGGCGCGGGACAGATCGGCGGCACGCTCGCCCACCTCGCCGGCCTGAAGGAACTCGGCGACATCGTCCTCTTCGACATTGCCGAAGGCACGCCCCAGGGCAAGGCGCTCGACCTTGCCGAATCCTCTCCTGTCGACGGCTTCGACGCCAAGCTCTCCGGCGCCAACTCCTATGAGGCGATCGCGGGCTCGGACGTTGTGATCGTCACCGCCGGCGTGCCGCGCAAGCCCGGCATGAGCCGCGACGACCTGCTCGAGATCAACCTCAAGGTGATGGAGCAGGTGGGCGCGGGCATCAAGGAGCACGCTCCTGACGCATTCGTCATCTGCATCACCAACCCGCTCGACGCGATGGTCTGGGCGCTGCAGAAGTTCTCCGGCCTTCCGGCCAACAAGGTCGTCGGCATGGCCGGCGTTCTCGACTCCTCGCGCTTCCGCTACTTCCTCGCCGAGGAGTTCGGCGTGTCGGTGGAAGACGTCACGGCCTTCGTGCTCGGCGGTCACGGCGACACCATGGTGCCGCTGACCCGCTATTCGACGGTTGCCGGCATCCCGCTGACCGATCTGGTCAAGATGGGCTGGTGCACGGCCGAGCGCCTGGAGGAGATCGTCCAGCGCACCCGCGACGGCGGCGCCGAGATCGTCGGCCTGCTCAAGACCGGCTCGGCCTTCTACGCCCCGGCCGCCTCGGCGATCGCCATGGCCGAGAGCTACCTGAAGGACAAGAAGCGCGTGGTGCCCTGTGCCGCGCATCTGGATGGCCAGTACGGCCTCAAGGACACCTACGTCGGCGTGCCGGTCGTGATCGGCTCGAACGGCGTGGAGCGCGTCATCGAGATTTCGCTCGAGGGCGAGGAAAAGGCCAACTTCGACAAGTCGGTCAGCTCCGTGGACGGCCTGATCGAGGCCTGCAAGAAGATCCAGCCGGCGCTGGCGTGATGATTGAGCGGGAGGCCTCGGGCCTCCCGCTTTGCATGACGCGCCGTCCAAACGGGAGATCACACCCATGAACATCCACGAATACCAGGCCAAGCAGGTCCTCAAGGGCTATGGCGCCCCGGTGGCCGAGGGCGTTGCCATCTTCTCCGCCGACGAGGCCGAGGCTGCCGCGAAGCAGCTCCCCGGTCCGCTCTGGGTGGTGAAGTCGCAGATCCACGCCGGCGGTCGCGGCAAGGGCAAGTTCAAGGAACTCGGCCCCGACGCGAAGGGCGGCGTTCGCCTCGCCTTCTCGCTCGACGAGGTGAAGTCGCACGCCGCCGAGATGCTCGGCAACACGCTGGTGACCAAGCAGACCGGCGACGCCGGCAAGCAGGTCAACCGTCTCTACATCGAGGACGGCGCCGACATCGAGCGCGAGCTGTACCTCTCCATCCTCGTCGACCGCACGGTCGGCCGTCCGGCCTTCGTCGTCTCGACCGAGGGCGGCATGGACATCGAGGCGGTCGCCGAGGAGACGCCGGAGAAGATCGTCACCGTGGCCATCGACCCGGACACGGGCGTGACCGAGGCCGACGCCGGCAAGCTGTGCGACGCTCTCGAGCTCTCCGGCGAGGCGCGGGCCGACGGCATGAAGCTGTTCCCGATCCTCTACACGGCCTTCGTCGAGAAGGACATGAGCCTTCTCGAGATCAACCCGCTGATCGTCATGAAGAACGGCCGCCTGCGCGTCCTCGACGCCAAGGTGTCCTTCGACGGCAACGCGCTGTTCCGTCATCCGGACATCGTCGAGCTGCGCGACATCACCGAGGAGGACGACAAGGAGATCGAGGCGTCCAAGTACGACCTCGCCTACGTCGCGCTCGACGGTGACATCGGCTGCATGGTGAACGGCGCCGGCCTCGCCATGGCGACCATGGACATCATCAAGCTCTACGGCGCGGAGCCGGCGAACTTCCTCGACGTGGGCGGTGGCGCCTCCAAGGAGAAGGTCACGGCGGCGTTCAAGATCATCACGTCCGATCCGAACGTGAAGGGCATCCTGGTCAACATCTTCGGCGGCATCATGCGCTGCGACGTGATCGCGGAAGGCGTGATCGCGGCCGTGCAGGAAGTCGGCCTGAAGGTGCCGCTGGTCGTGCGCCTCGAGGGCACGAACGTCGAGCTCGGCAAGAAGATCATCAACGAGAGCGGCCTGAACGTCATCGCCGCCGATGATCTCGACGATGCCGCCCAGAAGATCGTCGCTGCCGTGAAGGGCTGATGACTGGTCGCCTCTGTACACGATCCAGCTGGTTGTGTGCCGCTCTCTCCCTTGTGGTGGTGGGCGGCACGGCAACTATGACGTATGCCCTTGACGACGGAAATTACTGTCCGATCAAGGATTTCATCGTTGTATGTCTTGGCAGTGATGGATCGCGAGATGAGGTGATGCAGTCCCTGCGAGATGCTGGCTGGAGCGTTCGACCTGGATCACTGGTTCGATCTTCTGCCGGCATTGCCGCTCAGTTTTCTCTGACGGAAGTACGGTTTTCTGACGTGGTCTACCAATCCTGCGGCTACCAGAATTGGACGGCGGCTACGTATGGGGTCTCAACGTTTTGCGGGCCGGGGGATTTCCAGCAACTGGAGGCTTGGATCCAGGCGCATGAGCACGTGGAGTCGGTTGATGCGGCCGGAAATGAAGAGCTGAGGCTGAGCCTCGATCAGAACTCTTCAATGATCGCATCGTTTCGCGATGCGATCACGAAGGGAACCCCAAGAGAGGCGCGTGTGCAGCAGTCGCGTACGCCGAAGCGGCTGGGGGCCGGTCGCCTCAAGATCGAGAACGGTCGAAATCGATATTTCCTCGTCTACGACGTGGAAGAACGGGCGCCTGGCAAAGTGCCAGCCAACGCGACGGTGCTCCAGTCGACCAAGGTCATCGTTCCAAGGGCTGAGCGGTCTGGGCAGCAATAGGAGTGTGCCGGCCCGCGAGGCTGGAACCGATTGAGGACGTTTCTCAGACGATGGCAATAGTCCGTGCAAGCGATTGATGGTTGCGTGCACGCCCAACGCAGGATATGTGTAGCACATAACCCGCGTGGATTGGCATGTCCAAGAACATCACCCTTGCCATAGACGAAAACCTCCTCGACAAGGTTCGCGTGCTTGCAGCCATGAAGCGCACGAGCGTCAACGAACTCGTGCGCAATTTCCTGACCCGGCTCGTTGAGCAGGAGCAGCAGCGTGACGAGATTACCGAGGAGTTGCTGAGGCTGTCTCGCGAAAGAATGGGCGACATGGGTGACTGGCAGCCACGTCGGGAAGAAACGTACTCGGGGCATCCACGTTTTGATCGCTGGCGCTGAT
Source organism: Stappia sp. (assembly GCA_002722295.1). Lineage (GTDB taxonomy): Bacteria > Pseudomonadota > Alphaproteobacteria > Rhizobiales > Stappiaceae > Stappia. The sequence goes on along the minus strand of PBLF01000009.1, from coordinate 127,919 downwards.
GTCTTTCTCGATACCAATATCCTGCTTCACGCGGCGAACGGTCAGGCGGCCGATCGCGAAAAATGGCAGGTGGCCCACGGTCTGCTCACAACGCAGTTCGGAACGAGTGCTCAAGTCCTTGCCGAGTTCTATGCCAATGCGATCAGCAAGGGGTGTCGACCGCTTTCTCCTGATGAAGCGCGGCGCTGGGTCTCGCTGCTTGCGCGCAAGCCGTTTGTCGCGGCCGATGAGCAGTTGGTGTTGGCGGGGATCGCCGTTTCGCAGCGTTTCGAAATTTCTTACTGGGATGGTGCTGTCATCGCCGCAGCCGAGCGCCTCGGCGCTGCTACCCTTTATACCGAGGGGCTTAGTCACGGGCAGGCTTATGGCCCCGTGACCGTAGTCAATCCTTTCCTCTAGTCGCACAGCCGGGAGCTGCCTAATGTCCATTCTCGTCAACAAAGACACCAAGGTCATCGTCCAGGGCCTGACCGGCAAGACCGGCACGTTCCACACGGAGCAGGCCCTAGCCTATTATGGCACCCAGATGGTTGCCGGCGTGCATCCCAAGAAGGGCGGTGAGAGCTGGACCTCCGGCCTCGATTCCGCCGCATCGCTTCCCATCTTCGCCACCGTCGGCGAAGCGAAGGAGGCGACCGGCGCGGATGCTTCGGTGATCTACGTGCCGCCGGCAGGCGCCGCGGCCGCGATCATCGAGGCCATCGATGCCGAGGTGCCGTTCATCGTCTGCATCACGGAAGGCATTCCGGTCGCCGACATGGTGAAGGTCAAGGCGAAGCTGGAGAAGTCCAGGTCGCGCCTGCTCGGCCCGAACTGCCCGGGCATCCTGACCCCGGAAGAGTGCAAGATCGGCATCATGCCGGGCTCCATCTTCAAGAAGGGCTCGGTCGGCGTCGTCTCGCGCTCGGGCACGCTCACCTATGAGGCCGTGTTCCAGACCTCCAACGCCGGCCTCGGCCAGACGACGGCGGTGGGCATCGGCGGCGATCCGGTCAAGGGCACCGAGTTCATCGACGTGCTGGAGATGTTCCTCGCCGACGACGAGACCAAGTCGATCATCATGATCGGCGAGATCGGCGGTTCGGCCGAGGAAGAGGCCGCGCAGTTCCTCAAGGACGAGGCGAAGAAGGGCCGCAGCAAGCCGATGGCCGGCTTCATCGCGGGCCGCACGGCGCCTCCGGGCCGCACCATGGGCCATGCCGGCGCCGTGATTTCCGGCGGCAAGGGCGGCGCCGAGGACAAGATCGCGGCGATGGAAGAGGCGGGCATCCGCGTTTCCCCGTCTCCGGCCAAGCTCGGCGAGACCCTCCTCGAGGTCCTCAAGGGCTGATTTTCCCTGCGAGCACGGTTTTTTTACCGTGCTCGCAGACACATATGCGGGGCGTGGGACCTTCCCTTGGGGAGTTTTCCCGTGTACCGATGAATGAGGAGCCGCGCGGGGCACGCATCGCGCGGTTCTGTCCCACATCCGTTTGACAGGGGCGCTGCGTGAAAGGGCTCCCCACAGCAAGGCGGGCGGGGGCGACCCCGCTATGGTGATGGCTCGGCAGGACGCGAACAACGTTTTCGCGATGACGTCGTTTTTGTACGGCGGCAACGCGGCCTATATCGAAGATCTCTATGCGCGCTACAAGGAGGATCCGGGCTCCCTGGATGAATCCTGGCGTGACTTCTTCTCCAATCTGGCGGACGAGACCGCGGATGTGCTGAAGGAGGCGCGCGGCGCATCCTGGAAGCGTCCGGACTGGCCGATCGCCGCCAACGGCGATCTCGTCAACGCGCTCGACGGCAACTGGGCGCCGGCGGAAAAGGCGCTCGGCGACAAGATCAAGGCCAGGGCTGAGACCCGCGGCGAACCGCTGACGGACGCGGCCGTCCAGCAGCAGACGCGCGATTCCGTGCGGGCGCTTATGATGATCCGCGCCTACCGCATGCGCGGCCACCTGCATGCGGACCTCGATCCTCTCAAGCTCAAGGTGCAGGAGGATCACGAGGAGCTGCATCCCTCGTCCTACGGCTTCACGGAAGCCGACTGGGACCGCAAGATCTTCATCGATCACGTTCTGGGCCTCGAGTTCGCGACCATTCGCGAGATGCTCGACATCCTCAAGCGGACCTATTGCTCGACGCTGGGCGTCGAGTTCATGCACATCTCCAATCCGGCCGAGAAGTCCTGGATCCAGGAGCGCATCGAGGGACCGGACAAGGAGATCGAGTTCACGCCCAAGGGCAAGAAGGCGATCCTGAACAAGCTGCTCGAGGCCGAGGGCTTCGAGAAATTCCTGGACGTCAAGTACACCGGCACCAAGCGCTTCGGTCTCGACGGCGGCGAGGCCCTGCTGCCCGCGCTCGAGCAGATCATCAAGCGCGGCGGCGCGCTCGGCGTGAAGGAAATCGTGTTCGGCATGGCCCATCGCGGCCGCCTCAACGTGCTGGCCCAGGTGCTGGGCAAGCCGCTGCGCGCGATCTTCCACGAGTTCAAGGGCGGCTCCTTCGCCCCTGACGACGTGGAGGGCTCCGGCGACGTGAAGTATCACCTCGGCGCCTCCTCGGACCGCGAGTTCGACGGCAACAGGGTGCATCTGTCGCTGACCGCCAACCCGTCGCACCTCGAGATCGTCGATCCGGTGGTGCTCGGCAAGGCCCGCGCCAAGCAGGATCAGCTCTCGGCCGTCGACGGACGCTTCGTGGAGACCACGGAGGTCGACCGTTCGACCGTGCTGCCGCTGCTTCTGCACGGCGACGCGGCCTTCGCGGGCCAGGGTGTCGTTGCCGAGTGTCTCGGCCTGTCGTCCCTGCGCGGCCATCGTACCGGCGGTTCGGTCCACTTCATCATCAACAACCAGATCGGCTTCACGACGAACCCGCGCTTCTCGCGGTCCTCGCCGTATCCCTCCGATGTGGCAAAGATGATCGAGGCTCCGATCTTCCACGTGAACGGCGACGATCCGGAAGCGGTGGTCTATGCCGCCAAGGTGGCGACCGAGTTCCGCCAGCTCTTCGGCAAGCCGGTCGTGATCGACATGATCTGCTACCGCCGTTTCGGCCACAACGAGTCCGACGAGCCGGCGTTCACCCAGCCGATCATGTACCGCAAGATCCGCCAGCATTCGACGACGCTGCAGATCTATGCCGACAAGCTGATCGCCGAGAACGTCATCACGGCGGAGGAACTCGAGGCCATGCGCGCCGAACGGCGCGCCGACCTCGACCGCGAGTTCGACGCGGGCCAGGCCTACAAGCCGAACAAGGCCGACTGGCTCGACGGCAAGTGGGCGGGCATGAAGCAGGCGAAGGATCTCGAGGATCCCCGTCGCGGCCAGACCGGCGTTCCCGTCGACACGCTGAAGGATATCGGCACGAAGCTGACGAGCGTTCCGGAGGGCTTCAACGTCCACCGCACGATCCGCCGCTTCCTCGACAACCGCAAGAAGATGTTCGACACGGGCGAGGGCTTCGACTGGGCCACCGCCGAGGCCATGGCCTTCGGGTCGCTGATGGTCGACGGTCATCCGGTCCGCCTGTCGGGCCAGGACTGCGAGCGCGGCACCTTCTCGCAGCGCCACTCCGTTCTCTACGACCAGGAGGACGAGAACCGCTACATCCCGCTCAATCACCTGAGCGAGACCCAGGGGCGCTACGAGGTCATCAACTCGATGCTCTCCGAGGAAGCGGTGCTTGGCTTCGAGTACGGCTACACGTTGACCGAGCCCAACGCGCTGACGCTCTGGGAAGCCCAGTTCGGTGACTTCGCCAACGGCGCGCAGGTGGTCTTCGACCAGTTCCTGTCGTCGGGCGAGCGCAAGTGGCTGCGCATGTCGGGCCTCGTCTGCCTGCTTCCGCACGGCTACGAGGGGCAGGGTCCGGAGCACTCCTCCGCCCGTCTCGAGCGGTTCCTGCAGATGTGCGCCGAAGACAACATGCAGGTCGCGAACTGCACCACGCCGGCGAACTACTTCCACATCCTGCGTCGTCAGTTGAAGCGCGACTTCCGCAAGCCGCTGATCCTGATGACGCCGAAGTCGCTGCTGCGCCACAAGCGCGCCGTCAGCCGGCTGGACGAGTTCGGCGAGGACACGAGCTTCCACCGCATCCTGTGGGACGATGCTCAGCTTCCGGGCATGAGCGAGATCGAGCTGGCCGCGGACGACAAGATCCGCCGCGTCGTGCTGTGCTCGGGCAAGGTCTACTACGACCTGTTCGAGGAGCGCGAGAAGCGGGGCATCAACGATGTCTACCTGCTTCGCGTCGAGCAGCTCTATCCGTTCCCGACCAAGGCGCTGGTGAACGAGCTGGCCCGCTTCAAGGGCGCGGACTTCGTGTGGTGCCAGGAAGAGCCCAAGAACATGGGCTCCTGGTTCTTCGTCCAGACCTATCTCGAGTGGGTGCTGCAGCAGATCGAGGCCACCAACCAGCGGCCGCGCTACGTGGGCCGCGCCGCTTCGGCGGCGACCGCCACGGGTCTGATGTCCAAGCACCAGGCCCAGCTCCAGGCGTTCCTGGACGAGGCCTTCGCCGATTAGTCGCATGGCGCGCGCCGGAGACCCCGGCGCGCGCCGTCACGTGTCTGACCCCTTTTCGCCCGTGGCCGCTTCATGGACCACGGGATCCGACGGGCGCCGGCAGGCCCGTCGCTTGGCGCAAGGACCGGTTCCTTCCGCGCGCCGCCACCGGATGAAAGAGATTGAGATCATGGCGACCGAAATTCGAGTTCCCACGCTGGGCGAATCCGTGACCGAGGCCACCATCGCGCAGTGGTTCAAGAAGCCCGGCGATGCGATCAACGCCGACGAGCCCATCGTCGAGCTGGAGACGGACAAGGTGACGGTGGAAGTGCCGGCGCCCGCGTCCGGCACGCTTGGCGAGATCCTCGTCAAGGAAGGCGACACCGTCGAGGTCGGCGCGCTTCTCGGGCAGATCGAGGATGGAGCCGGCGCGGCCAAGCCCGCCGCGGCCGCAAAGCCGGCGGAGAAGTCCTCCGCGAAGACCGAAGAGAAGGCCGAGGCCAAGGGCGGCGACAAGACCGAGACCGTTGACGTGGTCGTTCCCTCGGCTGGCGAAAGCGTCACCGAGGCGGATGTCGGCGAATGGTTCGTCAAGGTCGGCGACACCGTGAAGGCCGACGACATTCTCGTCGAGCTGGAGACCGACAAGGCCGCGCAGGAGGTTCCCTCCCCGGCCGCCGGCAAGATCGTCGAGGTCGCGGTCGAGACCGGCACCACCGTGACGCCGGGCCAGCTTCTGGCGCGCATCGCCGTTGGCGCGGGTGCCGCCTCCGCTCCGGTCGCCTCGGCGCCGAAGGCCGAGGACGGGAAGGCTCCGGCCGCTTCCGGGTCGGACATGCCGCCGGCGCCTTCCGCCTCCAAGATGCTGGCCGAGAAGGGCATGGATGCCGGGTCGGTCGAGGGATCGGGCAAGCGCGGCCAGGTGCTCAAGGGTGACGTGATCGCGGCTGCCGCCGCTTCCATCGCCCAGACCTCCTCCACGGCGTCCGCGCCGGCAGCCGCCCGCGCCCCGTCGGTGGCCGAGGATGCCGCGCGCGAGGAGCGCGTGCGCATGACCAAGCTGCGCCAGACCATCGCGCGCCGTCTCAAGGACGCCCAGAACACCGCCGCCATGCTGACCACCTACAACGAGGTGGACATGGGCCCGGTCATGGAACTCAGGAAGTCCTACAAGGATCTCTTCGAGAAGAAGCACGGCGTGAAGCTTGGCTTCATGGGCTTCTTCACCAAGGCGGTCTGCCATGCGCTGAAGGAGATCCCGGCGGTCAACGCGGAGATCGACGGCACGGACGTCATCTACAAGAACTTCTGCCACATCGGCGTCGCGGTCGGCACCGACCGTGGCCTCGTCGTGCCGGTGGTGCGCGATGCCGACCAGATGTCGATCGCCGAGATCGAGAAGGAAATCGCCAACCTGGGCCGCAAGGCGCGTGACGGCAAGCTCGGCATGAACGACATGCAGGGCGGCACCTTCACCATCTCCAACGGTGGCGTCTACGGGTCGCTGATGTCCTCGCCGATCCTGAACGCACCGCAGTCCGGCATCCTGGGCATGCACAAGATCCAGGAACGCCCGATGGTGGTGAACGGCCAGATCGTTGCCCGCCCGATGATGTATCTGGCGCTCAGCTACGATCACCGCATCGTCGACGGCAAGGAGGCCGTGACCTTCCTTGTCCGCGTCAAGGAGAGCCTCGAGGACGTGCAGCGTCTCGTTCTCGATCTCTGAAGACGGCTAACGAATGTGCGCTCCGGGCGGCGGTCCCGCCCGGAGCCTGTCCCGCGGACACGATCCTGTCCACACCCTGGGGGAGGCGGGTATGAAGGCGACCGTCAGTCGCTTGCAGGCGAACTGGGTTTACGGCGGTGCGCTTGTCGGCGTCTGCCTTCTGGTGCTTTCCCCGCTTCTGACAGCCGGATGGCCGCTTGGAGAGCGTCTGGTCTGGCTCGTCCTGCCCGTCTACATGCTGCATCAGCTCGAGGAACATGACGGCGACCGGTTCCGTCTCTTCGTCAATGCCACCATCGGCGGCGGGCGCGAGGCCCTGAGCGTGCGCGATGTTTTCGTGATCAACGTTTTCGGCGTATGGGGCGTCATGGTCGTGACGCTCTGGCTGATGCGGGCCGTCGCGCCGGACTGGGGACTGGTCGGGATCTATCTGGTTCTCGTCAACGCGGTCCTGCATTTCGTGCAGGCGCTCGTCATGCGGCGCGTCAATCCGGGTCTCTGGACGGCGCTGGTCCTGTTCCTGCCGCTCGGCGTCTGGGGGCTCGCCGAGATCGGGCCCGGGGCGACGCCTGCCGCCCACACCGTTTCGCTTGCCGCCGTCGTCGTGCTGCACGTGGCGATCGTGGTTAACGTGCGCCGCAGGCTGGCGCGCGCCTGAGGGGGAGGGAATGCAGATGGGGCCGGAATTTCTTCTGACCGCCCTTGTGGTGGTGCTCGCGCCTGGAACCGGCGTGGTCTACACCGTGGCGACCGCCCTCGCGCGCGGACGGGTTCCGGGCATCGCGGCGGCCGTGGGCTGTACCTTCGGCATCGTGCCCGCGCTGCTTGCCGCGATATTCGGTCTGGCGGCCCTGCTTCATGCGAGCGCGCTCGCCTTCCAGATCCTGAAATACGCGGGCGCCGCCTATCTCTTCTATCTTGCCTGGCAGGCGCTGCGTCAGGGCGGTCCGCTTGCCTTCGACCGGAAGTCCGCCGGTCCGGCCAACCTCCTCGCGGTCGCGCGCAACGGGTTTCTCATCAACGTGCTGAACCCGAAGCTGTCGCTGTTCTTCCTGGCCTTCCTGCCGCAGTTCGTCAGTCCGCAGGCCGGTTCTGTCACGCTGCAGGTGCTTGGCCTGGGCGGCGTCTTCATGGGGCTGACGCTGGTGGTTTTCATCGGCTACGGTCTGTTCGCGGCGGCGGTCGGGGCCCGGCTCCTGTCGAGCCGCCGCGCCATGGCCTGGCTGGGACGTACGGTTGCCGTCGCCTTTGCCGGCTTCGGTCTGCGTCTGGCGCTCGCGGAGCGCTAGGAGGGGCTTGAGCGCGATGGCCGTCCAGACAAACGAACAGGGGATCCGATGAGCGAGAGTGTTGTGATCGTGACGGGGGGGAGCCGGGGCATCGGCGCTGCGGCGGCCCTGCGCCTGGCAGCACCCGGCACCACCGTGCTGCTGACCTATGTGTCCAGCCCGGCACGCGCCGACGAGGTCGTCGCCGGGATCGAGGCGCGTGGCGGTCGGGCGGTTGCCCTGCAGGCCGATGTGGCAAGCGAGGCGGACTGCCTGAAGACCTTCGCCGAGGCCGACAGGCTCGGCCGGCTGACGGGTCTCGTCAACAACGCCGGCGTGGTGGATGTCGCCGCACCGCTCACCGACATGTCCTTCGAGCGCTTCCGGCGCATCTTCGACGTCAACGTGCTTGGCACGATGGTCTGCGCCCGCGAGGCGGTGAAGCGCATGTCCACCGCGGGGGGCGGCAAGGGAGGCGCGATCGTCAACCTGTCGTCCGCCTCCGCCAAGCTCGGGTCACCGTCGCAATACATCGACTATGCCGCCGCCAAGGGGGCGGTCGATACCTTCACCGTCGGGCTCGCCAAGGAGGTCGCGCGCGAGGGCATCCGCGTGAATGCCGTGCGCCCGGGCATCATCGAGACGGAAATCCACGCCTCGGGCGGTGACCCCGACCGCGCGGCGCGCATGGCGTCCGACCTGCCCATGGGGCGGGCGGGAACGGCGGAGGAATGCGCCGAGGCCATCGCGTGGCTTCTGTCCGACGCGGCGAGCTACACCTCCGGCGCCATCCTCGACGTGTCGGGCGCAAGGGCCATCGTGCCCTGAGGCGTCGACACCGCGAACCACATGAACACGGCGGCCCTGTCCGCCCTTGCCAGCAGGAAAAAGGCGAAAGCAATGTCCCAGTTTGATCTCGTCGTCATCGGCACCGGCCCTGGCGGATACGTCTGCGCCATCAAGGCGGCCCAGCTCGGGCTGAAGGTCGCGGTCGTCGAGAAGCGTGGCTCCCATGGCGGCACCTGCCTGAACGTCGGCTGCATTCCCTCCAAGGCGCTGCTGCACGCGTCTGAGCAGTTCGAGGAGGCGGGACACTCCTTCGAGGGCATGGGCATCAAGGTCGGCAAGCCGAAGCTCGACCTCAAGGCGATGATGGCCTTCAAGGACAAGGTCGTCGAAGGCAACGTCTCCGGCATCGAGTTCCTGTTCAAGAAGAACAAGGTCACCGCCTTCGACGGCGTCGGGCGCATCGTCTCGGCCGGCAAGGTCGAGGTCACCGCCGCCGACGGGTCGAAGCAGGAGGTCGAGGCGAAGTCGATCGTCATCGCCACCGGGTCCGACGTGGTCCGCCTGCCGGGCATCGAGATCGATGAGAAGCGCGTGGTCTCCTCCACCGGCGCGCTGGCGCTGGACAAGGTTCCAGGCAAGGTCGTCGTCATCGGCGCGGGCGTCATCGGCCTCGAGCTCGGTTCCGTCTGGCGCCGTCTCGGCGCGGAGGTGACGGTGGTCGAGTTCATGGACAAGATCCTCGGCCCCATGGACGGCGAGGTTTCCAAGTCCTTCCAGCGGATGCTGAAGAAGCAGGGCATGACCTTCCACCTGTCGACCAAGGTCACCGGCGTCGACACCTCGGGCAAGCAGGTCGTGGTCACCGTGGAGCCGGCCGCCGGCGGCGAGGCGGCTGCCGAGACCATCGAGGCCGACGTCGTGCTGGTCGCGATCGGCCGCCGGCCGGTCACCGAGGGGCTGGGCCTCGACGAGATCGGCGTCGAACTCGACGAGCGCGGCCGGGTGAAGACCGATGGCCACTACCAGACCAATGTCGCCGGCATCTACGCCATCGGCGACGTGATCGCCGGGCCGATGCTTGCGCACAAGGCCGAGGACGAGGGCGTCGCGGTCGCCGAGATTCTCGCCGGCCAGGCGGGCCACGTGAACTACGGCGTCATTCCGGGCGTGGTCTACACCTCGCCGGAAGTGGCGGAGGTCGGCAAGACCGAGGAGGCGCTGAAGGCCGAGGGCGTCGACTACAAGGTCGGCAAGTTCTCGTTCATGGCCAACGGCCGCGCCAAGGCGATGGGTCACACCGACGGCTTCGTGAAGGTGCTGGCCGACGCGCAGACCGACCGGGTGCTGGGCGTTCATATCCTCGGCCACGGTGCCGGCGAGATGATCCACGAGGCGGCGGTGCTGATGGAGTTCGGCGGCGCGTCGGAGGATCTGGCGCGCACCTGCCATGCGCATCCGACCATGAGCGAGGCCGTCAAGGAAGCGGCCATGGCGGCCTTCGCCAAGCCGATCCACTCGTAGGACCGGCGCGACGCGAGCGTGATCGCGAGATGACAGAACGCCCGCTCCGGTTTCCCGGGGCGGGCGTTCTGCTTCCGGCCTCTTCTCATTATCCGGTCAATCGACCGCCCGGCTTCGTGCGGGCCGTGGCGACCTATTCGGCGGCGGGCTTCACCTTGCGCGCGTCTTCCGCCGCGCGGATCGTTTCCAGGGAGAGGTCGTTGGTCGCAACGGCGGTGGAGCGCGTTTCCTCGCTGCTGGCCACGCTGGTCCGCGCCTTGGACTGGGCCACCTTGCCCCAGCTGCAGTCGGCGATCGCGGGTACTCCGGAAAGCGCGACAAAGGCCGCCGCTGTCGTCAGTCCTGCAAGAATACGCATGATCCTCTCCTCTCTGGCTGTCGGTCCGTCCCGTATCTCCGTCATGTCCGTCTTCGCGAGGTTCCGGCATGTGTCCACGACGCCGAAACGCTTTCCGCAGGGGAAAGGATAGCGCGACTTCATCGTTTCGGCCAGAGGGTGTGGCGCATTTTTATGCGCGCCCGTTCCCTGTGCAAGTCGCGGGTCAGTCGCGCACCATGATGGCGGCGTGGAACTCGGCGGCATTGGAGCGGTCGTGCGGCCGGTAGGTCACCAGCGCCTCGATGCGCTTTTCCATGGTGATCACCTGGATTTCGCGGGCGCCGAAGAGGCCGGGAAAGCTTGCCTCGACCCGGCCGCTGGCATTGCGCCAGGCATCGGTCCAGCCCCATTTGCAGTCGCGCGGCGAACACCGGGTAAACGCCCGCATCCGCATGACGATCTGCTTGCCGCGACAGTGGCTCTCGATTTCGAGGATGCGGATTTCCTGATAGTCCGCGTTGCGGTTGATCCAGCGGCCCGCCTCGGGCACCTGGCAACGCTCATCCGCGGCCGCCGCCGGAAACGGAGCCGAGGCGAGAAGGGCGAGAACCGCCGAAAGCGGAATCAGCTTGCGCATGGGGACGAGTCTCCTGCAACGCCGTGTTGCCGGCAAGGAAAATCGCCGCGTCCCCCGGTCGCGTCCAGGCCACACCCTGGCCACCCTAGCCACTGTGGTCGCGTCCGCGCGGATGCGCCCGGTCGAAAGTGTCGAGCAGCCGCGCGGCATCCACCTGCGTGTAGATCTGTGTGGTGGAAAGGCTCGCGTGTCCAAGCAGCTCCTGGATCGTGCGCAGGTCGCCGCCTCCCGCCAGAAGATGGGTGGCGAAGGAATGGCGAAGGGCATGGGGCGTGGCGCTGTCGGGAAGTCCGAGCGCGGAGCGGAAGGTCGCCATCGCCTTTTGCACCAGACGCGGGTTCAGCGGTCCACCGCGTGCGCCGAGAAACAGCGGCCCTTCCGGTTCCGGCACATAGGGGCAGAGCTTCAGGTAGGCCTCCACCGCCTCGCAGACCACCGGCAGAACGGGCACGATGCGCGTGCGCCCGCCCTTGCCGGTCACCCTGAGCGTTTTCGTGCCGGCGCGGGGGGCGTTGCGCCCGGTCAGCGCCAGCGCCTCCGACAGGCGCAGTCCGCAGCCGTAAAGCAGCGTCAGCACGGCGGCGTTGCGCGCCGCGATCCAGGGCTCGCCGTCCGGTCCGTTGCCGGCGTCGGTGACAGCAAGCGCGTCGTCGGCGGAAACCGGCTTGGGCAGCGAGCGCCCCTGCCGGGGCGGACGCACACTGGTGCTCGCGGCGGCATTGATCTCGCCGCGCCGCTCCAGAAACCGCAGGAAGGAACGGATGCCGGCAAGCCCGCGCCCGAGCGAGCGGCTGCCCACGCCCTGCTGTCGGCGGCTGGCCAGAAAGCCGCGAAAGTCGGCCGGCTTCAGGTCACCCAGGTCGGCGATGCCGGGCGGGCCGCCCTGGTGCATGGTGAGAAAGCGCAGGAACTGGCGCAGGTCGCGTTCATAGGCGACGAGCGTCTTGTCGGCGAGCCGGCGTTCCGAGCCCAGATGGTCGAGCCAGTCGCCGATCGCCGCGTTGAGGTCGGGCTTCGCCGACACGAGAAGCGAATCGCCTTGCGTCATGGCGGACAGTCTAGCACCGGGCGCGGGAACGGAGGAGAAGCGCTCGGGCGATCCCGTCCGCACGCTCCCCATAGCCCTTCCCTCCGGCGTCACCCCGGGCAAGGGCGGCACGCCCGCGACCCGGGGCCCATTGGCCCCCTCGGCCGGGGCGGGAAGGACGCGGTGATTGCCGCGACGGCGGGGCGCCACCGCGCCGGCCGCATATGTGGATGCGTTGGATTGGGCCCCGGATCTCCGCTGCGCTGCGTCCGGGGTGACGTTTGTGGGGAGGCGAGATATTGCCCCTGACTGGCGATTGCGGAAAGGGCGCGCGGTATGAAAGAGGCCAGCCACCTGCTCCTTGTCATCCCTGCGAAGGCAGGGATCCAGTAAGCCGGCAAGGTCGTGTGTCTCGCCGGAGATGCTTCTCGCACCCGGTGGAGACTACTGGATCCTGGTCTCCGTCTTGCGTCGGAACCGGGATGACAGCCGAGGAAGCGATGGACGCTTGCACCTCTCTCCGCCATCACCCCGCATCATGAAAAAGGGCCGGAGGTTTCCCGCCGGCCCGTTCGATGTCGTGCGAGGCCGTGCCGCCCGGGCGGCGGCCGTCCTTACAGGATGCTCTGGCCGGTCTTCTGCCAGTCGGCGAGGAACTGCTCCAGCCCCTTGTCGGTGAGCGGATGCTTGACGAGACCCTTGAGCACCGCCGGCGGCACCGTGGCGACGTCGGCGCCGATCAGGGCGCAATCCTTGACGTGATTGGCGCTGCGGATCGAGGCGGCCAGGATCTCGGTCTCGAAACCGTAGTTGTCGTAGATCACGCGGATCTCGCGGATCAGGTCGAGCCCGTCGATGTTGATGTCGTCGAGACGGCCGATGAACGGCGAGATGAAGCTCGCGCCGGCCTTGGCGGCCAGAAGCGCCTGATTGGCCGAGAAGCACAGCGTGACGTTGACCATGTGGCCCTCGTCGCTGAGCACGCGGCAGGCCTTGAGGCCGTCGAGCGTCAGCGGAAGCTTGATGGCGATGTTGTCGGCGATGGCGGCAAGCTTCGTGCCCTCGGCGATCATGGCGTCGGCCTCGGTGGCGGTCACCTCGGCGGAGACCGGGCCGTCCACCATCTCGCAGATCTCGGCGATCACCTCGGCCATGGGCCGGCCGGCCTTGAGGATCAGCGACGGGTTGGTGGTCACGCCGTCGAGCAGGCCGGTCTCGGCGAGTTCGCGGATCTCGTTGGTGTCGGCGGTGTCGACGAAAAATTTCATGGCGCGGCAAGGCTCCCTGTGGCGAAAGGGGACGGATGCGGTATGCACGCCCCGTGGCGGGCGGGATCGCCCGCGCCCGTCTCCTTATCGTAGGATGGCGGCCCGCGACACCCCCGATTCGCACACACGCCGGGGCAATCGGCTCTCGCCACCCGTGCGGGAGCGCCTTTTGACCCGAGCCCAGGGACCGCAAGCAAGCAGCCATGACCTCGCGCCGCGTTCCAAGCCTTCCAGACGACCTTTTCGGCGCGCCGGACACCGCGGGCGCCGCCGTTCTCGCGCGCGTGCTGCTGCCGGTGGCGATCGGCACCGCCTACACCTACCGGGTTCCCGCCGGCATGAGCGTCGTGCCGGGATCGATCGTGCGGGTCCCGCTCGGCTCGCGCGAGGTGATCGGCGCGGTCTGGGCCCTCGAGGAGGGCCCGGGCGGCCTCGCGCCCTCGCGGATCAAGGACGTTCTCGCCGTCTATGACGACGTGCCGCCGCTTTCGGCCGACCTGCGCGTGCTTGTCGAGTGGGTTGCGTCCTGGACGCTCGCCGCCCCCGGTATGGTGCTGCGCATGATCCTGCGCTCGGAAGCCGCGCTGGAGCCGGAGGCGCCGGTGGCGGGTGTGCGCCGGGTCGAGGCGGCGTCGGTCCCCGAACGCCTGACTCCGGCCCGCAAGCGCGTTCTCGAAACGCTGGAGGATGGCATGGCCTGGTCGAAGAGCGGCCTGGCCCACGCGGCCGGCGTCAGTCCCTCGGTCATTGACGGGCTGATTTCCCATGGCACGCTCGAGGTCGTGGAGATGCGCCGCTCGAGCGCGCCGCCGGAACCCGATCCCGACTACGCGCCGACGGCGCTGACCCCTGCCCAGACGGCGGCGGCCGAAACGCTCGTCGCGGGCATCGGCAAGGGCTTTGCCACGTTTCTCATCGACGGTGTCACCGGCTCCGGCAAGACGGAGGTCTATTTCGAGGCCGTCGCCGAGGCGATCCGCCAGGGACGCCAGGCGCTGGTGCTGATTCCCGAGATCGCGCTGACCGACGCCTTTCTCGCGCGGTTCGAGCGCCGCTTCGCCGTACGCCCCGCCGAATGGCATTCCCAGATCACGCCGAAGCAGCGCGCCAACGTCTGGCGCGGTGTCGCCCACGGTCGGGTGCGCGTCGTCGTCGGGGCACGCTCCGCGCTGTTTCTGCCCTTCTCCGATCTTGGGCTGGTCGTCGTCGACGAGGAGCACGACACGGCCTACAAGCAGGACGATCGGGTGCCCTACAACGCCCGCGACATGGCCGTGGTGCGCGCCCATCTCTCGGGCTTTCCCGTGGTGCTCGCCTCGGCCACGCCCTCGGTCGAGAGCCGGGTCAACGCCGAGGCGGGGCGCTACCGGCTGATCGAACTGCCGGAGCGGGCCACCGGCGCGCCCATGCCGGAGATCTCCGTCATCGACTTGCGTCAGGACGGACCGGAACGCGGTCGCTGGATCGCGCCCCTGCTGCGTCGGGCGATCGCCGACACTTTCGCCGGCGGCGGCCAGTCGCTCTTGTTCCTCAACCGTCGCGGCTACGCGCCGCTGACCCTGTGCCGCTCCTGCGGTCATCGCTTCCAGTGCCCCAACTGTTCCGCGTGGCTGGTCGAGCACCGCTTCCGTGGTCGGCTCGCCTGTCATCACTGCGGCCACAGCGAGCCGGCGCCGGATCATTGCCCGTCCTGCGGCGACACGCAGTCGCTGGTCGCCTGCGGCCCCGGTGTCGAACGCATCGCGGAGGAGGTGATCGACCTCTTTCCGCAGGCCCGGGTTTTGGTGCTCTCCTCCGACGTTCAGGGCGGGCCGGAGCGGCTGAAGCGGGAAATGAAGGTGATCGAGGAAGGCGGCGCCGACATCGTGGTCGGTACCCAGCTCGTCGCCAAGGGCCACAATTTCCCGATGATGCGCCTCGTCGGCGTGGTCGATGCCGACCTCGGGCTTGCCAATGGCGACCCGCGCGCGGCCGAGCGCACCTACCAGCTTCTGGCGCAGGTGACGGGGCGGGCGGGCCGCATCGGCGGCGGCGGACGCGGCTTCCTCCAGACCCATGCGCCGGAGCATCCCGTGATCCGGGCGCTGGCGTCGGGCGATTCCCGCGCCTTCTACGCGGCCGAGATCGAGGTGCGCCGCGCCGCCGGGCTGCCGCCCTTCGGACGTCTGGCGGCGATCATCGTTTCCGCCGTCGAGCGCGCGGCCGCGGAAGCCCATGCGCGCGGCCTGGCCCGCATGGCGCCCGACGAGCCCGGCGTCACCGTGCTTGGTCCCGCCGAGGCGGCCATGGCGGTCGTGCGCGGGCGCCACCGGTTCCGCCTGCTGGCCATGGCGCCGCGCGGCGTCGACCTGCAGGCGGTCCTGCGGGCGTGGCTGGCGAAGGCGCCGAAACCGACCGGGTCGGTGCGCGTCCAGGTCGATGTCGATCCGCAAAGCTTCATGTAGCCGGGCCGACCGGTGCAGGCAGGGGGGCGAGTCGCCGGAGGAGGGGGCGAGTCGGTGCCTTGTCCGCTTTGGCGGGGACAACCTGTGTCGCCGGTCCTTTGCCGCCTCATCGCGAAAAGGGCGCGGGAAACGGGGACAAGCGGTTCCGGGGCGGTAAAGGGTCAAGTTTTTGCGTTGCAGCGGCGTGACTCGAAATTGGCGCAAAATTTCGAAGTGAATTGCCGGGAATTGCCCGAAATTGACGAATTTTGGCCGGATTCCCGGTACTTGAGCCGCCCTTGATGCAGCGCGGAAATGCTCTCGGCCATCGGGCTATCCCCGTTATGACGCCATTTTCCGCCTGTTTGGCGCAATTGAGTCGCCCCGCAATGTTGCTCCCACATGAAGCCTGTGCTAATCGAAGCGCGGCTTTGCGGGGCACGAGCGGGCACGCGTCTTCCCCGGGCAAGAAACTGTCGATTTAACAAGACCTTGTGAACGGCACTGCCGGACGCATGGTCGTAAACCCGCCTCAGAGAGCACGGACCCTGTGACCGACAACGTAACTCTCATTTCAGGTGTGGCTTCCCGTTACGCGACGGCACTGCTCGACTTGTCAGAGGAGCAGGGCTCCGTGGCGGAGGTCGAGACGGCGCTCACGGCGTTCGAGAAGCTGCTCCAGGACAGCGAGGACCTGCGCCGTCTCGTGACGAGCCCGGTCTTCTCCGCCGACGAGCAGGTGAAGGCGCTTGGCGCCATTCTGGACAAGGCCGGCATCGCCGGGCTCGCCGGAAACTTCATCAAGCTCGCCGCCCGCAACCGCCGCCTCTTCGCGGTGCCGTCGATGATCGCCGCCTTCCGCGCCGCGCTCGCAGCTCGCCGCGGCGAGCTGCCGGCCGACGTGATCTCGGCGACGGAGCTTTCAAAGGATCAGCTCGACACGCTGACGACCTCGCTCAACGAGGCGACCGGCAAGTCGGTTGTGGTTTCGGCGAAGGTCGATCCTTCCCTGATCGGCGGCCTGGTCGTCAAGGTCGGGAGCCGCATGATCGATACTTCGCTCAAGACAAAACTCAATTCCCTCAAGATCGCTATGAAAGAGGTCGGCTGATGGATATTCGGGCCGCGGAAATCTCCGCCATCCTCAAGGACCAGATCAAGAACTTCGGTCAGGAAGCCGAAGTTTCGGAAGTCGGTCATGTGCTTTCGGTCGGTGACGGCATCGCCCGCGTCTATGGTCTCGACAAGGTCCAGGCCGGCGAAATGGTCGAGTTCCCGGGTGGTATCCGGGGCATGGCGCTGAACCTCGAGGCCGACAACGTCGGCGTCGTGATCTTCGGCTCCGACCGCGACATCAAGGAAGGCGACACGGTCAAGCGGACCGGCGCCATCGTCGAGATCCCGGTCGGCAAGGGCCTTCTCGGTCGCGTCGTCGACCCGCTCGGCAACCCGCTGGACGGCAAGGGCCCGATCGAGGGCGCCGAGATGCGCCGCGTCGACGTCAAGGCCCCCGGCATTCTGCCGCGCAAGGGCGTGCACGAGCCGATGTCGACGGGCCTCAAGGCCATCGACGCGCTCATCCCGATCGGTCGCGGTCAGCGCGAGCTCGTCATCGGTGACCGCCAGACCGGCAAGACCGCGATCATTCTGGACACGTTCCTGAACCAGAAGCCGATGCACGCGACGGACAATGAGAGCGAGAAGCTCTATTGCATCTACGTCGCCGTCGGCCAGAAGCGTTCGACCGTCGCCCAGTTCGTGAAGCAGCTCGAGGAGTCGGGCGCGCTCGAGTACTCCGTGGTCGTCGCCGCGACCGCCTCGGATCCGGCGCCGCTGCAGTTCCTGGCGCCGTTCTCCGGCACCGCGATCGGCGAGTTCTTCCGCGACAACTCCATGCACGCGGTGATCGGCTATGACGATCTGACCAAGCAGGCCGTGGCCTACCGTCAGATGTCGCTGCTGCTCCGTCGTCCGCCGGGGCGTGAGGCTTTCCCGGGCGACGTGTTCTATCTCCATTCGCGTCTGCTCGAGCGTTCCGCCAAGCTGAACGAAGACAACGGTCTCGGCTCGCTCACCGCCCTTCCGGTCATCGAGACCCAGGGCAACGACGTGTCGGCCTTCATTCCGACCAACGTGATCTCGATCACCGACGGCCAGATCTTCCTTGAGACGGATCTGTTCTTCCAGGGTGTCCGCCCGGCCGTGAACGTCGGTCTGTCGGTGTCGCGCGTCGGCTCCTCGGCCCAGATCAAGGCGATGAAGCAGGTCGCCGGCAAGATCAAGGGCGAGCTGGCCCAGTATCGCGAGATGGCGGCCTTCGCTCAGTTCGGTTCCGACCTCGATGCCACGACCCAGCGTCTGCTGAATCGCGGCGCGCGTCTGACCGAGCTGCTGAAGCAGGCCCAGTTCTCGCCGCTGAAGACCCAGGAGCAGGTCGCCGTCATCTACGCCGGCGTCAATGGTTACCTGGACAAGCTTCCGGTCGACAAGGTGAAGGACTTCGAGGAAGGCCTTCTGCTGAACCTGCGCGGCGAGCATGCCGATCTCCTGGACGCGATCTGGGAGAAGAAGGCGCTTGATGCCGATCTCGAGGGACGCCTGAAGGCGGCCATCGAGGCGTTCGCCAAGAACTTCGCCTGACGCGACCGAGGCTCTAGGGACAAGGGGCGGCCATGCCGAGCCTGAAGGACTTACGAAACCGGATCGCCTCCGTTAAGGCGACGCAGAAGATCACCAAGGCCATGCAGATGGTGGCCGCGGCGAAGCTGCGTCGCGCGCAGGAGGCGGCCGAGGCCGCGCGGCCCTATGCCGAGCGCATGGAAGCCGTGCTTGCCAATATCGCCAGCGGCTTCGAGGGGCGTGACGACGCACCGGTGCTGTTCGCCGGAACCGGCAAGGACGACGTGCATCTGCTCGTCGTCGCCACGGCGGATCGCGGCCTGTGCGGCGGCTTCAACTCCTCCATCGTCAAGCTGGCGCGAGAGCGGGCCCGCTCGCTCATCGCGCAGGGCAAGACGGTGAAGATCCTGTGCGTCGGCAAGAAGGGCTTCGACCTGCTGAAGCGCGACATGGGCAGCCTGATCGTTCAGACGGTCGAGCTGCGTCACGTCAAGCGGGTGGCGTTCGAGAATGCCGACGAGATCGGAGACATCGTGCGCACGATGTTCGGGGCGGGCGAGTTCGACGTCTGCACCCTGTTCTTCGCGCGCTTCAACTCCGTGATCAGCCAGGTGCCGACGGCCCAGCAGCTCATCCCGGTCGTCTTCGACGAGGCGGCTGCCTCCGACGAGGGATCTCCCGCGCTCTACGAGTACGAGCCGGGCGAGGCCGAAATCCTTGAGGACCTGCTGCCGCGCAACATCTCCGTCCAGATCTTCAAGGGTCTTCTGGAGAACGCGGCGTCCGAGCAGGGCGCACGGATGAGCGCGATGGACAACGCGACGCGCAACGCCGGCGAAATGATCGACAAGCTGACACTGAGCTACAACCGCCAGCGTCAGGCCCAGATCACCAAGGAGCTGATCGAAATCATTTCGGGCGCCGAAGCGCTCTGACCGGATCGAGACGAGGAAAGCAAAATGGCTGACAAAGCAGTCGGGCGCATCACGCAGGTCATTGGCGCCGTCGTCGACGTCAAGTTCGACGACCACCTGCCGCCGATTCTCAATTCCCTTGAGACCGACAACAACGGCAACCGCCTCGTTCTCGAGGTGGCGCAGCATCTGGGCGAGAACACGGTTCGCACCATCGCCATGGACGCGACCGAGGGTCTCGTCCGCGGCCAGGACGTGACCGACACGGGCATCGCCATCTCGGTGCCGGTCGGTGCCGGTCCCCTGGGCCGCATCATGAACGTCATCGGCGAGCCGGTCGACGAGGCGGGCCCGATCGCGCACGACACGAAGCGCGCGATCCACCAGGAGGCTCCCTCCTTCACCGACCAGTCCACCGAGGCCGAGATCCTCGTGACGGGCATCAAGGTCGTCGACCTTCTGGCGCCTTACGCCAAGGGCGGCAAGATCGGCCTGTTCGGCGGCGCCGGCGTCGGCAAGACCGTGCTGATCATGGAGCTCATCAACAACATCGCCAAGGCGCACGGCGGCTATTCCGTCTTCGCCGGCGTGGGTGAGCGCACCCGTGAAGGCAACGACCTTTACTGGGAGATGATCGAGTCCAACGTGAACAAGGATCCCAAGGAGCATGACGGCTCCACGGAAGGGTCCAAGTGCGCGCTGGTCTACGGCCAGATGAACGAGCCTCCCGGAGCCCGTGCCCGCGTGGCGCTCACCGGCCTGACGGTCGCCGAGCACTTCCGCGACGAGGGCCAGGACGTGCTCTTCTTCGTCGACAACATCTTCCGCTTCACGCAGGCGGGTTCCGAGGTGTCGGCGCTTCTGGGCCGCATTCCCTCGGCGGTGGGCTACCAGCCGACGCTTGGCACCGACATGGGCGCCATGCAGGAGCGCATCACCACCACGACCAAGGGGTCGATCACCTCGGTGCAGGCCGTTTACGTCCCGGCCGACGATCTGACCGATCCGGCGCCGGCCTCGACCTTCGCGCACCTCGACGCGACGACGGTGCTTAACCGTTCCATCGCCGAAAAGGGCATCTACCCGGCCGTGGATCCGCTCGACTCGACCTCGCGTATCCTCGATCCGCGTGTCATCGGCGAGGAGCACTACGAGACCGCGCGTGCCGTGCAGGCGACCCTGCAGCGCTACAAGGCGCTCCAGGACATCATCGCCATTCTCGGCATGGACGAGCTGTCGGAAGAGGACAAGCTCACCGTGGCGCGCGCCCGCAAGATCGAGCGCTTCCTGTCGCAGCCGTTCTTCGTGGCCGAGGTCTTCACCGGTTCGCCGGGCAAGCTCGTCGCTCTCGAGGACACCATCAAGGGCTTCAAGGGCCTGGTGAACGGCGAGTACGATCACCTTCCCGAGGCGGCCTTCTACATGGTCGGTTCCATCGACGAGGCGATCGAGAAGGCACAGCGCCTGGCGGCCGAAGCGGCCTAACCCAACCAGGAGCAGAGGACCGTTATGGCGGCAGCATTCAAGTTCGAGCTCGTGTCCCCCGAGCGTCTTCTGGTCTCCGAGGAGGTCCAGGTGGTGGTCGTGCCGGGAAGCGAGGGCGAGTTCGGCGTCATGGCCGGCCATGCGCCGTTCGTGTCGACGCTGCGCCCGGGGTTCCTCAAGGTGTCCCGGACGTCTGGCGAAGAGCTCGACTTCTTCGTTCGCGGCGGTTTTGCCGAGGTCAACGCGGGTGGTCTCACCGTTCTCGCCGAGCGTGCGATCGCGCGCAGTGACCTGAAGGCCGACGAGATCGCGCAGCAGATCACCGACGCCGAAGAGGACGTCGCGGATGCGAAGGACGAGGCGACCCGTGACCGGGCGGCCGAGACCCTTCAGCAGTTGCGTGACGTGCAGTCGGCGCTCCAGTCGCTCTGATTTCGGGGCCGGCGCGGGTCGCCGGTCGCGGTCAGGACGAAACAATCATGAAAACGCCCGGGCGGATCTCCGTCCGGGCGTTTTCCGTTTGACGGCCTTGAACTCGCGGGGGCCTGCCGCACATGCTGCGGGCGCAGCGGGTGCAGGTGTGGGCGAGGCCGAGGCCGGAGCGGGGAGACATGACCAGCGACAGCGAAAGACATCAGGCGGGAGACCGGTCCGAAAAGCCGCGCCGGGCGTTCGTGATGCCGGAGGGATTTCGCCTGCTTGCCGGGCATTTCGACCGTGGGGCGCAGGAGGCGCTGCTGGAGGATATCCGCGAGGTGGTCCGGGCGGCGCCCCTGTTTACCCCCGTGATGCCGCGAACCGGAAAGCCGTTTTCCGTCCGCATGACAAGCTGCGGGCCGCTCGGCTGGGTGTCGGATCTCTCGGGCTATCGCTACCAGGCGGCCCATCCGGAAACCGGGCGCGCGTGGCCGGCCATGCCGGAAAGCCTCCTGGCGCTCTGGGAGGAGGTCGCGCCCGGCGCGCCGTGGCCGGAGGCATGTCTCGTCAACTTCTACGGACCCGGCACGCGCATGGGGCTCCACCAGGATCGGGACGAGGCGGATTTTTCAGTGCCCGTCGTGTCCGTGTCGCTCGGAGCAACCGCGCTTTTCCGCCTGGGCGGGCAGGCGCGCAAGGATCCGACACGGTCCATGCGGCTCGCCTCGGGAGACGTGGTGGTGCTCGCGGGCGCGTCGCGGCTCGCCTATCACGGTATCGACCGGCTTGTTCCGGGCTCGTCGAGCCTCGTGCGCGATGACGCGCGCATCAACCTGACCCTGCGACGGGTGACCTGAGCAGCCGGGGCCGGCGGTCGTTCAGCCAAGAACGGCGATCGCCAGAAGGGCGGCGATGACCCAGAGCGCGATGCGACCCGAGCGCGAATGGCGGGCTTCGGCCCGGCCGATGGCCTCGGCGGTTTCCGCGTCGAAACGGACCCCCTTCTCGCCCATGCGCTCGACCTCGGCGGAAAGCCGTTGCGCACGGTCGGCAAGAAGCGGCAGGTCGGCGGCCAGACGTCCGAGTGCGCCAAGTCCCGACGCCGCATCCTGAAGTCGGGCGACGGGGCCGAGGTTCTGTTCGATCCAGCTCCGCACGACCGGCTCGGCGGTGCGCCACATGTCGAGATGCGGGTTCAGCGTGCGCGCCACGCCCTCGACCACGACCATGGTCTTCTGCAGCATGATGAGCTGGGTCTGCGTCCGCATGTTGAACAGCTCCGTCACCTCGAGGAGCTGCGTCAGCAGGCGGGCCATGGAGATCTCGGAGGCGTCATGGCCGTGGATCGGTTCTCCGATGGCGCGGATCGCCTGGGCGAAGACGTCGACATCCTGGTCGGACGGCACGTATCCGGCCTCGAAGTGGACCTCGGCCACTCGGTGGTAGTCCCGGGTGATGAAACCGAACAGGATCTCCGCCAGGAAACGGCGCTCCGCCCGGCCCAACCGGCCGGTGATGCCGAAGTCGACCGCCACGAGCGTGCCGTCGGTCTCCAGGAACAGGTTGCCCTGGTGCATGTCCGCGTGAAAAAATCCGTCGCGCACCGCATGGCGCAGGAACGACTGGATCACGTTGGCCCCGATGGCGGGAAGGTCGTGACCGTCGGCCTCGATTCCCGCGACGTCGGAAAGCTTGCGGCCCGTGATCCACTCCATGGTGAGCACGGATTTCGCCGTGCGCGGCCAGTCCACGGACGGCACCCGGAAGCCGGGATCGTCGGCGGTGTTCTCGCCCATTTCCGAAAGTGCTGCCGCCTCGAGGCGGAAGTCCATCTCCAGCTCCACCGAACGGGCGAGCGTGTCCACCACCGCGACCGGGCGGAGGCGGCGGGACGGCGGATGCAGCCGCTCGATGATGCGTGCGATCAGGTAGTAGCTCTTGAGGTCGCGGCGGAAGCGCTCGGCGACGCCCGGGCGCAGGATCTTGACCGCGACCTTGCGCAAGGTGCCATCCGCGTCGCGCACCGTTGCCGGATGCACCTGGGCGATGGAGGCGGCGGCCACCGGCTCGCCGAAGGTCTCGAAGATGTCCTCGACCGGCCGGCCAAGCTGCTCGGTCACGACGCGTCTGGCTTCCTCGGTCGGAAACGGCGGGATCTGGTCCTGCAGCGCCGTGAGGTCCTGCGCCATGTCGCGGCCGACCACGTCGGGTCGTGTCGCCATGAACTGGCCGAGCTTCACATAGGACGGCCCGAGGTGCGAGAGCGCGTCGGACAGCCGCTTGTCGGCCGACTTGTCCTTTGCCGCGCGGCGCTCGAGCAGACGCACGACCCGCAGCGCGAAGCGTTGCGCCGGCGGAAGGTCGGGCAGTTCGATGATGCCGAACACGCCCTCGCGCGCCATGACATAGCCCGCACGCGCGAGACGGAAGAGAGACGCCAGTGCCATTGCGCCCTCAGATCGCCCAGCCGGAATGCAGGGCCGCGATTCCGCCGGTGAAGTTGCGGTAGCTGACCCGCGAGAAGCCGGCCTCGCGGATCATGTCCGCGAAGCGTTCCTGATTGGGGAACTTGCGGATCGATTCGACCAGATAGCGATACGGCTCGCTGTCACCGGTCACGAGCTTGCCCATGGGCGGGATCACCTTGAAGGAAAAGAGGTCGTAGACCCTGTCGAGGCCGGCCATGTCCACCTGGCTGAACTCCAGGCACATGAAGCGCCCGCCGCGCTTGAGCACCCGGCGCGCCTCGGAAAGTGCCTTGTCGATGCGCGGCACGTTGCGGATGCCGAAGGCGATCGTGTAGGCGTCGAACGAGCGGTCCGGGAAGGGAAGGTCCTCCGCGTTGCCCTCGACGAAGGAAAGCACGCCGTCGAGCCCCGCCTTTTCCGCCCGCTCCCGGCCGACGGCCAGCATCGAGCCGTTGATGTCGCATACGGTCGCCTGGGTCCGCGCGCCGCCGGCCCGCACGATGCGGGTCGCCACGTCGCCGGTGCCGCCGGCCACGTCCAGCACGCGAAACGCGCGCGCATCGGAGCGCGGCGGGGCGAGGGAGGCGACCATCGCGTCCTTCCAGGCCCGGTGCAGGCCGCCCGACATCAGGTCGTTCATGAGGTCGTAACGGCTTGCCACCTGGTGGAAGACGTCGTTGACCAGCGGCTGCTTGGATCCCTCGCGGACCGTGCGGAAGCCGAAGCTGGTCGCCATTTCCGGCCCCTGAGTGCGAGCCTTGTCGCTGCCCGTTGCCTCGCTCATGCGCGTGTCCCCGTCATCGCGCCGGCACTCGTCACGTCTGGACCGGCGGCGTGGTTCTGTCATTCGGCGTTGGCTTACAGCATTTTCCGGCCAAGGTCACGGGCGCGGGAGGTCCGTATCGCCTGCCTGCGGCAATCGGTCGGGCCGGATCCTCCGGGCCATTGACGCCCGCGCTCGCTCCGCTATGACCAGAGGGTCGGTTTCACGGCCGGCCCCGCAGTGAAAACGGATCCCGCCCATGCCCGAATTGCCCGAAGTCGAGACCGTGCGCCGGGGCCTCGCGCCCGTGTTCGAGGGCGCGCGCGTCGAGCGTCTGCACCTTGCCCGTCCCGACCTGCGCTTCCCCTTTCCCGACGGTTTCGCCAAGGCCGTGGAGGGACGCGAGGTGACGGCGCTTGGCCGGCGGGCGAAGTACCTGCTCGCAGACCTGGACGACGGCGCCGTCATCGTCATGCATCTGGGCATGTCCGGCGCGTTCCGCATCGAGGCGGGCGGAGACGGGGCTCCGGGCGAGGTCGTGGGCGGGGCGGCATTCGTGCATCCCCGCTCGGAGGCGCGCAAGCACGACCATGTCGTCTTCGATCTTGCGACGGCGGCCGGCATGCCGATGCGCATCGTCTACAATGACCCGCGCCGTTTCGGCTTCATGACGATGACGACCCGCGCCGGGCTGGAAAGCCACCCGCTGTTTTCCCATCTGGGGCTGGAGCCGACCGGAAACGCGCTGTCCGGCGAACGACTGGCGGAGCTGTTCGCGGGCAGGCGGACGCCGTTGAAGACGGCACTGCTCGACCAGCGGATGATCGCCGGGCTTGGCAACATCTATGTCTGCGAGGCGCTCCACCGGGCGGGCCTGTCTCCCGTGGCGCCGGCCGGATCCCTCGCAACGGCGAAGGGAAAGGCGGGGGCAGGCGCGCGGCGCCTTGCCGAGGCTGTCCGCACTGTCCTCGAGGAGGCGATCGCCGCCGGCGGCTCCACCCTGCGCGACCACCGCCAGGCCAACGGCGAGCTCGGATATTTCCAGCATTCCTTTGCGGTTTACGGACGCGAGGGCGAGCCCTGCCGGCGCGCCGGATGCGGGGGAACGATCGCACGCCTCGTCCAGTCCGGCCGCTCCACCTTTCACTGTCCTGTCTGCCAGAAGTAGACGGTCGCCCCCGTCAGGCCTGTCAGGTTGCGGGGCGGGCCGCCTTCGGCTACCCCTTGACCCCGGTAGGCGGCACGCGCCCGGTGTGCCGCCGGACTCTCCGGGGAGGTCTCATGGCATACGAGAATATTCAGGTCGAGAAGCGCGGTCGCGTCGCCCTCGTCACCCTGCATCGGCCCAAGGCGCTCAACGCGCTCAACTCGCAGCTCATCGCCGAGCTGAACGAGGCGCTGGCCGGTTTCGAGAAGGACGACAAGATCGGCTGTGTCGTCCTGACCGGCTCGGAAAAGGCCTTTGCCGCCGGCGCCGACATCAAGGAAATGAGTTCGCTTTCCTTCATCGAGGCCTACACGAAGGACTTCATCACCTCCTGGGACCAGGTCTCGCGTTTCCGCAAGCCGGTCATCGCCGCGGTCGCGGGCTATGCGCTCGGCGGCGGCTGCGAACTGGCCATGATGTGCGATTTCATCCTGGCCGGCGACAACGCCAAGTTCGGCCAGCCGGAAATCACGCTGGGCGTCATGCCGGGGGCCGGCGGCACCCAGCGCCTGACCCGTTTCGTGGGCAAGTCGAAGGCCATGGAGATGTGCCTGACCGGCCGCATGATGGATGCCGAGGAGGCGGAGCGCTCCGGTCTCGTCAGCCGTATCGTGCCGGTGGCCGAGCTTGTCGACGAGGCGATGCGTGTCGCCGAGAAGATCGCCGACTTCTCCATGCCGATCACGATGATGACCAAGGAAAGCGTCAACCGCGCCTACGAGACGACGCTTGCCGAGGGGGTGCGTTTCGAGCGCCGGGTGTTCCATTCCATGTTCGCCTCCGAGGATCAGAGCGAGGGCATGGCCGCCTTTGTCGAGAAGCGTGCGCCCCAGTTCCGCCACCGCTGAGGTGGCGTGTCCCGCAAATGTCGCGCAGCCGGGCAACTCCGGCTGCGAAATCCCGCCTTTTCACGTTGACGGGACGCGGGCCTGCGACTATAAGCCTTCCGACCGGTGGCGGCCCGTTCCGCCACCGCTTTCGTTTGACCCGGGTGACGGAGGCGTTTGACGCAACCGCCTCTGGCTCGGCGAGCACAGTGTTCAAGTAACCGATCAGGATACACTATGGCCAACACCCCTTCGGCCAAGAAGGCGGCGCGGAAGATCGAGCGTCGCACGGCCACCAACAAGGCCCGCCGCAGCCGGGTGCGCTCGTACCTGCGCAAGGTCGAGGAGGCACTTGCCTCCGGCGATCAGACTGCGGCGAGCGAAGCTCTCAAGGCTGCCCAGCCGGAGCTGATGCGCGCTGTAACCAAGGGTGTCTTCCATCGCAACACCGCGTCCCGGAAGATCTCCCGTCTCAGCTCGCGCGTGAAGGCTCTCAGCGCCTGATACGGCCCCTTCGGGCATCTACGAGACGACGACGAACCCGGCCATCTGGTCGGGTTTTTCTTTTGCCGCGACACTGGTTCGGATGGCTCATACGTCTAAATACCCGTGACGATTCGACATGTCCCAGCCCTTTTGGCGGTGGCAGGGAAAGGCATTTAAAAACAAGTGATTACATCAATGTTACCGTCTCCCGTTGCTGGGTCCGGGTGAATGCGACCTGTCAAGATTGAACCCCAAAAATTTTTTTTCATGCACAGCAAATTGGGTGTTTTGCGTGAGGCGGGTGTCAAAACGCGTTGAGTCCGAACGCGTTCCAAAGGCGCAAGCCAAATGCCTTGCCGGAGTCGATCCGGCTCCCCGCCGGGTGCGTCAACGAATTGGTGATCACCCGTGTTGCGGGCCTGTGAGGCCCTGTGTATTCTCACTTCATCGGGCGCTCGCCCGACCAAATCGGAAAACAAAAACGACAGGGCCTCTTGGTAGAGCAATGATTTACTTTTGCCAAAATACGAATATAGGCAGATTTGGATCCGTTCTCCGGGATGTCTTCGGGTTCCCCGCTGCATGGGGTCGCTCGCGACTTGATGCAGGTGAGTAAAGAGTAGAATTCTTCCGAAAATTTGATCGGATCGTCTTGCCGGCGCGTTTCGGCGAGCAGGGTTCGTCTTGTCTTCGGAATGAGTGAAGTGGCCTGCCGGACCGGAGAGGCGGAATGCGTCATCACGGCGCATGTCTCCGGGCCAGCCAGGGACCCGCAAGCCTGACGGGCCTGTCGCCCGCCGACAATCGGTGTCATGTCGTTTCGGGGCCATCGGTCCCGTGTCGGCGGAGCTGGAAACGGCGGAAAGCGGCGGGTCGATACCGGCACGGGTCCTTGCGCCGCGCGGGGGAACAGGTATCGGGCGGCCCGCCTGGGCAAGGTGGATCGACAAGACGCGAAAGTGCTGCCGATCGGCAACGCATGAGCGAAAGGGGAAAGAGGGGCTTGACGATGGGACCACAATGGACTTTTTGTGCCGCTCCGGCGCGGCAAGGCGGCAGACGGCCAGAGGCCTGACCCCAGCAACGCCTGCCTCCCGCGATCTGCGTCGCGGGAGGGATCTCAACGACCATCCGAGCGAACGGCCTTGCGTGGCCGCCACCGCCTGACAGGGGCAAGCCCTTCGTTACGCGAGCGGTTTTCAGTGAGCCGGGACCAGAACGGCACGGCGCGGACCCTTCCGCGCCGACGGGATTTCTTGTGTCGCCGCGCCCGGCAGGTGCGCCAGGCGACGCCAACGAGCGGCCGGAAAAGGCCGCGCCATAAACCGGCCGCCGGATCCCCTAACGGGGCGGACGGCCGAAACGACAACAGGCGAGACCCTCGGGGGCTGCGGCGGCGGACACCCTGACGGATTTGGAGGCGATCACGATGAGTTTGCAGGGACTGCCGGCAGCCGAGACCGCAGGCATCGACCACTGGACGCGGGTGAAGAAGCGGCTCCGCGCCGAGCTTGGCGAGGATGTCTTCACGAGCTGGTTCGCCCGTGTCGATCTGGAGGAGCATGCCGACGGCATGGTGCGCCTGTCCGTGCCGACGCGCTTCCTCAAGCAGTGGATCCAGTCCCACTACCACGAGCGGCTGATGTCCATGTGGCAGCGTGAGTGCGAGGACGTCATGCGCATCGAGCTGACGGTTCGCGGCGCCGTGCGTGCCCGTCCGGCGCCGTCGCAGGCGGCCCGTCCCGCCTCGCTGCGTCCGGCGACGCCGCTGAAGGTGGTCGACAACACCCTTGAGGCCTCGCGCGGCGATGCCCGCCCGGCGCGCGTCTCGGAGCCCGCCGCACCGACAGCGTCCCGCGCCCGGAGCGAAGTCTCGGGCACGGACGGGCTGGAAGGCGCGGCGCTCGATCCCAAATACACCTTCTCCTCCTTCGTGGAGGGCGAGTCCAACCAGCTTGCCCTGGCGGCCGCGCGTCAGGTGGCGACGGCTCCGTCCGTCACCTTCAACCCCTTCTACATCCATGCCTCCGTCGGCCTCGGCAAGACGCACCTCATGCAGGCGCTCGCCAGCGCCGCCGCGGCCGCCGGACGCAAGGTCCTCTATCTGACGGCCGAACACTTCATGTACCGCTTCGTGGCGGCGCTGAAGGCCCAGTCGGCGCTCGCGTTCAAGGACAAGCTGCGCAACATCGACCTGCTTCTGATCGACGACATGCAGTTCCTGCACGGCAAGCAGGTTCAGCAGGAATTCTGCCACACGCTCAATGCCCTGATCGATGGCGCCCGCCAGGTGGTCGTGGCCGCCGACCGTCCGCCCTCGGATCTCGAGACGCTCGACGAGCGGATGCGCTCGCGCCTTGCCGGCGGTCTGGTCGTGGCGATCTCCGAGCCGGATTTCGGCCTGCGCCGGGCGATCCTGACCAATCGCGTCGATGCCGTTCGCCGCTCCCATTCCGCATTCGCGGTGCCGGAGAGCGTTCTCGACTATGTCGCCCGCAATGTCGGCAACTCCGGGCGCGATCTCGAAGGCGCGCTGAACCGGCTCGTCGCGCACAATCAGCTCACCAATCAGCCGATCACCCAGGAGATGGCGGAAGCCACCCTGCGCGATCTGGTGCGCAACACCGAGCCGCGCCGCGTCAAGATTGAGGAGATCCAGCGTGTGGTCTCCAAGCACTACAACGTGTCCAAGGCGGACCTTCTGTCCGCGCGCCGCACCCGCACCATCGTGCGCCCGCGGCAGATCGCCATGTTCCTGGCCAAGACCCTGACGCCGCGCTCGCTGCCGGAAATCGGCCGCCGTTTCGGCAACAGGGATCACACCACCGTGCTTCACGCGGTGCGAAAGATCGAGGACCTGGCGCGCAACGACCAGATCCTTGCCCAGGAGCTGGATCTGCTGAAACGCATGCTCGACGGCTGACGCGGTCCCGGCGGAACCTCCGCCGATCCACCTGTCTGACGGGCCGGATCAGGGCCGGACGCCGGCCCGCGTCCGGCCCTCTTTCTCTTGCAATTTTGCCGCCGGCGGGGCAGTGTCAACGGCCATTTCGCCGTCGCGGGATCCACCGCATCTTCCGGCAATCTTGCTCAATTTCTCGACAATGGACGACGCAATGAAAGTGACTCTTGAGCGGACCGACCTCCTGAAGTCCCTGACCCATGTTCACCGTGTCGTCGAACGCCGCAACACCATCCCGATCCTGTCGAACGTGTTGCTGCGTTGCGAGGCCGGCGAGCTTCTGCTGAAGGCCACCGATCTCGATCTGGAGATTTCCGAGCGGGTCGCCGCCCATGTGGAGCAGCCCGGCGCAACCACCGTTCCCGCGCACATGATCTACGACATCGTGCGCAAGCTGCCCGAGGGCGCCCAGGTCGCACTCGAGACCTCCTCCGACAACGCCACGCTGGAAATCCGGGCAGGACGCTCGCGTTTCGCGCTGCAGATGCTGCCCGAGGCGGACTTCCCGGACATCACCGCCGGTGACTTCACCCATGGCTTCAGCCTGAGCGCGCGCGAGCTGCGCGGCATCATCGACGCCACCCAGTTCGCCATCTCCACCGAGGAGACGCGCTACTACCTGAACGGCATCTATCTGCATTCGGTGACCAGCGAGGAGGGCGACCGCCTGCGCGGCGTGGCAACCGACGGTCATCGCCTGGCGCGTGCCGAGGTGCCGGCGCCCTCCGGCGCGATGGGGATGCCCGGCGTCATCGTGCCGCGCAAGACCGTGGGCGAGATTCAGAAGCTCCTCGAGGACCCCGATGCCGACACGCGTGTCGAGATCTCGGAGACCAAGATCCGCATCACGACCGGCGACGTCGTTCTGACCTCGAAGCTGATCGACGGCACCTTCCCCGATTACGGGCGGGTGATTCCGCAGCACAACGACAAGGAAATGCTCGTCGACCGCGACGAGTTCAAGGCGGCCGTCGACCGCGTGTCGACCATTTCCTCCGAGCGTGGCCGGGCCGTGAAGCTCGCCATGTCCGAGGGCCGCATGATCCTCACCGTCGTCAATCCGGATTCCGGGTCGGCGACCGAGGAACTGGCGATCGACTACGATGCCGATCCGCTGGAGAACGGCTTCAACTCGCGCTACCTGCTGGAGATCACCGGCCAGCTTCGCGGCGATACGGCGTCCTTCCGGTTCGCCGACTCAGGTGCGCCGACGCTGGTGCAGGACAAGGGCACGACGGACACGCTCTACGTGCTCATGCCCATGCGCGTGTAGCGCGCGACGTTCGCCCGTCCGCCAGAAGGCAACAGGATGAGACTGTCCGGACCGTCCCTCGCGGGACGGTTCGCCGCGCCGGGGGCGCGCGGGACGGAACGACCCGGGACGAGATACCCATGAACGAGCCGGTCCGGGTCGCGCTCTCCCGGCTGACCCTCTCCAACTTCCGGAACCACGAGACCCTCGCGCTCGGCTGCGAGGCGCGGCTGGTTGCGCTCGTCGGCGCGAATGGTGTCGGCAAGACCAACCTTCTCGAGGCGGTGTCGCTGCTGTCGCCGGGGCGGGGGCTGCGCCGGGCGCAGCTCGACGACATGGTGCGCAAGGGCGCGACAGGCGGTTTTGCCGTGTCCGCCGTGCTGGAAGGCGGATGCGGCGAGGCGCGCATCGGTGTTGGCCATGCACCCGGCGAGGCCGGTCGCCGCATCAGGATTGATGGCGAGGACGCGCGCTCGGCCGACATGCTTCTGGACCATCTGCGGGTCCTGTGGCTGTTGCCGGCCATGGACGGGCTCTTTACCGGCGCTGCCGGTGACCGGCGGCGTTTTCTCGATCGCCTGGTGCTTGCCGTCGATCCCGGCCACGGACGTCGGGTCGCCGACCTGGAAAAGACGCTGCGGGCCCGCAACAGACTGCTGGACGATGGCGGCTCGTCCGCCTTTCTCGATGCCGTCGAGGCGCAGCTTGCGCCGCTTGCCGTTGCCGTGAGCTATGCAAGGCGCGAGGCGGTGGCCCTGCTTGGCGAGCGCATCGCGACCCAGGCCCAACTTGGCCTGCCGTTTCCCCAGGCCGGGATCCGGCTGACCGGCCCCTTCGAGGGCATGGCCGGGGACCTGGACGCCACCGACCTCGAGGACGCCTATCGCGAGCGACTCGTGGAAGGGCGCTTTCGCGACCGCGCCGCCGGCCGGACGCTGGAAGGTCCCCATCGCTCCGACCTTGCCGTCACGCATCTCGCCAAGGACATGCCGGCCGCGCTTGCCTCCACGGGAGAGCAGAAGGCGCTGCTGATCGGTCTTATCCTGGCGCATGCGGATCTCACCACGGCGGTGTCGGGAATGACCCCGGTGCTGCTGATGGACGAGGTGGCCGCCCATCTCGACCCCGGACGTCGCGAGGCCCTCTTCGCGCGCCTGTCGGCGCTCGCGTGCCAGGTCTTCATGACCGGTACGGATGCCGCCCTTTTCGAAAGCCTGCCCGAGGGCGGAACCATCATCGCATTGTCCGAAGCCGGAGGCGCGGAGCCCCGGCCATTTGCCGGCTAGGGTGTGGCCGGCTGTTCAAGGAAGCCTCTTCATGGATCTTGCCCCGCTTCTCGTCTTTACCGGTGCGCTCTTTGTCGCCGCGGTCATTCCAGGTCCGGGCATCGCGGCCGTTGTGGGCCGCGTTCTGGCACGCGGCCGGGAGGGGGCGATTGCCTTTTGCCTCGGCATGGCCATTGGCGATGTGGTGTGGCTGAGCGTCGTCGTGGCCGGGCTGGCGGTCGTCGCGCAGACGTTCGCGACCGCCTTCCTTGTCGTGAAATATGCCGGAGCCGTCTATCTGCTGTGGCTTGCCTGGAAGATGTGGAGCGCGCCGGCCGTGGGGATCGCGACGCCTTTGCCCCGGGCGGAGCGAAAGCGGTCCGGCGACCTGCGCCTGATGCTGGCGGGGCTGGCGCTGACACTCGGCAACCCAAAGACCATGGTTTTCTATCTGGCGCTCCTGCCCAACCTGATCCCGCTCGAAACGGTGACGATGCTCGGATTTTTCGAACTCGCGCTGATCGCCTTCGTCGTGGTGGGGTCGGTGATGGCGGTCTATTGTCTTGCAGCCGACCGGGCCCGCAGGATCTTTGCCAGCCCGCGCGCCGTGCGCCTGCTCAACAGATCGGCGGGAACCATGATCGCGGGCGCCGCCGTTGCCGTCGCGACGCGCTGAATTTCGCCCGATTCGCGTGCCAGACCGGTCCGTGAACGCGATGCGTCGATGCGGTGGTCGCGACCTGCCCGCGTCGGGCGGACCCGGACGCGCGAGGGCCTTTGCCGGCGTCGGTTGAACACGGCCGCCAAGCCCGTATAACTGAAGATTACACCCGAGCGAGCGAGCATCTGATTCGAATGAGTGACACACCGATGGCCGGCGATCCGGCACCGCTTCCCGCCGAAGGCGCCAACGACGAGTACGGCGCGGGTTCGATCAAGGTTCTCAAGGGCCTGGACGCGGTGCGCAAGCGGCCCGGCATGTACATCGGCGACACCGATGACGGCTCGGGCCTGCACCACATGGTCTATGAGGTGGTGGACAACGCCATCGACGAGGCCCTTGCCGGCCACGCGGACCGGGTGACCGTGATGCTCAACGCGGACGGGTCCGTCACCGTGACGGACAACGGCCGCGGCATTCCCACCGACCTTCATCCGGAAGAGGGCGTTTCCGCGGCCGAGGTCATCATGACCCAGCTGCATGCCGGCGGAAAGTTCGACCAGAATTCCTACAAGGTGTCCGGCGGCCTGCACGGTGTGGGCGTCTCGGTGGTCAACGCGCTGTCGACCTGGCTCGATCTCAGGATCTGGCGCAACGGCAACGAGCACCACATGCGGTTCCGCCATGGCGATGCCGAGATGCCGCTGTCCGTTGTCGGACCGGCGAATGGCCAGAAGGGCACCGAGGTGACCTTCCTGCCCTCGCCGGAGACCTTCACCCGCGTGGAGTTCGACTTCGCGACGCTGGAGCACCGCCTGCGCGAGCTCGCGTTCCTGAATTCCGGCGTGCGCATCCTGCTGACGGACAAGCGCGGGGTTGAGGATCAGGAGGTCGAGCTGTTCTACGAGGGCGGGCTCGAGGCCTTCGTGCGCTATCTGGACCGTGCCAAGCACCCGCTCATCGAGGCGCCCGTGACCATGAGCGTCGAGCGCGACGGGATCACCGTCGAGGCGGCGATGTGGTGGAACGACAGCTACCACGAGCAGGTGCTGTGCTTCACGAACAACATTCCCCAGCGCGACGGCGGCACCCATCTGGCCGGTTTCCGTGCCGCGCTGACGCGTCAGGTCACCGCCTATGCGGAAAGCTCCGGCCTCTTGAAGCGCGAGAAGGTTTCGCTGACCGGCGACGACTGTCGCGAGGGCCTGACCTGCGTGCTGTCGGTGAAGGTGCCGGATCCGAAGTTCTCCTCCCAGACCAAGGACAAGCTGGTGTCCTCCGAGGTCCGCCCCGTGGTGGAGAGCGCCATCAACCATGCGCTTTCCGAGTGGCTGGAGGAAAACCCGGCCCCGGCGCGCACCCTGGTCTCCAAGGTGGTCGAGGCGGCAAGCGCCCGTGAGGCCGCCCGCAAGGCCCGCGAACTGACCCGGCGCAAGGGCGCGCTCGACGTTGCCTCGCTGCCGGGCAAGCTCGCCGACTGCCAGGAACGCGACCCGTCCAAGGCCGAACTCTTCCTCGTCGAGGGCGATTCGGCCGGCGGCTCCGCCAAGCAGGGGCGCAGCCGCGAGAACCAGGCGATCCTGCCCCTGCGCGGCAAGATCCTGAACGTGGAGCGCGCGCGCTTCGACAAGATGCTTTCCTCCAACGAGATCGGCACGCTGATCACGGCGCTCGGCACGGGCATCGGCAAGGAGGAGTTCAATCTCGAGAAGCTGCGCTATCACAAGATCATCATCATGACGGACGCCGACGTGGACGGCGCCCACATCCGCACGCTGCTGCTGACGTTCTTCTTCCGTCAGATGCCGGACCTCATCGAGCAGGGGCACGTCTATATCGCGCAGCCTCCGCTCTACAAGGTCAAGCGCGGCAATTCCGAACAGTACCTCAAGGATCACGAGGCGCTGGAAAACTACCTGATCGACACCGGGCTCGAGGACTGCTCGCTGACGCTGGCGAGCGGCGAGGTGCGCGCGGGCGCCGACCTGCGCGACGCGGTGGAGAAGGCACGCCAGGTGACCTACATCCTGGACGGACTGCATTCGCGCTACGACCGCGACGTGGTGGAGCAGGCGGCGATCGCCGGTGCCCTCAACGTGGACAAGCATCAGGACCGCGCCGCGGCCGAGGAGGCGGCGGCCTATATCGCCCGCCGTCTGGATATCCTCGCCGAGGAGTTCGAGCGCGGATGGAGCGGCCAGGTGCTGGAAAACGGCGACCTGCAGTTCGAGCGGGTCGTGCGTGGCGTGCGTGAGGTTGCGACCATCGACGCGGCGCTTCTGGGCTCCGCCGACGCGCGCAAGCTCGATGCCCGCACCGAGCATCTCCAGGAGGTCTACGGCAAGGCTGCGAGCCTGTCGCGCAAGGGGAACGAAACCGCGATCCGCGGCCCCCGCGCGCTTCTGGAGGCGGTGTTCGCGCAGGGACGGAAGGGCATCTCCATGCAGCGCTACAAGGGCCTTGGCGAGATGAACGCCGAGCAGCTCTGGGAAACGACGCTCGACCCCAACGCCCGTTCGCTGCTGCAGGTGAAGATCCGGGAGGCGGATGCCGCCGACGACATTTTCACCAAGCTGATGGGCGACGATGTCGATCCGCGCCGTTCCTTCATCCAGGAAAACGCGCTTTCGGTCGCGAATCTCGACGTGTAATCCCCGCCGGCCGGCGCAAAACCGCCGCGAGAAGGGATTCTCCCTTTGACAAGAACGGTGGTTCCCCCTATAGGGAGCCACCACGACATTCCTCGAAAACAAGCTGCAAGACTCTATGCCGACAATCAATCAGTTGGTTCGTCAGAACCGCAAGCCGTCCGTCAACAAGTCCAAGACGCCGTCGCTGGGTGGAAACCCGCAGAAGCGCGCCGTCTGCACCCGCGTGTACACCACGACCCCGCGTAAGCCGAACTCGGCTCTGCGTAAGGTTGCCCGTGTCCGCATGACGAACGGCAACGAAGTGACTGCCTACATCCCGGGCGAGGGCCACAACCTGCAGGAGCACTCCGTGGTGCTCGTGCGCGGCGGCGGCCCG
Organism: Stappia sp.; assembly: GCA_002722295.1. Classification (GTDB taxonomy): domain Bacteria; phylum Pseudomonadota; class Alphaproteobacteria; order Rhizobiales; family Stappiaceae; genus Stappia. Next base: position 92,080 of record PBLF01000009.1, on the reverse strand, counting down.
AACGATCTTCCGGGCGTGCGCTACCGCGTCATCCGCGGCGTCCTCGACACCCAGGGTGTCAAGGATCGTAAGAAGCGCCGCTCGCTCTACGGCTCCAAGCGCCCGAAGTAAGCAGCGCGAGGCCGGGCGCCATTTCGAGCGACCGGCCCTTGCGTCGCGACTTCGCATTGCTTGCGTTTCGGATGTCGTGCTTTGCACGCGAAAGGCTCCCGGTGTCCTGCCGGGGGCCTTTCGCTCGTTTGCGTCGGGTGTTTGCAACCGCTGCGCCGAATGTCCGGCTCCGCTCAAAGCGTTCCCTCGTCAAGCCGTGCCAGAACGCGGCGCGCCGCTGAAAGCGTGTCCCGTCGCCGGTCGTCGCTCATGCGCTCCCAGGTCCGATAGGGCTGCGCGAGGCGTGGATTGTCCTTCAGCCTGTCCCTGTTGCGTATCAGGAAGTCCCAGTAGAGCGGGTTGAACGGACAGGCTGTCTCCCCGGTCTTTTCCTTCACGTCGTAGGCGCAGTTTCCGCAGTAGTCCGACATCCTGCCGATGTAGTTGCCGCTTGCCGCATAGGGCTTGGAGCCAAGCAGGCCACCGTCGGCGAACTGGCTCATCCCGAGGGTGTTGGGAAGCTCCACCCACTCGAAGGCATCCGCATAGACCGCGAGATACCACTCGTGCAGTTCTGAAGGTGAGATGCCGGCCAGCAGCGCGAAATTGCCGGTCACCATCAGGCGCTGGATATGATGGGCGTAGGCCTCGGCCTTCGTCTGGCGCACACACGCGCTGACACAGGCCATGCGGGTCTCGCCGCTCCAGTAGAACCAGGGTAGCGGCCGGTCCGCCTGCAGGGCGTTCTCCCGCGCGTAGTCGGGCATCCTAAGCCAGTAGATGCCGCGCACGTACTCCCGCCATCCGATGATCTGGCGAATGAAACCCTCGGCGGCGTTGAGCTGCGCGTTGCCGGCCCGATAGGCGTTCTCGACCGCACGGCAGACTTCCAGAGGGTTCAGGAGCCCGGCATTGAGACAGGGCGAAAGCAGGGAATGATAGAGAAACGGCTCGCCCGACAGCATGGCGTCCTGATAGTCGCCGAAGCGGGCCAGCGCCGTCTCCGTGAAGTGATCGAGGGCGCGCAGGGCGTCTGTCCGGGTCACCGGAAAGGAGAACGGCTCCAGGTCGCCGAAGCGATCGGGAAAGCGTTTTGCGACCATGTCCAGCACCTCGCGGGTGATCCGGTCCGGTTCGATCCGCAGCGGGCGGGGCATGAACAGGTCGGCGTCCGCGGGCTTGCGATTCTCGGCATCGAGGTTCCATCGTCCTCCCGCGGGCTTGTCACCTTCCATGAGAAAGCCGGTCTTGCGCCGCATCTCGCGGTAGAAGTGCTCCATGCGAAAGACCTTGCGACCCTTCGCCCAGGCGCTGAAATCCGGGGTCGGACAGATGAAACGGGTGTCTTCCGGAATCTCGACCGGGATGCCGAACCGCTCCTCCCAGCCGCGCGCCATTTCGAGCACGCGCCACTCGCCCGGATGCGTGAACCGGATGCGTTTCGGCGCATGGCGGTCGATCGCTCGCGCCATTTCGCCACCGAAGGATCCCGTGTTGCCGGGCGCGTCGAGCCGCACGTAGTCGACGCTCCAGCCCGCGCGTTCGAGGTCCTCGGCATGATGACGCATGGCGGAAAGGAGAAACGCCATCTTCTTTCGATGGTGGGGGACGTAGTCGGTTTCCTCCACGACCTCGACCATGAGCACCACCGTCGATGCGCGTTCGAGCCCGTCAAGTGCAGACAGATCGTGCGAGAGCTGGTCGGCGGTGACAAGGGCAAGCGCATCGACGGGCATGGCGGATCTCGTGTGAGGGCGCGAAGCGGACAGACGCCCTTTCTACGATCCGTCGCGCGCGGCGGATCGCGCACGAAAAAGGCCGCCGGCAAGATGCCGGCGGCCTCAAATCCTTTGAACGCCCATCGTCGATGGACGAACTCGCCTTGTCAGGCGGCTTTCTTCTGCGCGCGGAACAGCATCGGCGAGGAAGCGCGGCTGCGGCGGCGCTCTTCCGGCGCGATGTAGACGAGCGCGTGGTGCTCGACGCAATAGGAAACGCCGGGCTCGACCCGGTTGCTGCACGGGAACGTGTAGTTTCCGCCGGTGCCCTCGGCCCATTTGCATTGGCCGGAGCGCGGCAGGCGAAGTTCGGTCATGATCATTGCCTCTTCGATGAACGCGAAAGACCGCTGCCCGAACGGGATGTCGCCCTTGACGGGCGCCGGAGTAGGGGAACTTGCGATCCGCGACAGGCCCGATGTCTTGTGTAGACGCGGCCTCGTGAAAAACACCATGGTTATATAAGTGTCACAACCGATGCGGCCAAGTGCGACCTCGGCATGGGAGCCATGCTTTTTTCGCGGTGCAGCATCATGGTAAACGCGGGGCTTCATCGCGAGGCCAGCCCTCAGACGCCAGAGGGTGCCCCGTCGTCGAGGTCGGCACCTGCCGCGACAAGGGCTGCCCGGGTGTCGAGGTCGTGACGGGCCACCGCGCCGATCTCGACCTCGGCCACGAGCCCGGCGTTCTCGACGATCAGCCTGCGGGCGCCCGTATCGCCTTCCAGCCGTGCCAGGCTTGCGAAGAACAGCCGGTCGAAGAGCACGGGGTTGCCACGCGTGCCCTCATGCGTGGCGGCAATGATCGCGCGCCCGGCTTCCGGGCGGTAGGCCCGGATCAGGCGGTCGATTGCCGTGGCGTCGATCCCGGGCATGTCGGCCAGCAGAATGGTGACGGCCTCGGCGCTTTCGGGCAGGGCCCGCATCCCGGTGCGGATCGAGCCGCCCATGCCCTCGGCAAAATCGGGGTTGTGCACGATATCGACGTCGAGACCGGCAAGAGCGTCGCGGATCTCGCCCTGCATGTGGCCGGTCACGACGACGAGGCGCGATAGCCCGCTTTCAAGCGCGTTCTCGGCGGCGATGCGGACGAGCGGTTTTCCGCCAAGGCGTGCCAGAAGCTTGTTGGCGCCCTCCGCCCGGCTGGAGCGGCCGGCGGCCAGAAGGAGACCGGCGATCTCGCGCGTTCGGTCCCGTGGTCCATTCCGGTCGCGCTTGCCCTCTCGCGGCTGGGGGCGCGATCCGATCTCCATCAGAAGGCCGCCAACGCCGAGACCGGTGATGTCCGCCTCGGTGACCGGAAGGTCGGCCATCAGCCGGTCCAGGACCCAGTCGAATCCGTTCTCGCTCGGGCTTCTCGCGCAACCCGGCGCGCCGATCACGGGAACGCCGTCGATCTCCCCGACAAGCAGCAGGTTGCCCGGATCGACCGGCATCCCGAAGTGCGCAACCGTCCCTCCCGCGTGCTCGATTGCCGCCGGGATCACGTCGCCACGGTCGACGATGGCGGATGCGCCGAAGACGAGCAGTATCTCGGCGCCCCCGTGCAAGAGCTTCGTCAGCGCGGACGCCACGGCCTCCATCTCGTGGGCGACGCGGTGTTCGGCGACCAGCGTGGAACCGGACACATCCAGACGCGCCTCGGTGATGCGTCGCGTCTTGTCCATGACGGAGGGCTTGAGATGGGGCAGGAGGGTCGCGACGAGGCCGACCTTGCGGGCCCTGAAGGGGGCGACGCGTACCGCGCGTCGGGCAGCGGCTTCCGCGCGCGCCACGGCGTCCTCGCCGACCGCGAAGGGGATCACCTTCGCGGTCGCGACCATCCGACCGCGCGTCACCCGCGCAAAGGCGGGAAGCGTCGCCAGCGTCAGGGCGGGATCCACACGGTTCGCCGCATCCACTGCCGCTTCGTCGATCACGAGGACGCCGTTGCCGGCGGCCAGAAAATTGACCCGGCCGGTAAACGGCGGTTCCAGCGTCAGGCCGCCACCGTCGGCGGCCCGCGCCAGACGCTCAGCCGCACGGTCCTCGTGACAGTCCCCGGTCTCGAGGCTTGCAGCCACGATTGCATCGATCCCGGCGGTTGAGAGGCGGTCGACATCGGCTGCAGAGAGACGTTGGCCCTTCTTGAGGGCACCGTCCTCCAGGCGGATCGTATGGGCGAGGATCGCACCCTCGGCGTTTCGGGTCGCGACGGAGCCGAACTTCACGGCCGCTTCCTTTCCCCCTTGCGCAACGCTAGGATCACGTTCGCCAGAACCGCAACGGCGATCTCGGCCGGGGACGCGGCGCCGATGTCTGCGCCGACGGGCGCGTCGATCCGCGCCAGCGCCGCCTCCGACACGCCGGCCTGTGTCAGTCGTTCCACCCGGCGACCGTGCGTCTTGCGACTGCCGAGCGCGCCGACGTAGAAGCATCCGGCCTCAAGTGCCGCCTGCAGCGGAATATCGTCGATCTTCGGGTCATGGGTGAGCGCGGCGACGGCGGTGTACGGATCAAGGGCCACCTCGTCGAGAACGTCCTGCGGCCATTCCGCCAGAAGCCGTCCGCCCGAAAAGCGCTCGGGTGTTGCGAAGGCGGTGCGCGGATCGATCACGGTGACGTCGAAACCGGCAAGCTCGGCCATCGGCAGCAATGCCTGACTGATGTGCACCGCGCCGATGAGAACCAGCCGGGGAGGCGGTACGCTCACCGTCAGGAAGGCGCTTTCGCCACCGCGTCCGGTCACGATGCCGGAGCGCCCCGAGCGGAAGGCTGCGCTGAGCGGTTCCGCGAAGGGATCGCCTGTGAGGTCGTCGGTCTCGGCGACAAGGCGCTGGTGCCCGGACGTTGCACCCTGCGGGTCCATCGGCGTGACGAGAATGGCCGCGCGCCGGCCGCTGCGCGCGGCGTTGAACCGCGCGAGAAGGTCGAGGTCCATGGTCGTTCAGCCCCCGTGCCCGATCGGCTCGACGAGAACGCGGATGCGTCCGCCGCACGAAAGACCCACCTGCCATGCCGTTTCGTCGGCGACGCCGAACTCCAGCATCGTGGGTTTGCCCGTCTCGATGACGTCGGCGGCCTCCGCGACCACCGCGCCTTCGACGCAGCCGCCCGAAACGGAGCCCTCGAAATTGCCCTCGGCGTCGATCACCAGATGCGCGCCGACGGGGCGCGGTGCCGAGCCCCAGGTCTCGACCACCGTGGCCAGCGCCACCGGGCGGCCCTCGCGCGCCCACGCCTCCGCCAGCGTCAGCGGATCGATCACGCTGGCCGCCGGGCCATCCTGCCCTGCTTCCTGCTGCATGTGCCCTCCAGTCCCGAACCGGGAAATCTCCGCGACACACACGCGGACGAGCTTGTCCGCCGGTGCCCTGTCGCGGGAACTATAGGCATCATTTGGGGCTGGTGCACGGGGGAGACAATGCGAGGTCCGCGGCGAAACGCCTCCCGGGCGCCTCGAAGCCCCTCAAGGCATGGGCGAAACGCAAACGGGCGAAGCCATGGCTTCGCCCGTCCGGCAAGAGATTTGTGCGGCCGCTGCCGCGATGATGCCTACTCGGCCGCTGCCGCCAGGGTTGGAGCCGCGGCAAGCACCGTGCCGTCCACATGCTCCTCGAACTTGGCGAAATTGGCGACGAACATCTCCACCAGGCGCGCGGCCTGGCGGTCATAGGCAATCGGGTCTGCCCAGGTCGAACGCGGATCGAGGATCGTGCTGTCGACACCCGGCACCGCCACCGGAACGGCGAAGCCGAAATGCGGGTCCGTACGGCATTCCGCCTCACGCAGGGAGCCGTCGAGCGCGGCGCCGAGCAGCGCGCGCGTGGCGCGGATCGGCATCCGGTAGCCGGTGCCGTAGGCTCCGCTCGTCCAGCCGGTGTTGACGAGCCAGCAATCGACTTCATGACGCGCGATCAGTTCACGCAGGAGATTGCCGTACTCGGAGGGATGGCGCGGCATGAAGGGGGCGCCGAAACAGGTCGAGAAGGTCGCCTGGGGCTCGGTGACGCCCTTTTCGGTGCCGGCGACCTTCGCCGTGTAGCCCGAGAGGAAGTGATACATCGCCTGGGCCGGCGTCAGCTTGGCAATCGGGGGAAGAACACCGAAGGCGTCCGCCGTCAGCATGATGATGTTCTTCGGATGCGGCGCGCGCCCGGTCTCGCTGGCGTTGGAGATGAACTCGATGGGATAGGCGCAGCGTGTGTTCTCGGTCTTCGAGCCGTCATCGAAGTCCACGGTGCGCGTGACCGGATCCATCACCACGTTCTCGAGCACCGTTCCGAAGCGCTGCGTCGTGGAGAAGATTTCCGGTTCGGCCTCCGCCGAGAGCTTGATTGTCTTGGCGTAGCAGCCGCCCTCGAAGTTGAAGATGCCGTCCGGGCCCCAGCCGTGCTCGTCGTCGCCCACGAGCGTGCGCGACGGGTCGGCGGAGAGCGTGGTCTTTCCGGTGCCCGACAGGCCGAAGAAAACGGCCGAGTCGCCGTCGGCGCCGACATTCGCCGAGCAGTGCATCGGCATCACGTCGCGGCCCGGCAGCAGGAAGTTGAGAAGCGAGAAGACCGACTTCTTCATCTCGCCCGCATAGGACGTTCCCGCGATCAGGACGATCTTGCGGGTGAAGTCGCAGGCGATCACCGTCTCGGTGCGACAGCCGTGCCGCTCGGGGTCGGCCTTGAAGCTCGGCAGGTCGATGATCGTCATTTCCGGGTCGAAACCGGCGAGTTCGGAAGCATCCGGGCGGATCAGCAGGTTGCGGATGAAGAGCGAGTGCCAGGCGTACTCGGTGAAGACCCGCACGGAGATCCGCTCGTCCGGATCCGCACCACCGTAAAGATCCTGCGCGTAAAGCGTCATGCCGCGCACGTGCTCGCGCATGTCGGCATGAAGGCGTGCAAAGGCCTCCGGGGTCATGGACGCGGTGTTGTCCCACCACACGGTGTCATGGGTGGTTTCGTCGACAACGACGAACTTGTCCTTGGGGGAGCGTCCGGTGTGAACGCCGGTCTCGACCACCAGCGCGCCGCCGGCCGCGATGTCGCCCTCGCCCCGGGCGATGGCATGCTCATAGAGCGCAGGCGCCGTGAGATTGTGGTGAAGCCCCGCAAGCCCGGCAAGCCCGCACGTGTCCACGGGAGCCGATTGCTGCCCTACGCCCTTGTCCGCCATGTTTCCTTGGATCCCTGTCTCGGTTTGCCGGGCGCTTGTCCGCTGGTGGTTCGAGCGAGACGGATTTTCCCCGCCGGGTTCCGGTTGCCCGGCGCAACCGATCCCGCCTCTGGTCCGCGAGGTGTCCATCTTCGTTTTGAGCAAGGCGAACCTAGTTGATGCGATTTCGATCAACAAGCGGAACAGGGCGCGAGACTTGCCGTTTAAATCGATTTAGTACTTGATAGGCGCAAAATATATTATTTCATCCGGCAAATTAATTATGGGACCGAACATGTCCGTATGGAATATTCGCTTCATTCGGTCCGCGCGCAGGGCCGTACATGCGGGCTCGGGATTCTTGTTCATGGGGAACGCTCAAACGTGGTCGTCGGTCCTGGCGGGGCCGGGTGGGGAGCGGGCGTGCGCCGGGGGTGTCTCATGAGCGTGGCCGGAACCGACGCCGCACCGACGCTGCTGCGTCACGGACTTTTCACCGCCCGCCTGGCACTGCCCATCATCGTTGCCCGCGCGGCACTGTTGCTGATGGTCACGGTGGACACGGTCATGGTTGGCCGGGCCGGGGCGGCGGAGCTTGCGTATTTCGGCCTGGGTGTCGCGCCCCAGGTCACGCTGATGCTTGTCGCGGTCGGCGGTCTTCAGGCAACGGCCGTCCTTGCCGCTCAGGCGCTGGGCGCCAATGACGCCTTTCGCGCCGGGGCGGTCGCGCGTGCCGCTCTCGTGCATGGCGTGCTCTTGGGGCTGGCCATCCTCGTGCTGTCCCGGTTTGCCGAGGGCTTCTTTCTCGCCGTGGGGCAGACGCCGGACCTGAGCGCGGGCGCGGCGCGGGTTTCCGGCGCCTTCGGCTATGGCATGCCGGGCATTCTTGTCTTCGTTGCCGGCAATCTCTTTCTCGAGGCGACCGGACGGCCGAAGACGGGCATGCTCATCATGCTCCTTGCCAATCTGATCAATGTTCCCCTCAACGCCGTCTTCGGCTTCGGCTGGGGCGGTTTCGTCGAGCCCGGCGGAGCGGAGGGCATCATGACGGCGAGCAGTCTGGCGCGCAGTTTCGCCGGCGTTGCCATCCTGGTCGTGCTCATGCGCGCCGCCCGGCGCGATGACGCCTTCAGCCTGATCCCGCGCCGTCCGCCGCTTGCGGCCCTGGCCGGAGCGCTGCGTGACCCGGATGCGCGCGAACTGCGCCGTCTCGGGTTGCCCATGGGGCTGGCGCAGGGCGTCGAGAGCGCCGCCTTCGCCACGGTCGTCATGATGGCGGGGTGGCTCGGAACGGCCCAGTTGGCCGCCTATCAGACCACGATGACGCTGGTGAGCCTGGCATTCATGATGGCGATCGGCACCGCCGGGGCGACCTCCATCCGGGTCGGTCGCGCACTTGGCGGCGGCGATACCGTGGGGATGCGTCGGGCGGGCTGGGCCGGCATCCTGCTTGGCGGACTCTGGCCCCTGCCGGTGGCGGCGCTGTTTTTCTTCGCGCCCGAGCGTGCCGCCACGCTCATCTCGCAGGATCCGGCGACCATCGAGGCCGCGTCCCGTGCCCTGTCCGTTGCCGCTTTCATGCTGTGTGCGGATGCGTCCATGGTGGTGGCGATCGGCGCCCTGCGCGGACTTGGCGATGTCTGGTGGCCGACGCTCCTGCAGATCGGCGCCTTCTGGCTGGTGGCCATTCCGGTCGCCTATGCAACGGCCATCGCCCTGCAGCTCGGCGCGGGCGGACTGATCGTCGGCCTGATCTGTGGCGTCGTGGTCTCGCTTGCCGGGCTCTGCCTTCGCTTCGCGGCGAAAACGAGAGCGCCGCAGCCCTTGCACTCGCCATAATTTATGCGCATTTGCAACGGCAAGCCTGATACATCGACCGTCCGGGTGCAGATACGGCCCGGAACGGACGGGTCGTGTTCCGCGCGGGTCGGAGCCAAGGCCGACCGGTGCCGTCGAGCGGGCCGGACGGGAAACACAAGAATGGGAGCTGGTATCGAACCATGCCGACGATCGCGCTGGTAGACGACGACCGCAACATCCTGACCTCCGTTTCGATCGCGCTCGAGAGCGAGGGCTACCGGGTCTTCACCTACACCGATGGCACCTCGGCGCTGGACCGGCTCATCACCGATCCGCCCGACCTTGCAATCTTCGATATCAAGATGCCGCGCATGGACGGCATGGAGCTTCTGCGCCGGCTGCGCCAGAAGTCCGATCTGCCCGTCATCTTCCTCACCTCCAAGGATGACGAGATCGATGAACTCTTCGGTCTCAAGATGGGCGCCGACGATTTCATCCGCAAACCGTTCTCCCAGCGCCTTCTGGTGGAGCGGGTGAAGGCGGTGCTGCGTCGGGTGCAGCCGCGCGATGCCACCACGGCGAAGCCCGAGAGCGACAAGCTTCTCGAGCGTGGCGACCTGGTCATGGACCAGGAACGTCACACCTCGACGTGGAAGGGGCAGCCTGTCACGCTGACGGTGACGGAGTTCCTGATCCTCTATGCGCTGGCGCAGCGCCCGGGAGTGGTCAAGAGCCGCAATGCGCTGATGGACGCCGCCTATGACGATCAGGTCTATGTGGACGATCGCACCATCGACAGCCACATCAAGAGGCTGAGGAAGAAGTTCAAGCTGGTTGACGACAGCTTCGACATGATCGAGACGCTTTACGGCGTCGGCTACCGCTTCCGCGAGGGCTGAGGCGGCTGCGGCTCCGCCCGGGAGCGCGATGCACGAGGGACACGAGGCGCGCCCGCGCGCCGGAGAAGGCGAAATGAGCGCGGAGGCTGGGACAGACAACGCACCCGATGCCGGCACCGGCCCACGATCCGAAACGGCGCGGGGCGATCGTCCGGCCGCGTTGCGCACGCTCGGCAATCGCCGCATCCGCCGTCGCTTTTTCGGGCGCATCGGCGGGTTCCTCGGTCCCTATCTGACGTCCTCCCTCACCCGTCGCATTCTCGTTCTCAACCTTGCCGCCCTGTGCGCCATGGTTGGCGGCATCCTCTATCTGAACCAGTTCCGTGCCGGCCTGATCGATGCCCGGGTGCAGAGCCTCCTCACCCAGGGCGAGATCATCGCCGGTGCCATCGCCGCCTCCGCGACGGTCGAGACCGACGGGTTGATGGTCGATCCCGAGCAACTCCTCCAGCTTCAGGCGGGAGAGAGCATCTCGCCGACCGACAGCGGGCGGCTGACCGATTTTCCCATCAACCCCGAGCGTGTCGCCCCGGTTCTGCGCCGGCTGATCTCGCCGACACGCACGCGGGCCCGGATCTACGATCCGGAAGGCATTCTCATCCTCGATTCGCGCCACCTTTATGCGCGCGGCCAGATCCTCCGTTTCGACCTGCCGCCGCCGGCCTCTGACGAACCGGGGCTCTGGGACAAGTTCTGGGCCGACGTGAAGCTGTGGTTCCGTCGCGGCGACCTGCCGCTTTACGAGGAGATCGGTGCGGGGAACGGGCGCGCCTATCCCGAGGTCGAGGCGGCCCTTGCCGGGTCTCCCGCAAGTGTCGTGCGCGTCTCGCCCCGTGGCGAACTGATCGTTTCCGTTGCGGTTCCCGTGCAGCGCTTCCGCGCGGTTCTGGGCTCCCTGCTCCTGTCCACGCAGGGCGGCGACATCGATGCCATCGTGCGCGCCGAGCGTATCGCGATCGTGCGTGTCTTCCTGGTGGCCGCCACGGTGACCATGGTGCTCTCGATCCTGCTTGCCGGCACGATCGCCGGACCGGTTCGTCGCCTGGCGGCGGCGGCGGAACGCGTGCGCCGGGGGATCAAGTCACGCGAGGAAATCCCGCAGTTCTCCGAGCGGCGCGACGAGATCGGACACCTTGCGCGAACCCTGCGCGAGATGACCAATGCGCTCTACAACCGGATGGACGCGATCGAATCCTTTGCCGCCGATGTGGCCCACGAGCTGAAGAACCCGCTCACCTCGCTGCGGAGCGCGGTCGAGACACTTCCGCTTGCGCGCAAGCCCGAGGCGCAGGAGCGCCTCATGGAGGTGATCCAGCACGACGTGCGTCGTCTCGACAGGCTCATCACGGATATTTCCGACGCTTCGAGACTGGATGCCGAACTCGCCCGTGCCGATGCCGCGCCGGTGGATGTCGCGACGCTTCTGCGCACGGTCGCCGATTTCGCCAATGATCGTGGCGACCCCGATCTTGCGCGGGTCGAACTGGCGATCACGCCTTCGAGGCGCGACCACCCCTATCGTGTCATCGGCCACGACAGCCGTCTCGCCCAGGTCATCAACAATCTGGTCGACAATGCCCGTTCCTTCTCGCCGCCCGATTCCCGTGTGCTGATCACCGCGACGCGCACTGCGGATGCGGTGGTCGTGACGGTCGAGGACGAGGGGCCGGGCATTCGCGCGGAGCTGCGGGACCGCATCTTCGAGCGCTTCTACACGGACCGTCCCGAGGCCGAGGGCTTCGGCAACAACTCGGGCCTCGGCCTGTCCATCTCGCGCCAGATCATCGAGGCCCATCGCGGAACCATCGCGGTGGAGAACCGGGAGGAGCCCGACCCGGATACCGGCGAGACGCGCGTCCTGGGCGCGCGCTTCATCGTTTCGCTGCCGGCGGAGAAGAAGGCGTGAGTGGAGGCGGGACCAACGTTCATGCCTCCTGCGTTCTCATCGGCGCGTCCGGTGTCCTGCTCCGCGGCGGTTCGGGAGCCGGCAAGTCCCGGCTCGGCGATCTTCTGGTCCTGCAGGCGCGAGCGGAAGGGCGCTTTGCGGCCCATGTGGCCGATGACCGCGTGGAACTCGCGGTTGCTCACGGGCGGGTCGTCGCGACAGCCCCGCACATGCTGAGCGGTCTTTGGGAGCGCCGGGGCGAGGGCATCTGTCGTGTGGAGGTTGAACCGCGTGCCCTCCTGCGCCTGGTCGTCGACCTGGAAAACGCTTCGGAGATCGAACGGATGCCGGACGAGGAGGCGATGGGAGAGACGCTTCTGGGAGTGCGTCTGCCGCGCCTTGTGCTGGCCGGTGCGGAACCGCATCTTGCGGCCCTGAGAATTCTGACAGGGCTCGGGAAAGCCTGACCCGGTCCGCGACTGGCGAAAAACCATGCAGATCGCGCCGATTTTTCTTGCACTGCAATGCAGGCTTGCGGACATTGGGCGCCCGGTCGCGCGAAGACCGGCACCTTGCGGCGCAAAACAGGCGCGCGGGTGCAATCGACCCGGGCGTGGGGCGCATCAACGAATGACGGACAGGGCATGATCGGACTGGTACTGGTCACACACGGACGTTTGGCGGAAGAATTCAAGTCGGCGCTCGAGCATGTCGTCGGTCCGCAGGACCGGATCGCCACCATCTGCATCGGCCCCGACGACGACATGGAGCAGCGCCGCCAGGACATCCTTGCCGCCGTTGAGGCGGTGAACGACGGCCAGGGCGTGGTGCTTCTCACGGACATGTTTGGCGGCACGCCTTCCAACCTCGCCATCTCGGTGATGGACGGCACCCAGATCGAGGTGATCGCCGGCGTGAACCTGCCCATGCTCATCAAGCTGGCCAGCGTGCGGGCGGATGCCGCCGTGGCCGATGCCGTGGAGGAAGCCCGCAAGGCCGGCCAGAAATACATCTCGGTCGCAAGCCAGGTTCTGTCCGGTCACGGGTGAGGACGACGATGGATATGACCCAAGCCGCCAGCGCCGATGAGGCGCGAGAGCTCGTCATCGTGAACAGGCGCGGTCTTCATGCCCGTGCCTCCGCCAAGCTGGTGAAGCTTGTGGAGACGTTTGACGCCGAGGTGACCGTCACCAAGGACGGACAGTCGGTCGGCGGCACCTCGATCATGGGCTTGATGATGCTCGCCGCAAGCCCCGGCTGCTGTATCCGGGTGAGCGCCACGGGCACCGAGGCCGAGGCGGCGCTGGCCGCGATCAGCGAACTGGTCGAGGGCGGTTTCGGCGAGACCGACTGACCTGCTCCCCACACAGGATTTCCGGAGCATGGCCTGTGCCTTCCGCCGCACCTCTTGAGCGGAGGAGCGCGAGGCTGCTAGAACTCCCCCGGGCACCGTCCCGAAGCTCATGCGCGCCTGGCTGGTGCGCCTTCCCGGACACTGTCGCTGACGGGATCACCGTGTTCCGCGCGAAACGTCCGGCCGACCCCTGGGGTGTTTCGTGACATCTTCATCAACTTCGAATTCATGCGGCTCGCCCGAGCCCGCGCGCTTCGGTCGCATCGCGGCGACGCTTCCCGTCGCGGACATGGACCGCGCGCTTGCGTTCTGGGAAGGCGGCCTCGGCTTCGAGCGTGTCTTCGCCAATGGGGATCCGATCGGCTTCGTGATCCTCAAACGGGACGCGGCGGAGGTGCATCTCACCCTTCAGCCGGATCACCGTCCGTCGGCCTTCGCCGTTGCGCACATGATGGTCGGGGACATTGACGCCCTGCATGAGGTGGTCCGTGCCTTCGGCCTGCGCATCCTGAAAGGCCTGAGAACCCACGACTACGGACTGCGTGCCTTTGTATTCGCCGATCCCGACGGAAACCGCATAGACGCGGCCGCGCCGGCAGGAGAGTGTTAAGGATAAGGACATAAAGAAATCTTTATATCCTTATTGCCTTGTATTGCGCTGCCCCCTATAAGTCTTGAGGGATTTCGCGGGTCGGAATGCGGCGGTGGCCGTTTCTTCCGCCTGCCAGAAGAGGCCGGACCGGCATGGGCGGGTCCGGTCGGCCGTAGGGAACGTATGTCCCGCACGACCCTGTGAGGTCGGTGGGCGGGGCAGCGCATTTCAATCGAAAAAGCGAGTGAACGATACCGATGAGCACCGCAACGGACTACTACGTGAAGGACATCTCCCTGGCTGACTATGGTCGCAAGGAGATCGACATCGCCGAGACGGAGATGCCGGGCCTGATGGCCTGCCGCGAGGAGTTTGGCGAGAAGAAGCCGCTCAAGGGCGCGCGTATCGCCGGGTCCCTGCACATGACCATCCAGACGGCGGTCCTGATCGAGACCCTCGTTGCTCTTGGCGCCGACGTGCGCTGGGCTTCGTGCAACATCTTCTCCACCCAGGACCATGCCGCTTCGGCCATCGCCGCCGCCGGCGTGCCGGTCTTTGCCGAGAAGGGCGAGACGCTGGAGGAGTACTGGGACTATTGCGACCGCATCTTCCAGTTCGAGGAAGGCACGGCCAACATGATCCTCGACGATGGCGGCGATGCCACCATGTACATTCTGCTCGGCGCCCGTGCCGAGGCCGGCGAGGACGTCCTTTCCAACCCGCACTCGGAGGAGGAAAAGGTCCTCTTCGCGCAGATCCGCAAGCGCCTTGCCGCGAGCCCGGGCTGGTTCACGAAGCAGCGTGACGACATCCAGGGCGTCTCCGAGGAGACCACGACCGGCGTCAACCGCCTGTATCAGCTCAAGGCCAAGGGTCTGCTGCCGTTCCCGGCGATCAACGTCAACGACAGCGTGACCAAGTCGAAGTTCGACAACAAGTACGGCTGCAAGGAAAGCCTCGTCGACGGTATCCGTCGCGGGACCGACGTGATGATGGCCGGCAAGGTCGCCGTCGTTTGCGGCTATGGTGACGTGGGCAAGGGCTCGGCCGCCAGCCTTCGCGGCGCGGGTGCGCGTGTGAAGGTGACCGAGGTCGACCCGATCTGCGCCCTGCAGGCCTCCATGGACGGCTTCGAGGTCACCACGCTGGAGAAGGCGGCTCCGGTCGCCGACATCGTCATCACGACGACCGGCAACAAGGACGTCGTCACCGTCGATGACATGCGCGCCCTCAAGGATATGGCGATCGTCGGCAACATCGGCCACTTCGACAACGAGATCCAGGTCGAGGGTCTGCGCAACTTCAAGTGGACCAACATCAAGCCTCAGGTCGACATGATCGAGTTCCCGGACGGCAAGCGCATGATCCTTCTCTCCGAAGGGCGTCTGCTGAACCTGGGCAACGCAACCGGCCACCCGAGCTTCGTCATGTCGGCGAGCTTCACCAACCAGGTGCTGGCCCAGATCGAACTGTGGACGCGTCCGGATGCCTACGAGAAGGACGTCTACGTCCTGCCGAAGCACCTCGACGAGCGCGTCGCGCGTCTGCACCTGGAGAAGCTGGGTGTCGAGCTGACCGAACTCAGCACGGAACAGGCGGAGTACATCGGCGTGTCGGTGACGGGTCCCTACAAGCCCGAACACTACCGCTACTGATATCCCGCAAGGGGCCTGGCGCCCCTTGCCGCGACTTGTCCTTGCAGGGCACATGGACGGGGGCTGTGGACGACACGGCTCCCGTTTACTTTTCGGTAACGCACCCTTCTTCGCGATTCGGCTTTGCGCTATGGTCTTTGCGAATCGGTCGGTTCGTGAGGCAGAACTGACCGTGTGGGCCCGAGTGCCCGATGCGGCGGTTAAAGGATCATGCGGATGCCGGGGGACGGCTGTCAGCACGCGCGTGCCACTCGCGCGTGGCAAAATTGGAGTCGAAAATCAGTCCTGCGGGCTGGGGCATCCACGGTGTCCCTTCTCTCCACGACGATTGGCGCCGCCGCGCAGACCGCGGCGACTGCCGCCGATGCGTTGGAGCCGTTTCCCCTCGATGCCACCAAGGTCGTCTGGATCGCCGCCATCGGCGGTGCGGTCACTTTCGCCGTGGCGTCGGCTGTCGCCCTCCTCAGGCACAATCGTTCCTCCAGCGGAGACCTTGCGGCTGCCCGCCAGAAGAGTGCGGCCCTGGCGGCGCGCCTCGATCGTCTTGAAAGCCTGATCGCGTCCGACGACCAGCGCATCGTCGTCTGGCAGGACGGCGAGGAACCGATGGTCGCGGGTGTTCTGGACGAGACGTCCGGAGTTCCCCGCTCTCCCGCCCGCCTGCTTGCCTTCGGGTCGTGGCTTGACGCGCGTGAAGCGGAAATGCTCGAACATGCGGTCGAGCGGCTGCGCCGGCATGGCGAAGCCTTTCGCCTCGTTCTTCCCACGACCCTGGACGGTCTGGTCGAGGTGCGGGGCCGTGTCGCGGCCAGTGCCCCCGTGATGCGCCTGCGCGACCTGACCGGCGAGCGACGCAGCCATGCCCTTCTCGCCGGCAGGCACGAGGCGCAGACGCATGAACTCGAGACGCTGCGCTCGATCCTCGACGGCTTCGCCGGGCCGGCCTGGCTACGCGACGGTGACGGCGCCCTGATCTGGGCCAATGCAGCCTTTGCGCGCGCGGTCGAGGCCGCAGACGCGAAAACGGCGGTGGACGGGGGCACCGAGTTTCTGGATTCCAAGGGGCTCCAGACCATCGAGAAGGAGCGCGGCGCCGACGGTTTCGCCCGCGCCCGCATGCCGGTCGTCGCGGCCGGCGCGCGCCGGATCTTCGATGTCACCCATTTCGTTGCCGAAGGCGGTGCGGGCGGTATCGCGGTCGATGTCAGCGAGCTCGAGAACGTGCGCCAGGAGCTTGGCCGCACCATCGACTTTCACGCCCGTACGCTCGACCAGCTCGCGACGGCCGTGGCCATCTTCGGTTCGGACCGCAAGCTTCAGTTCTACAATGCCGCCTTCCGTGCATTGTGGGACCTGGACACCGGTTTTCTGGAGCAGATGCCTTCCGACGGCGCGCTTCTCGACGCGCTGCGCGCGGCCCGCAAGCTGCCGGAGCAGGCCGACTATCGCGGCTGGCGCAACAAGCTTCTGGAAAGCTACACTTCGCTCGAGCCGCGCGAGTTCTGGTGGCACCTGCCGGACGGCCGGACGCTGCGCGTCATCGCCAACCCCCATCCCCAGGGCGGCGTGACCTACATCTACGAGAACGTGACGGAACGGCTTGATCTCGAAAGCCGCTACAACTCGCTGATCCGGGTGCAGGGCGAGACGCTGGACAACCTTTCCGAGGCGGTCGCCGTGTTCGGTTCCGACGGGCGCCTGCGTCTGTGGAACCCGGCCTTCGAAATGATCTGGGACCTTGCCGACGACCGGCTCGGCGACAGTCCGCACATCACCCGTATCGTCAATGCGGACGGGCTGGAGCCGGACGAGGCGACGACCTGGCAGCGGCTCGTCACCGCCGTCACCAGCCTCGCCGACAACCGCGAGCCGGTCTATGGCCGTCTGGAGCGCGACAGCGGCGAGGTCATCGACTATGCGACGGTGCCGCTGCCCGACGGCGGCACGCTCATCACCTTCGTCAACGTGACGGACTCGGTGAACGTGGAGCGCGCGCTTCTCGACAAGAACGAGGCGCTGGAACAGGCCGACCAGCTCAAGAACGCCTTCATCCAGCACGTCTCCTACGAACTGCGCTCGCCCCTGACCAACATCATCGGCTTCGCGCAGCTCCTGTCGGATCCGAAGTTCGGCCCCCTCACGCCCAAGCAGAACGAGTATGTGGACTACATCCTGTCGTCCTCCTCGGCGCTTCTGGCGATCATCAACGACATTCTGGACCTGGCGACAATCGATGCCGGCATCATGGAGCTCGATGTCTCCGCGGTGGACGTGGCGCGCACCGTTCAGGCGGCCGTCGAGGGCCTGAAGGACCGGCTGACCGAAAGCGGCATCACGCTCAAGCTGGAGGTCGCGCCCGACGTCGGCGTGATCGAGGCCGACGAGCGGCGCCTGCGCCAGGTCCTGTTCAACCTCTTGTCCAATGCGCTGCGGTTTTCGGATGTGGGGGGCGAGATCGACGTCGCCTGCCGTCGGGACAATGACGCGCTGGAGTTCGAGGTCCGCGACCACGGATGCGGTATTCCCGAGGACATGCTCGATCAGGTCTTCGCGCGGTTCGTCGGGCGGGATGCCGGCGTGCGTCGTCGCGGCGCCGGTCTCGGCCTGTCCATCGTCAAGAGCTTCGTCGAGCTGCATGGCGGCACGGTGAGCATCGAGTCGGAAGAGGGGGTCGGCACACGTGTCGTCTGCCGATTTCCCGTCTCTCCCGCAGTCCTCAAGCACGCCGCCGAATAGCTGACGCCGATGACTTCCGACGACGCGCGCCCCCTGCAGGACCGGCCCGGCGAGGCGCCCGCCGGTGAAGCCGTGGTCACCTGTGAAGATGAGGCGGCGACCTGCCGGGCCGCCGAGGATCTGGCCATGGCGCTTCGCCCTGGCGACTGCGTCTGTCTCGTCGGCGATCTGGGGGCCGGCAAGTCCACATTCGCCCGTGCGCTGATACGGGCACTGGCCGACGACGACGCGCTCGACGTGCCCAGTCCCACCTTCACTCTCGTGCAGTCCTACGCGCTGCCGCGCTTTGCCGTCGCCCATTTCGATCTCTACCGTCTCGAGGATCCGGAAGAGGTCGATGAACTGGGGCTCGAGGATGCGCTGGAAACCGGAGTCGCGCTTGTCGAGTGGCCCGAGCGCGCGGCCGCAGCCATCCCGCGCTCACGACTTGTGCTGCGCATCGATGCCGAAGTGCAGGAAGGTGCGCGCCGTCTCGCCTTTTCCTGGGAGGAAGGCGACTGGGGACATCGGATCGCGCGGACGTTCGCCATTCGCGATCTCGTCGTTCAAGCGGGAATGGAGGGTGCGACGCGCCGGTATTTTCAGGGCGATGCATCTCCACGCCGGTTCGAAACGGTAGTCGATGGTGAGCGCAGGGCCATTCTGGTGAATGCGGATCCTGCTCTGCGCCCGCCCGCGCCGGTGCTGCGGGACGGGCTGTCCTACGCGGAAATCGTGCATCTGGCGGATCAGTCCTCCGAGGCCGTCGTCGCCGTGGCGCATGCGCTGCGCGAGCGCGGTTTCGCCACGCCGGCGCTTCTCGGAGCGGATCTGCAGGCAGGTATCCTCCTTCAGGAGGATCTCGGTCGGGGAAAGGTGGTCGACACGGAGGGAAACCCGGTTCCGGAGCGCTATGCGGCGGCGATGGACGTGCTCGCCGACCTTCACGCCACGCCCCCCGAAAACCCGTTGCCGCTGCCTGAGGCCGCGCGGGCGTCCCCGAATGCCGCATGGCATTTGCCGTCCTTTGACCTGCGGGCTTTTCTTGTCGAGGTCGAACTGTTTCTCGACTGGTCGCTGCCGGAGGCCGGTATTACGGCCGATGATGGCCTGCGTGCTGAATTCGCGGCGCTCTGGACACCGCTTCTCGAAAGCGCGCTTGCAGGTTCACGCACCTGGGTCTTGCGGGACTACCATTCGCCGAATCTCATCTGGCGCGCGGAGCGCAAGTGGCATGAACGCATCGGCATCGTCGACACGCAGGACACGGTGATCGGCCCCGATGCCTATGATGTCGCCTCGCTCGCACAGGACGCGCGCGTCGACATTCCCCGTCAGCTCGAAGCCGACCTCGTGGCCCGCTATGTCGCTCGGCGCCTGGAGATCGATCCGGCCTTCGACACGGAGCGTTTCGCGCGCGACTACGCGATTGTCGCGGCACAGCGCGCGACCCGGATCCTCGGAGTCTTTCGCCGTCTTCACCGTCGCGATGGCAAACCCGCCTATCTCCGTCACCTGCCGAGGGTGCGCGACTATCTTGTCCGCGCGCTCGAGACTGGCGACCTGGCGGAGCTGCGGGAGTGGTTTGCCGGACATGACCCGGACCTTGCCGACCGTCTCGGGCGGACCGCTCACTAGGGCACGACAACGGGGGAACACGACGTGGCTATCCGGCCCACCCATGCCATCATTCTCTCCGCCGGTCTTGGAACGCGGATGCGCCCGCTCACGGACCGGATGCCGAAGCCGCTCGTTCCGGTGGCGGGCCGCACGCTGCTTGACCGCGCGCGCGACAAGCTTGCCGTCGCAGGCGTTGGAACATGCGTCGTCAATGTCCACTACCTCGCGGACCAGATCGAGGCGCATGTCGCGGACTGGCGCGGAGCACCGGCCCCGGTGATCTCTGACGAACGCGATGTCCTTCTCGAAACCGGCGGCGGGATCGTGAAGGCGTTGCCGTTGCTGGGTGACGAGCCCTTCTTCCTGCTCAACTCCGACAGCACGTGGACCGAAGGGGAAACCCCGGCCCTCGAAAGGCTTGCGAGCGCATGGGACAGTGACAGGATGGATGCCCTGCTGCTTCTTGCTGGGCATGACAGGTCGGTGGGCTTTTCCGGCGCGGGCGACTTTCTGATGGACGACTCGGGGCGGCTGGAGCGGCGTGGCGCGCGCGCAAATGCGCCTTTCGCCTATGCCGGTGGGGCGATCCTGCATCAGCGCCTCTTCGCGGGTTCCGCGCCCGAACCCTTCTCCCTGAACCGCCTGTTCGACGTGGCAATCGCTGCGGGCAGGCTCTACGGTGTCGCCATGGATGGCACCTGGCTTCATGTCGGAACGCCGGACGCCGTCGGCGAGGCGGAGGCCGTGCTGGCACGCGAGGCGACCTGAACCCGGCGCGTTCGAAGGGGGCCCGCCGGGCGGGGTGAAGGGGAGAACATGTCCGAAAGTCTCGGATCACATCGGCACGTGGCGGAAGCACGTTCGCCGCGCCTGTTCACGCTTCCGCCGTCGGTTCCCTTTCTGTCGCGGATTGTCGACGCCCTGCTCGACGGTGAACTGATCCCGGGCTTTGCCCCGCGCGAGGATCCGCTGGCACTGGCCTCCGCGACCATCTACGTGCCCACGCGTCGTGCGGCGCGCGGGCTTCCGGCCCTTTTCCAGAAGAAGCTTGGAACCCGCGCGGCCCTGTTGCCCGCGATCCGTCCGCTTGGCGATGTGGACGAGGATGCGCTCCTTCTGGCCCCGGCACCCGCCGTGGACGGACTGCCCCCCGCGCTGCCGGACATGGAGCGACGCATGGCGATGACCCGCCTCGTCTATGCCTGGGAGGGGGCACTTCGCCGCGAGATCCTGGAACTTCCGCCGGGCGCGGTGCTCAAGGCTCCGGCCTCTGCCGCTGATGCAGCCTGGCTTGCCACGGCGCTGGTTGCGCTCATGGACGAGGTGGAGACCGAGGAGGTCGACTGGGGCGGGTTGCTCGGTCTGGTGCCCGAGGATCACGCCCGTTACTGGCAGATCACGCTGGATTTCCTCAAGATCGCCATGGAGCACTGGCCTGCCTATCTGGCGGGTCGCGGCGCCATGGATCCGAAGGCCCGGCGTTCCGCGCTCATTCGGCGCGAGGCGCGGCGCCTTGCGGCCTCGCCGCCAGACGGGCCGATCATCGTCGCGGGCACGACCGGCTCGATCCCGGCAACGGCCGAGCTCCTGTCCGTTGTGGCGGGCCTGCCGCAGGGCGCGATTGTGTTGCCGGGGTTCGATCCGATGATGTCGCGGCGCGCGCGCGACGTCATTCTCGGAAGGGGCGAGGAAGCGGATGCAACCGGCGCCCCGAGCCATCCCCAGCACGGCATGTTGCGCCTGATCGATGCCCTGGGGGCATCGCCCGATGACATTCGCGACCTTGGGCCGGGCGCGTTCGAGCAGGCGGACCGGGAGGCCCTGTCACTTCGCGACGGACTGGTTGGTCATGCACTTTGCCCGGCCGAGATCACCGATGAATGGCCGCAGGTCATGGCCGCCATTCCCGTGGACGAGCGTCGGCGTGCCTTTGCCGGCGTTTCGCTGGTCGGTGCGCGCAACGAGGCGGACGAGGCACTTACCATCGCGCTCGCGCTGCGTGAGGCGATCGGGCAGGGGCGCACCGCCGCTCTCGTGACGCCGGACAGGACGCTTGCGCGCCGCGTAATCGGCGAACTGGCACGCTGGCAGATCGTTGCCGACGACAGTGCCGGACGCCCGCTCGACCAGACGGCCCCCGGCGTCCTGGCACGCCTTGCGGCCGGGCTAGCACTCGAGGGGCTCGACCCGGTCGCCCTGCTCGCTCTGCTGAAGCACCCGCTGTCACGCCTCGGGTTGCCGGCAAAGGAGATCCGCTCGGCTGCGCGCGCGCTCGAGCGGGCCGTGCTTCGCGGGCCACGCCCGCGCGGCGGAAGCGAGGGGCTTCGCCAGGCCGTCGTCGCCGCGCGCGACCTGGCTCTTTCGGACGACTCCGGTCACATGCCGCGCTGGAAGGATATCCACGATGACGACTGGGAGGCGGTCGTCGATCTCGTGGAGCGCCTCTGCGCGGCGCTGGAGCCGCTCGAAAGTCTCGCGGACCAACGCGGTCCCGTGGACGTGTCGCGCCTCGTCACAGCGCACGAACGGGTTCTTGCGGCAATCGCGCGTGACGAGACCGGCGATGTCTCGGAACTCTATGCCGGCGAGGCGGGCGAGGGACTCGCGGGCGCATTTGCCGAGATGCTGGCGGCGCACCCCGCTGGGCTCGCCGTGCCGCCACGCGACTGGCCGGCCGTCTTCCAGGCGCTGGTGTCCGGTATCAACGTGCGCAGGAGCCTGCCCGGCGATCCCCGCATTGCCATTCTCGGGCCTATGGAAGCCAGGCTCCAGGCCTTCGACCGGGTGGTTCTGGGAGGACTCAACGAGGGGACCTGGCCGCAGTCGACCCGAAACGACCCCTGGCTCAGCCGGCCGATGAAGCACGGCATCGGCCTTGATCCGCCCGAACGGCGCATCGGGGGGGCAGCACATGATTTCACGCAAGGGCTGGGCGCGGGCGAGGTGATCCTTTCGCGCGCCGAACGTGCCGACGGTGCTCCGACCGTGCCCTCACGCTGGCTGCTGCGGCTGACCACGCTCCTCGGTGCCGAGGTAAGCGGGGAAATGCGCATGCGTGGCGAAAGGCTGCGCACGCTCGCCGCCCATCTCGATGTCTCGGCGTCACCCGTGCCCGCTCCGCGTCCGGAGCCGGTGCCGCCGGTCGAGGCCCGTCCGCCGCGTATTTCGGTCACCGAGGTGGAGACCCTGATCCGTGATCCCTACGCGGTCTATGCAAGGCGTGTACTGGCGCTCGATCCGGTCGACCCGATCGGAGGAGATCCGGGAGCGGCGGAGAAGGGGACACTCATCCACGACTGCCTTGCCGCGTTTCTGGCCGAGGACCCGCCGCTCGATCAAACCGCGCTGCCGCGCCTGCTTGCCATCGGGCGGGAGAAGTTCGCCCCTCTCGACGCCTTTCCCGAGGTGCGTGCCATCTGGTGGCTGCGGTTCCAGCGCATTGCGGAGGCGTTTGTCGCCTACGAGACTGCGCGTGCCAGGCATGTCCGGCACCGGTATCTCGAAATTGCCGGGCGCATGGAGATCGACCTGGCTCCGGGACGGATCGTCACGCTGAGCGGTCGCGCCGACCGCATCGACCTGATGGAGGATGGAACGCTCTCCATCCTCGACTACAAGACCGGGCAGATGCCGAGCGGCAAGCAGGTCGCGTCGCTTCTTGCGCCGCAGTTGCCCCTCGAGGCAGCGATGGTCGGTGCCGGCGCCTTTGCCGGTATCGATCCGGGCGCGGCGGTGGAGGAGCTTCTCTATCTCAGGCTTTCCGGCGGACGCGAGCCGCTGGAGAAGGGGACGCGTGGCCCGGCAAAGGACCAGACAATGGCGGAATTCACCGCCGAAGCGCTGGCGCGTACGCGTGCCCTGCTGGCCACTTATGAGAACCCATCGAGGGGTTATCTCTCCCGTGCACGCGTCATGAGTGAGGGCGAAATGAACGGCCCCTACGATCACCTCGCGCGCGTGGCGGAATGGGCGCTCGGCGGGGGAGACGACGCATGAGCGCATTTCAGGTCCCCGAGCGCACGCGCGAACGTCAGGCCCTGGCCGCCGACCCGACGCGTTCCGCCTGGGTGAGTGCAAATGCCGGATCCGGCAAGACCTTCGTGCTGGCACGCCGTGTGATCCGGTTGCTTCTGGCCGGCACCGCCCCGTCCCGTCTGCTGTGCCTCACCTTCACCAAGGCGGCGGCGGCGGAGATGGCGACCCGCGTTTTCGACACGCTGGGCGCATGGACGGCGCTTGACGACGAGGCCCTGGCGGCGGAGATCGAAGCCATCGAGGGCAGGCGCCCCGGCGCCGCGCGCCTGTCTCTTGCACGCCATCTCTTCGCCACCGCGCTGGAGACGCCGGGCGGGCTCAAGATCCAGACGATCCACGCCTTCTGCGAGGCGTTGCTGCACCAGTTTCCGCTGGAGGCGAACGTCGCCGGCCACTTCCAGGTACTGGATGATCGCCAGGCCGCCGATCTCATGGCGAGAGCGCGGGCCGGCGTGCTCGCCGCCGCGGAGGACGTTCCCGACGGGCCGCTCGGAAGGGCGTTGTCCTTTCTTGTCGCGGAGCTCTCCGACAAGGCGGTTGAGGACATGCTCGCCGATCTGGTCGCCCGCAGGAACGACCTTCGGGAATGGCTGCACGAGGCCGGTGGCGTGGATGCGGCGCTTGGTGAGCTAGCCCGCGCCTTTTCTCTCGCGCCCGGAGAGACCCTGCAAGGGATCGAGCGCCGGATGCGCGAGGAAAGCGTATTCGACCAGGCAGGTGCGCGTCGCGCGGTCGACATTCTCGCAAAGGGCGGCAAGCGCGACNCCGAGAGGGCGGAAAAGCTGAGGGCAGGGTCTGTCGCGGGCAGTTTCTCGGAGTGGCGCGCCACGTGGCTTGCCGCCTTTTTCACGGCAAAACTGGAACCGGCAAAGTCGCTTGCGGCAAAGGCGATCAGTGAGGAACATCCCGACCTTCTTGCTGATCTCGAGGCCGAGCAGGCGCGTCTCGCGGCGCTGCTTGAAAAGCGCCGCGCGGCCTACGGCCTCGCCGGAACCGAGGCCGCCCTCAGGCTGGCGGATGCGATGCTTGATGCATATGAGGCGGAGAAGACCCGGCGCGGACTGATGGACTTCGAGGACCTCATCATCCGGACGGCGGCGCTTCTGTCGCGATCGGACGCGGCGCTTTGGGTGCAGTACAAGCTCGACAACGGCCTCGACCACATTCTCGTCGATGAGGCACAGGATACGAGCCCGCAGCAATGGGACGTGGTGCAGGCGCTTGCCGAGGAGTTTTTTGCCGGCGAAACATCAAATCCCAGGCGCCGGACCCTCTTCGCGGTTGGCGACGAGAAGCAGTCGATTTACTCCTTCCAGGGCGCGGTGCCGGCCTATTTCGACCGGATGCGGCGCCACTTCGCCCGCAAGGCGGAAGAGTCGGAAAGCGCGTTCTCCCGTCTTGAGCTGACGCTGTCGTTCCGCTCGCGCCCCGATGTCCTGTCGGCCGTCGATACCGTTTTCGCGGACGCGGCTGCTCACAAGGGGCTCTCGCAGGAAAACGTCGCGCCGGCGCATGAGGCGATCAGGCGCAACGAGCCGGGCCACGTCGAAATCTGGCCGCCGGAGGAGCGGGAAGAGCTTGTCGAGCCCGATGACTGGACCGAGCCGCTGGACCGGCTCTCGGCCTCCAGTCCCGTGGCGCGGCTGGCGGCGAAGCTCGCCGAAACCATCGGGGCATGGTGGCGCCGGGGGGAAGCCGATCCCGGCGATGTTTTGGTGCTGGTGCGCAAGCGCGGCCCGTTCGTCGATGCGCTCNCCCGCCAGCTCAAGCAGGCAGGCATTCCCGTCGCGGGCAGCGACCGTCTGCTTCTGGGGGAACATATCGCGGTTCGCGATCTCGTCGCGCTCGGCCGGTTCCTGCTTCTCGCGGAGGACGACCTGTCGCTGGCCGCCGTTCTCAGGAGCCCGCTCTTCGGCATTTCCGAGGAGGCGCTGTTCGCGCTGGCGAGGCCGGAGCCGGCCCGGCCGCGGTCGGGCACGTTGTGGCAGTCTCTCCTGCGCCTGAGCGAGGGGAGTGAAAGCTGGATGGGCATTCGCCGGACGCTGGAGGGATGGCGCGCGCGTGCCGACTTCATGCCGCCGTTCGAGTTCTTTTCCAGGCTGCTTGGGGCCGACGGCGGGCGCAAGGCGTTCCGTGCACGGCTCGGTGAGGAGGTCGATGACGTTCTGGACGAGTTTCTGGCGCTGACCATCGCCTTCGAGCAGACCGGCACGCCGGGGCTCGAGGGGTTCCTCGCCTGGATCTCGGCCTCGCCGACGCCTGTTAAGCGCGAACTGAATGCCGCGCGGGGCGTGGTGCGCATCATGACGGTGCATGGCGCAAAGGGGCTCGAGGCGCCACTCGTCGTGCTCGTGGACAGCGGCGGGGCACCGGCGCCCGCACAGCATGACAAGCCCTTCGTCTCCATGTCGCGTGGTGAGGGACGACGGCCTGGGCTTGTCTGGCTGCCGCCCTCGGCGGATCGAACGGCCTGGCACGGGGAAGCCGTGGAAGGCCTGCGCGACGCAGCGGAGGAGGAGTACCGTAGGCTTCTCTATGTGGCGATGACGCGTGCCCGCGACCGGCTGGTGGTCTGCGGCTGGGCGCCTGCTCGGGGACAGGTGGCGGGATGCTGGCACGATCTGGTGACCCGAGGCCTTCAACCCACAGCGCGCGAGGATGTGACGGCGACCGGTGCGCCGTGCCTCGTCTGGCAGGCGGAAGGCACGCAGTCCCCGCCGCCAGCCCTTGGCAAGCGTGGGCCGAAAGCCGATGAGGACCGTCTTCCAGACATCACGCCGGCGGCAAGCGGGATTGACCCGGACGAAATGCCAGGCTGGCTGTTTGCGCCGGTTGATCCGGCGCCACGTCCGCGCCGCCTCAATCCCTCCACCGCCTTCGAGGCTATGGAGGCCAAGGAGGGCCCGCAGGCGATTGCCGCGCGCGAGCGTCTGGAAACGGCGTTGCTGGAAACGGGGGACGGGGAAAGGGCACCTTCCGCGCCGGCGCTTGCGCTTGAACGCGGACGGCACATGCACCGGCTTCTGGAAATCCTGCCCGGTCTGCCGGTGCACGAAAGGCGGCCTGCGGCCTTGCGCTATGTGGAGGCGGGGCTGCCCGGTCATCTTGCCGCCCATGCGGATGAACTGGTGGCGGAAGCCATTGCGCTTCTCGAACACCCCGACTTCACGGAGGTCTTCGGCGAACGCGCACGTGCCGAAGTGTCGCTCGTGGGGCGGATCGCGGCTCCGGACGGGACGGAGGTGGAGGTCAGCGGCCAGATCGACCGTATCTGCGTAACCGCTGACGAGGTGCTGATCGTCGATTTCAAGACGGACCGCCTTGTGCCGACCGATTCGGCGGATGTCGGCGAAAACTACGTCACGCAGCTCGCGGTCTATGCGGACCTGGTGGCGCGCCTCTATCCGGCGCACAAGGTTCGCACCGCCCTGGTTTACACCGCCGGTCCCAGCCTTGTGGAAATCCCGGGAGAACGGCGGGCGGGCGCACTTGCCGCGCTTTCCCCGGCCCAGGCCGGAACGCTTGCTTGACGGCGGGTGACGGCGTTCCTACCTTTCGGTCAACAGAGGCGTGGTGCGCGGCAAGGCGTATCCGCCCGACCCATGTGGAAAGGGAAAGACATGGCCACCACAGTCGTTACCGATGAGTCCTTCGACACTGACGTCCTGAAGGCCTCAGGCACGGTCGTCGTCGATTTCTGGGCGGAGTGGTGCGGTCCCTGCAAGATGATCGCCCCCGCGCTTGAGGAGATTTCCGAGGAGATGGGCGAGCAGGTGAAGATCGCCAAGCTCAACATCGACGAGAACCAGAACATGGCGATGAAGTACGGCGTGCGGTCGATCCCGACGCTGATTCTGTTCAAGGACGGCGAGCCGGTCTCCACCCAGATCGGCGCGGCGCCCAAGAACAAGCTTGCCGACTGGATCCGCACCGCGTCCTGACGCCTGCCGATCCAGAGCCGGTTCGCGCCGGACGAGACGTTGCCCGCGCATCCGGATGAATATCGTCCGGGTGCGCCTTCGCATGAGGGACCGCCGGCCCGTCAAGCCGCCGGCGCCCGATCCAAGACATGACTTTCGAGAGTTCCAAGCATCATGACCGAGACGCGCAAACCTGAAACCGAGACGGAAGAAACCGCGAATGCCGCCGACGCGGGGGCGAGCGAGGCGGGCGCGACCGAGGCTGGCCAGGAGCTGGACCCGATCGAGGCGCTTCAGGCCGAGAATGCCGAGCTCAAGGACCGGATGCTTCGCACCATGGCGGAGATGGAAAACCTCCGTCGCCGGACCGAGAAGGAACTGTCCGAGGGACGCCAGTATGCGGTGTCCAGCTTCGCCCGTGACATGCTGGGTGTTGGCGACAACCTTCGTCGCGCGCTTGAAACCGTCTCCGACGAGGCCCGTGCGGCCGCCAACGAGGCGCTGGGTGCGCTTATCGAGGGTGTGGAGATGACCGAGCGCGATCTTCTCAACCAGCTTGAGAAGCATGGTGTGAAGAAGGTCGATCCCGCCGGCGAGAAGTT
The DNA here is from genome assembly GCA_002722295.1 of Stappia sp. GTDB lineage: Bacteria > Pseudomonadota > Alphaproteobacteria > Rhizobiales > Stappiaceae > Stappia. The sequence continues at coordinate 64,009 of PBLF01000009.1, read as the reverse complement.
CGATCCGAACTACCATCAGGCCATGTTCGAGGTGCCGAACCCGGATGTGCCCAACAACACCGTCGTGCAGGTCATGCAGGCCGGCTACAAGATCGGCGAGCGCGTGCTGCGCCCGGCCATGGTCGGCGTCTCCAAGGGCGGGCCGAAGGAGCGCAAGTCCGACACTGGCGCCACTCCCGGTGCGACGGTCGACAAGACCGCCTGACGCCAGGTCTCGGGCCTCCTCTCGGGGGGCTGCAGTGCCGATGAGTGAAATCCGGCCGGCTGGGATACCCCAGTCGGCCGTTTTCGTGGGATCCGCTTCGGGAGGGGTGCGGCCATGACGGGAATGTTGCAGGTCCTGGACTTTCTGGGGGTGGCGGTTTTCGCGGTGACCGGTGCCATCGTCGCCTCCCGGCTCAGGCTCGACATGCTTGCCTTTCTCTTCTTCGCCGTCTTCACCGGGGTCGGAGGGGGGACGCTGCGGGATCTGTTGCTTGGGGCGCCGGTGTTCTGGGTCGAAAACCAGATCTACCTGATCGTGTGCGTCGCGATCGGTGCGGCCATGTGGGGGCTGGCGCCGTTCGTCGAGCGCATCAGCAAACCCTTGCGCTGGGCCGATGCGCTCGGACTTTCCGCCTATTCCGTACTGGGGGCTGCCAAGGCTCTCAGCCTTGGCCATGGAGCGATGGTGGCGGTGCTCATGGGGGTTTCGACGGCAACCTTCGGCGGGATCATCCGCGATACGGTCGCGGGCCTGCCCTCAGCCATTCTCAAGCGTGAGATCTACATCACCGCGGCCTTCGCGGGCGCGGGTGGCTATGTGCTGCTGTGGTCGCTTGGCATCCCGGGGTGGCCGTCGGCGCTCGGCGGCTTTGCGCTCGCTCTGGGGCTGCGGGGAGGCGCAATCATGCGCGAGTGGTCGCTGCCCTCCTATCAACCGCCGGAAGACAGGACGAAAGATCCGTAGGCGCGGAAATCCGACCGCGCCGCTCGTGCTGCGCCGCCGGGAACGTCCCGCGTTACCACGTCAGCGAAAGAGATAGCGGCTGGTTCAATGGGAGAGGTGCAGTGCGGACAACCGGCCTCAGGCTGCGTTGCGGGATCCTGCTGGCGGCAAAGCGGGGCCAGCCGGTTTTTCGGGAAGAGCCGCTTTCATCCGGTCCGCTTCCTCGTGCCAGCGATTGGCCTCGCGACGCTTCACGCGGGCCTCCTTGCGCCATTTGCCCTGACGCGCCCAGGAGGCCACGCCTCCGATGAACACGCCGAAGGCGACGGCCGCGAACAGGAACCAGAACAGCGGCGCCTGGATGCTGACCGCCGGGTCCGCCCTGTTGAACGGGTCGAGCGACAGGGTGACCTCATGCCGGTTCGCGACCGCGAGGGTCACGAGCACGATGGCGATCGGAAGCAGGACCAGGTTCTTGAGGAAACGGATCAGGGTCATTGTTCCATGTCTGCGCTGCGGCCGGGAGTCGAGGCCGGGCCGGTCGACCGAAGATGCATCAGGACCGCTCCCGTGAAAGCGTGAGCCTCCCTGACGCGGCTTTCGGTCAAACTAGGGTCTTTGACGTCCAGTCGTGTGTCCAAGGGCGATCCGCGCACAAGCGCGGATCAATCGTCCTCGCCGTGATCGACACCGTCATTGAGCCGCTCACGCATTTCCTTGCCGGTCTTGAAGAAGGGAACGTACTTCTCTTCCACCTCGACCTTCTGGCCCGTGCGCGGGTTGCGCCCGGTTCGCGCGGGGCGGTTCTTGACCGAAAAGGCACCGAAGCCGCGCAATTCGACACGATTGCCGTGCCTGAGCGCGTTCGTGACCTCGTCGAGAATGGCATTGACGATGTTTTCGACATCGCGCTGGTAGAGATGCGGGTTCTGCTCGGCAATCCGCTGCACCAGTTCCGACTTTATCATTCGCGAGCCCCCGTTCCATCGTCATTGTCCGCCGCGCCTTGAGCGTGCCAAACGGATACGAGACCGTCAAGCTCGCCTCCCGGACCGACAAGACCTTTTGCCTGATGCAGGGCTTGCGAAAGCCCGTCGGACAGGCCGGAGCCGAAGCTCCTGGCAAGCCCTGCGGCAAACGGCAGCCCGTCGCCTTCGCGCTTGACGCGCCACGTGACGATGGGTGTGTCCTCGGCCAGCGACTGTTCCTTCACCAGCCAGTCGCGAGCCTCGCTCTCGCCGCCGATCGCATCGATGAGCCCGGATGTCTTGGCGCGTTCCCCGGAGTAGATGCCCCCCTGCGCCAGACCCAGGACGACATCCCTGTCCATGGCGCGCCGTTCGGCGACACGGTCGACGAACCAGGCATAGCTGTCGTCGATGACCGCCTGAAGGTTCTGCCGGGCGGCTTCGGGAGCGCGGTCGTAGAAGTTCGGCTCGCCCTTGAGGGGACCCGAGCGGACCATGTCGAACTCGACACCTATGGTGTCGAGCAGGCCCTTGATGTTGCCGTACTGGATGTAGACGCCGATGGAACCGGCAAGCGACGTGGACCGCGCGTAGATGCGGTCCGCCGCGATTGCGGTCATGTAACCAGCGGAGGCGCCCAGGGTGCCGATGGTCGCGACGACCGGCTTCTTCTCGGCGAGCTTACGCAGCGCCAGATAAAGCGACTCGCCGCCGACAGTGGAGCCGCCGGGCGAGTTGATGTCGAGGATCACCGCACGGACGTTTTCGTTTCGGGCGATCTCGTCGATGAGCTTCAGCCGGTCACGGTCGTCGATGATGACGCCGCTGATCTCGAGGCGGGCGATATGCGCCGAGCGTTTGGACAGTCCGCCAAAGGCACCGCTGAAGTAGACGCCGGCAATGACGGCGACGACCGCCACCAGAACCGCGACGATACGCCAGAACACGACCTTCCGTCTCAGGCGACGCCGGTCGATGATCGCATCGGCATCAAGGGCCATCGGTGTCACCTTTCTTCCGGATCTTCACGGTGCCTATGGCTACATGGCTGCGTGAGCCTTGAAAAGCCCATTCTTTTTGGCAACTGCTGCCCCGGCAAGCCGAACAGGATACCTCGGCCCTGTCGTGTCGGGGTACCGGCGGGCCTGGAGGTGCCGAACGAGAAGGGGGCGGACGCCATGTTGCAGGTCACGGTTTCGAAACTTCGTGCGCTCAAGGAGAAGGGCGAGCGGTTCGCCATGCTCACTGCCTATGATGCCACTTTCGCGACATTGATCGCGGATGCGGGCATCGCCACGATCCTGGTTGGCGACAGTCTCGGCATGACGGTGCAGGGGCATGGCGCCACCGTCGCCGTCACCATGGAAGACATGGTCTATCACACCCGGTGCGTCGCCCGTGGCGTCAGCCGGTCGGATGCCGAACGACCGCTCATCGTAGCCGACATGCCGCTGGGCAGCGCCTATACGGTGGAGGATGCAGCCCGAAACGCCGCGCGTCTCGTTCGCGCCGGGGCCAATGTGGTCAAGCTCGAGGGGGGGCTCTGGCTCGCGCCGGTCGTGCGCTTCCTGACGGAGCGTGGCCTTCCGGTGTGCTGCCATATGGGGCTGACGCCGCAGACCGCGGACATGCTTGGTGGCTTCCGTCTGCAGGGACGCGGTGAGGAGGACGCAGCGCGCATCCGTGAGGAAGCACGTGTGCTGGAGGAGGCGGGCGCCCGACTTCTCCTGCTCGAATGCGTGCCGAACGCGCTCGGCAAGGACGTGAGCGAAGGTTCCAGTGTGCCGGTGATCGGCATCGGAGCCGGCCCCTCGACCGATGCGCAGGTCCTCGTCCTGCATGACATGCTCGGGCTCACGCCGGGGCGCAAGGCCCGTTTCGTGAAGGATTTCCTGGCGGACGCGGGAACCGTGCAGGCCGCCCTCGCGGCCTTCGGCAAGGCGGTTGCCGAAGGGACCTATCCGGCTGCCGAGCATTGCTACGGCTGATCGCCGCTCTTGCATGAAGGTTGGGGTGGAAACGAAAAGACCCCGGCCGGGGCCGGGGTCTTCGCAACCTCACGCGGCNGCCTGAGAGCGGCCGCGAAGTGGTTTCATCAATCGTCGGTGTCGCGGGCCTTGAGGGCCGCACCGAGGATGTCGCCGAGCGACGCGCCCGAGTCGGACGAGCCGTACTGTGCGACGGCTTCCTTCTCCTCGGCGATTTCAAGCGCCTTGATGGAGACGGAAACCCGACGGGTCTTCTTGTCGAACTGCGTGATGCGCGCGTCGAACTTCTCGCCAACGGCGAACCGCTCCGGACGCTGTTCCGCACGATCGCGCGACAGGTCCGAACGACGCACGAAGGTGGTCAGGTCGCTGTCGGCGATCTTCGCCTCCAGGCCGCCGTCCTTCACCTCGGTCACTTCGCAGGTCACGATGGCGCCCTTGCGGATCTCGCCGGCGGCCGCGGTCTCGAACGGATCACCGCCGAGCTGCTTGATGCCGAGCGAAATGCGCTCCTTGTCCATGTCGACGTCGAGCACGACGGCGCGAACAACGTCGCCCTTCTTGTACTCTTCGATGACCTGCTCGCCCGGACGGTTCCAGTCGAGATCGGACAGGTGGACCATGCCGTCGACGTCGCCCTCGAGACCGATGAACAGACCGAACTCGGTCTTGTTCTTGACCTCGCCCTCGACCTCGGTGCCCGACGGGAACTTCTCGGCGAAGGCCTCCCACGGGTTCTGCAGGGTCTGCTTCAGACCGAGCGAGATGCGACGCTTGACCGGATCGACCTCCAGGATCATCACGTCGACCTCCTGGGAGGTGGACACGATCTTGCCCGGATGGACGTTCTTCTTGGTCCAGGACATCTCGGAGACGTGGATCAGACCCTCGATGCCCGGCTCCAGCTCCACGAACGCACCGTAGTCGGTGATGTTCGTGACGCGGCCCGTGAACTTGGCGCCGACCGGGTACTTGGCCTCGATGCCGTCCCACGGATCCGCCTCGAGCTGCTTCATGCCCAGGGAGATGCGGTGCGTCTCCTGGTTGACGCGGATGATCTGCACCTTGACGGTCTGGCCGATCGAGAGAACCTCGCTCGGGTGGTTGATGCGGCGCCACGCGATGTCGGTGACGTGCAGCAGGCCGTCGATGCCGCCGAGGTCCACGAACGCACCGTAGTCGGTGATGTTCTTGACCACGCCTTCCATGACCTGGCCTTCCTCGAGGCTCTGGACCAGCTCGGAGCGCTGCTCCGCACGGGTCTCCTCGAGAACGACGCGGCGCGACACGACGATGTTGCCGCGACGCTTGTCCATCTTGAGGATCTGGAACGGCTGCGGGGTGTGCATCAGCGGAGCGACGTCGCGCACCGGACGGATGTCCACCTGGCTGCGCGGCAGGAACGCCACGGCGCCGTCCAGGTCGACGGTGAAGCCGCCCTTGACCTGGTTGAAGATCTGGCCGGTGACCTTCTCGTTCGCCTCGAAGGCGACCTCGAGACGGATCCAGCTCTCCTCGCGACGGGCCTTGTCGCGCGACAGGACAGCCTCGCCGAGCGCGTTCTCGACGCGCTCCAGGTAGACCTCGACCTTGTCGCCGATGGACACGCCGGCATCTTCACCGTCGCGACCCTTGGTACCGAATTCCTTGAGCGCGATGCGACCTTCGACCTTGAGGCCGACATCGATCACCGCGAGATCCTTCTCGATGGCGATCACCGTGCCGGTGACAACGGAGCCTTCCTGATGCTCCTGCTCCTGGAAGCTCTCTTCCAGAAGGGCGGCAAATTCATCGCGAGTGGGGTTCAAACTGTTCATCGAAACTCCTGGCAGCCAGATCTGGCTCGTCGCCGGCGGGTTTGTGTTGCTCCTGACGGCTTCCCGCGTCCGGCAGGATCCTTTCGGATCCGTGCATCCACCCCGCGCGTCCCTTCATGTCTTGGACGAACCCGGGGCTGGCCGGCGAAGCGGAGGCAAGAAACCGCGCTTAATTTTTGGTGCCAAGCATCCTTGATGCGACGTGCGACCCGGCCGCGGAGGCCGCCGGACATGCCCGCCCCGCAAGGGCTTTCGCATGTCGGTCGCAGGCACGGGACCGGCAAGAAGGGGAGGCGATACCATGACGGCACACGACCCGGGACCTTGCCCGATCAGCTCACGGAAAAAACGCCGAACCGTGCCCGCTATCCCGCGCGCACGCTGTCGACGATATCCACAGCCGCCTTGAACGCCGCTTCTATATCCATTTCCGACGTGTCGAGCAAGTGCGCATCGTCCGCCTGACGCAACGGAGCCACCGCGCGTCCCGCGTCTCGCGCGTCGCGCCTGACCAGATCGGAAAGCACGTCCGCGAATTCGGCGTCCTTGCCCTTCGACTGGAGCTCCTGTGTCCGCCTGCGCGCCCGCACCTCCGGCGAGGCGGTGGCATAGAGCTTTACCTGCGCACCGGGGCAGACGACGGTGCCGATGTCGCGCCCGTCCAGGACGGCGCCGGGGTCTTCCTCGGCGAAGGCGCGCTGCAGGTGCACCAGTTCCTCGCGCAAGGCGGGAAGGACCGCAATGCGGGAGGCGGCCTCGCCGATTTCATGGGCGGACAGCACGTCGCGGTCGAGGCGGGAGAGATCGAGATTGCGGGCGGTCGCAACGGCGACATCCTCGTCGCCCAGGGGCAGGCCGCGTGCGAGAAGTGCCGCGGCGACCGCCCGGAAGGTCAGTCCGGTGTCGAGGTGCCTCAGCCCGTAGTGTGCCGCAAGCCGCCGGGCAAGCGTTCCCTTGCCCGATGCAGCGGGGCCGTCGATTGCGATGATCATGCCGCACGCTCCCCGCTCTCGGCGATGTCGGCCCCAAGCCCGGCGAAGAGCGTTCGGAACGAGGGAAAGCTCGTTGCTATCACAGCGCCGTCGTCCACGCTCACGGGGCGGTCCGCCGCGAGGCCGAGTACCAGGAAGCTCATGGCGATACGGTGATCGAGATGGGTGACGACACTGCCGCCGCCGATGGCGCCCTTGCGGCCTTCGACCGCAAGGCTGTCCTCGCCCTCCTGGCAGGTGATGCCGTTTGCCTTCAGACCGGCTGCCACGGCGGCCAGACGATCTGACTCCTTCACCCGGAGTTCTTCCAGTCCGGGCATGTGCGTGATGCCCTCGGCGAAGGCCGCGGCAACGGCCAGGACAGGGTACTCGTCGATCATCGAAGGTGCCCGTTCGGCCGGAACGGTGATGCCCTTGAGTTTCGAATGCCGGGCACGAATGTCGCCAAGGCGCTCGCCGCCGGTCTCGCGCACGTTCTCGATTACGAGATCGGCGCCCATTTCCTGCAGGGTGAGGAGCAGTCCGGTGCGGTTCTCGTTGAGAAGCACGTTCTCGACGACGACATCCGATCCTTCGGTGATGAGGGCGGCGACGATCGGAAAGGCGGCGGAGGAGGGGTCCGCCGGCACGACGATGTCCTGGGGCTTCAGTTCGGGCTGGCCGGCGAGGGTAATAATGCGCTGGCCGGCATCGTCCGTCTCCACCGACAGGTCCGCGCCGAAGCCGACAAGCATGCGCTCGGTATGGTCGCGGGTTGCCACGGGCTCGATCACCACGGTCTCGCCGGGCGCGTTGAGACCGGCGAGCAGGACCGCCGATTTCACCTGGGCGGACGGCACGGGGACGCGGTAGCGGATCGGCGAGGCGGTCGCCGCGCCCCGGATCGTCAGGGGCAGGCGGTCACCGGCTCGCGAGACGACCTGGGCGCCCATCTGGCGCAATGGATCGAGAACGCGGCCCATGGGGCGCTTGATGAGGGAGGCGTCACCGGTGAAGGTCGCCGCGACCGGGTGCGATCCCACGAGGCCGAGCGCCAGCCGCACGCCGGTTCCCGCGTTGCCGTAGTCGATGACGCCTTCCGGTTCCAGGAGGCTGCCGAGCCCCGCGCCCTCGATCTGCCAGGTTCCGTCGTCCAGGCGCTCGACGCGGGCGCCGAATGTGCGCATCGCCGAGGCCGTGTTGACGACATCTTCCGATTCCAGCAGCCCTTCGACACGTGTCCGACCGATCGCAAGCGCGCCGAACATGAGCGCGCGATGGGAAATCGACTTGTCGCCGGGGACCGTGACACGCCCTTTCAGCGCGGAGCCCGGTCGGGCGATCAACGGTGTCACAGAAGGCGTGTGGGGCATGGGCAAATCCGAAAGCGTGAGAGCCAGTGTTGCATCGAACCTCGTATCATGCTGGAAACGATCCGTCACCGTGAAGCGGAAGGCTTGAAAGGCTCCTTGCCGGTCTCTCCGGAACCCCGGCGGAACCGGGTGAGACAGAGGGCGCGAGCGTAACGGAAGATTGGTGGCGAACCGTTTGGCGGGCCACCCTGCTTTTGGCTTTGACAGAACCCGTGTCAGCCTTTATGCGAACGCCCGATCAAGCGATACAAGACCAACCGAGACAAGGGTTGAAACCGTGGCTAAACCCGAACTTGGCACGAAGCGGCTGTGCGGCGGCTGCGGTGCCAAATATTATGACCTGAACCGTGATCCGATCACCTGCCCCAAGTGCGGGACGGTGTTCATCGTCGCGCAGGCGCAGCGCGTCCAGAAGGCGGCCAAGGCCGCTGCCGTCGTCGAGGACGACGAGGATGACGAGACCGAGGACGACAGCGCCGAGATCGTCAGCCTCGAGGAAGCCGACGCGGAAGCCGAAGGCGATACCTCCGATATCGATGACGACGACGAGGAAGTCGAGGGCGACATTGGCGGTGGCGACGATGACGTGTTCATCGACGATGAGGATGAGGACGAGGAAAACGTCCCCGGAATCGTCGTGGAGCGCGACGACGAGGACACCGACCGCTAAACCGGTTTCCGGCTCCCGGAAAAGAGTTGTCCACAGAGCGGGCGGCTGATTTCCGGGAACCTTGCCGGGCGAGACGTCCGGGCGGATTATTCCGCTTGACTTGAATGGCGGAACACGTATTTTCCGCCCGCATCGGCCGGGGCGATCCCAATGCCTAGCCGACCTGATCCGGAGACAAAGGCCAGACTGGCAGCACCGGATCTAAGCACTGGAAGACGGGGCCATAGCTCAGTTGGGAGAGCGCTTGAATGGCATTCAAGAGGTCAGGGGTTCGACTCCCCTTGGCTCCACCAGTCTTCCCCTTCATCTCCTGAAAACATGAAGTGACCGCCCTTCGGGCGAGGGTTGCCGCTTGGCGGTGCCATTGCATTCGTCCGCGATCTTGCGTCCTGTTTCAGGCGAAGCCCGAAGCGGCCAGCGCGATGACCACGTAGCGTGCCGTCTTCCCGATCGTGACGAGCAGGAGGAAGCTGCCGAGCGGCTCGCGCAGGACGCCGGCCGCCAGCGTCAGGGGATCGCCGACAATGGGCAGCCAGGACAGGAGCAGGCTCCAGCGTCCGTAGCGGCCATACCAGGCCTGCGCGCGGGCGAGCGCACGCTCCGAGACCGGAAACCATCTGCGGTCCCGCAGCGACGTGACGGCGCGCCCCAGAAGCCAGTTCACCACCGCGCCCAGAACATTGCCCGCACTCGCCACTGCGACGAGCAGCCACAAGGGCCATGTGCCGGATATCGTCAGCACCGCCAGAACGCTCTCTGACTGCGCGGGCAGCAGTGTCGCGGCCAGAAAGGCCGACAGGAACAGCCCGCCAAGCGCGGCCACATCGTTCATCTTCAAGATCCTGGAGCATGCGACAGGAGCGGCAGGGCGGATGTCACGTCATATCGTGTCGCCCCCAATGCGAAAAGGCCGGGCGATGCCCGGCCTTTCCCGATGTCCTTGAACGCAAGCTGGTCCTCAGGCGGCACGCACCGTCTGGAGGAACTCGCCCATGGCACCCTGCATGCGGTGCGACTGGTCGAGAAGGCTTCCGATCGCGGCGCGCATCTCGGTGCTGAGTTCGCCCGTCTGCGTCGCCGAATCGCTCACGTCGACGATGGACGCGCTGACGCTGCGCGTGCCCTGTGCCGCCTCGGCAACATTGCGGGCAATGTCGGCGGTCGCCGCGTTCTGCTGTTCCGTTGCCGCCGCCATGGCCGAGGTGCGCTGGTGGATCGCCTGAACCATCTCGGCGACGCTGCCGGTCGCCATGATGGAATCGTCCGCTGCCTGGCGCATTTCGGAGATCTGAAGGTCGATCTCCTCGGTCGCCTTCGCGGTCTGCTCCGCAAGCGCCTTGACCTCGGATGCCACGACGGCGAACCCGCGTCCGGCCTCGCCTGCGCGCGCTGCCTCGATGGTGGCGTTGAGTGCCAGCAGGTTGGTCTGCTCGGCAATGTCGGTGATGAGCTTTGTCACGTCACCGATCTTGCCGACCACTTCCTGCAGCTTGCCGACGGCGCGGTTGGACCGCTCCACCTCGCTCGAGGCATCCGTGACCGCCTTGGCGGAGGCATGCACCTGGGTGTTGATCTCGGCGATGGACGCGGAGAGTTCCTCGGTCGCGCTCGCCACCGTGTTGACGTTCTCGGTTGCCTGCTGGGACGCGGAGCTGACCGAAAGCGACCGGCTGGTGGTCCCCGTCGCGATCTCCGCCAGGCTGGTGGCCGACAGGTTGAGCGTGTCGAGACCCGCCGCCATCTCCTGGCTGAGTCCGAGCACGGTTTCCTCGAAGCTGGCCGCCACGCGGGCCATTTCCTCGCGGCGCTGCTCCTCGGATGCTAGGCGCTGACGGGCCGTTTCCTCTTCCAGCTCGCGGGTGCGGGCGAGGTTCTCGCGGAAGACACCAAGCGCCGCGCCAAGCTGGCCGATCTCGTCGGACCGCTTTCCGAAATCGAGCTGGGCGCCGTCGTCCTCGCCATTGGCGAGCTTGCGGACGACGTCGGCCAGACGGCCAAGGGGACGCGAGACAATGGAGTGGTTGAGGAAGCCGAGCAGTCCCGCGAACGCGATCATCACCAGGCAGCTGCCGAGCGCGATCATCTGGGCGGTGCCGAGCGCGGCGTTCTGCGTCGCGATCAGTTCGGCCTGTCGTGCATTGAGATCCTGCTTGAGGGCGTCGCTTTCGGTGAAGATCCGGTCGAGAAGATCCGATCCCTGGCGTGTCAGCTCCATGGCGCGGGCAAGATCGACGGTGTCGGGCTTGTGCATGAGCTTGAACTGTTGCTCGACATACTGCGTGCGCCACTGCTCCCACGCGGAGCGGATCGTGTCGGCGCGTCCGGCGAGATTGCCCGGCAGGGAGGTCAGGGCGGTCTCAAGCTTGTCAAACCCGGCGGAGACGATCGGGTTGTGGTCTTCGACTTCCTTCACGAGGTCGCGATTGCCGGTGAGAAGAAAGGTCTTGGCCCAAAGGGCCTGCTCGAGAATGTCGGCACGCAGGCTGTTGGCATCCTCGGCGATTTCGGTCAGGCGAACAGCCTGGGACACGGAATCGTCCGCCGTCAGCGTACGCTGGTAGGTGAAGGCGCCGGCCAGTGCGCCTATCAGCGCCAGGAGTGCGAAGGCGATCGCGCCTTTGGCCGAAACGGAAAGATTGGAAAGCATTTTTTTCTCCCGAAGATCAGCTTGCCGGCTGCGAGCGCCGCATCAGTTCCGTCAGGTTGACCTCGACCGTGGCGACACCGATGGGGGTCTTGCCGTCTTCGTCGGCGAGCGTGAGGTTGAGCTGGCTGATCCAGATCTTGCGCTCGTCATCCCACTCGGGGTCGTCGATGAACACGGCATCGGCGCCGGTCGGAAAGGTCTTCTGGTACTTGGCCTCGTCACCCTGCCAGTAGTCGCCGGTGATGGAGCTTTGCCCCACGTTCAGGCCCTTGGCGTCCATGACGAAGATCTCCGTGTAGAGGCCGAGGTTCCGGGCCTGGATCCGGAGGAGATAGATGGACAGGGGCGCGGAGAGCGTGGCGGAAATCAGCGGCTTGTCGTCGACTTCGCGCTCCTGAACCCATTGCTTGTCCAGTGCATCGATTTCCGCCTGGCCAATATTGCCGATGCGTTCATTCTGCGCCTTTACGGAAAGCGGAACGATCGGATTGGCCAGCCACTCGCGTGTCTTGGCGATGAAGTCGCCCGAAATGAGGGCTCTCGCATCGGGAGCCGGTCCCGCCGCGACGGCAGGAAGGGCCGAGACGGCCAGAATGGCGAGGGCGTTCGTGAGCAGCTTCATCGGCATCATCTCCTGCCTTGATTTTCAGCAGACAGTGCCATTGACAAATTAACGGGGCCTTTATTTGCGGAAACGCGCATTATTCTCCATCGGTGATTTTCGCGATGTTGCGCTGACGTAAGGGATTTCCCGAGGGGGAAATGGTTCCGCCCTCGTCTCTTGCGGGAAAAAGGTCTTGTTTTTCACTCTCTCTGCGGGAGCCCCTTGCGCCCGTCGGGCGTGGTCTTGTCACGTGTGTTTCTTGAAACGGTCAGGGGCTGCCGCCATATTGAGGGGGCCGGGGGCGCCATGCTCCGGCCGGATGCCGGGTTCGGGTCCGATCAGACGCAGGTGACTGCCTCCCTCGTGGAAGAGGGGCTTTTGCCTGCAAGGCCGCTTTGAACAAGGGCTGTGACAATGACGCGCGTATCGGCGTTTTCTAGCCCCTTGCTTCTCGGATTCGAGGACCTGGAGAGAATGCTCGACAGGGTCAGCAAGGGATCGAATGACGGGTATCCACCCTACAATATCGAGCGACTTCCCAAAACGGAGGCTCGTGGCGAGATCATTCGCATCACCCTGGCCGTGGCCGGGTTTACCCGGGAGCAGCTCGACGTCAGCGTCGAGGAAAGCCAGCTTGTGATCCGGGGGCGCCAGGAAGACGATAAGTCGCGCCAGTTTTTGCATCGCGGTATCGCGGCGCGCCAGTTCCAGCGCGCGTTCGTTCTTGCCGAGGGGATCGAGATCCTCGGCGCGGAGCTCAAGGACGGGCTGTTGTCGATCGATCTGGCCCGGCCGGAGCCGGAACGGGTTGTCCGGCGCATCTCGATCGAGGCGCGTGATTGACGGTCTTGGTGGGCCGTTACCAGGCAGCAACCGCTTGCAATGAAGATTTCCGCGAAGACGCGGAAGCGGACGGACGCCCCTTGCGGGTCCGTCGGACAAGGAGTCATGCCATGACCTGCAATGACCGTACCCCTGCCATGATGGAGCCGCGCGAGTTCAAGGAACTCGGCGCCGGCCAGATCGCTTACGTCAAGCCGATGAAGTCGGAGGATCTTGCGGCGCTCTTTCCCGATGCGCCCGAGGTCGAGCCGGGGTTGCGGCTGTGGGTCCTGCTCAATGCGGACGGCACGCCCATCATGCTTTCGGACAGCCGCGACGTGGCGATTGCCAATGCCGAGGAGCACGACCTGCGTACGGTTGCGCTCCACTGAGCGCATACGGCTTTGCGCAAGGAATGCAACGGGCCCGGCCTGTCGTGCCGGACCCGGTCTGCCGGCGTCAGGCGGCGTTCGAGGCCGCCGGCTGTGTCAGGATGGTGTAAAGCGCGTCGGCGTCGGCCGTCGCGCGGAGTTTCGCGACCGTTCCGGGGTCGCGCAGGCGCCGGGCGATGCGCGCCAGTGCCTTGAGATGATCCGCTCCCGCTCCTTCAGGTGCCAGCAGGACGAACACGAGATCCACGGGCTGGTCATCAAGCGCGTCGAAGTCGATGGGCCTGTCGAGGCGTGCAAACAGTCCCACGAGCTTGTCCAGCCGCACGAGCTTGCCGTGCGGGATCGCGATGCCGTTGCCGACGCCGGTGGAGCCCAGCCGCTCCCGCTGGAGCAGCGTGTCGAAGATGTCGCGCTCGGGCAGCCCCGTGACGGTGGCAGCCTTCGCGGCCAGTTCCTGAAGGGCCTGCTTCTTGCTATTGGCCTTGAGGCTCGGAACGATCGCTTTCGAGGAGATGAGATCGTTGAGATCCATGAGACGCTCGTGAGGGGTTGAGGAAAAGGGGCCGGGGCGAGGCTGCGCCCGTATCCGGGCGCAGCACGACCGCGAAGGCTATTTCGCGGCGTTTTCCGGGTCGATCCACCCGTAATTGCCATCGGCGCGGCGGTAGACGACGTTCACGGTGCCGTTGCCCGCGTTGCGGAACACGACGACCGGCGCCTCTGCGAGATCGAGCTGCATGACGGCCATTCCGACGGTCATGGTCTTCACCTTGGCCGATGTCTCGGCGACGACCAGCGGCGTGAAGTCGGCGGGAACCTCTTCCTCGTCTTCCACGGAGGCAAGAACGTAGGATGCGGCTTCCATCACGTCACGGCCGTTGGCCGCGTTTGCATGATGATCCTTGAGCTTGCGCTTGTAGCGGCGCAGGCGCTTCTCGAAGCGCTCTGCCGCGGCATCAAAGCTCTGGCGCGGGTCCTGGCTGTCACCGGAAACCTGAAGGTCGATGCCGGTGTCCAGGTGCAGGAGGCATTCCGTCCTGTAGCCCGATCCCTCGCGCCCTACGGTCACGTGTCCCGTGAAACCGCCGTCGAAATACTTCGACACGCCCTCAGCGACCCGTTCCTCGATATGGCTGCGCAGGGCATCACCGACATCAACATTCTTCCCTGAAACCCGCAGTGTCATGGGAACCTCTTCTTGTTCTGGACCACGCCGCCTCGGGCCTCCGGGGCCGGGGACCGAACTTGCGCCGATCTCTCATCCCTTGCCCGGTCGGCTGTGCTCGCTCTGCACCAGAGAACGAAGACATCGGGTCCGATTCGCAACCCGGTTCCTCGCTCCCTCAAGACCCTAGCATGTGCCGTGCGGCACAGGCGAGCATGCGTTTCGTCGAGACGCGACCTGCGCGCTTGTGTCCAGTCTGCCTCTCCAGATCGTGTGCGCCGTCCGGTGCCTTCGTGTCGCAGCCTGCTCATGAGCGCCGCGCGCAACCGGTTTCGCCGGGTCCGGAGCATCGGGAAACCCCGATCGGCACGCGGCCCGAAGCTGCGCGCGCTGCTATAAGCGCAAGGGAAGGCGAAGTCAAACGCGGAGGCGGGCCTTTTGCCGCATCCCCGTCAGCCGAGGCGGGCGCGCTTCTCCCTGCGCCGCTGGACGGAGGAGCCAATGCGCATGGATTCCCGGTACTTGGCGACCGTACGCCTTGCGATGTCGACACCGTCGTCTCGCAGGATCTTCACGATCGTATCGTCCGACAGAATCGCGTCCGGGGCTTCCGCGTCGATGAGGGCCTTGATGCGGTGACGCACCGCTTCCGCCGAATGTGCGTCGCCGCCCTCGCTCGAGGAAATGGCTGCGGAGAAGAAATACTTCAGTTCGAATATGCCGCGTGGCGTGGACATGTACTTGTTGGAGGTCACGCGGCTCACGGTGGACTCGTGCATGGAAATCGCGTCGGCGATCGTGCGCAGGTTCAGCGGCTTGAGGTATTGCACGCCCTTGGTCAGGAAGGCGTCCTGCTGCCGTACGATCTCCGAGGAAACCTTGAGGATCGTGCGGGCCCGCTGATCGAGGCTTTTCGCAAGCCAGTTGGCCGTCTGCAGGCACTCGCTCAGGAAGGCCTTTTCGGTGTCGTCTCGGGTGCGCGTCGAGATTTCCGCGTAGTAGGTCTGGTTCACGAGCACCTTGGGCAGTGTCTCGCTGTTGAGCTCCACGCTCCAGCTTCCGTCGCGTGCCGGGCGGACCAGAACATCGGGCACCACCGGCTGTACCAGGGCATCGCCGAAGGAACTTCCGGGCTTTGGATCAAGCGCACGGAGTTCGGAGATCATGTCGGCCAGGTCTTCGTCATCGACGCCGCATGCGCTCCGCAGTCCCTGAAGGTCGTGGCGGGCGAGAAGGTCGATATTTTCGATCAGGGCCTCCATGGCCGGATCGAAGCGGTTCTTCTCGATGAGCTGGAGCTTCAGGCACTCGGGCAGGGACGTGGCGAAGACGCCGGTCGGCTCCAGTGTCTGGAGAACGCGAAGCACCGCGTCGAGATTTTCGCGCGGCAGGCCCATGCGCTCAGCCGTTTCGTCGAGATCGAGGCGCAGGTATCCCGCCTCGTCGACGTTGTCGACCATGACCTGAGCGACGATGCGCTCCACGGGGTCCGTCACGGCGAGGATCATCTGGGCGCCCAGATGGTCCTGCAGGCTGGTACCGGATGCGACGAAGGCCTCCAGATTGTAGTCCTCGCCGGAGGCCGTCGCCCCTCCTCCGCCGCCAAGGCCAAGCTGCCAGGCGTCCCTGTCGGTGGGCTCCGGGCGTGGTGTTTCGTCGGAGCCCGTCGAGGGGTCGTCGGGATAGAGGTTGCCGAGGTCGGCGTCGAGGCGGTCGGTGATCTCACGCGAGTTGTCGGGAAGTTCCGCCTGGATCCAGTCGCTGTCGCCTTCCGCGCCGCGATCGGTGTCCTGGCGTTCGTCGCCTCCGCCCTCGCCGTCGTCCGCACGCTCACCTTCGCCGTCGCCGCGCTCCAGGAGCGGATTGCGCTCCATCTCCGCCTCGACATAGGTCGTCAGGTCGAGGCTGGACATTTGCAGGAGCTTGATCGCCTGCATGAGCTGCGGCGTCATGATCAGGGTCTGGCCCTGACGGATCTCCAGCTTTGGCGATAGGGCCATGAAGGCTCCCGATTTCCTCCCGATCCCGACAATGGTGCCGTCCGGAGCTGCCCGGGGCAAGTTGCCGCGCATGCGCGGAGGCGGACCCGGGGAAATTGGTCCGCTTCTTGCTTTCTATCCTATCGGGGGAATGCGATCAAAGCGTAAACTGTTCGCCGAGATAGAGCCGTCGCACGTCGGGGTCCGCAACGATCTCGTAGGGTGAGCCCTCCGTCAGCACATCCCCGGCGGCGATGATGTAGGCCCGATCGATGAGTCCGAGCGTCTCCCGCACGTTGTGGTCCGTGATGAGGACGCCGATGCCGCGCTGCGTGAGGTGTCGCACGAGCTGCTGGATATCTCCGACCGCGATCGGGTCGATGCCCGCGAAAGGCTCGTCGAGGAGCATGAAGGTGGGCCTGCTTGCGAGCGCACGCGCGATCTCCACACGCCTGCGCTCGCCGCCCGAAAGCGCGATGGCGGGCGATTTGCGCAAGTGGGTGACGCCGAACTCTTCCAGCAGGTCTTCCAGGTCCGCCGCGCGGCGGCGCTTGTCCGGTTCCACGACCTCGAGCACGGCGCGGATGTTGTCTTCCACCGAGAGGCCGCGAAAGATGGAGGCTTCCTGGGGCAGGTAGCCAATGCCCAGCCTCGCCCGGCGGTACATGGGCAGGCGGGTGATGTCGAACCCGTCGAGCCGGATATTGCCGTGGTCGGGCTGGATCAGACCGGTGATCATGTAGAAGCAGGTGGTCTTGCCCGCGCCATTGGGACCGAGCAGGCCGACGGCCTCGCCGCGTTGCACGAAAAGGCTGACGTGCCTCACCACCTGACGCTTCTTGTAGCTCTTGCCGATGCCGTCGACGATCAGCAGGCCGTCCTCGTCCGGGGCGGTCTGGTCCGACTGTGCGGTCTCGCCGGGAACGCCGGGCCGTGAGGAGAAGAACGGAAAAAGCTTCAAGGTATCATCCGGAGCAATCGGCCATACGAAGAGCGGCGGGGCTGTCCGGTACACGCCGGACCCGCGCCCAAGCAATAGGGGGTTGGTGTTTTTGTGTCGAGCCCAAAGCCGCCCGCGTTACTGGGTACGAGGGGCGCTGTTGGGCTGGATCAGGACCTTCACGCGCCCGCTCTTGGGGGCTTCGAGATCTGCCTGGCCGGTTTTCAGGTTCACCGTGAGGCGGCTGCCGACCACCACGTTGGGCCCTTGCGAAAGCACGACCTGCTTGCCGGTCATCACCATGCGCTCGCGTTTCATGTCGAAGCTGGCGTGCTCGCCGGTCGCCGTCTGGTCCTTGGACGAGATATAGACGCGGCCCGAGGCCTCGAGGCTGGCGATCTTCTGGTTCACGCCGCCTGCGGCCGAGCCGTCGTAGCGCACCACGAGGCGCTGGGTCTTGAGCACCGCGTCGCCCTGGGTCACGACCACGTCGCCGGAAAAGACCGCACTCTGGTTCTTGTCCTGAACCTGAAGCTCCTTGGCCTCGATCTGGATCGGCTCGCGCTCGTTGGAGCCGAAGCCGGCGAAGGCGTCGGAGAAGGTCTGCGCGGCGGCGGGAAGGCCACCGGTGACGACAAGTGCGAGCGCGAGCGTTGCGCCGCGCACGATGCGGCCGAGATGCGTTCCGGCCGTGTTGAGGCTATTTGCGCAGGTCATGGCGACTGCTCCGCTTTGGACGGGTCGATTGTCATCCGAATTCCGTCGGTGAATGTCAGTGTACTGCCATCGCGGTCGAAACGCATCCGCGAAGCGGTCAGTTCGCCGAAGGAGGAGGTGAGGGTGGTGGCCTCCGGCGTATCGATCTCTCCGCTCTTCATGTTGATGAACAGCGAGCCGAAGCGGGCCGTGTAGCCCTCGCTTGTCCTCACGTCCACGCCGTCGGAAAGCGCCAGGGTTTCTTCGGTGCTGTTGTAGATGCCGCGTACCGCGTTAACGCTCAGGTGCTGGTCCGCGGACAGTGTCAGTTCGGCCCGGATGCGTTCCAGGTCGATGATGCGTGGATCGCTGATGCGCTGGATCGCGCGGGAGGCCGAAACCCTGTAGGAACGATCCCCGTCGTGGCCGGACAGTTCGGGGCTGTCCATGACGAGGCCGTCGGTCGTCAAGGTGATGGCACCGAAACCGAGGCCGTCTAGATAGCTGCTTACCGCCATCATGGCCACGATCGCCAGCACGAGCAGGCCGCCAATGCCCGGCACCACGAAACGCAACCTGCGCACGCGCCGCGTATGGCGGCGGGCGGCGTCGCGCGCTTTGACCCGCTCGGCGCCGGAAGCCACCGGGGGCTCGCCCGGTCCGTCGATGACTAGCCTCTGTTCCAAGACTGCTCGTTCCGCATCCTGATGGTCATCGCCGGATCGCTGCGGCGCCGCGATGCCCACCCGTGTCATTTCCCCTGATATGGGGACGGGACCGCAGGGTCCTCAAGGTCAGGAATGGGCAAAGATGTCCGTGTCGTCCCAACCTGCAAGGTCGAGTGTCGCACGTGTCGGCAGGAATTCGAAACAGGCCGCGGCGATATCGCTGCGCCCCTCGCGGGCAAGGCGGGCTTCGAGCTTCTCCTTCAGCGCATGAAGATGCAGCACGTCGGAAGCGGCATAGGCGAGTTGTGCCTCGCTGAGCTCTTCGGCCGCCCAGTCGGAGCTTTGCTGCTGCTTGGAGATTTCCGCGCCGAGCAGTTCGCGCACGAGATCCTTCAGACCGTGACGATCGGTGTAGGTGCGCGTCAGCTTAGACGCGATCTTGGTGCACCAGACCGGACGGCAATCGATGCCAAGCGCGTGCGAGAGCACGGCGACGTCGAAGCGCGCGAAGTGGAAGATGACCGTGCGCGCCGGATCGGACAGGAGTTTCGCGAGGTTCGGCGCTTCCTGCTGCCCGGCGGCGATCTGGACCACGTCCGCCGAACCGTCTCCGGCGGAAAGCTGCACGACGCAGAGACGGTCGCGATGCGGCTTCAATCCGAGCGTCTCGGTGTCGACGGCCACGGAGGTTGCCTTGGCATATGCGGCCATCTCGGGCGCCGAAAGGTCGGGCAGGTCGCCACGGTGCAGGCGGATGGTCATGGGGATCCTCGTCAGAAATCGCTGGGTCTGCCGGTCTTGTTAGCGGCGTTTGCGGCTTGCGTCCATGCACAGGACGGGCGAAGCACGCAGCGCGTGGCAGCCAGGGTGCAATTTCCGGTGTCCGCGCCGCCCGTCTTCGACGGCCGGCACACGCGGCGGCTGCCCTGCAACTTGATGCGAAAAGCCCCCGGCTGCATCGAGCGGTGCCTGAAACGAAAAAAGGTCCGGCGAACCGGACCTTTTTGAACTCGCATCCCGCAATCGTGTAGACTGCGGAACCGGGAATTGGTGCCCAGGAGAGGACTCGAACCTCCACGCCCTTGCGAGCGCTAGCACCTGAAGCTAGTGCGTCTACCAATTCCGCCACCTGGGCTGTGAGGGGGGCTTGTAAGGAACGCTGCTGGGCTTGTCAACGCCCCTTTCGCGGCGAAACGTCCACGATGCACAACTGGCCTTGAGGGAAAGGGGCTCAGGGGCTAAGAGACCTTGGAAAAGGTCGTTTCGCGCGCACTCCCCGTGTCGGAGTTATCCACCGGAAGAACTGGGGCGTGCGGTGCGGGCAACACACAAGGGCACTCATGTTCCGGCGGCAGCCGGCGAGGGAGCAACGCGAATGGCAAGCGCATCCGGTACTTCTGCAAACGGCGCGACCGCGCTCAACGGCAAGCTGGTCACGGTTTTCGGCGGCTCCGGTTTCATCGGACGCCATGTGGTGCGTGCGCTGGCGCGGCGCGGCTATCGGGTCCGCGTCGCCGTGCGCCGGCCGGATCTGGCGGAGCACGTGCAGCCGCTCGGCGCCGTCGGGCAGATCATGCCCGTGCAGGCGAATCTCCGTCATCGCTGGTCGGTCGACCGCGCGGTCGAGGGTGCCGATGCCGTGGTGAATCTCGTCGGTATCCTGGCCGAGAGCGGTCAGCAGACGTTCGATTCCGTGCAGGCGTTCGGGGCGCGCGCCGTGGCCGAGGCCGCGCGTGCCGCCGGCATCTCCAACGTGGTGCACATCTCCGCCCTTGGAGCCGACCCGGATTCCCCGTCCGTCTATGCGCGCACAAAGGCAATGGGCGAGGCTGCGGTGCGCGACACCGTGCCGGAAGCGGTGATTCTGCGGCCCTCGATTGTGTTCGGGCCCGAGGATGACTTCTTCAACCGCTTCGCCGCGATGGCGCGCCTGTCGCCGGCCCTGCCGCTGATCGGCGGTGGTGAGACGAAGTTCCAGCCGGTTTTCGTGGGGGATGTGGCGGAAGTCGCCGCACGAGCCGTCGATGGAGAGCTTTCGGCCGGCGCCGTCTATGAACTCGGCGGGCCCGAGGTTGCTTCCTTCCGAAGCTGCATGGAACTGATGCTCAAGGTGATCCGGCGCAAGCGCCTGCTGGTGCCGCTTCCCTTCGGTCTTGCCACGATGAAGGCGCGGGTGCTCCAGATGCTGCCGGGCAAGCTGCTGACCGTCGACCAGGTCGAATTGCTCAAGGCCGACAATGTGGTGAGCGAGGCCGCGATCTCTGAGGGACGTACCCTCGAGGCCCTGGGCATCGAACCGCGCGCCATGGCGGCAATTCTTCCAAGTTACCTCGAAAGGTTCCGCGAGCACGGGCAGTATGACGCCCATCGCCCGCTTGCCGAGGGATAACCGTTCCCCGGACATGGCGGTTTGCATAGGGAAGGCGGGCGCTGCGGCGTCCGCCTTCCTGCGTTTGGGCTTCCCTGTCTAGCGAAACAGTCCGAACGAGGTTCCCAACGCCTGGATGCGGCGGCGATGAATGTCGGAGACGCCGGGCGCGGGACCATAGCCCGTGGCATTCCGTTCAAGGCCGATGTCCCTGAGGGTCGTTTCATCGAGCCCGTCGAGCGTCTTGCGCATCTTCGCCCGTACCCGCCACGCGAGCCAGATCCTCGCGAGCGCGGCAAGCGAACGGGACATGGGGTGAAACCAGCCGCCCGTGAGGCGAGGGGTGTCGAGCCGGATTTCGGTCATTGTGTCTGCCTTTCGCGCTGCCCGCCTGTTCCTGTGAAAAGCGGGGGATGTCGAAAGGATGGCGGACCATACCTGACAACAGGGCGTCAGGTTTGTTTGCCTCTCATGTCGCAAGGACGAAAATAGGTGTGCCGAACGCATCCGGTGCGCGGGTGACCGGCGGAGGGGAAACGGCATGAACGCGATCGAACGGGCGCTCGGGCTCTTGTTGTTGCTGAGCGGTGGCCAGCGCAGCGCGGCGGAACTCGCCGAGCGCTTCCAGGTGTCCGTGCGCACGATCTACCGGGATGTCGACCGCCTGCTTGCGCTCGGCATTCCGGTCGAGGCCGAACGAGGAACGGACGGCGGGTACAGGCTTGCCCGCGATTTCCTGCAGCCACCGGTCGCCCTGACACGCAGCGAGACGGCGGCCCTTCTCGTTGCACTGGCTCTTGCCCGTGGTCTCAATGCGACGCCACTGCTCTCCGACCTCGATACAGCTCAGGCAAAGCTCCTTGCGTCCCTGCCGCGTCCGGCACGTGAGGTGTTTGCCCAAGGCAGCCGTATCGTCGGGATCGAGAAGCCGCCTGTCGACATCTTCCATCCCGAGCCGGATGCCGTGCATCCCGGCCGGATGCAGGCGGCCGTGGACGCCTTTCTGAACGGAATGCTTGCAGGCCGCCGGGTGAGGCTGTCGCATGAAAACCCGTACAGGGGGCGGGTTGCCGAGTTCGACCTCGAGCCGCATGGCATCCTCTTCGACCGGGACCGCTGGTATCTCTATGGCCATGACGTCGATCAGGATGGCGAGCGCTTCATGCGGGCCGACCGGGTGCGCGAGGCGGTGGTGAGTGGCATGGGGTTTCGCTCCCGTGCCGATCTGTCGGTGGAAAGCCAGATCGGGCGCAAGTGGCTGTCGCGCGCCATGCGCCGGTGGGAGGACGAGGGAACCGTGAGCGTTCTGGAAATGGGGGAGGCGCAGGCGGGGCGCCTGGCCCGCGATTGGTACTACCGTCATGCCACCGTGGAGCCTGCCGGACCCGGTCGGCTGCATGTGCGCATACCGAGCCGCGATCCGGCGATCATCCTGCCGTTGGCGCGCTGGCTGGGGCCCGGCGCGGAGCTTCTGTCGCCACCGGACCTTAGAAACCGCCTTGCGGCCGAGCTCGCCGCGATGGCCGGCGCCTATGCGCCCAGCCAGCGTCAGCCGACGAAATAAAGCCCGGCAAAGCCCGCCAGGCCGACGGCAATGCGCCACCAGGCGAAGGGGGCGAAGCCGTGCCGCGTGACGAAGTCCAGCAGCCCGCGCACGACGAAGACAGCAGTCACGAAGGCCGCGACGAAGCCGATCGCGATCAGTGTCAGGTCATCGAAGGAAAGCGCGTTGCGGTTCTTGAACAGATCGTACGCGAAGGCGCCTGCCATGGTCGGCATTGCGAGGAAGAAGGAGAATTCGGCCGCCGAGCGCTTGTCCGTGCCGAGCAGAAGCGCGCCCGCGATGGTCGCTCCGGAGCGCGATACGCCGGGCACCATGGCGAGCGTCTGGCAGAAGCCGATCGCAAGGCACAGCCAGAGCGGATAGTCCATGGCGTCGCTGTAGCGCGGTTTGAGCGGCATCCTGTCGATGAAGAGCAGGATGATGCCGCCGACCAGAAGCGTTGTGCAGATGAGGGCCGGCGACTCGAACAGGACGGACTTGATGAAACCGTGTGCCAGGACGCCGATCACGGCCGCCGGCAGGAAAGCGAGCAGAATGCCCGCGACGAAGCGCCTTGCATTGGCGTCGCTGGGCAGGGCGAGCGCGATACGCGTCAGGCGCTGGGCGTAGACGGTGAGAATCGCCAGGATCGCCCCAAGCTGGATCAGCACTTCGAACGTCTTGCCGGTGCTGTCGAATCCGATGAAATGTCCAAGCAGAAGGATGTGTCCCGTTGAGGAAACGGGGATGAACTCCGTGAGGCCCTCGACGAGGCCGAGAACGAGGGCGCCGACAATCGTGTCAGAAGTCATTCCTGAAAATCTCCTGGGCTCGGCCCATGGCAAGGCGCCGATCGCGCCGCACTGCCATCCACAGCCGCGTTGTGCAGTGCGTCCGCTCGGCGTATACGGGCCGCTCGCGGCGCACAAGCGCATCGTTTGATTAACCGTGTTCGGTTACGATCCTGTTATGCTGACCCTCTATCGCCACCCTTTCTCGCCGGCCTCCCGCTTCGTCCAGCTTGTGCTGGCCGAATACGGCGCGAAGACGGAATTCGCCACCGAGCGCCCTTGGGAGCGCAGGCGGGATTTCCTCATCCTGAATCCGGCCGGCACCGTTCCGGTGCTGCAGGAAAACGACGGCCCGCCGATCTGCGGCGCGCTGGCGATCATGGAATATCTTGACGAAACGCGCGGGTATGCCGTCGGCGACCGCCGCCTGATGCCCGATCATCCCGATGCGCGCGCGGAGACGCGTCGCCTGGTCGACTGGGCTCTCAACAAGCTCGATTCCGAAGTGGTCGGTCCCTTTGTGCGCGAGCGGATCTACAAGCAGGAGATGGCGGCCTCGGTCGGAGGCGGATCGCCTGATTCGGCGGTGCTCCGGGTTGCCCGCGCCAACATCGGGCACCACCTGAGGTACTTCGGCTACCTTGCCGCGACTCGGAACTGGCTCGGCGGCGACCGGCTGACCTTTGCCGATTTCGCCGTGGCGGCGGAGTTGTCCTGCGCCGACTATCTCGGGGAAGTGCCATGGGCGGAAGAGGAGAACGTGAAGGCGTGGTACGCCCGCATCAAATCCCGGCCAAGCTTCCGTCCGCTGCTGGCGGAAAAGATCCTGGGGATGCCGGCGGCGGCGAGCTACGCGGACCTGGACTTCTGACCCCACGCATTGGCGAGCGTCTGGTCGCCTCGCTCCGCACGAAGGCGGAACGCCTCGGCTTCTCCGATTGCCGGATTGCCGATGCACGCGGCATCCCGGAAGCGCCGGCGCGTCTGGAGCGTTTCCTGGCGGACGGCCATCACGCGACGATGGACTGGATGGAGGAAACGGCGGAGCGTCGCGGTGCGCCGCGCGCGCTCTGGCCGGACGCCCGCCGAATTGTCACGCTGGCTTTTTCCTATGGCCCCGACGAGGACCCACTTGCCGTGCTCTCCCGTCCCGACCGGGCGGCGATTTCCGTCTATGCGCGCCACCGCGACTACCACGATGTGGTCAAGGGCAAGCTCAAGGAACTGGCCCAGCACCTGCTCGCCGACGCGCGTCGCGCGGGTCATGCCGGTGAGGTGAAGGTCTTCGTCGACACGGCCCCGGTGATGGAGAAGCCGCTTGCGGAGGTTGCCGGGCTCGGCTGGCAGGGCAAGCACACCAACCTCGTCTCGCGCCGGCTCGGATCCTGGTTTTTCCTTGCGGAGATCTTCACCGATCTGCCTTTGCCCGCGGACGAGCCCGAGCGGGATCATTGCGGTTCCTGCCGCGCCTGTCTCGACGCCTGTCCGACCGACGCCTTCCCCGCGCCCTACAGGCTCGATGCGCGCCGCTGCATTTCCTATCTCACCATCGAGCACAAGGGGCCTGTCCCGGAGCGGTTTCGTGTTGCGATGGGCAACCGCATCTACGGTTGTGACGATTGTCTGGCCGCGTGCCCGTGGAACAAGTTCGCGCAGGCCGCCCGGGAGGCGAAGCTTGTAGCGCGTGACGATTTGCGCGCGCCGGATCTGGCGAGCCTGCTGGACCTTGATGACACGGGCTTTCGGACCCTGTTCTCGGGCTCGCCGATCAAGCGCATCGGCCGCGACCGTTTCTTGCGAAACGTGCTGATCGCGGCAGGTAATTCGGCGGATCAGGCATTGCGCGAGAAGGTCGCGTCATTGCTTCAAGACGAATCCGCCCTGGTGCGCGGCGCGGCCGTCTGGGCGCTGTCCCGTCTCGAGCGGCCAGAGCGGTTCCAGGCCCTTCACGCCGAATTCGCTCCCGCCGAGAGGGACCCGGACGCCCTGGCAGAATGGGCCTCCGCCTTAAACGCCCTCAAGCGGTGAAGGGCGAAAAGGCGCGCATGACCTTGTCGTAAACCGGACGCTTGAACGGGATCACAAGCCCTGGAACCTCGCTCGCGTTGGCCCATCGCCAGTCGCAGAATTCCGGACGGTGTCCGTCCGGCGGGGTCAGGATGTCGATCTCGCTCTCCTCGCCCTCGAAGCGGAAGGCGTACCACTTCTGTGTCTGGCCACGGTATTTCGCGGTCCGCTTGTTGGCCTGTACGTCAGCGGGATAATCGTAGTCGAACCAGCCTGGCGCCTCGGCCACGAGGCTCACGGAGCGCACCGAGGTTTCCTCGTAGAGCTCCCGGCGAGCGGCCGTGAGAGGGTCTTCGCCGGCATCGATTCCCCCCTGGGGCATCTGCCAGCAGAATTGCGGATCGGTGCCGGTGGAGGGCTCGCGCTTTCCGATCCACACGAGACCCTGGGCGTTGAGGAGCATGATGCCGACACAGGGCCGGTAGGGGCGGGAGGTGGGCATGAGGGGCCTCGTGCTGGACGGGCGCGCGAACGCGTCTGGATGCGCTCTTGATAGACCGGAGGGCGGGGGGCGTTCAATCGGGTCCGACTGTCACGAACACCGGTCGCGGGCATCTGTCGCAGCCACCGCCCGTCAGGGCTGGCGGCTTCGGTCGATCGACGCGCTGACGGGGATGAGCTGCAGCCCGCGTTCCTCGAGATCCTTCGACCAGCGCACGAGCTCCTCGACGGTGACGGGCAACGCCGTCGCGACGCCAACCGCTATTCCCTGCGCACGCGCGGTTCCCTCGAGCTGCAGCAGCCGTGCGGCGATGTCCTTGGGACGGGGAACATCGTCGATGACGATATCAGAGCGCGAGAAGGGCGTGCGCAGACCACTCGCCGTTGCAGCCGCCGTGCTGCGCGACGACGTGCCGTCATCGACATACATCAGCCCCCGCCTCGTGACTTCCTTCATGAAGAGCTGCAGCGAGGGCTCGGACGCGGTGAAGCGTGCGCCCATGTAGTTCATGACGCCGACGTAGTTGGTCATGCGGGCCAGAAGCCAGGAGAGACGGTCGGTCATTTCCTGGTTCGTGTGATTGACGAGAAGGGTGTGCGGGCCCGGATCGTTATCGGGATAGTCGAACGGCTCCATGGGGAGCTGCATGAGAAGCTCGTGACCTTCCTGGCGTGCCTTCTGCATCCAGCGGTCAAGGCTGGAGCCATAGGGCGCGAAGGCGAGCGTCACGTCGGCGGGAAGCTTCTCGATGGCGTTCTGCGTGCCGGTCTGTGACAGGCCGAGGCCGCCGACCACGATCGCGATCTTGGGAACGGAAGTATAGGTCTCGCTTGCCGGGCGGGCATAGATGTCGAGCGGTCGCAAGCCCTGGTCGGACACGATCGGCAGGTCGCCGTGCGGGCCGCGCTCGGTCACGCGTGCATCGGGACGGATCGACAGACCACCATTCGCCTGTCGGGTCTGCACGGGCGGTGTATCGGCCGTCTCGGCGACGTTCTTGGGTTCGAAGCGGGGGCCGAGCCCTTTCTCCTCGCGCGCCGCGCGCGCCGAGCCGGGATCGGACAGCCCGTCGTTGAGGGCAGGCCGGATCTCGACCACGCCGAAATCGCGGGCCGAAAGACCGTCGATGGACCGCTCAAGGGGAACGGTGGCCGTTGGCTCGCCACCGAAGGGATCATCGACCGCACTGATCCAGACGAGCACGCCGGTTCCCAGAACGGCAATGAGGCCGGCGCCGATCAGCCCCAGGGGAAGATTGAAGTATCTACGTTTGCCCAGCCCCAGCGGAGCCGACAGGTCATTCCCCGCCATCGTTCAGCTCTCGCGTTTGCATCCGTCAAGACGACGGTCGCATTCCTCTCGGCGGGGTCGTTCGCCACCGCTGTCCGTGGGCGCAGGGTCGATCTTCCACGCTCCACCACCAAGATCTAGACCAATTCGCGATTCGTCCCAACCGCATTGTGCCGATCCGGGACATCGCCAGGCTCCGCGCAGAAACGCAAGGGCATGAATCACGCGGCGCCCGGCCATGTCTCCCGCAGGAGCACGACCGGGCGCCGGAACCGTCAGGCCGGTGGCCTCAATTCGGGACCTGGGCCTTCTCGTCGCCCACCGGCGGGAAGGCGCTGTTGACCTGCACGCCGTTGAGAAGGTCGAGGGCAAACTTGAGCTGCACGTCGTCCTTCGGGTCCGGCGGAACATAGGCCTGGCTGCCCGAGGCTTCCTCGCCGTCACCGGTGAGGTGGCCTTTCAGCCCGGCCTCGCCCTTGGTCTCGACAACCTCGCTCTGCAGCTCCTCGGGAAGCTTCTGCAAAAGCTCGATGTCCGGCGTGATGCCCTTGGCCTGGATCGACACGCCCGAGGGGGTGTAGTAGCGGGCCGTCGTGAGGCGGATCGCTCCGTTGGCGCCGAGCGGCACGATGGTCTGCACCGACCCCTTGCCGAAGGAGCGGGTGCCCAGGATCGTCGCGCGCTTGTGGTCCTGCAGGGCGCCAGCCACGATCTCCGAGGCGGAAGCGGAGCCGCCGTTGATCAGCACGATTACCGGAAGCCCCTCGGCCAGATCGCCGGAGCGGGCGTTGTAGCGCTGCGTTTCGGCGGTGTTGCGTCCGCGAGTGGAGACGATCTCGCCCCGCTCGAGGAAGGCGTCCGACACCGCGATGGCCTGGTCGAGCAATCCGCCCGGGTTGTTGCGCAGGTCGAGCACGACACCCTTGAGCTTGTCCTTGCCGATCTTCTCGGCCATCTCGTCCATGGCGTCCTTGACGCCGTCGTACGTCTGCTCGTTGAACTGGGTGACGCGCACATAGGCCACGTCCCCTTCCTGACGGTGACGCACGGAGCGGATGCGGATCACGTCACGCGTGATATCGAGCTTCACCGGTTTGGCCTGACCGTCACGGCGGATGGTCAGCTCGATCTCGGTGTTGACCGGACCGCGCATCTTCTCAACGGCGTCGGAGAGCGTCATGCCCTGCACCTGCTCCCCGTCGAGATGTGTGATGAGGTCGCCGGCAAGGACACCGGCCTTGTAGGCCGGCGTGTCGTCGATCGGGGTGACGACCTTCACCAGGCCGTCTTCCATGGTGACCTCGATGCCGAGCCCGCCGAACTCGCCGCGCGTCTGCACCTGCATGTCGCGATAGTGCTTCGGCGACAGGTAGCTCGAATGCGGGTCGAGCGAGCTCAACATGCCGTTGATCGCGGACTCGACGAGCGCCGCGTCGTCGGGAACCTCGACATAGTCGGAGCGAACGCGTTCGAACACGTCGCCGAAGAGGTTCAACTGCCGATAGGTGTCCGAGGCGGCCGCATTGGCAACACCGCTTACACGCACCGGCATCTGCGAAAGGGCGGTCACAGTCGCGCCCCCGATGAGCGCGCCAACCAGCAGGAGGGAAGCTTTCCGAATCATCCGCGAACCTTTTCCTCTTCGGGCCGAGCCCACCAGGCGGTGGGATCGATCGAAACGCCGTCTTTTCTGAACTCTACATAAAGCACCGGCTGGGGCGCCGAAAGATCAAGTGTTGCCGCGCTTGCCACACGCGTTTCACCCATCGCGGCAACCGGTTCGCCGGCAAGAACGAACTGCCCCTGCTCGACGCTCGTCCTGTCCATGCCCGCAAGAAGGATATGATATCCGTCGCCGACATTCAGGATCAAGACCTGGCCGTAGGATCGGAACGGGCCGGCGTAGACCACCCATCCGTCCGCGGGCGAAACCACCTGGGCGCCTGCGCGGGTCGCGATCGAGCGCCCCTGCGTCAGTCCGCCAAAACCGTCGTCCACACCGAAATCGCGCATCACGGCGCCGGTGACCGGCATGGACAGCGTGCCTTTCGTCTCGACGAACGGCATGGCCGGGGCGAGACGCCCGGGGTCGTTGCGTCCCGCAACGTCCCTGCCGCCCGGTCGGGCCGTTCGCGCTTCCTCAGCCGCCCGGCGCGCGCTCTCGATTTCGCTCTCGAGCGTTGCGATGAGCTCCTTCAGCGTACCCGCCTGACGCGCCAGTTCCTCCGAGCGCGCCTGTTCGTCGGAGAGCTGTGCCTCGCTTGTCTCGCGCTCGCGGCGCTTCGACGCCACGAGAAGCTCCACGCGCGTGCGCTCCTCGGTGAGCCGGCGCGCATCCTCGACCAGCCGGTCGCGTTCCGCCGCACTCGATACCTTGAGCTGGCGCAGGGCGGCCAGGTCGCTGGCCAGCGCCTGGGCTTCCAGGTTGAGATCCGGCATCACCGCGTTCAGAAGCAGCGCGCCGCGCACGGCGGACAGCGCGTCTTCCGGCCGCACCGCAAGCGCAGGCGGCGGGTGACGTCCGATCCGCTGCAGGGCGGAAAGGACCTCGGCCAGAACATCCTGACGTTCGACCAGCGAGGCGCGCACCTTGTCCTCGTTCTCTCCCAGGCGGCGCAACCGGTCCTCGGTCGCCGCCAGTTGCTCTTCCAGGCGCGTCACGCGCTGCGCCGTGCGCAGCAGATCGGCGTTCAGAGCCTGTCGATCACGCTCGATGGCGCGTATCTCGCGGGCCAGGGTTGCCTGCCTGTCGCTCGAAAGCGAAAGGTTTTCCGACAATCTGGCCAGTTCCGCTTCCCGTCTGGCCTTTCGCTCGGCCAGGGAAAGTTTCGCATCGGGGGCGGTCAGATCGTCCGCCACGCTCCCGGTCGTTTCGCCGCCTTGTTCCGCGGCGCCGTCGTCCGTCGTCGTGCCTTCAAGCCCTTGCGCGGCGTCGGACGTGGCGGAGGCCCCGTCCTGGGCCCAGGCGTCGCTTGAGGGCATGCCCGCCGTCATGGTGACGACACCCGTTGCAATCACTGCGGCCATCAGTCCGGCAACAGCACGACTGTGACCGGGCGCGCGTCCCGGTCTCATGTTTCTTCGCAGGAGTCCGTTCTGGTTCTCGTGCATCCACCACCCCGGCCCGCGCCCTGCGGCGCAAGCTTTCGCCCGGTCGTCTTCACGGGCTTCGAAGGAGCCTCGATCGCGAGCGACAAAATCGTGGTGAGCTTGCCCCAGCCGGGTTAACGAACCGTCAACCCTAATGAAAGGTAAACCCTCATCTCCTGCCTGCCATGCAAGCCCTAGAGGAAGAATGGGGCGGAATACGGGCAATTCCCTGACGTTTAGGGGCCGCTTTCGTCGAACTCATGCCGCGTCATTTGATCGTCTGCTTGTCGGAGCGAGACGTTCAGGCGCGATGATAGGGGTGTCCGGCGAGGATCGTGATGGCACGGTAGACCTGTTCCGCAATCAGCGCGCGCGCGATCTGGTGCGGCCAGGTCATGGGCCCCAGGGCCAGCGTCATGCGCGCGGCCGCGAGCAGCTCCGCGCCATGGCCGTCGGGCCCGCCGATGGCGAAGGCAAGGTCGGAGACGCCGGAGTCGCGCCAGTCGGCGATGCGTTCGGCGAAAGTCTCGCTCGAGACCGTCTTTCCCGTCTCGTCGAGTGCCACGATGAGTGCCCCGGCCGGTATGGCGGCGAGAAGCGCCCGCGCTTCCTCGTCCTTGCGGTCGGCGGCGCGCTGGGCACGCGACTCGGCAATCTCGCTGATCTCGATCGGGCCGAGTGAAAGCGCGCGTCCGGCCTTGCCGACCCGGTCCGTGTAGCGCGCGAAGAGATCACGCTCGGGGCCGGCCTTCAGCCGGCCGATGCAGGCAATGTGAAAACGCATCGGAGCCCGTATGGCGCGGGTATGGGGCGACCCGCGGACGATTTCGCCTGTCGGCGGTCCCGGGACAAGCCGGCAAGCGCGCACTTCTTTTCCGCCGGCCGGTCAGGCCGGCCGGGGTCACCGCCAAGCACGCCCGGCGTCAGCCGGAGTAGTGCACCGGTGCCGTCAGATCGGCCGACCACAACTTTTCGATGTTGTAGAAGGCGCGAACCTCGGGTCTGAAAACGTGGACGACGACGTCGCCCGCATCGATCAGAACCCAGTCGCACTGGGGCACGCCCTCGACCTGCGCTCCGCCATGTCCGGCGTCCTTGATGTCACGCAGCAGGTGGTCGGCGATCGCGCCCACGTGGCGGTGGGAACGGCCGGAGGCCACGATGACCTGGTCGGCCATCGGCGACTTGCCGGTGATGTCGATGGTGACGACGTCCTCTGCCTTGGAATCCTCCAGAGAGGCAAGGACGGTTTCAAGCAGGTCCGCACGCTGCGGCGTGCCGGAGGCTGCGGAGTGGGAGGTGGCGGAGGACGCCCCCTCGCTTTCAAAGGTCATGCTCAGACGTTATGCCTTTCGTGCCGTGTTTCGGGCCAGCCATCGGCGGAAGCCGTCATGGCCGCTGCCGGGGCAAGTCCCTTACGCCATATCGCGACAATGCGCGACTCCCTGACGCAAGATATAGAGTGACGTTGCTTGGTGGCGTTTTCAAGACGCTTCCTTGCGGTCGCCCGCAATCTTCCGCTACGTCGAGCTGGTTTCAGGCCTCCTGGCCGGGCTCAGCACGCCGGCGCAGATCCGTGGACGAGGCCGGATCGCGCGGGCCATGCAGGAACACCCAGGCCGGCGGCCAGGCGCCTGCAAGCCGTGCCGCCGCTGCCTCCGGCCAGCGGTGGCGCGCAAACGCCTGCGCGGCCGGCGCCGAAACGGCGGACAGGGTTGCTCCCGGCCGGTCGACCACCGCCACCGGAACGCTCTCCATGATGCCCCGCCAGTCCTGCCAGCGGTGAAAACCGGCGAGATTGTCGGCCCCCATCACCCAGACGAAGGAAAGGCCCGGCCGCAGGGCCTTGAGCCGGGCGATGGTACGCGCGCTGAAGCTCGAGCCGAGTCCCGCCTCGAGTGCGGTCACCCGCATCGCCGGATGGTGGGCAAGCTGCTTCACCTTGGCGACGCGCGTGCCGAGATCCGCAAGCCCGCTGTGGTCCTTGAGCGGGTTGCCCGGTGTCACCAGCCACCAGACCTGATCGAGGCGGAGGCGTTTCAACGCAATGTCCGCGACGAGCCTGTGCCCGGAGTGCGGCGGATTGAACGATCCTCCGAACAGACCGATCCGGTTTCCCCGCTCCGCGTGGGGAATGCGCAGATGGCTGTCGGCGACGTCCCCGCCGCCGCGCGTCACCATCAGGGTCGCACCTGTCCCGTACCGCGAACACGGTACTTGAAGCTCGTGAGTTGCTCCACGCCGACCGGGCCGCGCGCATGCATTCGTCCGGTGGCGATGCCGATCTCCGCTCCCATGCCGAACTCGCCGCCGTCGGCGAACTGGGTCGAGGCATTGTGGGTGAGGATCGCGGAATCGACCTCGGCGAAGAAGCGTTCCGCCGCCGCCTGATCATCCGTGATGATGCCGTCCGTATGATGCGAGCCATAGGCCTCGATGTGGTCGATTGCGGCCTCCAGATCATCGACGACCTTGATCGAGACGATGGCGTCCAGATACTCCGTGCTCCAGTCCTCGGCGCGTGCGGGCACGGCCTGGGGAATGGCGGCGCACACGGTTTCGTCGCCACGGATCTCGCAGCCGGCCTCGATCAGCGCGCGACAGATCGGCTCGAGATGGGTGGAGACGACAGCGCGGTCCACAAGCAGCGTTTCCACCGCGCCACACACGCCGGTGCGGCGCATCTTGGCGTTGCGCACCACCTCCACCGCCATGTCGCGGTCGGCCGCCTTGTCGATCACGAGGTGGCACAGGCCCTCCAGATGGGCGAACACGGGAACCCGCGCATCGGCCTGAACGCGCGCCACGAGGCTCTTGCCGCCACGCGGCACGATCACGTCGAGCGTGCCCTCCAGACCCTTGAGCATCTCGCCGACGGCGGCGCGATCGGTCACCGGCACCACCTGGATGGCGTCCTCCGGCAGGCCGGCCTCCGCAAGTCCGTGCGCAAGAGCCGCATGGAGTGCCAGGTTGGAGCGGATTGTGTCCGAGCCGCCGCGCAGGATCACCGCGTTGCCCGCCTTCAGGCACAATGCCCCGGCATCGGCCGTCACGTTGGGCCGGCTCTCGTAGATGACGCCGATGACACCCAGCGGCGTGCGTACACGCTCGATCTTCAGGCCGTTCGGACGATCCCATGCTGCGGTCACCTCGCCGACAGGGTCGGCGAGGGCGGCAATGGCCTCAAGCCCCTGCGCGATGGCCTCGATGCGCTCGTCGTCCAGCCGCCCCCGGTCGAGATATGCCGCAGTCTGGCCGTTGGCGGTCATGGCCTCCACGTCCAGGGCATTGGCGGCAAGGATCTCCGCACGCTTCGCGCGCACGGCCGTTGCCATGGCCCGAAGGGCTTCATTCTTCTGCGCGGACGGCAGGGTGGCCAGCTTGCGCGCCGCCTTGCGCGCACGCCTGCCGATTCCGTTCATCAGACCGGCGATATCCGCCGTTGTTTCCACCCGCTCAAGCATTGCCTTCGCTCCCCTGAGTGTTGTCTTGCGTCTTGTGCATGTCGCTTGTTTTTGTCGCGCCGAGCGTGTGATCGCTCAGAACGAGATCGTCGCGATGGATCATTTCCGCGCGGCCCGCGTATCCGAGGATCGTCTCGATCTCGCGGCTGTTGCGGCCCATGATCAACAGTGCCTCCGGGTGGTCATAGGCAACAAGACCACGCCCGATGTCACGTCCGTCGGGATCCACGATCCTGACGGTGTCGCCGCGCGAGAATTCGCCCTCGATCGCCTTCACGCCCGCCGGCAAGAGGCTCTTGCCCGAGACAACGGCCCTGATCGCGCCGGCGTCCACCTGAAGCGTTCCGCGTGGCTCGAGATGCCCGCCGATCCAGGCGTGACGCGCGCTTGCGGGCGTCGAGCGGGCCGCAAACCACGTGGCCCTGGCCCCATCCTCGATCCGTGCCAGCGGGTTGAGCTCCTTGCCGCTGGCGATGACCATCACGGTGCCCGCCGAGGTTGCGATCTTCGCGGCGTCGATCTTGGTGCGCATGCCGCCGCGCGACAGTTCCGAACCCGCGGCACCGGCCATCGCCTCGATCTCGGCGGTAATGGCGGCCACCTCCGGCAGGAACACGGCGTCCGGATCTTGCGCCGGCGGCGCGGTGTAGAGGCCGTCCACGTCTGACAGCAGCACGAGGCAGTCGGCGCTCGCCATGGTGGCGACACGTGCCGCGAGCCGGTCGTTGTCGCCGTAGCGGATTTCGGAGGTGGCGACCGTATCGTTTTCGTTGACGATCGGCACCGCGCCAAGCTTGAGCAGGGTACCCAGCGTCTCGCGTGCGTTGAGATAGCGCCGGCGCTCTTCGGTGTCGCCGAGTGTGAGCAGCACCTGCCCCGCCACGATGCCGCGCGCGCCGAGGGCCTCCGCATAGGCCCGTGCCAGGGCGATCTGCCCGACGGAGGCTGCCGCCTGGGCCTGTTCGAGCCTCAACGCCCCGCTCGGCAGCGAGAGAACGCCACGCCCGAGGGCGATGGCGCCGGACGAAACGACGATCAGCTCCGCGCCGCCGCGTGCAAGTCGCGAAAGGTCCTCGGCCAGCGCGTCGAGCCAGGCCCGTTTGAGCTTGCCGTTCTCGACGAGCAGCGCGGAGCCGATCTTGACGACGATGCGCTTGTAGCTGGAAAGCCGGCCCGTTTCGGCCGTGGACGAGGGAGCAATGCTGGACATGTCCGATTTCACTTCATGAAAGGAACGCCCGAGGAAGGGCGGCGTGCCAATCGGCCCGCCGCGGGGAAGACGGAACGCGGGCGCAGCCCGTCGGACACCGGGCCTGCGTCGCGCACGTTCATCATGGTCGCCAGGGTTCGCTGGGCACCGAGGGAACCGAGTTCGCCTCGTCCTCGCGGTCGCGGTCGATGGAGCGCTGCAACATGCGCAGAACCCGGTCGACGTTCTCGCCGCTGGCGGAGGACAGCAGCACGGGCTTCGTTCCGCTGGCCGCCTCGAGCTGGGCAAGGCGCTCGTCCCGCGTCTCGGGATCCAGGGCATCGGCCTTCGAGAGTGCGACGACCTCGGGCTTCTCGTCGAGGCCGTGTCCGTAAGCGGCAAGTTCGCCACGCACGACACGATAGGCCTCGCCCGGGTCCTCCTGCGTGCCGTCGACGAGATGCAGCAGGGTGCGCGTGCGCTCCACGTGGCCGAGGAAGCGGTCGCCGAGGCCGACCCCTTCATGGGCCCCCTCGATGAGGCCGGGAATGTCGGCAATCACGAAGCCGCGCCCGTCGATCTCGCAGACCCCCAGGTTGGGGTGCAGCGTGGTGAAGGGATAGTCGGCGATCTTGGGACGTGCCGCCGAGACGGCGGCAAGGAAGGTCGACTTGCCCGCGTTGGGCAGTCCCACGAGCCCGGCATCGGCGATCAGCTTCAGGCGCAGCCAGATCCACTTTTCCTCGCCCGCGAGACCGGGGTTGGCGTGGCGCGGAGCCTGGTTGGTCGAGGACTTGAAGTGGGCGTTGCCGAACCCGCCGTTGCCCCCCTTGAGCAGCAGCAGCCTCTCGCCGACGCGGGTCATGTCCGCGAGCACCGTCTCGTTGTCCTCTTCAAGGATCTCGGTGCCCACGGGAACGCGCAAGACCACATCGTCGCCCTTTGCGCCGGTGCGGTTGCGGCCCATGCCGTGCATTCCGGTCTTGGCCTTGAAATGCTGGTGGAAGCGGAAGTCGATCAGCGTGTTGAGCCCGTCGACGCATTCCACGAAGACATCGCCGCCGCGTCCGCCGTCGCCGCCGTCCGGTCCGCCGAACTCGATGTATTTCTCGCGGCGGAACGACACCGACCCGGCACCGCCGTCGCCGGACCGGACGTAGATCTTCGCCTGGTCGAGAAACTTCATGTCATGTTCCGTTCGCGTCTGGCGCCATCGCGGCGCTCGAGAAAAGGCGTCATCGTGCCGGGTGTGGACCCGGAAGGGACACGCAATAGCCGATCACCGGGCTTTCGTCCAATGCGGCGGCGAGAGTGTCGCCGCCGTGCGTGTCACGCGGCGGCCGATGGCCAGGCGAAGGCTGCCCTCTCGCAGTGCATCACCAGGCTCTCGCGCTCTTCGCCAAGCGGACGCGCAAAACTGGTCATGCGTCCGCGTGCCGTGAAGCCGAGCGCGTTCAAAAGGCCCTGCGAACGGATATTGTCGACAAACACCCTCGCCGCAAGTGCCGGTGTACCCGAAGCCTCGAACGCCCAGGCGCAGGCGGCCGCAACGGCTTCGCGTCCATAGCCGAAGCCCTGAAACGGCCTGCCGATCCAGTAGCCCAGCGTCGGCAGGCCCTCTTCGCCCGGAAGCGTCTCGTCAGCCCTGATCGCGACCACGCCGATCACGACGCCGCCGAGCGTTATGGCGAACTCGCCGGCTCCGTTCGCGGGCGGGGTGGCCGATGCCGCGCGGGCGAAGGCTTCCGCGGAGCCCTCCTCATAGGGCCAGCGCGGCGAGGTCAGCCAGCGCACGACCTCGAAGTCACGCCCGCACAGGGATTCGAGCGCCAGCGCATCGCCCGGTTCCAGCGGGCGAAGGACGAGGCGTCGCGTCGCGAGGCGGATCTGTTCCCGGTTCCCGCTCATGCGCTTTCCAGACAGGAATTGCGCCCCCAGCGCTTCAGCGCGCGCCAGGTGCTGCGGTCGAGCATGAAACGGTCGACGGAGATGGGCCCGCCCGCACCGCGCGAGGAGATCATGCCCTGATCCGAGAACTGGAAACCGCACTTGACGAGCACCCGCCGCGAGGCCGGGTTGGTGACCCTGGCAGCTCCCGCAAGCACATGCATCGGCGTGGTGGAGAAGACATGGTCGACCATCGCCTGGGCGGCCTCGGTGGCGAAGCCCTGGCCCCAGAAGGGTTCCCCGATCCAGTAGCCGAGGTGGACGGGGCCCCCCTCGTCGAGCACCGAGTAGCCGACGGCGCCGATGATGCGGCCGGTCGAACGCATGCGCACGGCGAACTTGGCGCGGTTCGCCGTGTGACGCGCGGCGTTGGCGATATAGGCCCGCCCGTCGGCGATCGTGAAGGGGTGCGGCAGATGCGCGAGCATCGTCGCGATGCGGCGGTTGTTGGCGAGGAAGACCAGATCGGCCAGATCGTCGGCGCGCGGCAGGTCGAGCCGCAGCCGGTCGGTGTCCTGCGGCAACAGCGCCGCCTCCAGACTTTCTTCCTCTAAACTATCCTCGAGATCGGCAACCATGGGTGTTCTCCGGCGATGGACAAAAGAAAAGGGGAGATGGCGGCCCATCTCCCCTGATCTCTCGAGATCATGCCGGTTTTCGAGAAACCGCCGGGTCGATGGGACGCCGGCGGGTTACTCGGAACACGTCGGCGTTACTCTGCTGCGTCTACAAGCGGCATGACGGAAATAAACGTTCGGTTGTTGGCTTTTGCTCGGAAGCTCACCGTGCCCTCGATCGTGGCAAAGATCGTATGGTCCTTGCCCATGCCAACACCCGTGCCCGGATGCCACTTGGTGCCGCGCTGGCGCGCGATGATGTTGCCCGGAATGACGGCCTCGCCACCGAACTTCTTGATGCCCAGACGGCGGCCGGCGGAATCGCGGCCGTTACGGGACGAGCCACCTGCTTTTTTGTGTGCCATGACGAAAACTCCTCGTCGAACGTGTCTTCAGTCTGGAAGGAAGTGCGCGTCCCGCTTGCCGGACGCGCCCGCGACCGCTTACTTGGCCGCCAGTTCCTTCGCCTGATCGATCCAGTTGTCGCGCTCGATGCGACCCTTGAAGGAAAGGGCCTCGTCGACGCGGGCGATGTCCTCGGCGGAGAAGCCCGCCACCTGGGCATAGGTCGTGATGCCGAGAGCGTTGAGCTTCTTCTCGAGCACCGGACCGACGCCGGAAATCTTCTTCAGGTCGTCCGCCGGGGCGTCCGGAGCCGTGAAGAGCACCGGAAGCTCGCCCTCGGAAGCCTCTTCCTTGGCGGCGGCCTTCGGAGCGGCCTTCTTCTTCGCGGAGGGCTTGGCGCCCTTGGTCAGGATCTCGGTGATCTTGACCAGCGTCACGCTCTGGCGATGGCCATTGCGGCGGCGGGAGTTCTGGCGGCGGCGCTTCTTGAAGATGATGATCTTGCGGTTGCGGGCCTGGTCGACCACCTCACCGACAACGCTCGCGCCCTCGACGAGGGGAGCGCCGATCATGGTCTCGGTGTCGCCACCGACCATGAGAACATCCTCGAAAGTCACCGTCTCGCCGGGCTCGCCGGCCAGCTTTTCAACCTTCAGCACGTCATCCTGGGCGACGCGGTACTGCTTGCCGCCCGTCTTGATCACTGCGAACATGTCTCGCACGTCCTTCTTTTCGTTCTGTGGGCGACCGGCCGCTCCCGGCGAAACCGCAGGTATCCTGCGGGAACTCGCTCCGGCGGCCAGCCGGCTTTGCCACGTGCCCTGCGGCGCCCCGTTGAGGGGACTTTGAAAAAGCGCGTCCACCTGATGCGGACATGCGCTCTGCCGCCATGGTGTCACCGGCTCCCGAACGGGAAGCTTTTGAGGGTGGACGACAGGGACGGCGGAATGCCTCGGGCAACGATCAGGGGAGTACCCCTTTTGCGAAGCAGCGCGACTATACGGATCGGCAAGGCAAAGTCAATCGCGCGCGGCAGGTCCGGCCAAGGGTTTTTGGCCATCTGTGGCCATGGTGCACGGCACATGTGCGGGCTTCGTGGTTCCCGCCGGCGGAGCGCGGGATCAAAGTGCTGGAAAATTCCACACTGCCCCTTGCAGGGCGCGCCGGTCTTGGTTATGTAGCCTTCCACTCGAGACCACGACATCTCGTTTTGCGGAGAGGTGCCGGAGTGGTTGAACGGGGCGGTCTCGAAAACCGTTGAGCGCGCAAGCGTTCCGAGGGTTCGAATCCCTCTCTCTCCGCCATTTTCCATAAAACGATATTGTCTCCGGCGCGAGCTCTCCCACTAGAGCAAAGTTGCTCGATTTTCGAGACACGATAATCCTGACTACTTTTGTAAGCGGGCGTTCTCCGGGCGACAACGCAAAAGCTCTTAATCAGACGCTTTACGCCCGACGGTAACCTTTAGACACGCACCAACGAGTGGCAGCTGTGCGCCCCCATTGCGGCCGTTCACGCTGACCGGAAATTTCCCCCAAAGCAGCCGTGTGCGTGTTTGGGCTCGATGCCGTGGGAGGGTGGTTGGCGCCCGGACAGCTTCAGTGTCTGAACGGGCAAAGGCGACGTTGCGTGTGCCAGCCAAGCTGCTATGCGCGAGGTTCCCGAGAGTAATCATGGAGGGTCAGTGCGTCACCGTTGGTCAAGATCGACATGACCCTTGTAGACGGCACCTTGCCGATATCTCATCGGAAGTTCGGCCGCGGGCAGATCGTGCGCCTCGAAGGGTTTACCGCTGGACCAGGGGAGAGCATTCAACACCACGCCGAACCCTGATGTTAAAAGCCCCGCCATGAGCTTCCCAAGGGACTTCTTCCCCGCGATTCCAAGAAAACCGAGTGGCACCTTCAGGATCAGGAATGGGAGGAGAGTGAGCGGGACTGCGAAGAGGGTCAGCACCAGCGGCATGACCGTTTCCAACAAAGGGTCGCCGCCGTATCGCAAGCGGAGCAGTGGGTTGCGTGCGGCCGCAAACGGAATCAGTTCTTCCATGAA
Source organism: Stappia sp. (assembly GCA_002722295.1). Lineage (GTDB taxonomy): Bacteria > Pseudomonadota > Alphaproteobacteria > Rhizobiales > Stappiaceae > Stappia. The sequence goes on along the minus strand of PBLF01000009.1, from coordinate 24,176 downwards.
GCGAACGTACTCCGCGGATCGATCGACCTCCGCTTCTCCGAGCCAATCGAGCGAGGAGATTTCCCTCGACATGAAAAGCGTCCTTAGACGCGCGCTGTAGACTGGAAAGCCAGTGGTGCCGACCCCGCTCGTGACGTGGAGGTGCACGAATCGAAGCGACGTCCACGGGACGAGGCGGACGGCCCTCCCTCGCATCACCGAGAGGCCCCGGTGCTCGATGGCGTAGGCCATCTCGACCTTTTGCGGGGTATAGCGAGGCCCCGAGATCTTCGCAGTGAAGCGGTAGTTGGGAAGATCGTCCGTCTGCAATCGAGCCCTCCACTACGGTCCGCTAGTCGAAATTCTGCNTATCCCGCGATAGGATTGAATACCTAATTTACACGTAATGGTAGCGTCCACGCACGTGGTGTAATTTCAGCGCCGTCGAAGGTGTAATCCCGGGTGGTCACCGAGGTGTATGATCGAGGTGGAGTTTGGCGACTTCAACCACGGATCACACGGAGACCCCGATGACCAAGACGAACATGGACCTGTCCGAGCTTATGGCCAAGCATGACCAGGGCGATTTCCTTCGCACTATCGCCGAGGCGGTGCTGCAACTGATCATGGAGGCCGATGTCGACAGCTTGATCGGTGCTGGGCGCCACGAGCGCAGCGGCGAACGAACGACATGGCGGAACGGGTATCGTGAGCGCGCGCTCGATACCCGTCTGGGCACGCTGAACCTGCGGGTACCGAAGCTGAGGCAGGGCAGCTACTTCCCGGGCTTCCTCGAGGCTCGGAAGACCTCTGAACAGGCGTTGGTGGCCGTAATCCAGGAAGCGTGGATCGGCGGCGTCTCCACCCGTCGCGTCGACGAGCTGGTGCAGGCGATGGGCCTGTCCGGCATCTCCAAGAGCACGGTGTCGAAGCTGTGCAAGGACATCGATGAGCGGGTCGGCGAGTTCCTGAACCGCCCGTTGACCGGCGAATGGCCCTACGTCTGGCTCGACGCGACCTACCTCAAGGTCCGCCAGGGCGGGCGTATCGTGCCAGTCGCGGCCATAATCGCCGTGGCAGCCAACACGGAGGGGCGCAGGGAAATCATCGGCCTGGGCATCGGGCCGTCGGAGGCCGAGACATTCTGGACCGAGTTCCTGCGTTCCTTGAAAGCTCGGGGACTGGACGGCGTGCGCCTGGTCATCAGCGACGCGCACACGGGGCTCAGGGCTGCCATCGCTCGCGTCTTCGAGGCGACTTGGCAACGCTGCCGCGTTCATTGGATGCGGAATGCACTCGCCCACGTGTCGAAGGGCCAGCACACTGTGGTCGCCGCGGCGATCCGCCAGGCTTTCGACCAGCCTGACCGCACCCATGCTGGTGAGATCTGGCACAAGGTCTCAGAACAGCTGCGCCCCCGCTGGCCAAAGCTCGCAGACCTCATGGATGCCAGCGAGCACGATGTTCTGGCCTACATGTCCTTCCCCCGCCAGCACCGCACCAAGCTGCACTCGACCAACCCCATCGAGCGGTTGAACAAAGAGGTGAAGCGTCGCGCCGACGTCGTCGGGATCTTTCCGAACGAAGCCTCCATCACACGTCTGATCGGTGCCGTCCTGTTCGAAGCCAACGACGACTGGCAGACATCAAGCCGCTACATGATGGTCGAGGCCTTCGCCCAGATCGACAAGGAGGAGATCGACCCCATTCTCAGCATTACCACGAAAGCCGCCTGATCATGACCTCAGGCCATCCGGGAATTTACACCACCTTGACGGACACGACCACGATGACCTTCAAGACGCCCTCGGACAGCAGCGTTTCCAATTCGCGCAGGAATGGGCTCGGAAGCCGACCGTGATGGATTGCGACACCTACCTTCAGACTGGCAACGGCGGGGTGGTCTTCTCCCAACCACTCCTTGCCGACCTCAAGAGCGCGGGCAATCGGTGCCTCATCCTCCAGCAGCGAGCCCAAATATCCACGCTTGCAGAGGTCAACGACTTGTTTGCCGAAGCCTTCGACCCAATTGGCTTGGGTTGAAAAGATCAGCGTCCTCTTACCTTGGCCGGCGAACTCCCATGCAGCGAACAAGGTGAGATGCGACGTCTTGCGCGGATAGGGTAGTTTTTCTTTGCCTCTAGCCGGTCTCTGCACTACGAATTTATCGATGAACGGACCATTGCGATTCAGATCGAGGCGAAGCAGTGCGTCTTGGCCCCGCCAAGTAAGCGTGCCAAATCGTTGTCGGGTCGGACGCCAGTCTGAGAGCACCGGCGCGCCGGGTTCGTCGGAGCGTATCCATGCCGTGAGATCGTCTAGCTCTTCGCCACTGGGCAGAATGGCGGACAAACAGACAATCCTACGGCTCTCCGCGTCCGAGCGCCGAAGCAGGCGTTGGACCAGCGTCTCATAACGGATTTCACGCTCGCTCGGGCCGATCATATGGCCTTCGTCGAGGACGATGAGACCGACATCGTCTATCAGAGATGGGTCGCTTCGCAGTGCGAAGTCGAGCTTCTCAGGTGTCGCGATGATGATTTCGCGAGTGCGCAATGCGTCTTCATCGCCTGCCGAAAGGCCGCTGGCACCGTAAAGTGAGGAGACGCTGAAGCCGAGGGGCGCGAAGGTTTTTCTGAAGGATCGCTCGGTTTGTGCGGACAGCGCACGCAGCGGCGTGACGATCAGGACCCGGCGCGCCGACGACAGGGTCATCAACGCGGCAATCTCGGCTACCCGCGTTTTGCCTGCGCTGGTCGGTAAGGCGACAACCAGATCGTCCGTGACGTCGGTGGAGCGCCGGGCTGCTTCGCGCTGCGATGGCCACAACTCCACCTCGGAATTCTTGCGAGCATAGAGCGATGAGATGAATAGCCTGCGCAGGTCCGGGTATTTTTCCTCCGTTCCCTCCGGTGGCTCGGTCGGCAGACTTTCGTGCAGGGAATGCTGCCACAGGTCATCGATAAGGTGGCGACAGAGGTTCGATATCCACCACAGGGGGACATTCTCCGCATTGTCTGCAAGACTGACCGCGGCGTCGAGCAATGCCCTTGCTGTCTCGATCGGCTCGGCTTCGCCCGTCTCAAGCGCGAAATCAAAATACGCCAGCGCCCGGCAGATCGTCGTGTTGAGGATGGTCGACAGAACCTCATCGACATCGGGCTTTTCACCCCGCAGCATCTCGGCGATCTGCTCATCCTTGTGATCGTCGTTGTCCAGCCACTCGCGAACGAAGCCGCGCAATTGGCCGAGATCGCGCAGGATCAGATGTTGGATCGCTGTTTCGCCGGGTGAGGTGTTGAGATCGCCCGCAGTCTCATTGAAGAGCGAATAGGCAACGGCTGAAAATCCGGCGAGATGATAGGCTGCGGCAGCGATGGTGCGGCGGAAGCCTCGATCAGGCGACCCCGCATCACCATTGCGAACAAGGGCTTCGAAGGCATTGGCTGCACGCTCGAATGCCTTACTGGTCAGGTCCGAGGTGCCGGCCTGAGCACGCAGCGCCATTGCGCCCCTAAGCAAAGCAAAGCCGTGTTCCGCAAGATCCGTTTCGATCGTCGCGCCGAGCGGCGGCGCATTCGGCGGCAGTACACCGTTTTCGCGCATCAGCGACCATGCCGCGCCGCGATACAGGAGGCGTCCGAGGATGCCATCGACGGTCGCGTCCGTCAGGAAAGTTGTCAGCTCGTCAATCGTCTCCAAGATCTTCCGCCTCCTGGTACATGGCCGCGATGAAGTCCTGGTGGTCTTTGACGTGAATGTTCACGACATACTGGTCTCGATTGCTGCCGGTCGCCTCCAGATCCTGTTTCAACGAAGCGTGTGGACCGTTGCCCGATATAGTGAAAAGCATGTGATCGATGCGATCCGCCCGGAGAGACTTCAGGCCCACCTCGTCGCGAAGGCTGCGGCCCAGTGCGTTGTCGTCCGGGTCGTTGCTTTCCAGCAGGCGGTTTGCAACGAACAGCAGCGAGTCCGGCGTACACCGACCGCTATCGCGGTTGAGTACCTTGCGGGCGCTCGTGACCGTTGACTTTCCCAGTACCTTGTTGCTCTTAGCTTCCCCTTTCAGGAGCCAGAGTTTCTCGCCTTTACTGTCATACCCGGCCCCGATGAAATCATCTCCGCGCATGGCCATGTTGCGCCCGTCCTTGTAGCGGAGACGGCGCACAGGGACACGCAGGCCAATCTCCTCCTCGACGAGCTCAGTCGCGAGAATTTCGCCGAGATCGCCCGAACGACCCTTGGACGTCTGAGGCATCGCCTCGCTGAGGATCTCGGCGGCGACCTTGTATCCGAGCCGGTCCACGTCCTCCGCAATGCGTTCCAGTCGGTCGTAATGCGAACGGATCGTTTCAGCCAAGTCCCCCTGGATTTCATCGCGGCCACCATGCTTCTCGACATAGGTCCAGTAGTACTTGCGTTTGTCTTTTTCTCTCGTGGCGTCGCACCACCTCTCATACAGGCTCACGTAGGCCTCCCACGATCATTGCATCGCGAAGGTTGATCAGTCGGCAATCTTTGCACATCCGCTCAACTCCACAGACAGGACAATGGCGCCGCAGCCAGCCGGTCACCAAATGGCACAACATCCGTGCTGTCATAGAGCACGGTGCCAAAAGCAAAGCGGTCTCCGCAGGCTTCGGCCAAGGCGCGCAGCCCAGCGAAATCGCCGGACTTGACCGTGGCGCTCGCCTTCACCTCGATGCCGGCGATCATGCCGTCGTCACGCTCCAGCACGATGTCGACCTCGCGCATGTCGCGATCGCGGAAGTGATAGGGTGTCAGTCGCAGGTCCGAGGCTGTCGTCAGCTTGAGCACTTCCGAGAACACGAAGCTTTCCAGCAGGGCGCCGAACGTCCCGCGATCCGCCTTCACCCTGTCGAAGGTCAGGCCCCGCGTGCTCGCCAGCAGGCCGGAATCGAGGAAATATAGCTTCGGTGTTTTGACGATGCGCTTCAGCGCGTTGGTGAACCAGGGCTGCAGCGTCGCGATCAGAAAGACCTGTTCGAGCAGCCCGACGTAGCGCTGTCCCGTCTTGTGGCTGACATTGATGCTGGCTCCGAACTGCGAATAGTTGACCAATTGGCTGGAATGCTCGGCCAGCAAACGCACGAATTTCGGGAGCTCGGTCAGCTTCTCGACCTCTGCGATGTCCCTGAGATCGCGGGTGAGAACCGAGGTGAGATAGGATCGCGCCCAGTCCTGCCGGCGCCGCTCGCTCTCACGGGCGATCGCCTCGGGAAAGCCGCCGAGCAGGACGGAGTGGACGAGATCGTCGCCGACGATCGCTTTGCTTGGCTTTTGCAGCTTTCCCTCGAAGAGACGCTCCAGAAAGGTCGGCGTCCTGCCCTCGATCTCGGCCCGTGCCAGCGGCAGCATCTCGAGCGTTTCCATCCGGCCGGCGAGACTATCGGCGACCCGTGGCAAGGTCAGCACATTCGCTGAGCCGGTGAGGAGAAATCGGCCCGGACGATAGTCCTCGTCGACCGTCTTCTTGATCGCCAGCAGCAGGTCGGGCGCGCGTTGAATCTCGTCGATGATGGCCCTATCCAGTCCCCGGATGAACCCGGCCGGATCGGACCGCGCAGCCTCCAGCACGGTCTGGTCGTCCAGCGTGATATAGGTGCGGCCGGCTGCCCCCATCTTCTTGACGAGCGTGGTTTTGCCAGCCCGCCGTGGCCCTACAATGAGAACCACGGGCGTATCCGAAAGGGCTTCCTCCGCCCGGCGCTCTACAAACCGCTTGAACATCCCGTCCTCTAGTCTCCGACATTTGGAACTATCTGTCTCGGCTGATTGGAAGTCAATGGGTCGCTAATTGGAACCAAGAAGGTCGCGATCTGGAAGGGGATGGGAGGGGAAAGCCTTCTCCCTGGTCGGCACTGGCATTGCCGACACACCCCCATCAGCGGGGAGGCCCCGCAACGCCCCCTGAGAGTGAGAGTGCGGGCGGGTTTTCCGTGACGGGTTGAGGGCTGGAGGAGAGGCCTCCGGCGCCCGTCGCGGAGATCATTCCGATGACCATGGAGCATCGCGCGGCCCGCAAGAGCGGCCCGCGAACGAACCTTTATGACGACATTACCGACAAGATCATCGCCGAGCTGGAGGACGGCCGGCTGCCATGGGTCCAGCCCTGGGGGACGGCGGCGGCGCAGGCGCCGCTCGCCATGCCGCGTAACGCGGCCACCTCCCGGCAGTATTCCGGGATCAATGTCCTGATCCTCTGGGGCGCCGTGATCCAGCAGGGCTATCCAACCCAGCACTGGCTGACCTTCCGCCAGGCGCTGTCACTCGGCGGCAATGTCCGCAAGGGCGAGCGCGGCACCACCGTCGTCTACGCCGACCGTTTCACGCCTGAAGACGAGAAGCGCCGCGCCCGGGAGACCGGGGAAGACGCCAATAGCATCCCGTTCCTGAAGCGCTTCACCGTGTTCAACGCGGCGCAATGCGAGGGTCTGCCCGACGATATCGCCGTCGAGGCACCGCCACCGCCGCCCGGGCTGATCGAGCCGCGGGTCGAGGAACTGATCGCCGCGACCGGTATCGACTTCCGGATCGGTGGCAACCGCGCCTTCTATGTCCCTTCGCAGGATTATGTGCAGGTGCCACCTCCGCAGGCTTATTTTGAGCCGATCAACTGGCACAGGACCGCCCTGCACGAGATGGGGCACGCAACGGGCCATGCCTCAAGGTTGGGGCGGGACTTCTCGGGCGCTTTCGGCACGAAGAAATACGCCTTCGAGGAACTGATCGCCGAGATTTCGAGCGCGTTCTGTTGCGCCTCGCTCGGGATCGTCCCGACTGTGCGCCATGCCGATTACATCGGCTCCTGGCTGGAGGTGATGCGCGAGGATTCGCGGGCCATCGTGCGTGCCGCCTCGCAGGCCAGCAAGGCGGCCGACTGGCTGCTGGCCCATCTGCCCGACGACAGCACCGATGTTGAGCGGCAGACCCCGACGGAAGGGAGGGCCGCGGCATGATCCTCCTGACCGACACACAGCGTGACCGTTTGCTGGCGAATGGCCGCGATCGCGATCAGGATCACATTCCGATCGTGAAATTTTTCAATCCCTTTGGCGCCGGTGTCTGGCTCGCGACCGAGCTCGACGAGGACGGCGACATCATGTTTGGCCTGGCCGACATTGGCTACCCCGAACTTGGCTCATGGAGCCTCAACGAACTGCGTTACATTCGGCTGCCCTTCGGCATGGGCATCGAGCGGGATCTGCTCTTCACGGGGGACTTCCCGATCTCGGTCTGGGCCGAGGCCGCCCGCGATGCCGGCAGCATTCGCGATGCCGAGCGCCTGCTTTATCGCTCGGGCCGTCTGCCAGGCGGGACACGCCCCGATGCGGAGCCCCGGCGTTCCTGAGATCCACGCTCTTCAGCTTCGGCGCCGCTCTCTTCGAAGGAAGAGGGCGGCGCTTCTCCTCGTGACACGGTGAAAGTTCGGCGCCCGGCCGACTGCCCGTCGGAGAACAGCACCATGACACGAAACACGAGAACACCCGCCATCGAACCGCAGCCGCTGCGGTTCTCCGCCCAAGAGCAAGCCGTGGTCTACGAGGCCCGGCAGATCCTGCTGCGCCACCTCAATCAAAACCCTGTCCTGTCGTCCTGGCAATCGGTGCTCGATTATTGTGCCCTCACCATCAGGGGCGATGTGGAGCGTTTCCATGCCCTCTATCTCGACCGGAGGAACCGGCTGATCTCAGACGAGTGCCTCGCCATCGGCACCATCGATCACGTCCCGGTCTATCCCCGGGAGGCGCTGCGGCGCTGCCTGGCGCTCAATGCCTCGGCGCTGATCATCGTCCACAATCATCCGGCCGGTGATCCCGAGCCCTCAGCCGCCGACCTCGCGATGACGAAGGAAATCCGAAATGCCTGTGCGTCCCTAGGGGTGATGCTGCACGACCACATCATCACCGGTGCTGGCCGGGAGATCAGCTTGCGTGCCCGCGGTGAGTTCTGATGGGTCTGCGTGTTCATATGCGGCTCGGCCATGAGAGGGAAAGGAGGGTGGAGGTTTCATGACGGGCTGGTTGCCGGAGAGAGAGGCTCCCCGGCGTCCGTCATGGAGACACTGACATGGCCACTGCCACGCAGAAAATCACCCTGTCGTCCTCGCGCGACATCCCCTTCAACAAGCTGGTGCTCAGCCAGTCCAACGTCCGGCGGGTGAAGGCCGGCATTTCGGTCGAGAAACTGGCCGAGTCCATTGCCCGGCGTGGGCTGATCCAGTCCCTGCATGTCCGGCCCGAGCTCGATGCCAAGGGGCAGGAAACCGGCCTTTTCGAGGTGCCGGCTGGCGGCCGCCGCTACCGGGCGCTGGAACTGCTGGTCAAGCAGAAGCGCCTCAACAAGACCGCACCGGTGCCCTGCATCGTCTCGGACGCCGGAGACGATATCCTGATCGACGAGGTCTCACTCGCCGAGAATATCGAACGCGCGCCGCTGCATCCGCTCGACCAGTTCCGCGCCTTCCAGGTGCTGCGAGAGAAGGGCATGAGCGAGGAGGAAATCGCCGCCGCCTTCTTCGTCGATGCCAAGGTGGTGAAGCAGCGCCTGCGCCTGGTCTCGGTCTCGCCGGCGCTGCTCGAGATCTATGCCGAGGACGGCATGACGCTTGAACAGCTCATTGCCTTCACAATCTCCGACGACCATGCCCGGCAGGAACAGGTCTGGGCGGCGATCAAGGATGGTTGGCAGAAGGAGCCTTACACGATCCGGCGTATGCTAACCGAGACCACGGTGCGGGCCTCCGACAAGCGGGCTCTCTTCGTCGGCATCGAGACCTATGAGGCGGCGAGCGGCTATGTGCTGCGCGATCTCTTCCAGCAGGACGATGGCGGCTGGCTCCAGGACCCGGTGCTGCTCGACCGGCTGGTCGGCGAGAAGCTGAAGGCAGAGGCAGAAACCATCGCCGCCGAGGGCTGGAAGTGGATCGAGGTCGCGGCGGATTTCCCTTATGGCCATACCAGTGGCCTGCGTCGCCTGACCGGCACCACAGTCGATCTGACCGATGACGAACGCGCCGAGCGCGAAAAGCTGCGGGACGAGTTCGACGCGCTGGAGGCGGAATATGCTGAGGCTGACGAGTTCCCCGACGAGGTTGATGCTCGCCTCGGCGAGATCGAGGAGGCGCTGGAGGCCTTCGAGGCCCGTCCGATGCGGTATGACGCGGACCAGATGGCCCGTGCCGGTGTCTTCCTCAGCATTCGTCACGACGGCCAACTCGCCGTCGAGCGCGGCTATATCCGTGCCGACGACGAGGCGGTGGAAGGTCAGGAAGGGCAGGGTGCCGATGGGTGTTCTCCCGAGGGCGGCGAGTCCGGTGGTTTGCAGCGCGCTGTCATTACGGTGGGTGGTACGGCCACCGAACCCGAGGAGGACGAAGAGCTTGAGACCATCCGGCCGCTGCCCGATCGGCTCGTCAGCGAACTGACCGCGCACCGCACGCTGGCGCTCCGGGACGTTGTGGCGATGAACCCGCATGTGGCGATGACGGCGCTCCTGCATCGGTTGGTCACCGATTGCTTTCTGCCGCATTCCACCAGAGGTTGCCTGGAGGCCCATGTCCGGGAAGTTCATTTCCCGGCACAGGCCGACGATCTGGGCGAAAGCGCCTCGGCGAAGTCCATCCAGGATCGGCATGAACGCTGGGGCGATCATATCCCCGCTGACGATGCTGCGCTCTGGGACTGGCTGGTCGATCAGGACGATGACACCCGGATGGAGTTGCTCGCCCATTGCGTCAGTTTCGGCGTCAACGCCTTGCACGAGAAGCCCAACCCCTATGGCGGCATGGGCGTCAGCCAGCACGGGCTCGACCTGCGCCTGTCCCAGGCCGACCGGCTGGCGCGGGCGACGGGCCTCGACATGGTGGCGGTGGGCTGGCGCCCGACCGTCGCCAACTATCTCGGCCGCGTGACAAAGCCTCGGATCATCGAGGCAGTGCGCGAGGGCGCTGGCGAGCGGGCGGCCCAGCTCATCGACCATCTGAAGAAGAGCGACATGGCCACCGAAGCCGAGCGCCTGCTGGCCGAAACCGGCTGGCTTCCGGAGCCGCTGCGCATGGTGGATCGCGATGCCGATATCGCGATGGATGCCGGGGTCAACACTGAGGCGGATGATCTGCCTGAATTCCTTGCCGGCGATGGCGAGGATGAAGACGCCACGGAGGACGAGGAGCAGCCAATGGTCGCCGCCGAATGATCTTCAGGTGGGGCGGCGTTCGCTGCCCCGCCTCATCTCTTCCGTTTCCGCAACTTGTCTGGTCCTCGTGACCGGGCTTTTTCTTTGGAGAACCCTGATGCCCGCAGATATCAAAAATGATAAGTGCTTCCCTAGGTCTGACATCAGAGCTTTTGATCTAATGTTCGCGCCAGTTGGGCGAAGGGCGCGTTGGATTGCTGGGCAAAGGCGATGATCCACGCCCCTTGGAGTTTGCAGTGCAAAGAAAAGGCGGCGTCGTTGGGCCGGGGATGACCCAACCGTTTGGCGTGTTTCTCGATACATTTCGTCCAGCTGCCATAGACCTCCTGCGCGGTGATCTGGAGACGCGGTTCCAGCGGGGCGGCTTGCAGGATGCTGAGCACGGGACAGGCCGGGACATGAGGTTGCGACGTCACCTCGGAGGCAATGGCGTCGCAGACCATGAGCGCACCTTCGTCAAAGCTTTCGGCCTGCGCGAAGGTCGTATCGAGCAACCGTTCCAGCCACGCCCCGGCCCAGCGTGTCGCGGCTTCGGCCAATTCCTGTTTGCCGTTCGGGAAATGGTAATAGAGCGCCCCTTTCGGGAGCCCCGCCTCTTTGAGAAGCTCCGAAAGACCAACGCCCGAATACCCCTTCTGGCGAAAGAGGTTCGAGGCGGTGCGGATCAGCTTGTCGCGAGACGTTGGGTCACTCATGACAAAACAGATAGCGCCATTGGACCGATTGGTCTATTGATTGCGTAGACCAGTCGGTCCAATACAGAGGAAGAATGCAAGGAAAGCGAGAGTTTTGGAACAGGCCGCGCAGACAATCACCATTCCGGCGGACGGAGCCACACTTATCGGGACCTGGTATCCGGCATCCGATGCACCCCGGGCCAGTCTGCTGCTGCACGGGGCCACTGGTGTGCCGCAGCGCTTTTACCGCCATTTCGCCGCTTGGGCTTCCGCGCGCGGGATCAATGTCCTGACCTATGACTATCGAGACTTCGGCGCGTCCCAGACCCGACCGATGCGCGAAAGTCAGGCGAATTTCGCGGATTGGGCCGTGCACGATCAGACCGCAGCACTCGATACGCTGGCCAAACTGGCTCCGACAGGCCCCTTGTGGGTGCTCGGGCACAGTTTGGGCGGGCTTGGTCTTCCGTTCCAGAACCTGCCCGACCGCGTCACGCGGATCACCACCATCGGAGCCGGGATCGGACATTATACCGACCATCCCTGGAGCTACCGGCCCAAGGTTCTAGCCTTCTGGTTCGCGCTTGGCCCCGTGGCGACCGCCCTTGCGGGCTATATGCCGGGTAAACGATTGTCGCTAGGGGCCGATCTGCCCGCCGGTGTCTATTGGCAGTGGCGCAGATGGTGCACCCGGCGCGATTTCTACGCCTCGGACATCGGTGTCACCCTGCCGGAGCCGAATTACAGCATCGAGGGCAAGGACATCCGTATTTGCGTCGCCGCCGACGATGTCGTCGTCCCGCCGGTTGCGGTGCGACGCTATGCGGAGGTCTTTGCCTCCTCAGATGCCGAATTTCGCATCTTCGATCCCGCCAACTACGGTCTGCCCGCGCTCAAACATATCGAAGCCCTGTCCAAAGAGAGCGCGCCCGTCTGGGCCGACCTACTTGATCTGCCTCAGCCCGATCTGACCTGCAAGGCCCGCCCATGACTGATAGTGCGACACAGGATGGAACCCGCTCAGAAGTCCTGAGCACCCGCGCCCGGAAAACCATTCTCTGGGCCAATATCGCCATGATTGCGATGATCGTTATCCACGACAGCGATCACGTTCGGCAGGCCGCGAACTGGTGCTATACCATCAGCGCGCAGCTTTGGCTGGTGAATGTGTCCGTCTATGTACCGAGCCTGATCGCACTGGCGCTTTTGTGGCGCGGCAAGGGCGCGGGCGTTGCGACAATGATCAACGGTCTGCTGGTCGGCGCGGCCTTCTCCGAAGTTCACCTGTGGCGCCCCTCTATTCCGGTCTGGGGCATCTGGAATGACAATTTCTTCATTCTGGGCGTGGACTGGATCAGCTGGACGATCCTTGCGCTGACGGTGCTGGTGGGGGCGCTGGTGAGTGCTGCCGGGGCCTATGCGCTTGGCCTGCAATGGGCGGCGAGGCAGGGTGGATGACCGTTACTGTTCGTTGTCGCTGTCAGTCTGGCGCCTAAAGGCCTGCGAAATGTAGCCTAGATGTAAAAGGCGTCATTTTGCCCGTGATGTCAGATGTTAATGACCCAAAGGCGCTCGCAGAACAGAGCATGTCGTCTCAGCAAGAACACAAACTAGATTTCGATATCAACTCCAGTTTGAAGCAACGCCGCAACTTCGGTCTGGATGGGCGTCATCAGATCGACGTCGACCTCCGCGGTCTCGATGCCGACAACGAGCGCATAACGGGCCTTGCTGTCCGCTCGCCCCAGGGCTCGCCTTTCTCGCCACCAGCCCGAGATCGGGTAGACATAGAGGAAATCGCGCTCCACGAGCTCGACAGCGCTGCCCTCCCAGATATCCATGTGAATGGAGCCGGCTGAGATCGACTTCGGTCCGAAGAACCAGCCGTCATTGCCTTCGTTGATAGGGCGAGGGTCGTTTTCGCCACGGTCATCCTTGTTCACCCGGCGCAGGAAATTCCCGTCAGTTTCGCGCGCTCGCTTGAGGTCGAAGCGCAGCCCAAAAGACTGATATCGGGCAGGATCGATCGCGCTTGCAAAGCTTGGGTTCGGCTCGACAAAATATGAGAGCGTCACCTTGAGGCGCACAGGCTGGTCGCCCAAATCCTCAAGGACTTGTCGGGGCCAGGGCAAGCGGTAGACATGAGCATCCGAGAAGCGCACGCTGCCATTCTCGACCCGGAACGGTTGGATATATTGCTCGGCGACCAACGCAAGATCATCGCGGGCCGAAGCAAGGGCGCGCCGAACATCCGGTACCCCGTATCCGTATTTTCTTGCGAGCGCCTTTCTGTCCGACTTTGACGCGGTCGCGTTGAATTCCGTAAGCATATGCGGCGTCCACCGGGCGCTGTGCACGGTCAGGGCGCGGATGGTCTCTGGCCAATACTCCGGGTGCTCAGCCATGATCCGCGTCGTAAGCCGTGCCGCTTGCGCTGTCGCTGCGCTGGTTGCCCAGAACGGTGTCACCGGATGCGGAGCGATCGATTTCGCCGTGGTGAGCACCGAGAGGGAAGGGAGGCCGGACAGTGCTTCGAGCCCTGATCTGCTCAGCGCGCGGTTTCCAGCTTCAAAGACGATCTCCGGCTTGATCGGTGACTGCCCCGCGCGCCAAAGCGCGCTCGTCCGACTGTAGGGGCTGCGGTCCCCGGGAGGAGACCATCCGCGCCAGTCTCGGTAACCGGCTTCTGCGATTTCTGATTTCAGAGTTGTGCCGCCGACCGTTAGGACATTCCATGCCTGTGCAGGATCTTCTCCCGGAAACGCGTCGCCATCGGCAATGTCCTCGGCGCGCGAGCTGTCCGCGATGTTGCCGATCGCCTGGACGAAAAGGCGCCGAATATGGTCCGGGCCTTCCTCGATTGCGTCCACGCCCGCCGAGATCTGGTCGAGAGCAGAGCTCCAAGCCGTTGGCTCCGCTCCCGACCGGTTTTCATTCGTCACGGCCATGCAAAAGACCCTCGGCCGCTCGGCAGCCGATATCTCCGGAAGCGAGCTGGCGGAGGTTGTGATCGCACCATAGGAGCCGGGATCATTCTGCTCGAAGCCGTCCGGCGGAAGGATTTTGACGGACTCGAGGCGATGCGCAAGCATTGGACGCGACGCATCTCCCAACGGCATTGTCAGGTCGCCGTGGAGCGCCAGCCCGGCCATTCCGGATCCATGCCCGCTGGGACTATCATCATCCACCCCCCAATCTGCATGCACAGCGTGCATGTCACCGGGAGCTAGGGCAGGTTCAATCAGCGGATGGCCGCGGTTCACACCCGTATCGAGGAGGCAAACCACGGGCACGTCGCGGCCTGGCCAGGTGATCCTTTCGGCCAGATCATCCACGAACGCGTTCGCCATCTCCTCGAGTTCATCCGTGAATACCGTCGGCGTATCGCTCGCTCGCCGGATCTCGGAAATGCCTCCCGTTGAAAACAGCAGCATCTCGATCGCTGCTCTGCGCCCATGCACTGGAAGAACCACGACTTCGGGGAAGTGCAGCCAGCTGTCTTCTCCCCCGACGGTCAGGCCGAGCCGCTGAGCGCTGGTCTCAACACGTTCGAGGCGGTCGGCAAAACACCATAAGGCCCACCACATTTCCGCCTGCGGATCATCGGGCAGAGCCAGAGGATCGTCGCGCCAGAACGTTCGCAAGCGCGCGGCGCGGATATGCTCGACAGGCTCGACGCGGGACTTCTTCGGGGCCTCGGCACCTTCGTCTACTTCCGTAAAGGCGTAATCCCTGAAAACCGCCTCAAAGACATCTCTGGTTTCGTCAGGGACGAAGAGGGCGATGCGACGGGCGCCTGTTTCGGAAAGTGTGACGGCGCCCTGGCGTGTCCCCTCGCGCGTCTTCTCCAGCGTGGTCGGCCCCACAGAGGGTGCGAGCTCCACCTCAAGGTAGACGCCGTCCGATGCTGGAATTCCCTCGGGTGCCCCCAAATCCTCTCGTCCGAGATCAGACGCCTCGAAGGCGGCTTCCAGCTCGCCGACAATGCGCTGCCCATGTTCCTCACGGATACGCTGAAGCGGCCGTTGTCGGGCGCTACTGCCTGGGGACTTGTAATTGCGGATAGTCGAAAGACCGCTCAGGTCGATATGTCGGTGCTCGTACTCAGCCAATGTGTCCCTGTTCTTCAGAGAACACCGTTCTCATGGCCTGGCGTTTGCGAAGTTCGCGCGTCAGATCGGCGGTGGAAATCTGATTTCGTTCTGAAAGGATTGCCGCTTTCACGGTCTCTTCTGCTGCATGGACAATCTCCGCCTGACTGAGGCAGGTGGCCGCGGCAACAATGGTTTTCCAATTGATCTTGGGATATTTCATCGGCGACAGATGGGCCTTGATAATGGCGCGCACTTCATCTGCTGATGGCATCTCGAACTGCAGAACTTCATCGAAGCGCCGTAGTAACGCGCGGTCGAGAAGAGAGGGGTGGTTCGTGGCAGCCACCAGAACACTGTCGGTCGCAGAAGGCTCTTCCATGAACTGCAGGAAGCTGTTCAGTACCCGCCGCATTTCCGCGACATCATTCGTCGCCAACCTGTCGCTGCCCACGGCATCGAATTCATCAAAGAGATAAACACCTCTGCGCTTCTGCGCTTCGTCGAAAACCAGACGCAGTTTGGCGGCCGTTTCCCCCATAAAGCGCGTAATCAGGGTTTCTAGGCGGATCACGAACAGAGGAAGATGGAGTTCGCCCGCGAGCGCCTCGGCGGTCATCGTCTTCCCCGATCCCGGAGGTCCGGCAAAGAGGAGGCGGCGGCTCGGTGTCTTCCCATGTTCCCGGAGCCAATCCCGACGCTGTTGCTGAAGCACAACCGCTTCGAGATGACCTTTCACGTCTGCATTCAGCACCACATCGGCAAGATGGATCTGCGGGTCCCGCAGATCGAGAAGGCTGTCGAGGTCTCCACGGGGTCGAGAAAAGGCGATCGGGACAGACGCCCGCGTGCCGCGCTGTGAACGTGCGGCATCCACTGCCGCACGGATATCCTCTGCGGTCGCACGGTGTCCTTGGCGCGCCTCGCCAGCCGCAACCTGAAGCGCGATGGAGAAGAACTGTTCTTCATCGCCTTCCGCCTGGCTTCTGAGCATCGCCAGTATCTGTTTCGCATTTGACACCGCGTCGCCCCAGTCGTCTGTCTTTTCGTCGAATCCTAATTGACTCTCGCGGTTTTGGAAAGATCGGCGTGATCGAAACAAGTCGCACATGGGCATATTTGTTGTGCCCACAGGTGCGCGTTGCGGGGCTTTGCCCGGCGGATCGCCCTGTATTTACATCATTCGAGCGCTGTGACCTGGCCTTCAGAACCACTGTCGCACCTCCGTCCATCAAACGGTCAGGTCGCATGACCGTCATACCGTGTACAGGGGGCGGAGGGTCACGCGGCGGCTCCAGTTCCAACTTCACCATGTCCCCGTCATCCCATGAAGGCGCGTGCCATGGGTTCGGTTCCGTCTCGGGCTTGTAACGCGGTTCCTCTGTTGATGCGGCGGCAAGGGTTGGCCGGGCGAAGCATCTGCAAGGGATATCCGGCACCTGTCAGATGCGAAAAACCAACCCCGCTTCCATTCGCAAACCTTGGTCCGATCCGTCTCTTTGACATTCAACCCCGAAGGGGTCGGCTTGACGCTTCGCGTGCCGCCCTCGGGGATTCGGAAAAAGTCCGAACGCCCTCGGGTGATTGCAGATCCGGTCAGACACTTCGGGCACCTGTCGCGCGGGGGATGGTCCCTCGCCTCCAAAGACAGGAGCCGGAACCCATGTCCTATGCAGATGCCACCGCCTTCGCCGCCAGCCTCGCCACCACTCTGATGGTCGTGATCGTCGTGTTCCAGGCCGGAGACGGCACCCACGCCGCTTGCCCCGCCGCCGAGTTCGACGGCGACGACGACATGGTGAAGCTGGAGCTGGACCCGTGGGAGTAAGGCGCGAAAGCGCCTCATCCCCGACGGCCCGAGCGCGGAGACCCGCGCTTCGGGCCGTCGGCGCCTCACGATGGTCCCCCATCGTCGGCGGCGGAACCGGGAACAAGCCCGGTCAGAGAGGAAGAGTGTGGGCCGTTCGGCCGTGACGGGTTGAAGGCCGGAGAGAGAGGCTCACCGGCGCCCGTCATGGAGTGATCCCGATGACGTTTGCCCGTTCCGAAACCTTCCGCTCCATCGGTCATATTCTGGCGGCCGATGTTCTGCCCGCGCTTTATCGGTCGCAAAAGCTGCCGCTGCGCATTTCGTGCCTCGGTGTGGCCAGCTATGACGCCAGTGACGCGGCGAATAGCTTTGACCGCGTGATCTCGCTTGGGGAACGCCCATCACCGGAAGAGGCCATTCAGGCCGGGGCCTTGCGCCTGTCGTGCGGTGATATTTGCACGGGGCCGGACAGCTTTCCGTATTTCCAGCCGCGCGTCATGCTCATTCAGGACCGCGATCAGCGCCTGGTCCTCGCCGGTGAAATCCGCGCCGGCATTATCCTCTGGCAACAGCCGGTCGCATCCGATGCCGAGGCACGCAGGATCGTGACCGAGGCCAGCCGCCTGCGCGGTATGGCATTCCGGGCATCAGATCCCGCCGAGGCGCGACGGCTGCGTTACCGCGCCGCTGCGCTGGAGGCCCGACTGGTCGATCCCTTCTGGCGCGACGCCGCGGCTGATTTGCTCCGCCTGCCACAGGTCGCATGAGCTTCATCATTTTTTACCCATTCGGCCCGGTCGTGCATCGGGCGATGTCTTCTCAGGAGACCATCATGGCCGACTATTTCACGCACTTTTCTTGCCTGCTTGACGTGGGCACCCCCGAAAACGCTGCCCGCGCACTCGATCTCTACAACGCACTGGCGGATGACACTGCCGCCGAAGATCCGCCATCGGACGGCTTCGTGCTCTCCATCCAGCCAGAACATGGTGGCACTCAGCTCTGGATGGGTGATGACGTCACCGGCGATCCCGAGCATGTCATCCAGTTCGTCAAACGCTGCGCCACCGAGTTTGGTCTGACGGGTCTATAGGGCCTTCAATACGCAAACAGTTGCTCTCGGCCGAGAATCGACGGCTTCGGCGGCGGCGCGCATGTCCTTGATCTTGCTACCGGCGAAACGGTGGACTGGATCTATACCGATGGCTGGCTGTCCACTGTGCTGGACGGAGGCGACCCCTATGCCTGACATCATCGAAACCACCGTCTATCGGTTCGACGAACTGTCCGATGCGGCGAGGGAGAAGGCTCGCGCCTGGTATCGCGAGGGCGGCTTAGATTATGACTGGTACGATACCGTCTACGAGGATTTCCAGCGTATTGCGGAAATCCTCGGGCTGAACCTCAAGACCCGAACCGTCCGGTTGATGGGCGGCGGCACACGGCAAGACCCCTGCATCTGGTTCCGGGGCTTTTCCTCGCAGGGGGACGGCGCGTGCTTTGAATCCTGGTATTCCTACCCGAAGGATGCTCCGCGCCTTATTCGGGAGCACGCACCACAGGACACCGAATTGCATCGCATCGCCGATGCCCTGCAGACGGTCCAGCGGCGCAATTTCTACCAGCTTCGCGCCGAAGTCAGTCATCGCGGCCATTATTACCACGAATACTGCATGTCGATCTCGGCCGAGCGCGACAGCCCGACCGGGCAGGACATGACCGCCGATACCGAGGAGACGATCATCGAGGCGCTGCGCGATCTGGCCCGCTGGCTCTACCGCCAGCTTGAGCGCGAATATGATTATCTGTCCTCGGACGGAGTGGTCGATGAAACCATCGCTGCCAATGAATACACCTTTACCGAAGCCGGTCGCCGCTTCGGATGATCCCGGGAAGACACTGCCAAGCGCCCCGCCGTCCGGTCGGGGCGCTTTTTTTATGCTGCGCTTTGAGAGTGAGAGGTGGGCCGGAAGTGGTCAGGTCAGGGCGGTCGAGAGAGAGAGCGCCGTCCGGGCTTGTCCTTCCCACTCTCCTGAGGTTCCCGACATGAACATGGTTTTCCCCGTGGCCGATCCGGTCACGCCGCTGGCGGCTGCGCCAGCGATCCTGGCTGCGGCCAATCATCTGCTCCCCCATCTCGAACGCGGTCAGCGCGTCGATGCCGTGACATTGCGCGGTGCGATGGAAACGGCTTTCAGCGCGTCGGACGCTACCGGCGCCTGGGACTGGAAGCTCGCCTATGAGGCCGGTGAGGTCGCTACCGTCCTTTTCTTACGCAAATACGGAAAGGCGCTTTTCCGTAAAGCCGCGTCTCCGGCTGCACGGATTTCCGTATTGGCAAAGATCGCGGCGCTGTTGCCCACGCAGACCCGGCGTTCCGAGGAAAGCCAGAGCTTCCAGCAGTTTTCGACGCCGATCCCGCTCGGCCTTGCCGCTCTGACGGCTGCCGCCATCACGCCTGATGATAGGGTGATGGAGCCCTCGGCTGGCACCGGCCTGATGGCGATCCTGGCACAGACTGCCGGCGGTTCGCTGATCCTCAATGAACTCGCCGAGATCCGCGCCGATCTTCTCTCGTCCCTCTTTCCGGCCTGTCCCGTCACCCGATGCGACGCCGCCCAGATCGACAATCATCTGGCACCGGAGGCCGTGCCGTCGGTGGTGCTGATGACCCCGCCATTCTCGGTAATGGCCAATGTCGAGGGACGGATGGCGGATGCTGCGCTTCGCCATGTCGCCTCGGCGCTGGCCCGTCTTGCTCCGGGCGGTCGGCTGGTGACGATCACCGGCGCTGGCTTTGGCCCCGAAGCTCCGGCATGGCGGGACGCGTTCATCCGCTTGCAGGCCCGTGGTCGCGTGGTGTTCAGCGCCGCCGTCGATGGCGCGGTCTATGCAAAGCACGGCACCACGATCGACACGCGGCTGACCGTGATCGACAAATTACCCGCCGAATATCCGGCGAGTTTTCCGACCTCACCGGGAATCGCCCCCGATGTAGCCACGCTGATCGGATGGATCGAGGCGCTGGTCCCGCAGCGCCTGCCGGTATCACTACCGAAGATCGTCTTTCCCGCTTCGACTGCCGCGCCGAAAACCGTGCGGGGCTATCTGGCCCGCGCGACTGCTGCTCGGCCTGTCGCTGCTCCCGCCAAAGATCCCGAGGGCGTCGAACTCGCCTATGAGACCGTGGACTGGACGCCACCCGAAGGCGCTCGCCTGTCCGACGCGATCTATGAGGAATATGCGCTGCAATCGCTGCGCATTGCTGGCGCGCAGCCGCATCCGACCAAACTGGTGCAATCCGCCGCCATGGCCTCGGTCGCACCGCCGAAGCCCTCCTACCGGCCCATGCTGCCCGCTGACATCTGCGCGCGTCTGTCGAACGCCCAGCTTGAAACGGTGATCTATGCCGGTGAAGCCCATGCCGATCATCTCGCCGGCGCATGGACCGTGGACGAGCATTT
Organism: Stappia sp.; assembly: GCA_002722295.1. Lineage (GTDB taxonomy): Bacteria > Pseudomonadota > Alphaproteobacteria > Rhizobiales > Stappiaceae > Stappia. Next base: position 3,934 of record PBLF01000009.1, on the reverse strand, counting down.
CGACAATGTGAGCGCTGCGCCCGAGGATGCTGCGGGATCAATCCGCTTTCGCCGGGGCTTCATGCTCGGTGATGGAACCGGCGCTGGCAAGGGACGCCAGTCCGCCGCCATCATTCTCGACAACTGGCTGCGCGGTCGGCGCAAGGCGATCTGGATCTCCAAATCCGATAAGCTGATCGAGGACGCGCAGCGCGACTGGTCGGCGCTCGGCATGGAACGGCTGCTTGTCACGCCTCTGTCACGCTTCCCGCAAGGCAAGCCAATCACGTTGTCGGAAGGCATCCTTTTTACCACCTATGCCACGCTACGCTCCGACGACCGGGGCGAGAAGGTTTCGCGCGTCAAGCAGATCGTCGAATGGTTGGGGTCCGATTTCGATGGAGCCATCATATTCGACGAGAGCCATTCCATGCAGAATGCCGGTGGCGGAAAAGGAGAACGCGGTGATGTCGCCGCCTCGCAGCAAGGAAGTGCGGGCCTGCGGCTTCAGCACGCGCTGCCCGACGCCCGCGTGGTTTATGTCTCGGCGACCGGCGCCACCACAGTTCACAATCTCGCCTATGCGCAGCGCCTTGGCCTCTGGGGCGGTGAGGATTTTCCGTTCCAGACCCGCGCCGAGTTCGTTGAGGCGATCGAAGCCGGTGGCGTTGCGGCCATGGAAGTGCTGGCCCGCGATCTGCGATCCCTCGGCCTCTATACCGCCCGCTCGCTCTCCTATGATGGCGTTGAATATGAACTGATCGAGCATCAGCTCACGGATGAACAGCGCCGCATCTATGATGCCTACGCCGGGGCTTTCGCCGTCATTCACAACAATCTGGACGCGGCAATGGAAGCCGCCAACATCACCGGCAGCGAGGGAACGCTGAACCGGCAGGCCAAATCCGCCGCCCGTTCGGCCTTTGAGAGCACCAAACAGCGCTTCTTCGGCCATCTGCTGACTTCCATGAAAACCCCGACCCTGATCCGGTCCATCGAGGCCGATCTGGAAGCGGGCCATGCCGCCGTCATCCAGATCGTCTCGACCGGCGAAGCCCTGATGGAACGGCGGCTTTCCGAGATCCCGACCGAGGAATGGAGCGATATTTCCGTCGATGTCACCCCGAGGGAATATGTTGGCTCGTATTTGCAGCATTCCTTCCCGGTACAGCTCTATGAGCCGTTTACCGATGGCGAGGGGAACCTCTCGTCACGCCCCGTCTTCCGCGATGGTCAGCCGGTCGAAAGCCGCGAAGCCGTAGCGCGGCGCGACGAGATGCTGGAGCAGCTGGGTTCGCTTCCCGCCGTGCCGGGGGCGCTCGATCAGATTGTCCAGCGCTTCGGCACGGATATGGTGGCGGAGGTCACGGGCCGCTCGCGCCGGATCGTGCGCAAGGGCGACGGGGCATCGGCGCGTTTGGCGGTCGAGAACCGTGCACCTTCTGCCAATCTTGCCGAGACCTCGGCCTTCATGGATGACCAGAAGCGCATCCTCGTGTTCTCGGATGCGGGTGGCACGGGGCGCAGCTATCACGCCGAACTCTCGGCGAAAAACCAGCGGCTGCGCGTGCATTACCTCCTGGAGCCGGGCTGGAAGGCAGATGCCGCCATTCAGGGGCTGGGCCGCACCAACCGCACCAATCAGGCTCAGCCGCCGCTGTTCAGACCCATCGCCACGGACGTCAAGGCCGAGAAGCGCTTTCTCTCTACCATCGCCCGCCGCCTCGACACGCTGGGCGCGATCACCCGCGGCCAGCGCCAGACCGGCGGTCAGGGGCTGTTCCGGCCCGAGGACAATCTGGAATCCGCCTATGCCCGCGATGCGTTACGCCAGCTCTATCTGCTGATTGTGCGCGGTAAGGTCGAGGGATGCTCGCTGGAACGGTTTGAATCCGCCACCGGCCTGAAGCTGATGGACAGCAATGGTGTGAAGGACGAACTACCGCCGATCACCACCTTCCTCAATCGCCTGCTGGCGCTGACCATCGAATTGCAGGGCATCCTGTTCTCGGCCTTCGAACAGCTCCTGCAGGCGCGGATCGACGGGGCGATTGCATCCGGCACCTACGACATGGGACTGGAAACGCTGAAGGCGGAAAGCTTCATCGTCACCGACCGGCAGGTGATCCACACCCATCCGGGCACCGGCGCGGAAACGCGGCTCCTGACGCTCACCGAGCGCAAGCGCAATCAGCCGGTCACGCTCAATGCAGCCCTGGCGGAACTGGATGATCCCCGCGCAAGATTGCTCATCAACGAGCGATCCGGTCGCGCCGCCGTGCAGATCCCCACCACCAGCGTCATGCTGGATGATGGCGAGATCGAGCGCCGTGTGCGGTTGATCCGGCCGATGGAAGCGGTGAGCATCCCCATGCGGACAATGGATGAGACCCATTGGGGCGAGGCGGACCAGGCTTCCTTCGCCACGGCCTGGAACGCGGAACTGGCAGAGGTGCCGGAGTTCACCGACAGCATCCTGCATATGGTGACTGGGCTTCTGCTGCCGATCTGGAAGCGCCTGCCGCAGGACTCCTCCCGGGTCTATCGGCTCCAGACCGACGAGGGCGAACGCATCATCGGTCGCCGGGTCTCGCCGGCATGGGCTACCAATGCTTCGACCAGTGGCGTCACCAGCAGCCTGACGCCGGATGCCGCTTATGCCGCGTTGATCGAAGGCCGCACGATCCTTGATCTCACCGAGGGGCTGCAACTGCGACGCGTCCGGGTCATGGGCGCCAACCGGATCGAGCTCACCGGCTTCACCGATACCATGCGCGATCGGCTGCGAACCTATGGTCTCTTCAGCGAGATCATCTCCTGGAAGCTACGATTCTTCGTGCCGGTGGGCGCATTGGGGCCGGAGATCATCGGCAAACTGCTCGACCGCTTCCCCGTCGAGCGCATCTCCGAGCGGGTGGCTGCGTGATGGCGCGTCTCAACGCTTCCGAACTGGCGCAGCGTCTCGGTCGCCAGGCCGAGGCGGTGTGCCGCCACTATCTCTCGAATGGGCGCAAACAGGGCAATTACTGGCAGGTTGGGGATGTACGGAACACTCCCGGCCGTTCAATGTTCGTCCGTCTGACCGGGCCGGAGGCTGGTAAAGGGGCTGCCGGCAAATGGACCGATGCTCAGAGCGGCGAGCATGGCGATCTGCTCGACGTTATCGGCGAAACCCTTGGCCTCATCGATTTCGCCGATATTGCTGAAGAAGCGCGCCGCTTCCTCAGCCTGCCGCATTTTGAACTGGAGCCTCAGTCCCGCAGGGCTCAAACACCGCCAGCACCATCGGGATCGTCCGAGGCGGCCCGTCGCCTTTGGCGCATAACGCAGCCTTTGATCGGCAGCCTCGCGGAGACGTATTTACGCGGACGCGGCATTACGGATTTACGCGGAACCGCGAACCTGCGGTTCCATCCGACCTGCTACTGGCGACCCGAGGGCGATGCGCCGACAGAGGCATGGCCCGCCATGATTGCCGCGGTGACCGACCTCGATGGCAAGATCACCGGCGCGCATCGCACCTGGCTCCAACGTGACGGCTCTGGCAAGGCGCCTCTTGATCCGCCGAGAAAGGCAATGGGAGACCTGCTCGGAAACGCCGTCCGGTTTGGCGAGGCGGAGGATGTCATGGCGGCAGGCGAGGGGATCGAAACCATCCTCTCGCTGCGGCAGGCATTGCCGATCATGCCGACGGTCTCCGCACTCTCGGCCGGACATCTCGCTGCTATCCTGTTCCCGCCGCATCTGCGCAGGCTCTATATCGTCCGCGACAAGGATCCGGCAGGTGACGCCGCGCGGGACAGCCTGGTGGACCGGGCCATCGAGGCCGGGATCGAGGCCATCACGCTCTCGCCCATGCTGGGAGATTTCAACGACGATCTCGTCAGCTTCGGCCTGGAGGCGCTTCGGGCGCAGATCCGGGTGCAGATTGCCCCTGAGGACGTCAGCCGTTTCA
>PBLF01000008.1 GCA_002722295.1 Stappia sp. | reverse complement strand
ACCCCATTCTCAGCATTACCACGAAAGCCGCCTGATCATGACCTCAGGCCATCCGGGAATTTACACCACCTTGACGGACACGACCGGCCGCTGCCTGAAAAATTGCCCGCTTGTCGTCTTTGAGCACATGTAACCACGAGTGCAGGTAGCTGGCGTGATCCGGCCGGGGTTCGAGTTCCGGCACGATGCCGAGATCGGCGCACAGGAAGCAGCTCCCAAGCTCGGCAATGAGTTCTTCGCGGGCTCGTTCGGAGCGATCCTTGTGATAGCGGGAGAGATCGCGTCCGACGCGGTGTGCTGGCGCCGTCCAGTGGGTGGCCTCATGGCTGAGAACGGCGACGTAGGATTCCGCATCCCGGAAGCTCTCGAATGGCGGCATCTGGATGTGGTCGCTGGCGGAGGCGAAGTAGGCCTTCGACCCGCCATGGCGGATCACCGCACCGGTGTTTTCGAAGAAGCGGTCGGCATGCTCGATCCGCGACACCGGGTCGATGATCCGGTCCGGCCGGTGATAATACTGATCCGGCAGCCCATCGATCTGATCGCAATTGAAGACGGTGTAGGTCTTGAGAAACGGGATGTCCCGCTCGACCTCGTCGCCTCGGGAATCCGTTTCTGTCTTGGTGAAGCGGCTGGCATAGACCACGGTCGCACCGGTTTCGCCCTTGCGCACCTGTGCCCCGATCTGCCCGGCCTGCCGATAGGTCATCCAGAGCGGTGCTTCGAAGCCGCGGGCTATACTCTCCGACCAGAGGAGTAGCACGTTGATTCCTGTATACGGTTCGCCAGTGTGCCGGAGCGGTCTCGTGATCCGGCCTTCGAGCCCGCTTGTGCTCCAAGGCTTCATCCAGGGCCGGACACCATTTTCCAGATCGGCGACAATCGTCTCGGTGATCCGCGCATAGATATCGAAACGCGGGCTCTTCTCTTTCCTTTTCATTTTCAGACCTCCTGATTTTCAGGACCGCGCCGATCGCGGTCCGTCACGAGGTCCGCCAATGGCGGGGCTTCAGGCAGGAGCGGCACCCGAGCCGGGGCCCCAGTGCGCGCAGCGCGGCGGGGTGGCGAAGGGCCGGAACGAAGAGGAGGACGGCGAAGCCGTTGCCGGTGCTGCCGGCTCCGCCCGGACCTCGCCCGGGACGGACCACGGTCGGGGTATCCGCGCAGCGGAAAGGCGGCGCTAAGCGCCGCCGCCAGGGATGAAAGGATTGATCTGTTAGTGGACCGAGTGACCGCCGGTGTAGGGGTCGAATTCGAAGAGGATGACGATCTCGGCGTCTTCGACTTCGTCGGCAGGAAGGACGCCGTATTCGTCGTCGGACATGAAGAGGACGATCGGGGTCATGAGGGTGCGGGCGAGGTTCCAGGCGTGTTTCTGGGCGAGGGAAAGATCGTGCTGCATCTGAGGGCTCCATCGTTGGAGCGGGCCAATCCCGCTCTTGATGGCTCCGTCAGTGTGCGGCATAGCGGACGCGATCACCGCACAGGCCAAAGCCAAGCGGCCGCCGCTTGCGAGCGGACCCTTGATGAGGTGGAACGGCCCGCTCCGACAGCATCGAAGTGCTAAGAACGTGGTCGTTGTTGCAAACGCCACAAGGAGGGACCGTTCCATGACGGATGTTACCACTATCGGGCTGGACCTGGCCAAACAGGTTTTTCAGGTTCATGGCGCCGACGTTGAAGGCGCGCCGCTCTTCAATCGAAAACTACGTCGCGCTGAGGTGCTGCGCTTCTTCGCGAAACTGCCGCCCTGCCTCGTCGGAATGGAAGCCTGCGCCAGTGCGCATTATTGGGCTCGAGAGATTGCGGCTATCGGGCATGATGTCAGGCTGCTGCCGCCACAATACGTGAAACCCTTTGTCAAACGTGGCAAGACCGATGCGGCAGATGCTGAAGCCATCGCCGAGGCTGTGACCCGTAAGACTATGCGGTTCGTACCGGTGAAGACCCGCCAACAGCAGGCAGCTGTGATGGTGTTGAAGACACGCGCTCTGCTGGTGCGTCAGAGAACGCAGGCGATCAACGCTCTGCGATCTCACATGGGCGAATTGGGAATCATCGCCCCAACCGGCATCGCCAACGTCAAGTCATTGGCGGTCATCGTACGGGATGAGGATGACGTGCGCCTGCCTCCGGCGGCACGCTTCGCCCTCACCGAAATCGTTGAGCAGATCGAAATGCTCGCCGCACGGATCGACAAGCTCGAACGGGAAATCGTCATTCAGGCCCGGAAGGACGAAGACATGCGGCGCCTTACGACGATCCCTGGTGTCGGGGCCATCATCGCAATGGCCGTCAAGGCATTCGTCCCGGATCCTGCTGGCTTCAAATCAGCACGGCATTTTGCTGCCTGGATTGGCCTGACGCCAAAAGCGCATTCCAGCGGTGGCAAGGAGCGGTTGGGTCGAATATCGAAGATGGGGAATCCGGAGCTACGGTCATTGCTGACCAGCGGTGCGTCGGCGGTTCTACGTCATGTCCGATATCACGATAGAGCATGGCCGTGGCTGAAGGATATGCTGGCCCGACGTCCGTTCAAGGTCGTGGCCGTTGCGCTCGCCAATAAAATCGCCCGGATGATATGGGCATTGTTGAACAGAGGTGGGATATATCGCAATCCCATGGAGATGAAGGAGGCCCCTGTTCCAGCGTAGGGGCACGACCGTCAATGTAATCTGACCGGTAACCGCTGGCAGATGCAAGGTGCAATGCAGACGATGAACCACGGGACGAAATCCTGAAACAGGCCAGGCCGAAACCCGTGACGCGCAAAAAGCGCGCCCCCTTGATCCAGCCACCTGCTTCGCGGACTTCATCGAGGCCAGCGGTCGATGATCGCGCAAACAGGCCGGACATATGACCGCACCGTCCTGATGTGGTGAAATCGACTGAAGAGCACACTTGCACCGCGGGCCGTTCCACATATACGGGTTGATCGTGGAAGTCCGCGCCGCACCAGGAATGCCATCTCTCAAAGAGCGGGATTGGGCTGCGTCCGAGATGGATGCGTAGGCGTTGCACGTGTAGACAACCTGGCTCCCCAAAACAGCTCGAATCGGCAAGCTGGCCGAATTGCTTTCATTTGGAGGATTCTTCCCGCACGGCCGAATGACCAAAACGGGGCCGACTCCAGACAGTCGGCTCTTGGAGATAGGGCTGCGCGAACCGGACACTCGGACTCCCGCTTCCGTCGCGAGTATGGCGTTCGTTGCCCCCCTTCAGATCAATCAGGAAGGCCTTCTCCAATCAGCGTTTTGCTGAACACGATCGGCGAGGCGCTGCACCAGTTCATATGCGTTTTTCACTTTAGCCCGGACAAGCTACTTCGGGAAAAATGCCTTTCCCGCGGCAACACCTTTTCCCCGAAGAACGAGGCAATCTCCGTGCGCCTGCTCTCAAAATGCTCCGCTGCTCGGTCCGGCAGGCGCGTAAACGCTTCGTCATAGTCGTCCATCTCGATCGCCGAATCGGCTTCGTCGGGCTCGATACGCAGGCAACGGTCAGGCCCGAGCAACAACTTCGCCTGGGCGGTCGCGTTGTCGGTGGTCAGGAACATCGCCGCCTTGATCGCCTCCCGCCACGCGATCAGCCCCCGGAACACGTCGGGTTTGCGCAGGGCGAAGGGCGCATTGCCTGTGCCGATACTGATAATCTTCACCTGGTCGAAACCGATATCGTAGGCGGTGACGGCATCTACGAGCGCGACCATGACCGGATTGTTGGCCCATATGCCGCCGTCGATGAAAATCCGGCCGCTTTCTTCGTGCTCAAGCCCCTTGAGATAGGTCGGCGCTGCCGAGGTCGCCCGCGCCACCTTCCACATAGGGGTCGCGTGGTCGTTCCTGAAGTCCTTGTGATGGTCGGTCTTGAAAACGGCGATTTCCGTCTTCGGCATCATGAAGGCCGGAATGACCAGCCGGGTCATTGAGTCGCCGAGAAGGTGGTCGGTGAATCGGCGCTTCAGGGCCTCTTCCAGCTCTTCGTGAACCAGCTTCGGCCCGTTGAGGGATCGCAGGAACCGGCGGACCCGGCCGATCCATCCATCCGGCAGCGGCGGAAATATCTTCCGTCCATCCTCGCGATAGAAGCCTGTGATTTCGGGGGTGGGAATGCCCAGCCCGAGGCCAAGGGCGATGATGCCGCCGGTCGATGTGCCGGCGATCATGTCGAAATACTGCGCCAGCGGCGCGCCGCCGCAGAAATTCTCTTCGCAACGCCGCAGGATTTCGGCGGTGTAGATGCCCCTGATCCCGCCGCCGTCTAGCGAGAGGATTCTGAATGGCCTGTCCGACGGCCAGGGCTGGCGCGCGCGGCGGGTCGGCAGGCTGTTGGCACGGCGGTCAGTGAACATCGGCCTTCACCTCTCGGATGATCTGCGCATCCGCCGCGTGCATGCGCGCCACACTTTCGTAGCCGACGCCGGGCGCGAGCCATTCGCCCGTCAGGTGCCACAGCTCGTAATAGGCGAGCCATTCGGCGGTCCAGTGGATAGTCGTCTCCGCGATCAGGCGCGCGGCGGACCACTCGCCGCCCTCGGGGTCGAACAAGCACAGGCCGGAGCTGGGGGGATCGTTCGCGTCGTAGATCAGGTGCGGGATTTCGGCGAAGGTGCTGCCCGGCCGCGGCTCCAGCGGCGGATCGATGACCATGACATAGGGCAGCGTCATCGCGCCCGGCTTCCAGAAGAGGAACACTTCATACAGCCCGGCTTTGGGCCGCAGCGGCCCCCGCCATGCCAATGTGCCGTCCCCCAGTCTCCGGCCCTGGAAGTCCGGCCACTGGGCGGCCATCGCCTTGAGCTGGGCGTCGGGCGAGCGCGCGCCGTCAGTCTTCATCCGGGCCGTCCGCCGGCGCGCCGAGAATGAAGGGATGGAAATTGTGCCGCGGCACCTCACGCAAACGCTCCGGCGCGGCAACGACGGCCGGGGCATAGATGCCGCCGGTGCGCGCCGCGGAAAGCACCGGTGCCGCCCAGTCCCGGCGGTCGTAGCGCTCCATCAGGATGGCGCGCTGTTCCCTGCCGATCCGCTCGCCGAACAACTCGTCGATCGTGTTGGCGATATCGGTCAGCGATGCCCTCGCCATGAATTCCAGCCGTGCCGCAAGGTGCTCCAGCGCTTCGGCCAGCGCCTTCATGTCGGCAAGGCCGGCGGCATCGGGCCGCGGCCAGCGGTCATTGATACGGTCCGGCGGATAGGAGGGGTTTTCTTCGCGCGGGCGGGTGTCGTCCGCAAGATGCTGACGCATGATCTTCGCCGTACTGTCGGCCAGGGCATAGAGCTGCGCGGTGAGGCCGAGCGGGATGTACCCCACGCAGCCGGCGCGCTTGGTCAGGTAGATGGAAGGCGGCCGCGACAGGGGCAAATCCTCGTAGTGAAGGTTGAGGTACCGCTTCAGCAGCTTGAGCGCGACGGCCTCCTGCGCATCGATCGCGCTGGGGATGATGGGCGGCAACTCGTGCTGCTCGGCCTTGGCGACAACCAGCCGCTCCTGCTCGTCGAGATAGTGCAGGCGATTTTTGGAAACCGCGCCGCGGTGGCGCCGCAGGGCTTCCGCGAAGAGTTCCTGACCGACGCCGACCTGACCCCGGAACCAGTTGGTGAACCCCCACGGGTTGGACGGCACCCGCAACGCAGGACCGGTGTCGGGCGCATGGAAGATTTCGCCGGCCCTCTCCACGGCGATGCGCTGCCGCCGGTCGAGAATCGTGACGTCCATGTGCATGAACGGAAACTGGAGCTGTACGCAGCGGGTGAAGCGCACGATCTTGTTGACGCCCGGAAATCCCTGCAACGACTCTTCCAGGATGTCGAGCGCCCGGCTGTTGTCCCAGTCGGCGGGCACGTCGATCTCGACGATGGCGTCAACGTCGAAGCGGTCGTCATCCGTCCCGCTGAGGATGGTCGTGCTCGTGGCGATCGAGCCCTGCGCGTAGATCAGGCTGACACCGTCGATCAGATACGGCGCGAGGGAGCTGCCGCGACGCTCAAGATGGGTCTTGAGGCGGCGGTAGCGGTTTTCGGCGACCTTGCGGTCGTGCGAGCTGAGTTCGATCAGCGCCGCCACATCGAGAAGCACCTCATCGAGGGCGTCAGTTTTGTGAAAAGGGTCCGGTCCGGACATATCTTTAAGTTCCTTCTGGAGTGGCGGGGGTCGCCGGGATTTAGCTTGCCCATGTCGGAAAAGACATGAGATACATGTCTATAAAAATAGGGTGCCGATAAACAGGCGTCAAGTTTATCATGACGGAGAAGACATGACCGATAGTGAAAGCCCCAGCGATATCTTCCGCAAAAGGTTGAAAAGTGCCCGTGAATTAAGGGGTTACAGCCAGGAGCAGCTTGGCGCGCGCGCCGGCATGCCGGCCAGCTCCATCGCCCATTTCGAGACCGGCCGTAAGCCGTCCTTTGATTCGCTGCGGCGACTCGCCAATGCGCTGGAGATTACCACGGACTATCTGCTGGGACGCGTGGACAGCCCGGAACTGGCGCAGGCGGGGGATCCTCTTTTCCGCGACATCGGCAAGCTGACCGGGAGCGACCGCGAGATCGCCAAGGACTTTCTGGAGATGCTCGCCAAGCGCAACGCGAAGAAGGACAAGGACCCGTGAGCCGGATATTCAGCCTGAAACTCGCCCGGCAGACCGCGGAAGCGTTCCTCCGGGATGAAGGCATTTCGACGCTGCCGGTCGATCCTTTCGCGATCGCGGAGAGCCGTGACATCGTGGTCCAGGGCAAGCCCGCGGAACATGAGGGCGTATCCGGGATGCTGCTGCGGCACGGNAATGATTTCGGCATCGTCTTTGCTACTCATATTCCCAGCGCCGGCTTTCAACGCTTCAGCGTCAGCCATGAACTTGGCCATTATTTCCTGCCGGGCCATATCGACCAGGTCATTAAGGACGGCGTGCATGTCTCGCGCGCCGGGTTCGTGACCAACGACCCCTATGAGCTGGAGGCTGATCACTTCGCTGCCGGGCTGCTGATGCCGGAAACGCCCTTTCGCAAGGCGATGGACCGTTTCGATCCCGGCCTGGATGCGATCGACCAGATGGCCGAGTTGTGCGTAACCTCGCGCACGGCGACGGCCATTCGGTTCGCTGAGCTGTCCGACGCCGCCGTTGCCATCATTGTCAGCACCGGCGGCATCATCGATTACTGCTTCATGTCGGATGCCATGAAGGCGCTGCCGAAACTGGACTGGATTCGCAAAGGTACGCCGCTGCCGACGGGCACCGCGACGGCAACGCTCGCAGCGGACCCCGAACGCATTGCCACCGGAGATCGAATGAGCGACGAAACCGATGTGCGGGACTGGCTCGGCGGCACGACCCGCGCCGCAATATCAGAGGAATCCGTCGGCCTGGGGCGCTACGGAAAGGTCCTGACAGTCCTGTCTTCGAACAGCATCGGCCAGTATGACGATGACGAGGACGGCGAGGACGATGAAGACAGCCTCGTCGAGAGTTGGACGCCTCGTTTCCGGCGATAACGAATTAGTCACGCCAGGTACAATCGGCAGGGTAACTAGCACGTCGGCTCCCTTCTGCCGAAGCAGAAGTCTGGTGCCGGCGGACAGGGAGCAAATTCTCACGTCGCCGACAAGCGCCGATCTGCTGCGCTTCGATATTGTCTGGTTTCGAGCAGCCGTCGCAAAGCCTCGAACGTCCGAGATGAGGGCGCATACCGGACTGGCGGCCCAGTTGGACTTCTCACCCCGTCAAATGAGTTCTTTCCTGTCTACACGCAATTGCCGTCGTTCACTCGACAGCCGCTAGACGCTGCAACGAGAACGCAATAAGCCTTGGTCAATCGGCTTGGCCTGCAAGCACCGGCGGCATGTGGAGATAGCGGGCGACCTTACGCTTCGCCGCAATGTCGCTCCACTCGGCCTCGACCTGCGCTTCGCTGAGACCGATGGCGGCGCCGGCCTCGGCGGCGGGAACGCCGTTGTCGAGAGCGTAGAGGCAGGCGTCCATCTTGGCGTAGGGCAGCGCGAAATAGAACTCTTCCTGCGTCTGCGGCAGCGAATAGGTGTCGGTGGTCGGCGGGCGCTTGCGTATCTNTTCGGGCACGCCGAGATGGGCGGCNAGNTCATANACCTGCGACTTGTAGAGATGGGCGATCGGCTTGATGTCGGCGGCGCCGTCGCCGTTCTTGACGAAGAAGCCCTGATCGTATTCCAGCCGGTTGGGCGTGCCGATGACGGCGAAGTTCAGCCGGTCGGCGTGGTAATATTCAAGCTGCTTGCGCGTGCGCTGCTTCATGTTGGTGGCGGCGACAATGCCGAGATAGGCGTCCGCCGGCAGGCGCAGCTTGCGCATGGCGCCATCGGGCGCGCGCACCACCAGCGACGAGATGTTGTAGCCGCCCGCCGTCAGCGCGTTGTCGAAGACGATCTTGCTCGACCAGCCCGCGCCATAGTCCGGCACGACCTGGCGGATGGCGTCGTCTCGGCGGCGATAGCAGCCCATCGCATCCAGCGCCGGGCCGATATCCTCGACCGCGTGTTCGATGCCGAAGGTTTCAGCCACGGCCTCGCCGAGCCGGCGGCTTTCGGGATCGGAATCGTGTTCCGGCATCAGCAGGCCGAAAACGCGTCCGGAACCGACGGCACGCACCGCCAGGGCGGCGCAGACGGCGGAATCGATGCCACCGGAAATGCCGATGACGAAGCCGCGCTTGCGCAGATCGCCGCGCAGGATGTCGCGCATGCGCGCGGCGATGCGGTTGGTCTCGGCCCCGGCGTCGACGGAAAGAGCCGCAAGAGTGAAGGCCGGAGCCTGTGTGCTCGTTTCGCTCATGGCGTGGTGCCTCCACCCGATGCAAGGCGGCGGCTGAGCTTGCCGCTACCGGTCTTTGGCAGCGCCTCACAGAACTCGACCTGCCGCGGCACCATGAAATCGTTCAGCATGCGGGCGCAATGACGCAGGACGTCTTCGGCGGTCAGCGTATCGGCCGACGTGACGATCATCGCCTTGAGCGTCTCGCCCAGCACCGGGTCCGGCATGCCGACGACCAGCGCCTCGACCACGCCCTCCAGATCGTAGAGGGCGGATTCCACCTCGCGCGGCGCGACCTTGAAACCGCCCGTCTTGATGATGTCGTCCCGGCGCGAGACGAAAGTGACGTAGCCGTTGCCGTCGGCAAAGAACAGGTCGCCGGTATGGAGGCGCCGGGCTCCCGTCAGCGGATCGGGACGCAGGGCTTGCGCCGTCGCATCGGCATCGTTCCAGTAGCCACGCATGATGTGCGGCCCCGAAACGACCAGTTCCCCGACAGTACCGGACGCAACCTCATGACCGGTCTCGTCGACGACTTGGATGGCGGTTCCCGGAATGGCGATACCGGCGGAGGCCGGGCGCAGGTCGATGTCGCCCGGCGGCAGCCACGTCGCCCGCACACATTCGGTCTGGCCGTACATGGAATATAGCTGCACGCCAGGAAGCAGCGCGCGCAGCCTGCGGATATGAGCGACTGGCAGGGGAGCGGCTGCGCTGGTGATGTAGCGCAGGCCCGCAAACAGGGCCGGGTCCAGCTCTTCCATGCGCAGCAGCAGGGCAACCATGGAAGGCACCATCGGAAAACCGGTGACGCGCTCTTCGCGCAGGCGCTCCAGCACGGCGGCCGGATAGGCGAAGGATTTCTCCAGCACCAGCGTGGCGCCGACGCGCACGGCGGTGATCAGTTGCGTTAGCCCGTACCCAAACGACAGCGGCAGCACGCTGAGGATGACATCGGCTTCGCCATTGCCGAGATAGGAGACGATGGAGGCGGTCGCCGCATCGATATTGTCGTGCCCCATCATCACGCCCTTGGGATCGCCCGTGGACCCCGACGTGTAGATGATGGTGGCGAGATCCTCGTCGCAAAGCGCCGGGTCGGCGGAAAACGGCCCGGTCTCCAGGCATTGCGCGAAATCGGCGGCTGCCGGCAGCGCCGGATGCGGGCGGGTCAGGACCACCGCCGGGCGCGCTTGCGGGTTGATGGCAAGCGCATCCGCGACCGTGGCCGCGCCCCTGGCGTCGGCGACGATGGCCGCGGGCGAACAATCCGCGATGATGAAGGCGAGGCGCTTCGCCCTGGTAGACGGATTGACCGGGCAGGCCACGGCGCCCGCCTTCCACACGGCATAGAATGCGACGGCGGTCTGCCAGCCATTGCCGGCGAACACAACGACGCGATCGCCCCTGCCGACACCATTTTCGGCGAACCATGCGGCAAGGCCATCGGAGGCGTGGCAAAGTTCCGCGTAGCTTACCCGCCGCGCGCCGTCGACGATGGCGGTCTTGCCGGCATGGTGCCGGCAGCTTTCGCGGAGGTGGCTTTCAATACGCATCGCCGCGCTTTCAGGCCGCCTTCTTGCGTTCAATGAAGGCGGCAATCCGGTCGATGGAATCAAGGTTGGCCGGCACGATGTCCGCATCGGCGACCTTCAGCCCGAAGCTTTCTTCGAGAAAGCCGACCAGTTCGAGGATGCCGGTGGAATCGACCAGATCGTTTTCCATCAGCGACAGATCGCCGGGCAGAGGCTGGCTATCGTCGCCGAACAGGAAGTTCTCGACGATAAAGTCGCGGATCTTCTTTTGCACAGCATCAGACATGCGCCTGGTCCTCACCCTGTTTCCGTCCGGCGCGGCTGCTGGCTTGCGGCAAAGGTCCGGTGCCACAGCTGCGTCGAGAGAACGCCCATGAAGGCCGTATTATCCTTGAAGCTGGTTGCCCTTCCGTTAAGCGCCTTGCATTTCAGCTTCTCCACCATCCCCGCATTGAACAGGCCGGCCCCGGCAAGCGCATCGCCCGAGAACGCCGCATCCACCACGGGCCGGGCGGCGGGAACGGAGAACGCCTGGCTGTCAGGCGCGCGATAGGGCTGCTTGGGGCGGTCCACGACCGCATCCGGCACCAGGCCGCGCGCCGCTTCCTTGAGGATGAATTTCTCTTTCAGGCCGCGCAGTTTCAGGTTCGGATGAAGTCCGGCGGCGAAGGTGACGACGCGATGATCGAGAAACGGAAACCGGCCTTCCACGCCATGCGCCATCATCACCCGGTCGCCCTGGCTCGACAGGATGTAACCCGGCAGCAGGAAGCGGGTTTCGAGATATTGCGCCTGGTTGAGCGGGTGCCAGCGGCCGAATTCTTCGGGCAGTTGCGCGGTGAGATCAGCCGCCGCGTCATAGGTGCCGAGCGCATCTTTCAATGCCGGGGAATAGAACAGCTTCGCCGCCGCGGTCGAACGGAAGCGCGGACGGTGCGAGAACAGCGGATCGGTGAGCTCATCCGTGCCGGCGGAGAAGAAATGGGCGAGATAGTCGGCGCTCTGGCGCTGTAGTTGCGGCAGATAGGGATAGAGTCGCTGGAACAACAGGGGCCGACGCGTCGAACCCGGCTGGCGGGCGCAAAAGCGCCGCATGGCGGCTTCGCGGAAAATATCGTAACCGGCGAAAACCTCGTCGGCACCCTCGCCGGTCAGCGCCACCTTCATGCCGTTGTCGCGAACGAGCCCGGCCAGCCTGTAGAGCGGCGCGGGGGCGGTGCGCAGGACGGGGCATTCGGCATGCGCGACGATGTCGGGGAAATCGGCGACGATCTCCTCTTCCCCGCAGGATACCCGGTGGTTCGCCACGCCGAGCCTTTCCGCCACCTCCGCTTGCCAGCGGCTTTCGTCGTGTTCGGCGGAGCGGAAGCCGACCGAGAAGGTTTCGAGCCGTCCCGGCGCCAATCGCGCGGCAAGGGCGGTGATGAGCGAGGAGTCGAGCCCGCCGGACAGATAGGCGCCGACCGGCACGTCGGCGCGCAGACGGATGTGTGTGGCGTCTTCCAGCAATGCGCCCAGTTCACCCACCGGGTCCGCCGGGGTCTCGAACTCGCCATCGCGGGGAAATTCCAACCGCCACCACGGGCGCACCATCCGCTCGTGCTCCTGCGCGATCATCATGTGTCCGGGCGGCAGTTCGCTGACGCCCTTGAACGCCGTGCGCGGGGCGATCGGCGCCCATAGCGTGAAGACCTGATCGAGCGCGACGGGATCGAGTTCGGCCGCAAAGCCCTGCACCTGCATCAGCGCCTTGACTTCGGAGGCGAAGAACAGCGTGCCGCCGATATCCGTGTAATAGAGCGGACGCACGCCCATGCGGTCGCGCGCCAGCCACAGGCTCCGCCGCCGCGCATCCCACAGCGCGAAGGCGAAATCGCCATTGAGTTCGTCGAGGCAGGCCGTGCCCATCTCGTCATAGAGATGAAGGATCACCTCCGTGTCGCTGCCGGTCGAAAAGCGCCGCCCGCGCGCCTGCAGACGCTCGCGCAGTTCGACGTAATTGAAGATCTCGCCATTATACGAGATGACCAGATCGCCGCTTGCATCGGCCATGGGCTGCTGGCCGTCGGCGAGGCCGACGACGGAAAGCCGTGCATGGGCAAGCCCGATGCCAGGCGCCGCATGCGTGCCCTTCTCGTCTGGCCCGCGATGGCCGAGCGTGCCGGCCAGGCGCTGCAGCAGCGCCGGCGCCGCATCGGGTAAAACACCTGAACCGAAAAAGCCTGCTATGCCGCACATCGCGCTCGCCCGCCCGTCAATCGAAGCGGTCGCCGATGAGCCGCGTCCAACTCTCGCCCGACAGGCCATTGAGAAAGGCGCGGCCTTGCATGGCGGCGTCCGCCAGTTCCGGCCTGGAGGAATGGAACACGGTGGACGAGGCATGCAGGAAGGCGAACTTGCGGTCGAGCATGGCGTCGAGCAGCGCCGGCTGGGTGCGGCCGCGAATGGCGGCAAGGCCGCGCGCATGGGCATTGGCGAGCAGGCGTTCCAGCACCAGCCCTTCCATGCCGGGCGCGGCCATGACCTGCATCACCCGGCCGATGCCGCCGCGGTCGCCATAATAGACGAAGAGGCCGGCAAGCTTGCCACCACGGGTGTGCAGGATGCGCTGGACGCGCGCGCCATGCTTGGCCTTGGCGCGGGCATGGGTGAGCATGCGCGCAAGCTGTTCGTCGCTCCAGCGCGGATGCAGGGGATGATACACCACCAGTTCCCGGATGGCGGCGGCAAGTTCACCCTCGTCCGGTTCGGTTTCGGCAAGCGCATCCGCCTTGCCGGGACGCGGCCGGTAGCCCGCCCACGACAGGCGGTTCGCGCCGGCGCCCGCCGCGCGGTCGGCCAACCGGGCCAGCGGCGTAAATGCCCCCAGAAGGCCGAAGCGGCTGGCGGCCATGCGCGTGACGAAAGCGGCCGGGCGGATGACGCGCAGATATTCCAGGCTGTAGGAGGCCAATACATGGGCGCCCATGCGGCGCCACATCGCCGTCGAAAGATCGTTGGAGGTTTCGCTGAAGGACAGGTCCTGCGGGCCGGACAGCACGGCTTTCAGAAGACGTGCACCTGCGAAGGGGTCGGCCTCGTGGTCATCGACCATCCATGTGGTGCAGATGGCGGCGCGCAGGTGCTCGCCGTCCAGTTCCATGGTCTGGGGGAGAACGCCGATGAAGCCGTTCAGCCGGCCGTCTTCGGTGACGTGAACGCGCGAAACGATCTCCCCGTCGCATCCGTATGGCCCGCAGAAAAGATCGTCGAGATAGACCGCGAGCGCCGCGCCACCATCGGCAGAGGTTTCATGGCGCAGGATACGCAGGAACATCTGCGCCACCGCCGGGGCGTCGTCGTGCTCGAATGGCCTTACCTGTGACACATGCGTGGTCCCGTCATGCCAGAGCCGGTCGGCACGCTGCGTCCAGCGCACAAACCAGCAACTGCAACTGCATAGGGCAACACGGTAAAGTTTCGCTTAGCTGGCTGCAGTAGCGGCATTATGCCGCTTGAGACTGGAGCGAGCCATGTCCCATCCCAAATCGCTTTCTTTGATAAGATATCTCCGATGACTGTTTTCTGCTCCTCTAGGACCTTCGCCATTAGCAGCGAATGGCAGCTATTGGGATGAGCGCTACCGATCACGAATGACCGATTTGGGAGCGCAAAGCCGCCATTCGTCTGAACAACTTTCTGGGGCGTTGTAGATAAAGATTGGGCGGAGCCGAAGCTCCGCCCGAGCGGCTCAACCAAGAGCCGCCATCTGGAGTTCGGCCGCCTTGCGGTCGACGAACTGACCAGGATTTTCGACTTGGCGTTGGAAGGGCTTCCACGCTTCGCCGACGACTTCTTCGTAGGCGGTGACGACGCCCTCGGCGGCGCAACGGAGCGCATGGGCCTGAATGCCCATATCGGCCGCGAATTGGCGCTTGCGTTGAGCATTGCTGTCGAAACCGACAGGTCCGTCGAGATCCTCGTCGCGGGTATCGTTGGCCGACTTCGCGGTCGCATCTCGGGCTTCGGAGACCGCCCGGGAATAGAACTGGCCGGCGCCATGAGCAGAACCGACATAGGAGCCGACAATGCGCTGCAGGTGGATCTGCATGGCGCGGTCGCCGAGGCCCTCGTTCAGGGATTCGGCCGTGTCGACGATGATCTTGTGGTGGAGATCGCGGATGCCGTCGCTGTCGATGACGGGAAGGCCGAAGCTTTCAGAGATGAGGGAGGCCTGGGCGCTGTCGGGGCAGGCNAGCCGGACCATTTCGAGGGAAGCGCCCTTGCGGAGCTGGACGATCTTGCCGGATTGACGGGANGGACGAGCGTTGCTGGTCATGTGAGGTCCTTTCCTTNACGGTTTGACCGAAGGCTCGAGCCGGCCCCTGCCGGCCCTCCCTTCGGGCGCGGGCAAAAGAAACCGGCGGAAAGACGGGGGCTTCAGGGTCCGCACGGACCGAGACGAGCGAACCTGTCCTGCGGGCCAGCAGGGCCTATCAAGCCCTCGCGCAGTCCCGCGGGGCCGGTTTGGTGAGGATGGTGCGTGCGGCCGCACCGCGGCGCGTCAGCGGCCTTGAAGGCTCCGGCCGCCGGTTTACGACCGCGACTAGAACCGAAGGGAGGCCGCCAGGGGTGGCATTCCAACGGCACTCAATGTGAAGGAAATGACCGTGGCCCGCCGCACACGCTCCTGCCGTCACAATGCGGCATGCACATCCGCTTTGGCGGTCGGCCCCTTGCTGATGGTCTTTGCCCTGACGGCTGTGATCGCCCGCTCCTGTCGCATGAGCTTACGACTGAGGGCATCGATTTCTCCGCGCCGCTCGAAGCTCAACTGGTCGACGCAGGTCCTGAACATGGTTTCATCCGACCGTGTCCAGCGCGATCCCCCGCGGGGATGTCTTCGGGCTTTCGCCTTGGCGGTCGTGGTCATGCATTCCGCCCTCGCCGATATCTGGCGTTCGATCCGTTCGAGATGCGCCCTGGTCTGTCGGTATGCTGCTTCCATCCGAGAGACCACGATTGTTCCGCCAGGGACATTCACGCCGCCCTCCCGGTATCCGGCGCCGGCACCGTGACCTCCTGCAGCTCGGCTTCGGGATAGCCGTGCCCGGTGAGCCAGTCTTCGGCGGCGATGCGGTTTGCGGCGAGATAGACGAGCTCCCCGAGGTCGCCCGGCCGGCTCATTACGAGGACCGATCCGGCCTTCGGCTGCTCTCGCACGGTAAATTCCCTCGGCGAATTCACATCGAAGGTCTTGTGAACCCGCATGACGATCGTCCCATTCGACCCGAAATCGCCCTCATGCAGGGTGAAGGACGCGGGGATCGCGTGGGCGCCCCGCTCGACGGCCGCACGTTTGCAGATCAGCCGGCCGGCCCCGTTGCGGTTCTTCCAGTCGGCAAGTTTCCTGCGGTGACGCTCCGGCGGCCGCGGCGTTCCATCGGAATAGGCGATGATCGCGCCGATCGGGGCATGGTCGAAGATGAGCTTGGCGGACATGGTGTCCTCCTTGATTTGTTGATTGGAAACGAAAGCGCCGCCGGACGGAGCCGGCGGCGCGATATGCGTTCGGAAGGAAGAAGAGCGTTATTCGGCGGCTTCGCGGAAACCCTCTGAGACGGCGTCCGGGTCGATGTCGCCCTCACCCGCCTCGTCGGCGGAGCCGTCGACGTCGGTGGCGTCTTCGTCCTCGACGACCTCGTTGTGGGCCTTCCAGTTGGCGAGTTCGTTGGCGTCGGGCGCGAACAGCGCCGACCCGTGGACGAAGCGTTCTTGCCTGAAATGCTCGACAAGCGCGGCACGGGTGTCGCGGACCTTGTTGCGTGGCAGAACCGAGGTATCCGCGCACGCGGCCTCAAGCGCTTGCCGGGAGAGGCACAGAAGGAAATCTTCGGTCCCCATATTGGGCAGGAAGCTGTCGGCTCCGACGACGCTGCCGGCGATCCGCGAGACAATGCCGCTATTCGACATGTTGCGGCGGCACGACAGCNCCTCGGTCAGCACCGAGCGCACCGCGACGCGGAGCGTGTCTTTGTCGAACGCGAGATTACCGGTCTCATCGACGAGGTTGGCGACATGGGGCGCGATCTGGCTGCGGAACGATCCCGTATTGCCCGATCCGCTATCGACGCGGACGTTCTGACCGGCAAAGGCAATGACGAGCAGAGCCATCAACGTGTCGTCCTCGATCGGCGCACGCTGTAGCGCCTCATGAAGCGCGTCGGTGCGGAAATCGCCGATCATGTCTTGGCCCTTTTGGGTGACGTCCGGGCGTTGCGTCGATGCAACAACGCCTCCGTCCGCCGCCTTGCCTTTCGACGTTTTCGGCTTGGGCATCCGGTAGACGACCGACTGCACCTTGCCCTCGCGGTCGAGATACATGGCGGTATGGTCGGACTTCTTCGGCTTGCCGTAGACCCGCTCGGCCTTCTTCGGCAGTTCCGGCTGACCCCAATTGTTGGACTCGGTGATCATGCCGTTCTTCGGCAGATTGCTGGTCATCCACTCCTGCTGGGCGCCGAGGAAAGCCTCGACATCGGTCGTGTAGCGGCTGTCCTCGTCCGCGGGCGCGAAGAGGTCCTCGACCCAGGCGATGCCGTAGGCTTGCGCCAGCTCGTCGTCGAAGCTGGCGTCACGCGCATACATGCGGGTCCTGGAGAGGCCGTTGGCGACCGACCACCAGGTCGTGGTCTCGTTCTTCTTCGGTCTATGCGCCTTCCAGACCTCCTTCTGCTCGGCAATCGAAGCGGCGGCGATCGTCCTGAGCTGCCGCTCGTCGGGCATGTCGCCCTTGGCCATCTGGTCCAGCATGGCCGGAAGCACATTGGCGAGAAGCCGGAGCTTCTTGATCTGGCGGACCGATAGGGACAGCGCAGCGGCGATGCCTTCCTCGGTCCATCCGAGCGCGACCAGCCGCTCGATGGCGCGCCACTGATCGACCGGGTTGAGCGGTTCGCGGGCGATGTTCTCGACCATGGAGCGCATGGCGCCGCCGTCATCGGCGGGATCGGTCACGATGACCTCGATCTCCTCGAGCTCGGCCGCGATTGCGCCCCTGGTGCGGCGATGGCCGGCCTGGATGACAAAGCCGTTGCCGCCATCTGCTTCGGGAGAGACGACAGGCGGCTGGATGATGCCGACGGCCTTGATGGTCGCGGCAAGCAGCGCATCGCCCTGCGGCGTGGATTTGGACTTGCGGGCGTCGTCGGGATTGTCATTGAGCGCGCGCGGATCGATTTTGATGATATGCATTGGAAGCTCCTTGTTGGGTTTGAGAACCCGGCATGCCGGCGGTTCCCTTTCTCGTCTTCTTATTGAAGACATCCCCGGGACCGCGGAGCGGGCGGGCCGGTGCAACTGCGGCCGAGCGTCCCTGCCCGGCCGGACAAGCGGGGCTCACGAGCCCTGCGAAGGACGACGGTCCGGGATGGCGCAGGCGGCGGTTGAGCGTTAGCGTCTCTGGACCCGACCGATCTGCGACCGGTCCCCTTTCCAACCTCACTTTTTTCGTCGATCTTTCTTCACTCCCCTGCGTGGGTATTTTTTCACGAGAGTTTTGTGTTCGATGGCAATACCGACATGGACGACGGCCCAGGCAAAAATGAGCGTGGGGATCAACGGTACCTATGTGCCGTTCAAGTCCGCGCCGGACTCGATGCGTCGCTTCGTTCGCCCGGCGTTGTTCGCAACCGAAGACGACGTGTGGGAACTTCGTCTATTCGGGACCGCTTTTCTTGCCACTTTTCATGGGTGGAATTTTGCGCTCGTGACCGCCCATCAAACAGACGTAGCGAAGGGCGCGCCGGCGGCCGATCAATTCCGCGTGGTGGTCAATAGCGGAAACCGTAATCTGGCGGTTCCGCCCAGCAGTCTTCATCGCCCCGTCATCGACGACGAAGACCGCCAGTCGCTGAAGGACCTCACCTTCTTTGACTACAGCGGAAGCTCAGCGAAAACTGAGCATCTCGATCTCTCGAGTATGTTCTGGTCCGATGCGGCGGATATCACCGCCGACTACTCGTTTCTGATCGGCTATCCCTCATCGTCCGCGATCATCGAGCTCGATGGCGATGACCACAGCAAGCTCTCCAACTTCACGATGCGCTGGATCCGACAAGACCTCGAGGAAGACGAGCCCCGGCCGTTAGACGTCGAACATCGGGCGATCTTCGTGAAGCACGGTCGGTCGACTAGGGAAAGCGTGGAACCTGACGGGCTGAGCGGCTCACCCGTCTTCTCCATCATTAAAGACAAGGGCAATGATCGGTATCTTCGGTTCGACGGAATCGTCACACATGCCAATGGCGACCGCTTCGCTGTCTATCCGAGTGTGTATATCCGGGATATGCTCGAACATATCGTGCAGCAGGCTGAGGGTAACGGGGCCTGAAGCGCTCAGGCCGCCTCCATCGCCTTCTTCCCCTCCTTCAGGACCTCGTCCGCCAGATCGGCCTCGATGGCATCGAGCTGCCGGCGTTTGTCGGCAAGCTCCTCCTCGAAGCCGAATTCGCCGCCCTGGCGGGACTGGTAGGACGCCAACCGGCGCTTGGCGTCGTCGAGCCGGAAGCGGTAGTGCGACCGCTCGTCCTCGAAACCTGCGAGGATATGCTCGATGCGAGAGACCGCGCCGAGCGGCGTGACGGTCAGGGCGAGATCGATGTCGGTTTCCGCGCCGGTCCGTGCGAGCGCGACGTCATACTGGAATTCGTCGTTGCCGAAGCGCTGGCCGGAGAAGACGAGATCGAAGCCGCCAATCCTGGCGATGGTCTTTTCGTCTTCCTCCCGCAGATGCACGAGCGTCATGATTTCCTTCATCAGGGCGCGGCCGGCGGGCTTGCGCTCGGAGAAGGATTGTTGGCCGACCGTCATGGTGAAAGCATCGCCGGCGGTCGGAATCCTGCGCTCGATATCCTTGCCGATCTCAGCAATGCGCCGCGTATCATGGTCGATGTCGCGCTCGGCATTGCGGATCTGGCGGCGAACGGCAAAGAGATCGTCGCGATGCGCCGCGCGCAAGCGTTCGAGCCGGGCAATGTCAGCTTCCAGCCCCGCCTTCTGCATCAGGCGCTGATCGCCGGAGGCAATGGCCTTGGCCATGGCGAACTGGTTGGCCTGGCCCTCGCCGAGATCCTCGAGCCGGCGCACGGAGGTGTCGCCGGAGAGCGCGGCGGCGATGAACCGGGCCTTGCGCTCATTGTTCTGCCACATCTGCGCGTCCATCGAGCCTTCGGTGGCATAGGCGAAGATGTCGATCTCGTCGTGCTGATTGCCCTGCCGTTCGATGCGGCCCTCCCGCTGTTCGATCTGGGAGGGCAGCCAGGGTACGTCGAGATGGTGGAGCGCCTTGAGGCGAAGCTGCGCGTTGACACCAGTGCCCATCGTCTCGGACGACCCGATCAGGAAGCGGACCTTGCCGGCATTGACGTCGGCAAAGAGCCGGTGCTTCGCCTCGGTCTTCTTGTAATCCTGCATGAAGGCAATCTCGGAGGCCGGAACGCCGAGCCTGACGAGCTCGTCGCGGATCCAGCGATAGGCGGAGAAGCCGCGCGATTTCTCGACGCTGATCGTCCCGAGATCGGAGAAGATCATCTGCGCTGCGCCGGGCAGATCGAAGGGTTTTCCGTCGCGGCTCAGATATTCGTTCTGACCCGTCTCGCGCCAGATGCGGAAGCTGTTCTCGATCAGCTTGTTGAGCTTGTTGTCGGGCTCATTATCATTGTCGGGATCGACCAGCCGAAGATCGATCGCCGCATGGCGTCCGTCGGTGATGACGGAAAGCAGTATGTCGTCACCGGGCTGGGCCGGTCCCTCGCGCTTTTCAATGGCCTTGATGCGTGCCTCGAGGACCTGCTGATAAAGCTTGAAGTCGTCGGTCGGCTTGGCGGTGACGATCTGCCGCTTGCCCGTCGAGACGGCAGGGATTTTCACATATTGCTTCAGGTCCTCAGGCAGCACGACATCGGCGAAGGAGCGGAACATGGCGATCAGTTCCGGCACGTTGACGAAGGTGGCAAAGCGCGAGACGGGCTTGTATTTGCCCGACGGCTGCAGTTCGAGTTCGGTCGCCACATCGCCAAAGGTCGAGGCCCAGGCATCGAACTCGTGCAGGCCGCGTTCCTTCAGCGCATCGAATCCGAGGAAGCGCTGCACCGAGAACATTTCGCCGAGCGTATTGGTGATCGGCGTGCCCGACGCCAGCACGAGCGCGCGGCCCGGGTTCTTTGTTTCGATGAACCGGGATTTCACATAGAGGTCCCACGCGCGCTGCGAGCCGTTCGGATCGACGCCTTTCAGCGTCGACATGTTGGTGGCGAAGGAGAGTTTTCTGAACTCCTGCGCCTCGTCGACGATGATCTGATCAACGCCGATCTCGGAAATCGTCAGGAGATCGTCCTTGACCGTCGCCAGCGATTCCAGCCGGTCCCGCATTCCCTCTTTCAGCCGCTCGAGCCGCTTGCGCGACACCCGGTCGTCGCTCTCGACCCGGGTGAGCAGCTCCTCGTAGAGCGCAAGCTCATCCTCGATCATCTGCTTCTCGAAGGTGGCGGGGACGGCGATGAACTTGAAGGCGGAATGGGTGATGATGATCGCGTCCCAGTTGGCTGTCGCGGCGCGCGACAGGAAGCGATGGCGCTTGTCTTTGGTGAAGTTCGTCTCGTCAGCGACCAGAATGCGGGCCGTCGGATAGAGCGCCAGGAATTCGCGGGCGGCCTGCGCCAGGCAATGGCCGGGCACGACCAGCATGGCCTTCGAGATCAGGCCGAGCCGGCGTTGCTCCATGATGGCGGCCGCCATGGTCATGGTCTTGCCGGCGCCGACGGCGTGGGCGAGATAAGTCGCGCCCGACGAGATGATCCGCCAGATGCCGCGTTTCTGGTGGCCATAAAGAACAAAGGCGCCTGAGGCGCCCGGAAGTTTCAGATGGTCCCCGTTGAAGGATCGGGGCGCTATGTTATTGAAGGTATCGTTATAGACCCGTGCCAGCCGGTCGGTGCGGTCGGGATCGGACCAGACCCATGTCTGGAAAGCGGTCTTGATCTTGGTGAGCTTCTCCTTGGCCGCCTCGGTGTCGACGACATTAAGGACCCGGCGCTCGCTGTCGCCGTCTTTCACTGTATCGAAGATCTGCGGGATGCGGCTGTTGAGGGCATCGGCGAGCAGTTCGCCGGCATGCCGCCTCTTCGTGCCCCATTCCGAGGTTCCCTCCGCGCGGTAGGCCAGCATTCGCGCATCGACCGTCCAGGAGGCGAGCTCCGGCATGTGTCGGATCGTGATGTCCGTGCCCGTCGTCTCCTTGACGAAGTCGACGACATCGCTGGCTGGAATCCACGGCGCACCGAGCCGCGCGGTGATCTCGGAGGGGCTGAGATCGGCCGGCTGGATCGCCTCGAGCGCCTCGACATTGCGGCTGTAAGCCGGATCGAACTCGGCGGCCGCCTCTGCGATCGCCAGCTTGTCGCGCACGGGACCGGAAAGATAGGCGTCGGACGTCTGCCATGACCCATCCGCCGGATCGCGATAGATGGCGCTGCCCAACTCCTCAATGACGGTTTCGCCGTCTTCGTGCAGCAGCTCGGCGATATGATCGATGTCGACATGACCGCGCTCGTTGAGCACGACCGCAAGCGCATCGGCGGCACTGGTGATCACCGGTGGCGATGGCGGGGTGATGACCCGCTCGGAAAAGATCGGGCCGGGCTTGGCCGTATCCGTATCGAGGTCGTAGGTTTCGATCGATGCGACCAGCCAGCAGTCCGGATCGTCGAGGAAGGGCTGCAGGTTCGGACGGCGATGCGTTTCGCGGGTTTCTCCTGTGGCGTCATTCTCAGTGATCGACACCTTGGTGTGATTGATCGGCCCGAAGTCGCGGACGAAGCTCGACCAGGCGATGCGCAGCTTCACCTGCAGGTCGCGCCAGGGCTGATCGGTCTCCTGGGCCTTGAGGACCGCACGTACAGCGTCCCGCACGGGGATCAGCTTCCTGACGATGTTGATCTGCTTTTCGGAAAACCCTTCGCCGGACCGGCCTCTGCGGACAGGCACCGGTGCGAGCTGGCCGTCGAGCACCTGCATGAGGCCCCTCGACGCATCGAAGACAAAGCTGCCCTCCCGGACATGCGCATCCTCGGTTTTGACGATATCCGTCAGGCTCGCCCCAAGTTCGAGATCGACATCGATCACGTGAGGCTCGCCGTCATAGAGGGCGTTCGGAAGAGAGAGAATGGCATCTTCCAGGTCAGCTTCGAGATCGCCGTCACCGGCGAGGCACGTATAGGTCTCGCCGAAGGGGCCGGATGTGGTCGCGTGGCTGCCGAGGACATGATCGGGATGGTCGGCAAACCACCGATTGACCCGAATGGCGTCGCTGTCATCGCTCGCGGGAACGACCTCGGCAAGATCGAGCCAGCTCGCGTCGCCCTGTGGCTCGCCCGGCTTGCGCTTGCGGAAGAACAGGATGTCGACGACGACATCGGTGCCGGCATCCTGCCGAAAGCTGCCTTCGGGCAGACGGATCGCGGCAATCATATCGGCCGAGTTGGCGATGTGCTCGCGGGCCGCGGTATCCGCCTTGTCCATCGTGCCCGAGGAAGTGACGAAGACGGCAAGCGCCCCGGGTTTCAGGAGATCGATCGACCGTGCGATGCAATAGTCATGCAGCCGCAATCCCATCGACCGGTAGGCGCGGTGGGACCGCACGGTCCGGTCCGAAAACGGCGGATTGCCGATGGCAAGATCGAAATGCGCCGGCAGCTCGGTGCGCGCGAAATCGCCCTCGATGATGCGGGCGACCGGCTGCAGGAGCCGGGCGATGCGCGCGGTGACCGGATCGAGCTCAACGCCGGTGACGAACGAGGTCTCCCGCAACGCCTCTGGCATCAGGGCCGGAAACAGCCCCGTGCCGATGCCCGGTTCGAGGACGCGGCCGCCGCGCCAGCCGAGCCGTTCGAGACCCTTCCAGATCGCCCGGATAATGAACTCCGGCGTGAAATGAGCATATTGCGTGCAGCGGGCGAGCGAGGCGTAATCGGCCTCGGTCACGGCCTCCTGCAGCTCTTCGCCGAGGTCTTCCCATCCCTTGCGGAACCCCTCCTCCCCGGGCCGGGTGAAGATCGCATTGGCGAGATCGGACGCGCCGAATCCGGTGAACCGGATGAGGCGCGCCTGCTCCTCCCGCGTCGCGGGCCGGTGCTCGGCCGCGATCGCCGCGGCAAGGGCAATCGCTTCGAGATTGTCGCGTGCGCGGGCTTTCCAACCCTTGGCCAACGAACGGCTTCCGGAAAGATGAAAGTTGCTGCCGCGCTCGGTGGCTTCGGCGGCCTGTCGGTTCTTGAACCGGTTGGCCGGTGCCGCCGGCGGCGGAACATCTTTGTCGGGTTCGATTGCCGGACCGTCGGCAAAGGCGGTAACGCCAAGGCCGAGCCCCGAGGACAAGGCTGAGCTATCGAACATATCGAGAGTGAAAGGATCGTGGTCGGACATAGTGATGTCTCCTGTGATGCGGGCGCACGAAGCCGCGCCGCCGGGAGACCCGGCAGCGTCAATGACGTGCGGATTTGAGAAAGGGGTTAGCGGGTGATCAGCGAGAACGAGATGTCGTTCTCGGTGAGCTGGATGCCGAGATGGGTGATCCCGAAGCTGCGGTTGAAGCTCGGAACCAGTAGATCGGCATCGATGAACTCGATGCCGTCATCGCCGCCGAAATGCCGGCGCTTGTAATCCCACCAGTCGGTATCGCCCTTCGGATGGCATTCGGTCGAATAGACCACGAGTGGTTTCTGGCCCTCGGCGAGCTTGCCGTTGGAGATGATGTAGACGCCCTCGTCGCCAACGAGCCAGAAGCCGGGCTTCTCGCCCTCTCCCGGACGAGTGCCGTAATAGGGATTGCGGAAACCGCCATTGGCCGCGGCATCCTCTTCGCCGCGCGCGATGACCTTGCGCACCGCAAGAATCGGAAATGTGAACATGGCCCACCTCACGCGGCTTGCGCGCGCGGCAGGTAGCGCAGATGCACCGGCAGCTTTTCCGAGATCTGCTGATCGGTGAGGCTCTCGAGCAGTTCGAACCGCGTGCCCGGCTTGCCATAGACGATGACAGTCCGCTTGCCGCGATGCTCGGGCCGGAATTCGGCGCCGGCATAGCCGCGATACTTGTCGTGCGTAGCGCTCCAGATGTGCTCGATCCGCTCTTCGCGGGTCATCGCCTTGTCCGGCCGGCGCTCCCGCTCGACGATGGCGTCGCGCATCTCATAGGGCGAGCGCGGATCGGACAGATCGCAATAGGCGTGGAAGTACCGGGTCACGCCGTTGATGCTGAGCGTATAGAAGACGCTGGTGATATTGCCGGTGAGGAATTCGCGCATGGCGAACATTTCGCCGCGCATCCACAATGGCGGCAGGATTTCGAGCATGTAGTCATGCTGGGCTTGTGCGATTTCGAACCATTCGCCGGCGTAGAGAGCGCTGTCATCGGTCTGCCAGCGATCGGGTCGCTGCGCATGGCGGTCGAATAATCTGAACATCTGATGGCGGTCGGCGATTCCGAAATGGATCTTGCGGATGGGAGAGGTCATGGCGGGCTCCTTCGAGGCCTGTCCCGGGCTGGAGCGCGGCGCACCCTGTCGGCATCACCATCTTCGTCAGCCCTTCCGGACCCCTTCCCGCGGCCGCCTCTCCGTCCGGCCGGGTCAAGGGCCGGCGTCAGCCGGGCGGAGCTTCACCCTTGAGGCGGACGGCGGGCATGGGGCAGCTGTCCTTCTCCTCCTCCCTTCCATCCTTATTTCTTCTTTTTGCCTTCAGATCCTCGTTCCAGTCCTCCAGCTCCGGCCGCAGCCGCACGAACCCGCAACCGGCATCGGCAGCGAGCGCCTCGAGCCTTTCGGCAAAGGTCTCCCCTTGCGCATTGTTGTCGGTGGCCGCCACCAGGAGGGCGTCTGCCCGAACGGCGAGATCGAGCAGGGCCTCGGAACTCGCCGGCGACCAACCGCCTCCGGTGCTCAAATAGCGCGTGTCGGGCCGCTGGTCCTCGAGCGCGGCGAGGCTCATGGCGTCGATCGCCGCCTCGGCGACACAAAGCCGCGGCCCATCGACGGGGCCGAGCCGGAAAAGCACTTTCGCGCCGCCGGTCGCGAAACCACGCCAGTCCGGCCCGCGCTCTTCCCAGCCGGTCACGGCGCCCGCGCGATCGCGGTGCGCCGCCCACATGCTCCCCCGGGGGCCTTCGCGCAGGATATCCTGGGTGATGGCCGATCTCAGAATCGCTTCTGGAATGTCACGCTCGTCGCGCAGATAGCGCCATGTGGCTGATCCGCGCCANGGCTTGCGCCGCGCGTTCCAGCGTTCGGGAATGGAGAGATCAGGCGCGTGCACGCGTGACGGTCGCTTCCATTCATGCTCCTTGGGGACGAAACCGATGAGATCGGCAACGACGTAGAGCGCGGCCGCGAACGGGAGGCCGTCAAGATGTTCGACCAGACGGAAGACGTCCCCCTTGGCCTCCGACAGTGGATCGAACCAGCCTTTGCCCTCGTGAATGACGATGATGATGTCGTCGCCACGGCGGTATTTGACCGCCTTGCGGGTGCTTTCCTTCAGATCGACGGCGAAGCCGGCGGTTTCGAGAACCGCCCCGCAATTCACCTTGTCTCTCAGCTCTTCGAGCTCGGCTTTTTCCATTCTCTTTCCGCGTCTTGCGCGGTCCTCTATCCGGTTTCCGCTCCCTGTTCTTTAGGGGCCGATCCCGGAGGCCGCGAAGAGCAAGGCAGGACAAGGGCGCGTCTGGCAAGCCGGCATTTGTGCCGGGTCGCAGTTTTCTCGGCCAGAAGCGGTGAAGCCTCCCTTGCCGGCCGCCGCACGCGAGCGGCACCAAGGTGCTCTCGCAGCTCTCCAATCCTTCCGGCCGCCCCCGGCGTCAGGGATGGCAGCCCGGATGGGGGAAGACCGCTTACGGGCTTCAGCCTTGCCAACAGCCCGGCCCGCAGGGCGACGCCCAAACGTAAATCCAATGCCAGCGTACCAGTAAGTGAAGACTATCCATGCCCCAAGAACGCGCATGTGAAGATCGCAGATCATAAACGGAGAAAAGGGAGTGACGACTGTCCCGCGCTACTCCGAGGAGGATGTGCCGGATTGTCCGGTGCGAGAGGCATCGGAACCGTGAGCTGCGTTCCGTTCCTCACTTCGTATGGTCGGGCGGATAAGCAGTTCGAGGGTGCTCGGGATCATGCGCCAGACCACACCGTCTCCCCGAAGCGCGTGATAAGCGGCTGCGGCGATGTGGAGCCCCACCAGGATCAACGTGACATTCCAGAAGAGTACATGAAAGCGCGCGGCAGGCGCCCAGAGATAGGAGGTTACAAACCCGGCAGCAACCTGTCCGAGAAGAGAGAAATACAGCGCCCAATGGACTGCATGCGAGGTGCGGTCCCGCCAGTTCGTCAGTCGCGGCAGCAGCGATTGTGGCAGGAACATTCGAAGCCCGATCCTCAACAGCACCAACGCACCGATCAGCAGCCCGGCATAATTGTGGACAGCATGCTGGAACAGGTCGGATTCGGACGGAGGCAGCAGCGGATTATGCGTTCGGGGTATGGCGTCGGAGGTATACCATTGCCCGATCAGCAACAGAACCACAGACCAGTGAACGGCGATCTGCAACCGTGTATATTTGGCTCCTCGCCAATGGCCTCCGATGATCGACCACACGGGCGTTTCTAACTGTGCGGCTCAGACTTCGAGGTGGAAAGTCGCTGCGCCGCACATCTCGGTTCGCCAAGGCGACTGGCGATGTCCCGATAGGCTTCCATCAGGGGCCGCTCCGTCAGCGGGAAACGTTCCCGTTCTCGATCGAGCTTTTCCAGCGCGGCCAACATGAATTCGGCAATATCCGGACGCTCTTGCCCGCGGGCACAACGATAGACGCGAAGAATGTCCCGTTCCATCTGCTCTGTCTCTGATCTCATGCGCATCGCCTCCTTGCCATATCAAAGCCTACGCCTTCCAGCGCAGGAAAGGTCAAGCGGCAAGGGCCAACAAACGCGCGGGACACCGACCAGGCCGGTTCACGAGATGGGTCCTGCGACACGGACCTGATGCTGACCGAGGTTTAATCCCATTCCCGCTTGCCGAAGACGCGTGCCATCAAGTCGCCAAATGATGAGGGCGCCGGATTGGATAGATCCGAACAGAGTTTTGCATCACGCGTCGGCCTAGTAAGATCAGGATTCCGGACTGGCATGGAACAAACTCAAGCGAGCCGGTCGGCAAGGCTTGTTCAAAGCGGCAGAGATCTAGGACAACAGGAGTGTGCGCTTTTGGGGCCGACAGAAAAAACAATTAAGAGGCTGTTCGCCCTATCGGGCAATCTTTGTGCGTTTCCAGGTTTTTCCCTTCCCATCGTGGAAAGCGCCGGCACGATCACCGGCGAGATCTGTCACATTCATGCGCAGAAAGCAGGCGGACCTCGATTTGACAGCAGCCAAACCGAGGAAGATCGCCACGGATTCGACAACCTTATCCTGCTGTGCCGACGTCACCACCGAATTGTCGACTCGCAACCAGAGGCATTTTCGGCAGAGGCGTTGGAAGAACTCAAGAAAATTCGGGAAAAGGAAATGGGTAGGCCCGAACAGGCGACAGACGCCTTCTTTGCAAAGATCCTGCTCGGCGACCTAAGGCGCGTCATCGTTAACAATGACAGCGGCAATGTCATTGTCGACAGTCCTGGAGCGATTCAGGCCCACACCGTCAATGTGAGAACGACACGCAAAGCGCTACATATCCAACCGGCAGCTGGAACGATCGGTGCCGATCAGGAGGCCAGTCGGTATGTTCAGTACCTGATCAGCAGGTATAACCAGTTCGCCAGCGCCGACAGGTCGCGTGCAACAAGATTCAGCTATGGCGCCATCTCGAAAAATGTTGAGAAATCTTTCGGAGCGCCTTGGAGGATGCTGGCGATAGAGGACTTTGAGCCCGTTTGTGCATATCTCCAGCAACGTATCGGCAAGACGCGCATCGCAAAATCGAATCTTTCCAAAGGGGCAAGGTCGTTCACGATCTTCGCCGATTTTGGCAAAAAGTCAGGCGACAAAGGGTGAATGACGTCAACGAACTCGGCCCGGGCGTTTCTCCTGGTCGCCGGATGCAATGCAGGCGTGGGACCGCGGGAAGCGAACAGACAACCCTGCACACAATCATGGAGGTTGGCGAAGTTGGTGAACGAATAGGGCCGATCGCGCCGCAGTTCAGCGCGATTTGACCTTCCACCCACCGGAGCGTTTAGGCTTTTCCGCAAAACCAAAGCCAGGGTCTTTCCATGCGCGCAATAACGTACCAGCCCGAATTCAACATCGTCGTATTCTCCTTTCTCCTCCATTTCGTATGGGAGTTTGTCCAGGCACCTACCTATGCCGGGATGATCGAGATGAACCATTGGGACGGCATCAAGCTTTGCATGTCGGCGACATTCGGTGATGTCGGCTTTGCCCTTGTTGCTTTCGGTCTCACAAGCCTGGCAGCGCGGACGCGTCAGTGGTTTCTCCGTCCTGCCGCTTGGCAGTATCTGATGTATCTCGGCATCGGGATCGGCCTGACAGTCGGTTTCGAGTATTACTACACGCAGGTCTCGCTGCGCTGGACCTATTCGGAATTGATGCCTCTGGTGCCACCGTTTGGAACAGGTCTGAGCCCTCTGTTGCAGTGGCTGGTCGTTCCAACAGTTGTCTTGTGGATCACGCGAAGACAGATCGTCGGAATCAAGGTCAAGGAAACCGAGCAATGATGGACAACAGTCTGGGAAGCGGCATGATGGGATTTGGTGGCATCGGGATGCTGCTGATCGGCATCCTCGTTTTGTTGGCGATTGCGGCCCTGGTCAAATATCTGATGAAGTGATCGCATTCACGTCGCCATCGACCGATCAACGAGCGTATCGATTGCGCGCGCTCGTTCCTCGTCATGACATCGGGTCTCCACCTGGATTGTGGTAAAGAAAAATCCGAACTCATCCACGAGCTTTCCTTGTGCAATCGTCAAGACCTCGTCCGAATCAATTTCGGCGCGTTTATCCACCATGACATGTGCCGAGAACACATATTTGCCGCTTGTAAGTGCCCAGGCGTGGACGTGATGAACATTCTTCACACCCGGAATTACCGCGAGAGCGGCCTTGGCTTCGGCAAGCGAAATCTCATCAGGCGTTCCCTCCATGAGAAGATGAATGGCGTCGCGCAGTATCCCCCAGCTGGCCCACAGAAGCACAAACCCGAAGATAATCCCCAACAAGGGATCAATTGCGAGGAAGCCGGTAAATCGGATCACCAGTGCAGCGACAATGATTATTAGACTGCCGACGAATGTCTGTATGATGTGCCAATAGGCACCCCGTACATTCAAATCACTGCCCTGTTGCCGGTACAAAAGATACAGCGAAATGAACTCCGTAACGAGGCCTCCCGCCGCTGCAATCAGCATCGGACCGGTGGGGAGATCGATCGGGTTTCCGAGCCGCATCAGTCCCATGACAATCACAACCAAGGCCATGATCAGAAGAAATGCGCCATTCACGAGCGCGCCGATGATCTCGGCGCGCAACCAGCCGAAGGACTTTTGTTCGTCCGCCGGCCTTTTCGCGATGCGGGCGGCGATGATTGCAACCAGAACGCCTCCGACCGCGGAGAATGTATGAAAGGCGTCGGAGATGACTGCGACCGAGCCGGTCCACAATCCAATGCCGAGCTCCACGATAAAATAGACGCCCGTCAGCCACGCGGAAATCGAGAGCGCCCGGCCGCTTGATGGCATATGACCGGCATGGTTTTCTGACATCGGTTTTGCCTCCTCTCAGGTCAGTTCAGAGCTAGGCCACAGTAAACTGCCCCATCATGCCACCATCCTCATGCTCGAGAATGTGGCAGTGATACATGAAGGGCGTTCGATCGCCGGCGGGCTGCGTGAAGCGCATCAGCAATTCGGTTTCGCCATCAATGACGACAGTATCCTTCCATCCACTGCTTTCGGGCAGCGGATCACGGCCGTTTTCGCGGACG
Organism: Stappia sp.; assembly: GCA_002722295.1. GTDB lineage: Bacteria > Pseudomonadota > Alphaproteobacteria > Rhizobiales > Stappiaceae > Stappia. The sequence goes on along the minus strand of PBLF01000008.1, from coordinate 12,996 downwards.
ACCTGAAACGACACGCCATGGACGTGGAAAGGATGGGCCAGCATGGTTGCGCTGACGACCCATTTTTCTGTGTCGCCAAGACGCACGCGTTGGTTGACGACGGCCATCTCGAACGGATCTCCGTTGATGGCAAACCCGCCCATCATGCCTCCTCCCATCATGTCTCCTCCCATGCCCATGTCGAGTGAGAAGCGCCTGGTTTTGGCAATTTCAAAATCTGCAAGTGAGGGCGCCTTGCCTCCTATCGTATCGGGGATTTTGTGAACCGCGACCGGGAGGCGTTCATCGACAAGGATTGGCAGGACCTCGAAACGCCGCGCGCCCGTCAAACCATCGAGCATTCCCCGGGCGCGGCCTATCATGCCGCCCATTCCCTGATTGGGATCACCGTCACTCACGAGAGAAACGTCATGCCCGCTCGTGAAATCGACCAGGATCTCAGCACGCTCACCGGGACCCATTCGCAGCGTTTCGAGTGCGATCGGCCGGGCAAGATACCCGCCATCGGTCGCGATGAGATGCATCGGGCGGGAGTCGCTCAGGCGCAACGAATAAATGCGGGCATTGGAAGCGTTAACAATCCGCAGCCTGACAATTCCCGTCGGTACATGCGCCGCCGTTCCAATCTGGCCGTTGACCAGGATCGTGTCTCCGGTCATGCCATGCATGATGTCCATCATCGAATTCGCATAGGCCAGCCGCCCGTCACCGGCAAATCTGCGATCCTGAATGACCAGTGTGAGATCGTCCGTGCCATAGGTTTCTGGCAATCCACGCTCCGCATCGTGGCCATCGACGATGTGGATCACTCCGGCCAACCCGGCATAGACATCCTGTGCAGTTCGCCCGTGTATGTGTGTGTGAAAGAAGGCCGTGCAAGGCGGCTGGTCGATCTGCATATCAGGCGTCCAGTCGGAACCTGGGCCGATCGGCAAATGCGGACCGCCATCGTGTTCGCCAGGTACGAGCAGTCCATGCCAGTGGGAACTGACAGGCCATGACAGAGCGTTGGCGACTTTCGGCTGCAACGGCCCCTTTTGAACGCGAACAACCGGCCCGAGATAAGGCTGGTTGAATCCGATTGTCGGTGTCGCCCTGCCGCCGATGAAACTGGTCGTGCCGAACTGTGCGGTCACGTCGAAACGCCCCGATTCGGAGGTATCGAGCAATGGCGGCATTTGAAGCCGAGGGAAGCCGGTTGCCCTGGCAAGGTTCACGGACGGCCGTGCGCCCAAAACGCCGTAGGCGGCGGCGCCAGCGGCCAAAGCCACACCTCCTGCAAGCAGTCCGCGCCGTGTTGTCATTGGCGTCTCCCTTCAACATTTTCTGCCCAACCTGCGTTCATCTCGTGTCCCGCGGTTCCAATGCGTAGCGCTTGTTCATCTCGTCATGGCCGGCGCGGATTTCATCGGGCCAGGTGCTCTTGATGTAAGACAAGACGGCGACGATCTCCTCATCCGACAGAATGGCCTCGTAAGCGGGCATCGCGGATGTGTAATCCTTCAGATTGGCCGCTTCGGCGACCCCAAGTTTGGTGATCTTGAAGAGCAACTCGTCGGGATGATGCCAGGTGTGTCCTGTTTCATCGTGCGGCGGAGCCGGCATCAAGCCGTCGGGTCCCGGGGAACGCCAATCCTCTGCCTGGCCCTGCAATTCCGCTCCGTGACAGGACGCACAGTTGGCAGTGTAGACCTGTTGGCCGAGCGCCACTTTTTCCTGGTCATCCGGCCTAAGGAGAGCCGCGCTTTCCCCATTACCTGGGCCGACCCCAATCATGGCGACGACGCCGATCGCAAGTAATGCCAGACCGGCAAGGGAAATTATCTTCAATCGTCTCATCGACATGGCTTCACCTAAACGACCACCAGGGAAGACCCGCTGGGGACACGGCTGTAGAGATCGATAATGTCCTGGTTCATCAATCGAACACATCCGCTGGAGACAGCCCTGCCGATGGTCCAGTATTCCGGCGAACCGTGAATCCGGTACAGCGTGTCCTCTCCGTCCTGAAAAATGTAGAGGGCTCTCGCTCCCAGCGGATTATCGAGCCCCGGTGGCATGCCGCCATTGCGTGCGCTCCATTTTTCGAGGTCCGGCTCCCGCGCGATCATTTCCTCGGGCGGAGTCCATTTCGGCCAAGCCTGCTTCCACTGGATGACCCCGCGGCCCGACCACGAAAATCCCGCTCTGCCGAGTCCGACGCCATACCGCATCGCCTTGCCGCCCTCCTGGATCAAATGAAGGTAAAACGTCTGCGTATCGACAATCAGGGTGCCAACCGCATAAGGCCCCGAATAGTCGACCTGACGACGCCAGAACCTCTCCGGGACCTTGTTCAGATCGACGGCCGGTATCGGAAAACGCTCTCCGGGCATCGGCCCATACATGGTTGCATACGTGCCTGGGATTCTCGGTGCCGGTTGCGGCTCGAGCGCCTGTTCGGGGGTGGTGGTTGTACAGCCGGAAAGGGCAAGCAACGACAGGCTGCCTGCCCCACCCAGGAGTTGCCTGCGATTCATTGCTTGCCGGCCTGGTAATACAGGGTCGGCGTCTCTCCGGTTTTGCCGGTGAAGGCGAGGACGTCGTATTTCGCCTTCGGATCTTCTCCCATGCCCAAAGAGCCCATCGGCATACCCGGGGTGGAAATGCCGCGAATATCCGGTTGTTCAGTCATGAGCTTGCTGATCGCTGCAAGCGGGACGTGTCCCTCGAGAACGTATTTGCGATCGCCTCCGATGGCGGCCGTATGACATGCTTCAAGTTTTGCCGGCACGCCCGCCTGCGTCTTGATCGAGGAGAGGTCTTCCATGTCCTTTGTTTCGACGGTGTAGCCGGCTTTTTCGACTGCATCGACCCAGACCTGACAGCACCCGCACCAGGGTGTCTTGAAGACGGTGATATGCTTGTCATCGGTTTCGCCTGCATGTGCATGCAGCGTCAGCAGGTTGCCGGCCAACCATGATGCGGCCGCGATTTTGATCAGTGTTTTCATTTCTGGTCTTGTCCTTTGTGTGTTTGATGGCCGTGACAGGTCCGGCCCATGATCTTGTGCATGACGAGGTGTGCCCCAAGACAAAAGCCGATTGGCGCCAATGCGCCGAGGCGTTCAGCCAAACCTGCGCCAGCGCCCATGCCCCAAAGCAGCAATCCGGCGCCGCCGACCATTGGAATGCAGCATGCGATCATGATCCAGGTGCCGAATTTCCGCGGTTCGGGAACGCCCGTGACGTCATGTGCTCGAATTCTCGGCACCCCGGAGGAAAGTGCATAGGGCGATAGTTTTTGCGGGTCCTGAGCCATCACAGCACGACCACCTTTGCGCCCACCGGAACCCTTTCATACAGGTCCTCGACATGCGCATTGATCATCCGGATGCAGCCGTTCGAAACGGAGCGCCCGATTGAAGATGGCTGGGTGGTGCCGTGAATCCGATACATCGTGTCACGGCCACTGCGGTACAAATACAGCGCGCGTGAACCAAGCGGATTTCCGGGTCCGCCGGGAACGCCTTTTGCATATCTGGCGTATTTGCCCGGCTCACGCCTGATCATGTTCTTGGTCGGGGTCCAACTTGGCCACTTTGCCTTCCGACCGATGGTGGCCGAGCCCCGAAAGGCAAGACCAGCTCGGCCGACGCCGACCCCATATCGCCTTGCTGTTGTCCGGCTTGTTTGCAGGTAGAGAAAGTGGTTGCCTGGATCGACCACCAGCGTGCCGGGACTGTATCCGGAGAATCGAACAGTCTGCGGTTCGAACCGCGGATCAAGTTTGAAGACGCGTTTGTGTGCCTGTGCCAACGAGGCAGGCAGGAATGCCGACGACAAAGCGCCAAGCATTAAGCTACGTTTGGAAAGCATGGTTTCCCTCTCAAATCCAATTACTCGACGAACGCCATTGATGGCTGGCGAAGTAAGATCAGATCGAGATGGGGGGCCTCATCTGGAAATATATCACTTCCAGAAGCGTCTCGGACTGTGCCGGGATTTCAACCGACGCCAAGACAGGCGAATTTTGCAGCGGTGTGAATTCGGGAAGATAATGGCAATCGGCCGCACAATTGCCTTGGCGGTTATCCATGCCGCTTTTCGACTTCTGACAGCACTTCATCGCGGCCGTCTTGTCAGCGGCCAGAACCTCATGAACCTGATCGGTTACTTTCGTTGATGTCATGTCGGCATGCGATTGGATCACAGCCGGCATCATGGCCCCGAGGACCAGAACCAGTATCATCAACGATGGCAAAAGTCTGCGCATTTCAGTAACGTAACGCCGGTTCCGTAAATTTTCTACACTCGTCTCAGCTGACTTCGAACCATGTGGTCATGCCTGCCGCCGCGTGTTCCAGCATGTGGCAATGATACAGCCACTTGCCGGGATTGCCAGCGACGAAGGCAACCTCCGTCGTCTGCTCAGGTCCAATCAGGAATGTGTCGCGCCAGGGCTTGCCGTCATCGACGTCGGCTCCGGATCGGCTGAGAACACGGAAGTGATGACCATGGACATGCATGGCGTGTACCCAGCCTGTCTGATTTATCGTTTCCAGCAGAACCGTTTCGCCGCGCCGAACCGTGAAAAGCGGAGCCTCCGCCAGGTTTGCTATGCCGTTGAATGCCCAGGACTGGCCCGTTTTACGGAAATCTTCGCCTTCAAGGCGCTTGCCCTTGTAGGTGATGTCCACAAAGCCGCCCATGGCGCCACCTTCCATAACGACCTTCACTTTCCGGGCGCCCGTCACATCGGGCTCCGGTATCAGGTTTACCGGAATTGAAGGCGTCGACTGCGCTGTACGCGATATCCCGTCGACGATCCCGTCGACCAGGGGGAATGGCTGATCGCCCGAAATCTCTTCGATCGCAAAATCAGCGTCCGGAACAACCATAAGGTCGATCCGTTGCGCTGGTCCGAGAAGATGCGGGGAATAAGGCAGAACGACGGATTCCGGCAGCGCCTGTCCGTCATAGGCAATTACCTTTCCGCCGAACCGATTGGGATCGAGTTCCAGAACACGTGCGTTCGAGGCGTTGATCAGTCTAACGCGATAGGCTTCGCCACTGCGCAGCTTCAAGACCGGACGTGACTTGCCATTCACAAGGAGCCAGTTACCGAGACGCCCTCCGTGGCTCCAATCCATCAAGGAACCAAAGCTGTCCGTGTCCAGAACGCCAGGCTGGCGCAAGCGCCAGTCATCAATGATGAGGGTGATGTCATGGTCGCGATCAAAGGTGGAGGTTCGCTCCTCCACGATCAACGGGCCATACAAGCCACGCCCGACCTCATTCCAACTCTTGTTGTGCGCGTGATACCAATATGTACCGGAATCCGGCAGCTCGAATTCATAGATGAAACTGTCTCCGGGCTGCACGGGTTCCTGGGTCAAGCCGGACACCCCGTCCATCGCATTTTCGATGCGGATCCCGTGCCAGTGGATGGATGTGGGCTCCTCAAGATTGTTGCGAAAGTTGACGCGTATCCGCTCGCCCTTTCGGGCCCGGATTTCAGGACCGGGTACAATGTCGTTATAGGCCCAGAGATCTGAGAGCTGCTGCTCGTAAAGTGCTCGCTGGACCGATCCGGCGATCAGATCAAACTCCTGCGCACCCGCCTTTGCCACAGCAAGACCGGGCAGGACGCCTGCTGACACGAGCACCCCGGTTCCCGCCAGGAAATTGCGTCTGTCAATCATTCTCCCGCTCCAGCAGAAAGGTCGCGATTGCCGTCAGATCGTCCTGACTGAGAAAGGAAGTTCCGTCACGCACCACTTCCCCCATCGAACCACCAAAAGCGTCGCCGTCCGGTTGGATGCCTGTTTTCAGCGCATAAGCCAGATTGGACACAGTCCAGCCCTTTTCCTTCAGCACATCCGCCCTGATCGAAGGGGATTTACCGCCATCGGGCAGACTGTCCGATCCATGCAGGCGCAATTCAGGCGGAAGACCGAAGTTTGGGGCGAGAACGAAAACCGCGAACCCACCCGCCCCCCAACGCGCGCCATGCCGGAGCGACACCGGTTGGTCTAATATCAGAGTGATAGCCGTTAGAATCAGTGCGAATGCAACACCGGTCACGAGATTCGAGAGCAACGTAAAAAACGTCCGCTGCAAGCCTTCTTCGGGCGCCCAGACTTCGTCCTCGGTCTCAGCGTGTGACACCCCCTCTTCATAAGCTTCGGCTTGGAGGATCAACGGGATAACCCGCACTGATTGCGCCGCGGTCGCGAACACACCAGCGAGCAATCCCGCTACAAGCGCGGCCAGAATTACCCGGGTCAACATCTACGTCGTGGCGCCTTAGTGGCAGGGCGCGACGATTGCGTGGCGCGTGTCGTGGGCGCCGTTGTGCAGTGCGTCGGAATGAGCAAACGCAGCGAAATAAAGCAACGCTATGCCAAATATTGCAGCGAACAGCGTAGTCGTCAGACGTGCTGATGCCGAAACCCGCAGCGAAACAGATTGTGTTGCGAGCATGACAACCTCCGTGTTGCTCATTCAGTCACTTGAACATCTCTCCGTCCGTTCACATGGCAGGTCTCCTGGCTCATGGCGGTTTTCCAGCGCTATCGCCTTCCCGGATGTTTCCAGTGGCGCTCCCGTTTTCGGGAGTTATGGCGCCGCGCCATTCTACAGTCGCGGGGTCGGCTGTGGTTTGGATGCCCGGTCTGGGTCCACCCGTCACATTCCCTTTTCATCCCGCTTCGCGCTCGGCATCGCGGGAACCGTGTGAACAATTACCCTGACGTCACGCCGAAACCGAGTCAATAACGACAAGCTTGGCCGCGACCGTTCTCCGACAAGACCAGGACAACGGCTCCATCAGGATTTCAGATCCAATTGCCGCAGTCTGAGCGAATTGACGACAACTGAGATCGAAGAAGCGCTCATCGCAAAGGCGGCGAACATCGGACTAATCAGGATGCCGAAGAACGGGAAGAGTACGCCTGCAGCTACCGGAACGCCCAACGTATTGTAGATCAGGGCGAAAAACAGGTTCTGCCGTATGTTGCGCATCGTTCCGTGGGCCAGACGGCGAGCCCTGACGATGCCGTCAAGATTTCCTTTGACCAGGGTAAACCCAGCGCTTTCGATCGCGACATCCGCCCCGGTTCCCATCGCGATTCCAACGTCGGCCTGAGCCAGAGCCGGAGCGTCGTTCACGCCGTCGCCGGCCATCGCGACCTTGCGACCCTGCTGCTGCAATTCCTGGATGATGCGCGCCTTGTCTTCGGGAAGCACGTCGGCGCGGATCTCGTCGATGCCCAGGCGCGCAGCAACGGCTTTCGCCGTTCGTTCGTTATCTCCGGTCGCCATGATAATGCGGAATCCAAGTTCATGCAGAGCCTTCAGCGCGTCGGGGGTTGTTTCTTTCACCGGATCGGCGACGCATACGAGTCCGGCGACGCCATTGTCGACGACAACGAACATGACCGTCTCGCCCTCGTCACGGCGGCCATTGGCTTTTTCGGTCAAGCCCCCCGCCTCCAGGCCAAGTTCGCGGATCATCGCGAGATTGCCGAGCGCCACGGCTCTGCCATCCACTGTACCCTTGACGCCTTTGCCGGTAACGGCCTCGAAGTCGCCGGCCGCGGCCAACTCCACGCCTCGCTCTTCGGCTCCTCTTACGATGGCTTCGGCGAGCGGGTGTTCCGAACCCCGTTCAAGGGAAGCCGCCAGACGCAGCACTTCGGTCTCGTCATGGCCATTCTCCGCCACGACTGCCACCAATCGCGGCTTGCCTTCGGTCAACGTGCCTGTCTTGTCGACGATTAGCGTATCAACTTTCTCGAACCTCTCGAGCGCCTCCGCATTCTTTATGAGCACGCCTGCTTGAGCTCCGCGTCCCGTTGCCGTCATGATCGACATTGGGGTGGCGAGACCGAGGGCGCAGGGACAGGCTATGATCAGTACCGCGACCGCGGCGATGAGCGCATATGAAAGGGCGGGTTCCGGGCCCCAAAACGCCCAGCCCAGGAAAGCAAGTACAGCGATAGCGATCACCGCCGGCACGAAATAGCCGGATACTTTGTCGGCATATTTCTGGATTGGCGCCCGGGACCGTTGTGCGTTGGCGACCATTTCGACGATCTGGCTCAGCATTGTGTCGGCGCCGACGCGTGTAGCTTCCATGATAAGGCTGCCAGTGCCGTTGATGGTTGCGCCCGTCACTGGATCGCCTGAAACTTTCTCGACTGGGACGGGTTCGCCGGTGATCATGCTTTCGTCGATCGATGAACGACCATCGACCACCACGCCATCCACGGGAACCTTGTCGCCGGGACGCACACGAATGCGGTCGCCAACCCCAACATGTTCGAGCGGAATTTCCTCTTCCGTGCCGTCGTCGCGTATCACGCGGGCCGTTTTTGCCGCCATATCGAGGAGTGCCCGGATTGCCTTGCCAGTACCCTCACGAGCACGCAGTTCCATCACCTGCCCGAGGAGCACCAAGGTAACGATGACGGCTGCTGCTTCGAAATAGACACCCACATGACCTTCTGGATCCCGGAAGCCATCGGGGAAGATACCTGGAAACAGCACGGCGACGACACTGAATGTCCATGCCGCCATGACGCCCATCGCGATCAGGCTGAACATGTTCAGATTCATCGTACGGAAGGAGTTCCAGCCGCGGACAAGGAATGGCCAACCCGACCAGAGAACGACTGGCGTGCCGAGCACAAGTTCGATCCACAGCGTTGCTCGTTCTCCGAAGATCTCGCGAACGCCGGAAAGACCCACAAAGGGACCCATGGTCAGGATCAGGAGTGGAATACTCAGGGCCGCGCCAATCCATAAGCGCCGAGTGAAATCGACAAGTTCGGGATTCGGCCCCTCTTCAACCATCGTTGCCGATTCCAGTTCCAGTCCCATGCCGCATATCGGGCATGATCCGGAATGTGTACGGCGCACTTGAGGGTGCATTGGGCAGGTATAGACGGGTCCGCTATATCCGGCCGGAACTTCGTCATATTGGCCTTGGCCGGCAGAAGAGGTGCCTTCGGCGTCCGCCGTGTGATGATGGTGCTCGTGCTGGGAGGTCATCGCAATCGCTCCTTGTCGTGTCACATGTTGTGCGGTTTGAACGTTATGCCGTTGGCGACCTGCAACTCGCGAACATATTGGACAATCTTCGCCACCTCGTCCCGCGTGACCTGCTCCTGCTTCGGCATGTTGCCGTATGGCCAGTGGTGCTGGACCACACCGTTCATGGCTGCCAGATAGAACGCATCATCCGAGTGATGTCCCGGATTGTAAATGTCGTGGATCAGCGGAGGCCCTTTGTCCGTTCCGGATGCACGATCGCCATGGCAACTGGCACAGTTGTTATTGAAGAGTATCTGACCGACGCTTGCTTCACCCGACAGTTCCGGCATTGACACCGCCACGACCATCGCTTCCGGTTCTGGCTGGAACGCTTTTGAAAGCAGGACCGCAGCTCCTAGCGCAAAAAATCCCAGCACAAAAACCTTTGGAAGACTTCCTCGAATATTCACCATCTTCTCCATCTATCTTTCTGGAAAACCTAACAACATCGGCGCCACCCCTACGTCTCAGATCAGCCGATTATTACCTTTTCGCCGTCCATAAGCTCGTAGGGCGGAACGACGAGGTTCTTGGGTGCAGGGCCCCGCCTTACACGCCCGGACGTGTCGTATTGCGAACCGTGGCACGGGCAGTACCAGCCACCCCAATTGCCCCTTGGATCGGAATCCTTCTGCCCGAGTGGGATGCAGCCGAGATGCGTGCACACCCCGACCACGATCAGCCACTCGGGATTCTGCACACGATCTGCATCGCTTTGAGGATCGATAAGATCAGCATCGTCGTCAGCGACTGCCGCATCGATTTGAGCTTCCGTCCGTCTGTCGACAAACACAGGACGGCCACGCCACATGACCGTCACTCGCTGGCCGACCTCAATGCCGCCCAACGGGATTTCGACCGTTGCGAGGCTTCGTATACTTGCCGAAGGATTCATGCTGTCGATAAACGGCCAGGCGAACGCCCCTACTCCCACGACCACCATCGCCCCTGTTGCAACGTAAATGAAATCGCGTTTGGTGACCGAGTTGTCGGCATCTGAGACTATTGCGGACATATTATTGCTCCTTGCGCTTTGGACGGAGTTCACGCCGGATTGTCCGGCGTTCCCTCTCGCTCCTGTTTCAAGGTCTGCTTGGCGGACTACGCACCGCCACCGCCGCGATGGCGTCTACTCGTCATCGGATTCGTGCATCAGTTCCTCGATACGCTCGGGAATGTCCTCTTCGGAGAATTCGGCCTGAACGTCGGCATCGTGGACAAACGCAATGATGTCGGCCAGTTCGCTACCATCGAGCTCGATCGGCGCACCGAGTTCATCACGCTGCATTGCGACCATCGCCTCTGCACCCCGCCACATGCGCGCAGCAAATTCGAACGGATTCATCGGTAGGGGCATCGTCGACGCATCAAGGGCCGGAGCGTCCTCGCCGCCGACACCGTTTATCGAATGGCACACAACGCATCCCTTGCTCGCGAACAGCCGCTTGCCTCGTATCGGATTCATTTGAGGAATCATCAAACCCGGGCTCATCATGCCGTCGTCCATCATGCCGCTTTCCTGGCCCAACGAAGCGGTCACCAGGCCGAACATGATCGCTCCACCGAGAAGGGCTGAAGTCATGGCGTTTGAAGTTGCATATCTGTACATGACAGTCTCCTTTCGTCTTTTTCGGCTGCTCTTAGGGGAGCACCACCATTTCGTGACCTTCACCTGAAACAGCGATCTCGCCCGTTACTGCGAGGTTTTCCTGGTCGACGATCCAGACCTTGGGCTCTTCGCGACTTGAGACGTAGAGGCTGTTCGTCCCGGCTATTGTCGTCAGGTGATAGGGGGCGGGAGCTAAGGCTGCGAATTTTGCTTTGCCGCTGCTCAGGTCAATAGCGGCAATCTTGTCATCGCCCTTGCCGCTGACGAATAGCGTCCCATCATCGTCCGACAGATCCAGCCCGTGGATTTCGCCACCGACATCCAGCGACCGGGAAATTTTCCCGTCCGAGATGATGACCTCGTGGACCTTGCCGGCATAGGCATCGGCGACGTAAAGCCGATTGCCATCGTGCGACATGACAACATGCTCCGGCGCCTCGCCGGAAAGGATATTGCGCTTGACGAACGTCTTGTCGACGTCAACCTCACTAACGGTTCCGCTGTCGGCGTTCGTAACGAATACCGATCTACCATCGCGCGCAAACACGGCATAGTTTGGGCTCGTTCCAGTCGGCACGAACGCTTTGAATGCCAAGGTGTCGAGATCGATGATACTGATCCCGTCTGTGGTCGGATGTGTAACTGCGGCGTAGCGGCCGTCCGGAGACATAGCCACGTGATGGACGGCGCCGGGAACCTCAATCCGGCGCACTACCGCGCCGGTCTCCGCTTCGACTATCGTAAGAATGCTTACTCCGGCATCTTTGGGCATGACACTCGCCGCCCTAGGGGCGTGATGCGCTTCGTGTTCGTCTTGCGATACGCCTTCCGGTTTCGCCGGCGCCTCTGCTTCTTCTTTCGCCGCCTCGGAATAGCTGCCCGCAACGATGTAACGTGCGCCTGGTGCTCCGGCCAGACCGTGGACAGCCTCAAAACCTGGCCAGCGCGCCTCGACCGAACCGGTGTCGGCATCCACAACAAGGATTTCTCCAGCGCCCCCCTCTGGAATGTAGACGGTGGTCGCGAATGCCGGCACGGTTCCGAGCAAAGTCAGAGTTGCTGTCGCTAACGCGAATTTCATTTCTGTTTTCATTTTGGTCTCCATTAATATGGCCGTGTTCAACGGAACCTGCGTGCCGCGAAGTAGTTGAAGAGAGGGCCGAAAATCAGCGCGACATACCAGCCGTAGGCAAATGCCTCGACCAGACCGAGCAGGAAGCTCGGGATACTCAACCAGGTGAATCCGGGAAGAAGTTTCAGCCATGTCTGGTACATCGCCATTCCCGGAAAGATGAGATCAAAGCCGACGCACAGGACGAACGTGATCGCCAGAAACAAGCCAAGGCTCATGCCGAATGCGATGACCGGAATACGCGGTGTGTTCGACACCTGCGGAGCGACCCTGATCGCGTAGCCCGGACTGGAGTTGCGTGAGTCAGCCATGAACAGCCTCCCCTGTCTCCAAGGTCGCAGTTTCCTGATTTAGATATGTATCAGGTGCCGCCTCAAAGCGTTCGCGGCATTCTCGCGAGCAGAAGTAGAACACGTGCCCGTCATGCACTGCGGACTTCGCCGCATTCGTATGGACTGTGATCCCGCACACGGGATCAATGGCACTTTCAGGCGCGATCCAGCGCAGATCAGTATTACTACCTCCCTCCGACTGCTTTGTTCGAGAGTTGTGGCCATGTCCCATTACATGGGCGCCACAGCCAAACCGCATCATGAGCAGGATCAGTCCGGCCCAGACGAGAAAATAAACTATTGCTTCCATTATCCGCTCCTTATGCATCGCCCGCACGGGCTGTTGCATTTTCGGCTTTGTCCGAACCGACAGGGGCGACGAATGCGAATTGCGTCCCGCATTTCAGCGGGCGCTATCGCAGATCCAACGAGGCAAGTCAGACTCTTGAGCTATTGCGGAAAGAGCCGCAGTGGCGCTCAGTATTCGCTCACGCGGGTTGGCGCCATCGTCAGCCGGACAGGGTTACCCTATGTTTCAGGCAGACTTTGGAGGGGGAGATGGAAACGACGGGAACAGCCATTCCGGAAGCTGTTTCGTAATAAAGTGCTGATGCTGACGACTTGCGTCAATGCCAGAAAATCCGGCCAGGAGAACAGCCGGTAACAGGCAATGACTGGCCGTACTGCATACCTTGGAATGAGCAGGTACAACGCGATTGCCATCGGAACCATCATATGAATGGCTCATGACCTGCTCCCCGTTTTGTCCGCGTCTATAAGTTAGCCCTGTTCACGTTGTGGTCCATTGCGGACCGGGTTGCAAATTCGCTCGGGGTGAGCCCGTCG